>NZ_JAMQBK010000004.1 GCF_023701485.1 Aporhodopirellula aestuarii
ACAGGCGCACTAGCGGAACGCCGCGAGCCGTCCGGTAACGCGGGACCCGATGGGTTGCGTCGTTCCGTTGAAAATAGCAATAAAGCAATCAATGTCCCGAGAGAGCGAGCTGCATGAAAAGTGGTTTTATCCAGCTAACACGCCCGCAATCCGTCGGAGGCGTTATCGTCGAAACAGATCGCTCGCAACGATCGATTCGATGAGATCGCCCATCGGGTAATCGTCGTGTGAGAGTCCCGCGAGAATGGAATCGATTGATGCTCGGTCGGTGAGTTCGATTCGTCGTCCGAGAGCTTGCGTCAGTAACGCTTCGGTGAGCGTGCGAACGAAGAACTCTTTCTGATGAAGCAGTTGTCGTCGTAGACCCGCTGGACCGACGAAAGGATCGCTTCCGGGAAGTTGTCCGGAAGCGTCGATTGGCTTCTTGCGTTTGGAGTCATAAAACGCTCGATGTTGCCCGATCGGATCGAAGACTTCTAATGCGAAACCGAGTGGATCGATTTTGCGATGGCATTGATTGCACGTTGCATCCGAACGGTGCTTACTCAGCTGGTCGCGAATGGTTGACGCACCGCGAGTATCCGGTTCGATCGCGGGCACGTTGTCTGGTGGCGGGGGTGTTGGCGTGCCAAGGATGTTTTCGAGGA
This sequence comes from Aporhodopirellula aestuarii, assembly GCF_023701485.1. GTDB lineage: Bacteria > Planctomycetota > Planctomycetia > Pirellulales > Pirellulaceae > Rhodopirellula > Rhodopirellula aestuarii. The sequence continues at coordinate 648 of NZ_JAMQBK010000004.1, forward strand.
GCCAGACGCCGCGAATGACCGGCGATGTCTCGATGCCATTTGCCGACACGGTCAAAATGCTCGCGTGGCCGAGAAGTCCTCCACGTCGGCGGTCTTCAAATTTGACTCGGTGAAACACTTCCGCGGATTCCGTCGAAACGCGTTGCTCGACGCCGTACAGCCTGGCTAAATCACGATTGATGAACGAATAGTCGGCGTCGATTAATTCGAGCGCCGAAGCGTTTCGGTTGATGAGATCACGCACGAACATTTGTGTTTCGGTCTTCATGTCACGCTGCAAATCGGCGGCGTAGTAGAACCAAAACTCGTTCGGGTCCGGCGGCATGCTACCGAGCGAACGCAGCCCCAGCCAACTGTCTAGGAAGTCGGCAATGAATGCGTCCGAACGTTCGTCGGCGAGAAGCCGTTTGGCCTCGCGTCGTCGGACGTCGGCACGCGTAAGTTCACCACGATCGGCAACGTCCCGCAGTTTCTCGTCGGGCATTGACGACGTGAGGAAATAGGACAATCGTTCGGCGAGTGCGTGCGGGGACAGACCAGCCGCGGTGTTTGAATGCTGGAAATACAAAAAGTTCGGTGAACATAGGATTGCTTTGAGCGTGTCTTTGAACGAGTCGGTGGCGTCTCGTCCGTCGTCACGTCGCGACTGATAGAATGCTTCGAAGCGGCTGAGTTCGTCTTCACTGATCGGGCGACGAAACGCCCGTTCGGCAAAACGCGTCAAAAGTTCCATTTTTCGTGATTCATCGAATTCCGCATCGCCCAGCAGCAGATTCTGGCTGAGCGTCAATTCGTCATTGTTCAACGGTCCCCGTATTTCGACTTGGTCGATCCGAATATGCGGCATCGCACCGTAGGTGATCAGTTGAATGCGTTGATCGAAGATGCCCTTGGCCTTCTTTGCCGGTTCGGGCAGTAGGTCGCGATGCAGCCGATAGACGCGCCCGATCGAACCACGGAAGTCGTGTGCTCCGTTTTCGAATGTGAATCGCGGAGCAAAGCCGCGATCGAGCGGAATGCGGAACGTGTACCACTGGAAATCGTCATCCGACACGATCGTCTCGGCAAGTTTGACATCGATTGGTTGGGTGTGGACCATGTCACCGATCGCTGTATCGCCCGGTCGAATGCCCATTCGAAACGGTTCGCTCAGATCGATGCGGACCGCCTTGTTGCTGTAAGGTGTATCGCGGTTCATTGCCTTGGCGAGCACGCGGATTTCATACACGCCATCGACGGGCACGCCGTTTGGAAAGTTTGACAGGTGACCGTAGGCTCCTTCTGGTTTGTCATTGAACGGGTGGTCGTAAAGGCAAATGAACTTGCTTTGGAAGGCACGCTTATGTGCCGCATTGAGTTCGGCTTGTTGGAAAAAATCCTTGCTGTATGACCAGGTATGCGGCTTAATTTGATTTGTGATTGCGAAGGCTTTTTCCACGCAGACGTCTGCCGCATCGAGATACCTTTGCATCAGATGTTCGGACATGACGAGCGCGTCGCCGACGTTGTCGAATTGGCCGTAGAGGTTGTCTCCCGGGAACTCGATCGTGGGATCAAACATCGTCATGTCGATTCCCAGAAGGTCGCCGATGGTGCGGCGGTATTCGCGGTTCGAAAGACGCCGCAATACGGTTTGTCCGCCGGTGCTCACCGTTTGTTGTCGCATTTTCGACAAGCGATTCGTCAGCTGGTTGATCGCGTGGAGACGTTCTTGGGTGGAAGGCTGGTCAGCGTCATCGGGAGGCATCGTTTGCAGGGTGAGTTGGTCGATGATTTCTTGAATCGCGACTTGGTTGTCAACGTGCGATTTCGAAAGTTCCAACGACTCGAATTCACGCTCTCCAGATGGATCATCCGCTGCGTGACATTCGATGCAGTATCGATCAAGGAACGCGGCCGGGGATGAGTCCGCGGCGGTTGACTTAAGCACTGTCGGAGGCGAGATCAGTGCCGCAACGATCATTGCGGGGCGGACCCAAGATCGGTACGAGAATCGGGAACGCATCATGCCAGCCCTCGCAGCGTTCCCGTGCTGGTCGCGAATTGCTCAGTTTCCAATCCGAAGTTCTGAAGCATCGAGACAAAGAGATTGGTCAACGGCGGTCGGGAGTTGGATTTGGGGTCGAATGCCAAATGTCGACCGTGCTGGAATCCGCCACCAGCCAAGATGACCGGCAGATTGGTGTTCGTATGCGAGTTGGCGTTTCCCATGCCGCTGCCGAACAGCACCGTTGTTTGGCTCAGCAGCGTGCCGTTCTCGTCCGTCAACTCGTTGAGTTTGTCGACGAAGCGGGCGAATTGTTCAACTTGGTAGGTTTCCAACGTGATCAGTTTCTCAATGTTCTCAGTCCGCTGGCCGTGGTGAGAGAGACCGTGGTAACCACCACTCACGCCGAGATCGTTCGGATTAAAATCGCCGCCAATTTCTAGCGTCGCGATGCGTGTCGAATCGGTTTGTAACGCGAGTACGATGAGATCATAAAGCAAGGGTAGGTCTTCAACCATGTTGCGGTTCTTGGGCTGGGCAAATGGAGCGTCGGGCTTGGGGATATCGATCCAATTGCGTCGCAGCGCGATTCGTTTTTCTACATCACGTACCGACGTCATGTATTCGTCGAGTTTCTCTTGGTCGCGGCGGTTGAGTCCTCGTGATAGATCTTTGGCGCTGTCGCGGACTAGGTCGAGGATCGAGTTTTGCATCCGGACGCGATCGAGTTCCGCGTCGCGGCTCTTCGCGTCGTTTCCAATAAACAGTTTCTCGAACAGTTGTTGCGGGCCTGGGATTGGTGGCACACGCGTTCCGCTCCTCGTCCATGACAACTGACACCCTTGATGGATGCCTGATTCGCTTCCGATCGTCAACGTTGGGAACCGCGTTTGTCCAGCAATGAAGTCCGCGGCGTACTGATCGATGGTGACGTTCGCCATCGGCATCGATTTCGCATCGATTTGTCTGACGCCCGAAAGAAAAGCATGGATGGCGAAGTGACCGCCTTTGAGTCCATGGTCCAGACCAGAGATCACACTCAGATGATCACGTAGCGGTTCGAGACCAGCGGTGGTGCGTCCCCACTGAAAGTCTTTCGTCTCCAACCATCCCTCGGTTTTCAATGTTGAAGTGGTCGTTGTCGGTTCGACTTGGGGCCAGAATGCGTCGGGGTAGAAACCGAGCATGTTGCCGATACATACCATTCGCTGTTTCGTTGATCGGGTCGGTGGTCGATCTCCCGATGCTTTCAACGAGGCGAAGAATGGCAGCGAGATCGAAACGCCGGCGGCTCGCAACAAATGACGCCGCTGAAATGGGCGTCGTTGCAATGATTCTGTACGCATGACCAAAGGTGGGGTGGAGGTTTTTGGGGGCGGAGTTGCCAGGGAGGGTATGGAAGCAGCGTGAGAGATGGACGCTGGAACGTGGGGAGGGAAAAAACGAAGGCGTGAGGAAGTCGGCACGCGTCGTTTTCCTCATGATAACGCGGCGACGAGACGTCTGCGTAGATTGGAAGCGATTTGAAGGACGCGGGAAAAGCGGAGTTGTCTTTTTTGCCGTAGCAACGGGGGACTTGGTAGAGCGAATTCACATCGCGTCTGACCCTGCCAGATCGTTGGACGCAAGTTGCTGGCGTCCGCAGCTAAAGGTGGCCGTGAGGGCAGAATCGGTGGGATCGCCTTTGAGTAGCGGCAATTCGGTAGAATGTCGCGATTCTCTTGTCGAGATTTTGGCTTGCGACGCGTATGGAAGAGGTTGGTGTGGCAGACCAGTCGCTGACCAATTGCGAATCTAGAAAACCCGGACTTGCTCATGATTCTCGATCGAATTCAGTTTTTGTTGTTCGCGTGCCTGACGTGCGTGACGACGTCGCTTCACGCGAACGAACATCCCAACGTCTTGACGGTGTTTATCGACGACATGGGGTGGTCTGACCTGTCGTGTTTTGATGGGAGGCGGACGAAGACGGAGCACATCGATCGGGTCGCTGCCGAAGGGATTCGGTTCACGAATTTCTATGTCAACTCGCCAATCTGTTCGCCTTCTCGCGTGGCGTTGTCGACCGGACAATACCCGCATCGTTGGCGGATCAGCTCGTTTCTAAGCAATCGCCAAATCAATCGCCAACGCGGGATGGATCAGTGGTTGGATTTGAAAGCCCCCATGCTCGCTCGCCAAGTTCACGAGGCGGGGTACGCGACCGGGCATTTCGGGAAATGGCATATGGGTGGACAGCGGGATGTTGGCGAAGCACCCTTAATTACCGAGTACGGATTTGACCAAAGCCTCACCAATTTTGAGGGATTGGGGCCGAGAGTCTTACCACTCAAGGATGCGTATGATGGCAAGCCACCGAAGAAACATGCGCTCGGTTCGGACAATCTCGGTCGCGGTCCGATTCGCTGGGAAGATCGTTCCGTCGTGACGGCGGCGTTTGTTGACGAGGCGTTGTCGTTCATCAATCAAACTCAGTCGGATGGCAAACCATTCTTTGTGAACGTGTGGCCGGATGATGTTCACGGACCGTTTTTTCCACCCAAGGTTTTGCGGGACCGAACGGATGAGAGTAAACGTGAGTTGTATTACGCCGTCTTGGACGCGATGGACCAGCAGCTCGCGAAACTGTTTGATCGCATTCGAGAAGATCCGAGTTTAAAGAACAACACGTTGATCTTGATCATGTCCGACAACGGTCCCGAGGACGGTGCTGGGTCCGCCGATCCGCTGCGTGGATCAAAAACATGGCTGTACGAAGGAGGCATTCGTTCGCCGTTGATTGTTTGGGGACCGGGATTGCTCGCAGACGGCGTGGCGGGGACGACCAATGATGAATCGGTGCTATGTGCTCTCGACATCAACCGCTCGCTGTACGCGATCACCAACGCGGACTTGCCTAATGGTGTGCTGCTCGATGGCGAAGACTTCGCCGATTGTCTGCTCGGCAAAACGAAAAAGAAACGGGACTCGCCAATCTTTTGGCGAAGGCCACCTGACCGGCCTGGGTTTGGGCACGGTATGAAAGAGGACAATCCGGACCTCGCGGTGCGTGACGGCAAGTGGAAGTACCTCGTCAATTATGATGGCAGCACGCCGATGTTGTATGATTTGCAAGCCGATGTGTCAGAGTCGAACAACGTTTGCAGCGAGAACTCTGCCGTTGCCGCTCGATTGCACAAGGCGTTGATGGATTGGAATGCGGGGTTGCCGATCGACGCGGGTCATCCGGCGTGGAAAGCAAATCCATGATGACGTTAAAACAGATTCCCCCAAACCTGGACCTGACAGTGAAAAACCTCCTTCTGCTGACGCTCGTTTGTTTGTGCGTCCACCCAGCCTCCGCGTCAGCCGCCGAACGACCTAATATCATCGTGATCATGGTCGACGATATGGGATTTTCCGATATCGGCAGCTATGGCAGTGAGATCCCGACGCCAAACTTAGATTCACTCGCGGACGATGGCGTGCGTTTTTCACAGTTCTACAATACCGGTCGCTGCTGTCCGACCCGGGCGTCGCTGTTGACGGGTCTGTATTCACATCAAGCGGGAATTGGTCACATGACAACCGACCAGGGAGTTCCCGGTTACCGAGGGCATCTCAACGATCGCTGCGTGACGATGGCAGAAGTGTTGGGCGGGGCTGGGTATTTCACCGTGATGACCGGCAAGTGGCATGTTGGTTCCAACAGTGGCTGCACTCCATCGACGCGTGGTTTTGATCGCAGCTTAAACACCCCCGCGGGAGGATTGCACTTCTCGAATCAGACCGGATCGAAGGGGGGCACCAAATTGATGCTCAACGGTCAGGAAATCTCACGTGATGATCCGCAGTTCAATCCGCCTTGGTATGGGGCGGATCTCTGGACGGAAGCGGGAATCGAGTTCGTCGATGAAGCGATCCGAGACGAACAACCGTTCTTCTGGTATCTGGCGCATGCGGCGCCTCACTTCCCATGCATGGCACCCGAGGAAACGATCGCCAAGTATCGTGGGAAGTACATCCAGGGCTGGGACAAGCTCCGAGAGCAACGCTACGCTCGTCAGATCGCATCGGGTTTGATCGAGGAGACCTGGGAACTAGAACCCCGTCCCGAGGAAATCCCGGCGTGGGATTCGCTCTCGACCCAGGAGCAAAAACGTTACGACGACATCATGGCGATCTACGCTGCCATGATTGACGAAGTCGACAAGAATATTGGCAAGCTGGTGGCCGCATTAAAAGAACGCAACCAGCTCGATAACACGCTGATTCTGTTTCTCTCGGACAACGGCGGGAATGCAGAGGCGGGAATTAATGGTCGATATGAAGGCGATCATCCGGGCGACCCGCACTCGAACGTGTTTGTCGGCCGGTGCTGGGCTCATTTGAACAATACGCCTTTTCGCATGTACAAGCACTACAACCACGAGGGCGGTATCGCCACGCCGTTGATCGCTCATTGGCCGGCAGAGGTCAAACCTCGCAGGGGAGCCGATGGATGGATCACATCACCGACTCATTTGATCGACATCATGGCGACGTGCGTCGATCTCGCCGGCGCGGCCTATCCTTCCGAATACAAAGATCATCAGATCACCCCGATGCAGGGCCAAAGTCTGCGACCACTGTTGACGGGTGAAGGCGAATTCGCCGAGCGAACGTTGTATTGGGAGCACGAAGGGAACGCAGCTATCCGTGTCCGCGATAACAAATTGGTTCGTCGTGGCGCGAAAGGGCAATGGGAACTGTTTGACTTGGCCGGCGATCGTACTGAGCAACATGATCTCATCGAGCAGAAGCCTGAATTGGCCGAAACCCTGAGGAAACAGTGGCTTCAGTGGGCTAGGTCAGCGGACGTGCTTCCCAAGCCACCCGCGAAGAAGAAGAACGTGCAAAAGAAGACGAATCGAAAGCAGGCTGCCGAGGCACAGTAGGGTTTGAGCATGCTCTACGACTTGGTCCAATTTCCGCTCGGTCCTGAGATGCTCGGCACTGGCGACCGACGTTGGGTGAGGTCGTTGGGAGGAACAACGTGAAAAACGATGATAATCGTTAGGTCGACGGAGGCGTCACAGTCAGTGTTGAGTCCAAACGTGGAGTTTTTGCCGTTGCGTGCTTGGATTGTCACGCATATTTGTAGTGCCCCGCTTGTTAGTCAGTCTCGCGTTTAGCCCAGGAACGCCATTGAACTCCTTTCAATAGGTAGACCGTTGAGCCTTACAATCGACAATTTCGGTTATTCGGGGACGCTTTCTCCCGAGCTCGTCGCGTTCGCAAGACGTCAGTTTGTCAATGCGACCTTGTACAAGGGACGCCAACGTCGTCGTGAAGAGCGTTTTCCAATGACGGTCCCAGTCGTCGGCGTGGCAGTCGATGAGCTGAATCAGCCAACGAGTGATCCCTTTGAGATGATCACTCGCGACGTGGGCGCCAAGTCAATCGGTCTGATTCATGAGGATCCGATGATTCATGATCGTATCGCGGTGCATCTGGAGATGGGTGGTGCGGACGTCGACTTGGTCGTTGTGCTCAAATGGCGCGACGCGCTGGGCCCGTTCTATGGATCGGGAGGTATCTATCTCGAGCGTCTGGAACGTTTTCCAGGTCATCTCGTGCTTCATCAGCATTGAAAATAGGGGTGAGACCTCCGGTTCAGGCAACCCTCAAGTTCAGGCAAACGACGCGTTTGATTATATGCGTCAGTCGTGAAGTACGCGAATCGGAGGGGCACCCGCGACGCTCTGCGATCCGTGTGACGTGAGAATTAAGACAGCTCAATTTTACTTCCGCAGCACGTATCGCCTGAACGCTTTCTCGTCCACGACTTTGCCCGGCAATTGTATCCACAGGGACCATTTACGATTACGGATACGCAACCTCAATCGCGGAACCGTTACGGATGAGTCGCCACTGGCGTGATGTTGCTCGGTCGCTTTGATCAAGTCATTTGGTGGGATATCGATTGGACGCCAACTTAGCCAGCCCATCGTCTTGAAGCGGAGTGTTTGCTTGTCGTCGGACAGCAGTATTTGGGTGACAACGTGGTGCTCGATGAACACCATGAAAAAGTAGACGCTGGATATCGACACACCAACAAACGAGGAAAGTCCGATGCGATGCGATAACGGTGCGAGATTTCCGTCGTAGCCGTCGGCAGGATTGATGCCGAGGTGATAGAAGATGTCGTAGGCAAGATACAGCGAGCCCAGCCAGATGCTCAAAAAAGCGATCGCGAGCACACGCAGGCCTAACATACTACGCCCGCCCGTGAAAATGCAGGCGAATCCAGAAGCTCGGTTTGAGGAAGTGGCCATATCGAATTACCCATGGCGTCATCGCTGCGACGCCGAACGTCATAGATACGTGTGATGGTATCCCGGCCGTTTGGCTACGTCATCGTCAGGACAACAGTGTCGTCGCTGAGGTTAAGCGTGACGGCGTCGTGGGCAGCCGGCAGGAGTACCGAGTCACCGGCAGTGAGGTCATAACGCTGCGAATCCGTTATCAACGTGGCTTGCCCTTGTGGGACGGTGATGATGTGGAAGCGGTTGTCACCTCCCACGCTTTCGCTTCCGTTGCTGATCGCGCGGAGCTTGAACTTGTCGCATTCGACGAGTGTTTGCCAGCCGTTTGAGGACCGGTCGATACGGACCGGTTCGACGGGACCACGTTCAAAATCGGTCACGTCGAGGCTTTGCTGAATATGCAGCTCACGACCGTTACCGTTGGCGTCGACCCGGTTCCAGTCGTAGAGACGGAAGGTCGTGTCGCTGGATTGCTGAATTTCCGCGACGAGCAGTCCGGCGCCGATGGCATGGACGGTTCCAGCGGGGATGAAAACGCAATCGCCGGGTTGAGGTTCGAATTGATGCAGCACGTCTTCGGCCCGTCCTTGTTCGATCGCCTCTTTGAGAGCCGGCGCGTCGACTCCCGATTTCAGGCCGGCGTAGATGACCGAGCCTGGTTTGGCGTCGACGATATACCAAGCTTCCGTTTTGCCGAGATCCGGCACCGGCATGCGGGCGCCGTATTCGTCTGACGGGTGAACTTGGACGGAGAGCACTCGGTTGCAATCGAGATACTTCAGCAGCAACGGAAAGCTGCTCTGGGCGGCTTCACCCATCAGCCAATCGCAATGGTCCGTCAATAAATCTTTCAGCGTCTTGCCTGCCAGTTCTCCCGACGTGACGACGCTTTGGTCCGCTCCGTGATCGACAACCTCCCAGCTCTCGGCGTAGTCCGATTCATCGCCGATGGGTTTGCCGAGGCGTTCGCCGAGCAGGCGGCCTCCCCAAATCGTTTGCTTCAGGACGGGTTTGAATTGAAGTGGGTAGGCTTTCATGGCAACCAAATCACGTCGCGGAAGAGGCCGGACATACCGGCCGGGATAAAGAGTGAATCGAACGGGACGCGTCGGAACGGTCTCGCCGTCAGACTAACGCGCGTTGAGCTGTTGGGCTCGAGCCATCGCGTCTTCGGCTTTGCGGATGTATTCCTGGTCCTGGGTGCCCGCCCAGGCTTTTTGGTAGGTGACGCTCATGGCGGTGAAGTTGAACGCGTCTTCGGGTTCGAGTTCACAGACTCTTTCGCCGTGCTTAACCGCTTTCTCGTGATCACCGGTCTTGGTGTAAACGCGTGCCAAAGCGAGGTGGGCGAGTACGAAGGTGTCGTCTTCGGCGAGAATCTTTTCGAGTTCGGCTGCGGCTTCGTCGAACTTCTCGTCATCAATCAGTTTTTCAACTTCGTTGTACTGAGCGTGAATATCGGACATGACAGGGGTGTTTCGCAGAGTTGAAAGATAGGGGGAAAAACAACGCAACACCCTCCCCGGCCAATTGCACGGGGAGGGTGCGGTTTATTCATTGAACGCCTCAATCGAGGCGAATCAAACTACTTTGCTTGCTGCAGGGCAGCTTGGGCGGCAGCCAATCGTGCGATCGGCACACGGAACGGGCTGCACGAGACGTAGTCCAGACCGACCTTGTTGCAGAACGCGACGGAGGCGGGGTCGCCACCGTGTTCGCCGCAGATACCGATCTTGAGTTTGGTCTTGGTGCTGCGTCCTTTCGAGACGCCCATTTCGACCAATTGTCCGACACCGTTTTGGTCGAGCGATTGGAACGGGTCGACAGGAACGATCTTGTGCTCGATGTAATCGGGCAAGAAACCGCCGACGTCGTCACGGCTGTAGCCGAACGTCATTTGGGTCAAGTCGTTGGTGCCGAAGCTGAAGAAGTCGGCGTACTCGGCGACGTCGTCTGCTGTCAAGCAAGCACGTGGGATTTCGATCATCGTTCCGATCAGAATGTTCAACTTGCCTTCGAACTTCTTCGCGGCAACAGTCTTCTCGATCGTTTGCTCGACCTTCTCGCGGAGGATCCGGAGTTCCGCAGCGGTTCCGATGAGCGGGATCATGATCTCTGGTTGTGCGTCAATCTTCTTCTTGGCACACGAGATTGCGGCTTCGACGATCGCTTGAACTTGCATCTCGAGAATTTCGGGATACGTGATGCTCAAGCGGCAACCGCGGTGACCGAGCATCGGGTTGGACTCGTGAAGAGCCGCGCTGCGTTTCTTGATCTCGGCAGGTTTAACGTCGAGTTCTTCCGCCATTTGCTTTTGAGCGGCTGCTTCGTGAGGCAAGAACTCGTGCAATGGTGGGTCAAGTAAACGCACAGTAACCGGGCAACCGGCCATCGCTTTGAAGATGCCTTCGAAGTCTTTGCGTTGGAAAGGAAGCAACTTCTTGAGTGCCGCACGACGATCTGCTTCGGTGTCCGCAAGGATCATCGAACGCATGTGGATGATGCGATCGGCTTCAAAGAACATGTGCTCGGTACGGCAAAGACCGATACCTTCGGCGCCGAAGTCACGTGCCCGCTTGCTATCAGCAGGCGAATCCGCGTTGGTGCGGATCTTGAGGGTGCGATACTTGTCGGCCCATTGCATCAGTTTGGCAAAGTCACCCGAAAGTTTTGGTTCTTGGGTTTCGACTTCGCCAGCCATGACTTCACCCGTCGTGCCGTCAAGACTGATGGTGTCCTTGTCGGTGAAGGTGCGGTTGTTGCCTTCGGCATCGGTGACGGTGATCTTCTTGGCTTTTTCATTGATATGAATGTCGCCGGCACCGGCAACGCAGCACTTGCCCCAACCGCGAGCAACCACAGCAGCGTGGCTGGTGGCACCACCGGTGCTGGTCAGAATTCCAACCGCGGCCGACATGCCTTCGACGTCTTCGGGGCTGGTTTCGCGACGAACGAGGATCACGTTTTCGCCGTTTTCAAAGCGACTACGGGCTTCGTGTGCGGTGAAAGCGAGTTTACCAACGGCTGCACCGGGCGAAGCGTTGAGGCCGCGGCAGAGAACGTCGGCTGCGTTGCGAGCGGTCGGTTTGAACGACGGCAAGAGGCAGTGAGTCAAGTCCGAAGCAGGAACGCGAAGGACGGCCTCCTTCTCCGTGATCAGTCCTTCCTTGACCATGTCGCAGGCGATCTTGACGGCAGCGATGCCGTTCCGCTTGCCCGTACGGGTTTGCAGCATGAACAGCTTGCCCTTCTCGATGGTGAACTCGATGTCCTGCATTTCTTTGTAATGCGTTTCGAGCGTCTTCTTGATTTCCATCAATTCCTTGTGAGCCGCTTTGTCCCACTTGCCCATTTCGGCAACCGGTTGTGGGGTGCGGATCCCAGCGACGACGTCTTCGCCTTGGGCGTTGATCAAGAATTCACCGTAGAATTTGTTCTGTCCGGTGTTCGGGTCGCGGGTGAAACCGACGCCCGTTCCCGAGTCGTCGCCCATGTTGCCATAAACCATGGCTTGGACGTTGACGGCGGTACCGATCAAGTTTGCGATTTCCGAGTTGCCCTTGGCGGCTTCGATTCGGCGATACGAGATCGCACGATCGGCGTTCCACGAACCGAAAACGGCTTCGATCGCGAGTTGCAATTGCTTGATCGGATCTTGTGGGAAATCTTCGCCGGCGTCTTTTTTGTAGACGGCCTTGTAAGCGTCGCAAAGTTCGCGAAGACCTTCGGCTGGCACGTCGGTGTCTTCGGTGACCTTGTACTTCTTCTTGATCTTGTCGAACGCTTCTTCAAAGCTGTGGTGAGGCAAGCCCATCACAACGTCGCCGTACATGTTGATCAAACGGCGATAGGCGTCGTACGCGAATCGTTCGTTCTTGGTCGCTTTGGCGAGGCCTTCAGCGGCGGCATCGTTGAGACCAAGGTTGAGAATCGTGTTCATCATCCCGGGCATCGAGACTGCCGCACCGCTGCGGACGCTGACCAGGAGAGGGTTGTCGTTGTCGCCGAATTTCTTGCCGAGTTCGTCTTCGAGGGTTTTCACAGCCTCGTGAACTTCGTCCATCAGGCCAGCCGGAAGTTGCTTGCCGCTTTTGTAATAGTCACCACAAACTTCGGTGGTGATGGTGAATCCGGGAGGCACAGGCAGCCCGATTGAGGTCATTTCGGCGAGGTTGAGACCTTTGCCGCCCAAGAGTGCTTTCGGGTGACCCTTGCCTTCGGTTTTCTTTTTACCGAAGTAATAAACCATTTTGGCTGCGTCAGATTTCTTTGCCATCGTCGCTAAATGTCCCTGTGGGGGTTCATGATTTGGGATCCGATTCGGCCCAAACCGCAGATCGACGGCAGTCTTGCCGTCAGGAGGCGCTCACTCACGCCGGGTTCAGTACCGGGAATTAGCCGGAAAGAGTATTTGCCTCACAGGATTTGGTCAATCGTACGGCGGTCATTCCGCGTCAAAATGCCCTCTATTTTCACGAGTGAGTTCGATTATAGCGCGACATTCGATGACCAACCGGAAATATCCAAGGATCGTGATGTCCCGAGGAGTTGTCGTGTCCGGCGAAAAACCGATGCGTCGTGGGTGGTGAAGCGAATGAGGCGAAAATTCCCGTCTCGGGTCACGAACAAATGGTTGATCCGTCCATTCTCAGCCCCTGCATGCCTTTGCCCTGCGGGACCGCCTCGGTGCACCGCCGCGGTTTCACGACAAAGCGACCTTGATATCTGATCGGGCCGGCGATACCCTGTGGGCTCGAGTTACATGGATGTTTCACGCGAGTCATGGGCCTGGGAGGCCGTACGATGCGCAAACCTCGAAATTTCTTGCGTTCTGGCATTCGTCTCTTCTCGAAGGACGATTCGAGCCGCCGCGGCGAAGCTCCCGACTTTGCGTCGCCAGCCGGTCAATTCAGCGGTGATCAGGCTGTTGCGGCAACGAACAAAGCGGACGACGGATCTGATCTTGACGGTACGCATGTCGACCTAAATGCCAGCGGCTCGAACGATGCAAGCGTCTGGGGAGCATTCGATTCCAGCGTCACGTCTGGCGGTTCATTTGCCGTCACGAACGTTGCGGATTCCGGGCAATGGAAGCGTGCTGCACCGGTGACCGGTTTGCTCCAACGGCATTCGATCCGTACCAAGTTGTTTTTTGGTGTCGTGACGCTCGTGTTCACCATCGTGTTATTGACCATCGTCGGTTTGGTCGGTTTCTACCGCTACCGGTCTCTCGCCGACGCGATCAGCACTCGAGCAACTGAGTTGTCATTGGCGACGGAGCTGAGTCAATGGGCGACGGCGGCGCGAGACAGCAACACGCGAATTTGTCTGATGAAATCTCGTGAAGGGATGATCGACTCGTCCGTGCTTGCGGAATCGGATCTGAAACTCGAACGCGCGAATTTTGATCAGGCGATGTTCGAGTTGCTGCTGACGTTCAACCGCTACGCCGATGCAATCGGACTGGATTACTCGATGCGCGACTGTGCGCTGCCCGCGAGTATGCAGGCGGATAACGTGGGAGGGCTTTCGGCAACGCTGATCGACACCCAAGAGCAACGTGCGTCGGTGGTCGCAATCGGCAACACCATCCATCAATCCGACCGGATGCGGCAAGATCCTCGCGCGGTGGCGGTGTACGCGCAGAACGGCTGCAACGAATTGTCAGGCCGGCTCGCTCAGTTGGTTTATCAAACGCAAGAGCACCTCGATCTCATCCACAGCCAAATGGCTAGCTTCAGCGATCACGTCAAGCTGCAGCATCAGGCCGGCATCGCGGGTGCGTGGATTGCGCTCGCGATCGCGGCACTGATCACGGCGACCATGGTTTGGTACTTCCAGATGATGGTCATCGGCCCGTTCAGCAACTTGGTGATGGGGGCTCGCTTAGTTGCCCGTGGTCAGTATCGTCACCGGATCGAAATGGGCAGTGAAGACGAGATCGGCGAACTCGGCGAAATACTCAACCAAATGACTGACCGATTTCGGCACAGCATGTTGCACATCCAAAAGATCTGCAAAGAGAAGGACGAAGAGGTCAAGGTGCGCTCTCGCGAAGTCATCCGTAACGAGCAACTCGCCGGCGTCGGATTCCTCGCCGCGGGGTTTGCCCATGAGATCAACAACCCGATGGCCGCGATCGCGTGGAGTGCCGAGGCACTTGAGTCACGTGTCAACGATCTGTTGATGTACCCCGAAGATGAACGATTCCTTGACTCGGAGTTCATGGAGACGATGCAGGAGAATTTGCAGCGGATCCAGGGCGAAGCGTATCGGTGTAAATCGATTACCGAACGCATGTTGAGTTTCAGCCGCGTCGGTCATGTCGACCGCGACAGTATCAGCGTGGGGCCATTGGTCAGCGATGTGGTTGAGATGATCGGAACGCTCGGAAAGTACAAATGCAAAAAGATCTCCGTCGATGTGAACGAAGATGTGATTGCCTATGCGAACTCGCAAGAGATTCGTCAGGTGGTGTTGAACCTCGTCACCAACGCGATGGAAAGTGTCGACAGCGACGGCCGGGTCGATATCGTTCTGCGAAATGACGGGGCGTTTGCCAGTATTCGAGTCCGCGACTCGGGATGTGGGATGACTCCCGATGTCATGCAGCATCTGTTCGAACCCTTCTACACGCGTCGGCGCGACGGCACCGGTACCGGGTTGGGGCTGAGTATCTCCTACCGGATCGTTTCCCAGCACGGCGGGCAATTGATACCGCGAAGTGACGGCGAAGGTTGTGGCTCGGAGTTTGAACTGCGATTGCCCATTCGCGCGAGTGTCAGCGGCACCGCAAAGAGTTCAGCCTCCAATGTTGAGACCGGTCGGAAGTGGCAAGACGCGACCCCGCAAGCTGCCTAGACGTTTGTAAATATCGTAACGAAACACGCTACCACGTGACCTCCCATCTTGAACCCGGAAGCAAACCCATGAATGAAAAGCGAAAGACATCGGCGAAGGACGCGGCTGCCAAGGCCAATGCGGCGGCCAGTATGCATATTCTGTTTGCCGACGATGAAAAACCACTGCAAGAGTTGATGCGGAAAGAGTTGCCGCGAATGGGATATCGCGTGACCGTCTGCCCCGACGGGATTACCGCAGTCGAAGCAATCAAACGGGAGCGGATTGATTGTCTGTTGGTCGATTTGAACATGCCCGGCTTCAACGGCATCGAAGTGATCGCTCAGGCTCGTGAGATTCGCCCGGAAATCGAAGCGATCATCATGACCGCGAACCCTTCGACTGAAACGGCGATCGATGCGATTAAGTATGGTACCTTCGATTATCTGACTAAGCCGACTCGTCTGGCAGACATCGCTACATTGCTCGGCCGTGTGAGTGAACGCCGCGAGGGAAAGCGATTGCTGGCGGCGTTGATGCATCGTCTCAAACGGGCCGAAGGACACAGCGATTTGATAGGCGGTCATGCGTCGATGGAGGCTGTTCGCAAATTGATCGGACGTGTCGCGCCGACGGAGTCGACTGTTCTGATCCGGGGTGAGACCGGATGCGGTAAAGAGCTGGTTGCACGAGCCATCCACGATCAAAGTCTCCGGGCGGAAAAACCCTTCGTCGCAGTCAACTGCGGCGCACTGCCCGAGAACCTGATCGAGAGTGAGTTGTTCGGCCATGTCAAAGGCGCTTTCACCGGTGCCGATACCACGCGGGTCGGTTTGTTCGAAGTTGCCAACGGGGGAACGCTGTTCCTCGACGAGATCGGTGAATTGCCGTTGGCGGTGCAGGCCAAGCTGCTGCGGGTGTTGGAGACTGGCGATATTCGACGTCTTGGCGACAACGAAAGTTTGCATGTCGACGTGAGGATCGTTTGTGCAACACACCGTGATCTCGAAGCGATGGTCAGCGACGAAGCCTTCCGTGAAGATTTGATGTTTCGCATTAACACATTTGAGCTAAGCGTGCCGCCGCTTCGTGAGCGGATCGATGACCTTCTTCCGTTGGCGACGCACCTGTTGCGCCGGCATCGAAGTGATGGCGTTGACGAGCAACTGTTTACGCCCGAAGCCATCGCAGAACTAAAAAGTCATCAGTGGCCAGGAAACGTCCGCGAACTCGCCAATGTGATCGAGCATGCGTCGGTGCTCTGCGACGCCCTGCCCGTGGGAGTCGAGCATCTGCCGTCGCATTTCTCGCGACGCAAGCTGCGAGACGACCTCGTCGGGACGGCACCGATGTCATTGAAAGAACTCGAGCAGCTCGCCATCGACCGCTCCATGAAACGTCATGATGGCAACAAGAAAGCCGTCGCTGAAGAGCTCGGCGTGAGCCTTAAAACGCTCTACAATCGGCTCAGTTTAACATCGGAAAGCGAAGCCGCTTAATCGCGATTCTTGTTGTCGACTTTGGATATGGCGAATTTGAGTTCGCCGCTTGCCGCCTGCGCGTTTGCGTGGGCTTTTTGCATTTTATGGCTCTGTGCGTGGTCCGATCGCTAGTGGATTGTGGTCTGCGCCTCTTTGGGCTGGCAAGTTGTTCCGATTGTGCCGGTAGCGGACTGCGGTGTGAGGCTAGCGGTCGCGGAAGACGATGTGATCGTTCCCGATATGCATCCCTCCGGCCGGTAGTTTGTCCACATTGGCACGGTTGATTTGCGACGAGCCTGTCGTGGGGGCCGAAGAAACTCCTCGTAGGAAATCTCGTGTCCTGACGGGCATGGGCTTTTCCTGCAATTCCCTTTCCATGGCTTAACTGCACTCGTGAGTGCGATGCTGCCCGTGAGCGTTCGAGACGGTTCCCTGATAGGAGGTGTCTCGAGCGCAGGAATGCGGATGTGAAGAGAGAGAGATCTTGCAGGTGCCTCCCAGCCGTTCGGTACGGCGACAGACGCCGGCCCGAGGCTTGATCGATCTTCATCGCCGCAAACCGAATCACCGGTTGTGATCGCTCCTTCGCGAGACCCGCAGACAGGTCTAATGCACGAAGCAAACGATAGCGAAGGAGTCGAAAGATGAAGTACAACATTTTGCGAAGCGTCGCGGCGACCCTCTCGATGGGTCTCTGCACGATCGCATCTGCACAATATAACCAGGCACCCCAAGGGCCATATTTATACGAAGGCCAACAGCCGACGCCATATTCGCAGCCTGGGCAATATTCTCAGCCCGGCCAATTCGGGCAGCCCGGTCAGTTCGCGCAACAAGGCGCGGACAATTCATCGAGCCAACTCGGCGTGCCTCGCACACAAGCCGTGCAAACATTCAGCGGTTCCAACTACCAGGCTCCGGCCAAGTGGAGTAATTTCGGGACCAGCAGCAACAGCGGTCCGCAGTTGTTCCAACCTGCCTCGACAGGCAGTTACGACGGCGGAATGCCAGCCCCCGAACAGATTCCAACGCCACAACCGAGCTATGGTGCCAACCAGCAGTATTCGGCTCCGCCGATGCAGCAACCGGTTCCCCAGCATCAGCCGGCCCCGATTGCGCAAGGTTCGCCAGTTCACGTCGGAGCTCCGGTAGACGATTCGTATTGCCAATCGTGCAACCAGACTCCGACCTACGAGAGTCAGTTCACCGCAGCGGCATCACAGCCGTGGGAAGGCACTTCCTACGCAGCCCAATCGTGCGGAATGCCCGCGGCCGCCCCAGTGCGTCCGCAACTGTTCCCATGGTTCGGATCGTTTGATTTGTTGTTCTTGAACATGGACGGAAACGGCAAGTATCGTAACGTCGTCTCGCGTTATGATGCGACCGACCCGACTCGTCCGTACCTGCCATACATGGGCATCGATTCGATCGACCCTGGCTCGGCTCTCGGGTACCAGCTCAACTTCGGTCGTTACTTCGGCTGCGGCCAGTACGGCGTCGGCGTGAGCTACTTCAACTACGACCCAGATGAAGAAGTCTTCACCTCACCTGTGTACACTCCGCTGTTCACTGCAGCGGGTGAAGGCAACTTGCGTGCTTCCGGGATGCCTCAGTACAACGGTGCTACGATGGCATACTGGTTCGACAATGGAACTCAGCCTGGTGACTCCGGTGCAGGGTATCAAGAAATCACAGGTGCTGCTTCGCCTTACACCGTCTACGACATCATCG
This sequence comes from Aporhodopirellula aestuarii, assembly GCF_023701485.1. Lineage (GTDB taxonomy): Bacteria > Planctomycetota > Planctomycetia > Pirellulales > Pirellulaceae > Rhodopirellula > Rhodopirellula aestuarii. The sequence continues at coordinate 18,974 of NZ_JAMQBK010000004.1, forward strand.
ACGGTCGTGCAGGTGCAGCGGCGGCCGCCGGTGGTGACCTCGACGCGGACTTCGACGGTACCACCACCGGATCAACGGAATCGTACGCCGAAGCGGTGCTGTTCCAGGCACGTCGCGACGTCGATATCCAAGGCCTCGAAATCAACCTGTTTAGCTTCGGCTTGATGGGTGCCCAACGAGCAGCGACCATGAACTGCGGCACCAGCCGACTCGGTTCGATGATCAACGGTGGCGGCTACGGAGGTTGTGGTGGCTACGGTGGGTACAACGATCCATGTGCACAGCCATGCCAACCTTGTCGCCCAGCTCGCGGCTTTGGTGGAGCGGGTGGGCCGCTCGTGCGACCTAGCACGGGCAAAGTCCAAATCGTCACCAGCCACGGTTTGCGTTGGTTCCAAGTCAACGACACCATTGATTTCGCGTACGACATCGACGGGCGTGCCGGATTCACCATGCACGACTTGCACGATTTCACCGCGACCGAAAACGATCTGTTCGGCTATCAGTTCGGCAGCCGGTTGGTCTACTGCTTGGCCAGCCGCGTGAACCTGAACGTTGGCGGCAAGTTTGGTGTTTACGGCAACCGCGCCGAGTTCCGTCACCGCTTGGGCACGCAAGAAAACCTTGCTGAGCTCGCTGCGATGCCGGGTTCGACGATCGACTATCACACCAAAGATACCGTGCTCTCGACCCTCGGCGAGTTTGACCTCGGGCTCGGCTTACGAGTCGCTGACGGGCTCGCCGTCCGCGGTGGTTACCGTGTGATGGGTGTCACCGGGTTGGCCATGGCCGACAACTACTCGCGTGACTACAGCTCGTCCGCTTCGGCCAGTGCGTTGCACGCCGACTCGAGCCTGCTGTTGCACGGTGCCTATGTGGGTGCCGACTTCAACTTCTAGTCGAAGCTGACAAGGCGGGGCCGGTGAACTCCGGTCCCGCAAATGGAGCAGTGATTCGTCACGCAGCGGACCTCTGATCCGGGTCGCGAGGCGAATCGACCGCCAGTCGACCTGTCCGGGGCGAAACGAGCGGCATTGATGACCCCAGAGTTTTCGCGAGAAAGCTCTGGGGTTTTTTTGTGCATTCTGGTAAGACCGCTCTCGGTCAGATGTGCTCTGTTTGTCAGGGCTGATTTTAAGTCTCTCCGATCAACGAGTTTTCCTGTTGGAAACGTCGCTTCACCAGCAGCTCAAATCGTATTACGCCGTCTCCTCGGATCAGATCGAGGTAACGATGGGGGCGTACCGGATTGACGTGGTGCGAGGCGACGAACTGATCGAGATTCAGTGTGCGTCGTTATCTGCGATCCGGCGAAAGATCACTGATCTGCTGCAGCGGCACGATGTCCGAGTCGTCAAGCCGTCAGTCTCGCGGACGCGGATTTGCAAGCGTGATCGCAAAGCTGGCGAGCCAGTCTCACGTAGGTTGAGTCCCAAGCGAGGTCATCCCCATGAGTTGTTCGAAGAGCTGATCTATCTCCGTGACGTCTTCCCGCATCCACGATTGACACTCGAGGTCCCAGTCGTTGACGTTGACCAACATCGATTGGTCACCAAAGGAAAGCGTCGCCGGCGACGTGACCCCGGTTTCGTCGTGGTGGACACGGAGTTAACGCGAGTGCACGGGTCCATCGAGTTGCGAGAGGCGGCGGACCTGTGGCGTCTACTGGCCGATCCAGATCAGGCGTCGTCGGCGACGCGAGAGCAGTTCATACCCAGTCATCTGGTCGATGTTGAATTCAACACGCTCGATTTAGCCGCCGCGATCGGGTGTGCTCGCTGGATCGCGCAGCGGATTGCGTATGTGATGCGGCACGCGGGGGCGATTGAGTCGACGTCACGCGATAAGACCGGCGTCCGATACCGAGCAGCTGCATAAGCGTTCTTGAGGGCATGTTCCAGCATGCTTGGTGGTGCAAACCAGTAGTGCTGGCTTCCAGCCGCCATTGGTCGTGCATTGGCGACTGAATGACACCACTACTTATGAAATGCCAATGTTCTAACCGGGCAGCGCCTCTTTCGGGCAGATGTACTGAAAGCTTTTGCCCTTCACGTAGCTGAGCCCCTGCTAGGCTGTGAACCTATTCGCTGGGGGACGTCGGTTGTATTACTGAAGGATTTCAAAAGTAGCCGAACGGCGCGGGCCGTCCGGTGACTCAGGAGTTCGACGGCTTGCGCCGTTACGCTGAAAATGGCACTAAAACAATCAACGTTCCGTGAGGCCGAGCTGCGCGAAAAGTGGTGCGGTCCAGCTAATGCGGTGGTGACGATGTTGGTCGCAGTGCTAATGGCATTGCTGCTGTTGAGGTGAGCGGATCCACGCACTGGTGCGTTGATTCTGTTTCCGCCGAATCGGTTGAATTGGCACCACCAACTCGATCGCATTCGAAAAAATTTCGACAAAGTGGCGTCAGCTCGCCGTGGGTTTCGAGGCGGCTTAACGAGGTCTAGTAGCCTGTCGGATTTCAGCGACAACACGAGCGGGTGTAGTATCCCGGATCACTTCTCCCAAGCTGTCATTCCTCATCGAATGAGCAGACGTCTAGGCGTGTATGCGTGGCCACATGCGATCGGTCTCTATCGCCGATGGCGATGGAAATAACGAGTTCGCGACAACTGGTTCGGCTCGACCTAAGTCCTTGATCGCCCATGCATTGGCTGGCTCCCAGGCTGGGGGCCAATCGCATGAGTGCCCAGTGTCCACTCGCTGACCGCTCAAAGTACAGCCCATTTAACCCGGTTTTGGGCTCTTTGAACGCGAATTCAGGCCTGGAAATTGTTCTAGTGGTCGGTAAAATCGCGTGACGATGCCGGTATGGAAGTTGCGACGCTATTGTGCGTGTTTTCAGCATCTCTTTTCCCCCACCTCCAGCCACGATAGATCACTGTATGCAGTCAGTTTTTGAAGGGCGTCGATGCGTGATCGCTGATGACGTCCGAAGTTCACGTGAAGTGATTAGCCGTTGGATGCAGGAAATCGGCTTCTCCATCTCGTGTGAATCGGATGGGGAAGCGGCCTGGGAAACGATCCAGCAAGACACGTGTGATTTGTTGATCACCGACATCGAGATGCCTGGGATGAGCGGACTGGAGTTGATTCGCAACATGCGTGCTGACACCGAATCCTGTGTTCAGGATGTTCCGGCGATTGTCGTGACGAGCCTTCTCGACGAGCAAGTAGGCGAAGTCGTGCAGAGCTTTGGCGGTACCACTGTCGTGCTCAAGCCGTTGGATAAAGCCGTCTTCTATCAGGTCGTTGATCGCGTGCTAGGCCACATGCCGGTAAGTCCAATTTATGAGAGTTTTCAATCGGAAGGGCAGTCGGCGAGCGGAATCTCTCGGTCTCTTCGGTGCTTAGCCGACCGAGCTCGCTCAAGTTGATCGCGAGTCATTGGCTACGGTAAACTCTGTGTCTTGGACACGGCCTGCAGGCATCAGCGACCGCGCAGTATGCGGCGTGGCCATCGACGCGTGAAACGTCGATCTAATTACTGCGTGATTTCAAAAGTAGCGGAACGGCGCAAGCCGTCCGGTGACGCGGGACCGGACGGCTCGCGCCGTTCCGCTAGAAAGAGCACTAAAGCTATCAATGTCGCTCGGCGTCGCTAACGAGTGAACGTGAACTCGATGCCGCCTTCGGTGCGCTCGGTGTCAAAGTCGTCATTGTCGGAAGCAAACCGGTCGTGCCCGCACACCGCAGCGATGCTCAGCCTGTCATTCCATTGGTATTGCAGCCTGGCGTGGGCTCTCCAGAAAAATTCGCTTCGATCAACCGTTCCTGTGTAGTCGCCGTAGTCACGGTATCCGATGCCCCAGGTCGGGATCAGTTCCCACTTGGGGCTAATTTTCCAGCTCGTCGAGCCGTGCAGGTTGTAGGACAGGTACCGATAATCAGCTCCTTCGGTATCAGCTGACTCCAAGTCGATTCCGAGTGCGTGCATCGGCAGTCGCTCCCAGCCTGTTTGAAAAAATCGAGTGACCCCGGTCGTGATCGTGGTTCCGTCCAGAGAGGTTTGGAGCGGTGTCGTGCCGTCATCCTCGAAATCAGACTGCGCGAGAGTGAAGTACAGATAGATCGCATCGAGATCCGGTCGGATCAGCGTGAGCGATGTCGTGCCGGAGTGACGGGTGCCGACGGCGTTTCCGTCAAAAAAGTCAGCTGAAAAGACGTAATCGATTCTTCCGATCGCCTGGTTGCTTCCTAGCTTGAAATCGCGTTCAAAAAATCCGCCCGGTTGATAGCTCGCCAAATCAAAGTCGGACATGTGGGCTTCATTCACCGTGTAGTAGCCGCGGAACAATGGGCCCGCCCGCATGGTGTCGGTGCGCAACCATTTCCAATCGATGTCGGGATTAGCGAAGCCTTGAAAGCTACCGCTGTCACTTTGTGCGAGTTCACGGCTGATCGGGGTCAACGTGACATTGGAGTTGTAGAGGACACCTGTTTTCATGAAAACGCGAAGCCGGTTGGCGGGCGCGCGGACTTCGGCTTCCAGTTGTTCGAGTCGAAGTTCCACGTCATCGGAACCGTCAAATGTCTGAATCTCATAGCTGGCTGGTTGCACGGCGGATCGGCCAAACGGAAGGTCTGGCAGGTCAGTGGCGTTTTGTGCACTGGCTGCTGCGCCCTCAATTCGCGGAATTTGGAGATTCGCCATGCCGGTCGGCGGGGCCTCCAGCCCGAGTTCGCGGAGCTGGGCGGCATAGGAGCTCTGCGGCGCGATCTGAAACACCCGATCGTAGTGAATTTTGGATTGGGCACCCTCACCGGTCTTTTCCAAGAATTGACCGATGTCGAAATGAGCGGCCGCGTTGTGAGGATCTTCCTCGACCGCGCGGCGAGCCGATGCGATCGCCTCATTGGGCTGACCGAGCGTGAATTGCAACTTCGCGAGCATCCGCCACGACTCACTGTGGTGCGGAGAATCGGCGACCCGTTGCTGCATCATCGACAACATTTTCAGTTGCCCGGCGGAAGGTTGGGAAACCGGGGGCGTGTAGGTTTGCGCCGATGCCACGAGGGACATCGCTATCACTAACGCAATCGTAAGGGAGAGCATGAAGCTAGATGTGATTGCCGCGCCCCGTGGGCCCAGGGATAGTCGCGTCATTTCCGTATGCTGCATCATTTTTCGGCTGATCAAAAAGTCGAATTCGGCTGGCGGGCCTCGCTCTCTGTTCGCTACTCTCCGCGTTCAGTGAACAATAAGCCATCGTCTCATCTGAGTTCCTATCACGCCAGAGCGAAAAATTGCCAGTGCAGATTATGGAACGAGGTCATTTCGGTGGTTCCAAGTTTGGATGGTTGAAAGATTGTTCAAAAACAAAATTCTCGTGCATGGAGCGAAAAACGAGTATGAGTAGTCGAAAACAGTTGCGTTGTCTTATCGGGGCCCTTTTGGCCGGAGCAGCGTTCGCGGTACCAGGTTCCGCTCAAGGATTGGGAGGCTTGCTTCCAGGTGCCCAGAGCCAGGTTCAACAACAGGTGCAGGCACAAGTCCAACAGCGAGTGCAGGCGCAGATCCAAAATCAAGTACAGGCTCAAGTGCAATCGCAGTTGCAACAACGAGTTCAGGCTCAAGTTGCCAACGGAATTCAAACTCGCGTCAACAGTCAAATCCAAGCTTCGGTGCAACAAGCGGCCCAGCTCGCATTGCGTGCCCGAGCACATGCCAACAGCACCGCCGACGCGGCCATCGGCACCGCGAACGCGGCAGCCAGCAGCGCTCGGCTCGATGTGAATGCCGGCTTGAATCTCAACAGCGACACCGCTGTTGCATCACGCGGTGCCTCATCAACGCGGATGTCTTCATCGACAAACGCGTCCATCAATGCAAACGCGAATGCTTCGGTCGCACCGATCGAAATCACCTCGGCTGACGTTTCCGCTTACGATTCGATCTTCGGTCAATTTAACCCGCTGCGGGTTGCCGGTGTGGTTCAGTCGTCCGCTCGCACGCGTGCGAACGCCGCTTCCACTGCCGCGACCGGCACGGCTGCCGATGCGGCAGCAGGTTTCACAGGGTTCGCGCAAGGTAATGCCGACTCGGCAGCGAGCGGAGCGGCGGAAACGACCGGTCGTGCTCGTGCTGTCACCTCGACTCCGTCGGGCGAAGCTCAGTCTGACGCGGCTGGTGAAGCGCATAGCGGTGGTCAATTCTCAATCGCCGGTGTGATTCAAAACAACGTCGATCTGAGTGCCATGATCGCCGTCGCCGCCCGTCAACGCATGGCGGAGATTTCGCAAATCCGCGATGCAGCTCTCGCGTCGGCAGATGTCGAACTGATGGCTCAAGCCGACATGATGGAAGCCCAGCTCGCGGCGTTTGCTTCGGCACAATCCCAAGTCGCTTCTGCTGCCCAGTACACCGAGTCTGCCCAAGACACGGCGGCTACAGCTGCGGCTCACTCCGAAGCCTCCGCGGCTACCCAAATCGAAGGATCGTCGACGGTTCGATAGAACCACGACTGTCCCTGTTTACGCGGTTGTGCCATTCGACAACCGCTTAAACGTCGGCCTTGCATTGCCCTCCCGTCAAGGCCGGTCGGTTTTCATTCACCTCCCTCTGGGAGGTTCGGTCGACTTCAGGCCCCGCAAGGGTACATGCGGGCTGAAGTCGCGGCCCTCTCTTCGCTACTGCGCAAGTCTTGCCAAGATAGAGGGAAGATAAACCCAGTTTCTTAGTGCGAAAAAGCGGACGAGTTCCCAGCTCTCTGTGCGCCGTATCCTGATTGGCTCGCGGCATACCGGATCTCGATCGGGTTACCGATCCGCAAGCGAAGCCATCTCAAACTGCGTGAGTTCGATTGAAACGGTAACTGGGAAATTTAATCGTCATCGGACACTGTGTCGAAAAGCACCGTATCGGCCGGCGCGCGGAACGCCTCGTCAATCGCGGCGCGTCCGACCACTCGTGCTGGCAAGATGGGCTGCAGTCCCAGCACTCGAGTAATCACGCCGCCACTTGTGGCGAGCATCTCGGCTCGCTCAGCCAATTCGCTCGCCGATACATTGCCATTGGGTTTGCCAAGGCGTTCGAGTTCACGCAAGATCTCGGCGTGCTGCGCCGTGATCGCTTCGTGGGTGGGCGATAATTCGCGCGCACGCGAAATGATCTCCTCCGCTTTCACAAGATCGCTTAACTGTCCAGCGACCTGGTATCGCTGCAACAGCAATTCGCAGATTGCACGCAGGCGAGCGGGATCGTTTCCCGATCGTTTGATCGCCTCATCAAAGGATGCCTCAACGCTGCTTTGTTGCCGTGCCGTTGCGCTAGTGGTTGCAATCGATTGCAGCCACTTGCGATTCTCAAGGGTTGCCAGCCAGATGGCGAGATCCGAATTCAACGGGTCCCAGTCCAACGCACGTCGCAGCGTCTCTTCGGCCGCCGCGGCACGGTTTGTGCTTGCCAGCATGTTCGACTCGGCCATCGCGGCGCGAGATCGGCTAACGGGACGATATGAAAAGAAGAACGCGGTCGCGGCGAGTATCGCTAAGATCGAAATGGCCGCGATGCGCGGCGCCATCACTGTTGGGTTGGATTGTGTTTCACCGTTTGCGGTGTCGCCGGGAGTGGCTGTTGCAATAGCCGCAAACGCGAGCAGGAAGACGGACACACCCGGGACCGTCCATCCTCCCGAGAAACACAGATGGATCAATCCCGTCGCCGCGGACGCCCCGGCCAAATGACGACATTGCTTCATCGTGAGAAGCTCGTGTGTCCGATGCATCGAATGCAACCAAATGCCGATCGATCCTAACGCGACCGGTACCGCGATCAGATGCGCGTCGAAATCGGGAAGGTTGCCCGTCGAGATCCCGTGATACCAAACCGCGAAGATGCCCGCGATCGTTCCGGTGCCCACGGCGATGGCGATGCGTCGCGTCGATGTGGAGCCCGCGTCGTCGGAGTTGGTTGCCGGATCAGAAGCAGCAACTTCACGGAGATAGGCCACGATGGCGGTGACGAGCCAAGCGACCAGCAATGCGGAAGCGATCCAACCGCCACAGGCGAGTGTTTCGAAAAAGAAGTTGTGTGGTTCGGCGATCAATTCGTGTGCAAGAATGTCGCGATACTTTTGATAGACAAGTTGGAAGTTGCCGGGCCCGGCGCCGAACCAAGGGTGGTCGGCAGCAATCCCGAGCGTGGATCGCCAGTACTGCATCCGCAATTGGATCGTCGCGGGAGCTTGCGTGACCCATTCACCCCCCATCATCGACTCGCCAAACTTCCACAACGCCGCAAACAGGCTCAGCACGACTACAGCTAAGACGGAACCAACGATGGCAAGCGATTTCGCTGGTTTTGCAGGAGGGGTGTTGCCTTCTCCTTTTACCCTTAAAGGACGACGACGCAGCAATGCGAGTCCCGCAGTCAGTCCCGCAACCACAATCACCGATAACAAACCGGACCGACTGCCTGTGCTTGCCAGAGCGATGAGCGTCATTCCAGCCAAACTCGCCGCCGTCGCGATCAAGAGGCCACTGGCGGCGTGATCGTCGCGCTGGCGTATTTTTGGCAGCCAGCAGAGCAGGCATCCACCAGCGAACGTCAATGTCATCGCGAGCGGACCGGCCAAGGAATTCGCAAGCGCAAATGTGCCGGTGGGACCTCCGTCACGCAGCCGATTCTCGAAGATCATTCTCGCGGCGGATCCGGGCTCCGCGTTGAGGCCGATCTTGGCGAGCATTCCATCAGGATCGTTCTGGTAGTCGGACAGCATTTGCGGAAAGGAAACATAGTATTGGTGCAAAGTATGCACCGCCAGCATCGCCCCCATCCCCAGCAGCAATCCAAACATTGCGGTTGATCGCCGAGTACCAGCGAGCAGTCGCCTCAACGCCACGAACGCGGCGCCGCAGGCGATCCACCACCATGCCTCGTTGGTCGCCGCCCGGAGGTCACCGCCGACTTGAGGCGGACTCGGTAAGATGACACCACCGGAAACCCAGGCGGCCACAAACACCCACGTGGCGAGGGCCAGTGGTGCGGCATCAACCCACCACCCGACACGCTGCCATTGCAGCGTCGGGGAAACTCGCGTGACCCACATCGTGATCGATGCCCACAGCATCAGCGAGATGCTCAGCCCCAGCGCATCGCCTTGTTCTAACGCGGTTGAGTCCGCCGGATGATAAACGCCCCAGACAACGACGAGGCAGAACCCGGCGAGTGCGGCAAGATCGAGCAATGTATTCCGCGATAATTCGGGTGATGGCATCGATCGAAACGGCGTTGAGGCGGGTGTGTCCGATGCAGGTTTAGTCGGTCCTGCCTTGCGCCCGCTCACTTCTTAGCCCCGCGTCCGCGCGTTGACTCGAGGATCGCGACCAGCGTGAGCATGCAGCCGACGATTCCCAGCACCGTCACCGCTTGGAGGGAACCGACATGCGCAAGCAAGATCGCCGACCATCCGCACGTTGCCGTGATCAAGTGGATCGTGCTGACGGCCGCGGTTCGAGACAACCCCAAGTCCACAAGGCGATGTGACAGGTGGCTGTGGTCGCCTTGGAATGGGCTGCGTCCTTCGCGAACGCGGATCCACAACACAGTCGCCATGTCGTAGAGCGGAACTGCCATCACACACAACGGTGCCAGCACCGCGTGAGGTCGAATGGTGCCGTCGACGGATGGGCCTCCGACAAAGGTCGCCATCAACATCGAGACCGCAATCAGAAATCCCACCAAGTAACTGCCCCCGTCACCCATGAAGATATTTGCCGGTGGGCGATTATGAAACAAAAAGCCGAGCAACGCTCCGGCGACCACCAGCAGCAAGCCCGCCACTAGCAATTGCGGATGATTGGTCCCCGGGTCGGTCGTCGTCAACATCACCACCGCCATCGATATGGCGATGATCGCGGCAATGCCTCCTGACAATGCGTCCATGTTATCGAGCATGTTGAACGAGTTGATGACGGCGACGATCCAGATCACCGACAACGACTTCGTCAGCCAGCCGGCGTTAAGGTACGCCGTTAACTCAATGCCTAAACCGAAGACGACGGCGGCTGCGATTCCGAATTGGCAACCCAAACGGACGATGACCGAAAGTCCTCGGCGATCGTCCCACAATCCGAGGATCAACAGCACCGTGCTGGCGAGGAGCAGCCATATCATGTCATTTGATCGTGACCAAACGCCTGGGGCATGCGTGATCGCCGCGTTCCAAAAATTTTCTGGCAATAGACCACCAAACATCGCTCTCAGCGATTCACCACGTTCGGGTACCTGCATCCACCATGCGGCAACCAACCCAGGTATGATTGTTGCAACGATCCCGACGTAGATACCGATCCCGCCGCCAAGCGGCGTCGGCACGGTGTGGCTGCTGTGTCCCCCTGGTCGGTCCAGCAGTCCGAGCTGGCGGGCATAGTGCCGAACCGGAAACAGCACCAACCCGCTGATCAACATCGCGGTCCCTGCGGCCGCCAGTACGAGCAAGACGGTAGCCGACATAGGTTGCGCGGGTATGGGGTGGGAGAGACGAGATCAGACGCGTTTGCAATCTACGCACTTCAGCGTTTTTTGTTCACCGGATTCTAACAGGAACTTTCCCGCCGCGACGCTCACCTACGACGGCCACTAGGGGGCATTTTTCGCGATTCCGTTTCCATTTGTCATACCAATCGTTACAATAGGATTCCCCGCCGGCTGCGAGCACATCACTTCACTCCCCTGCTCCGGCCCCCTCCTATCCCCTCCGTTCCCACGCAATGTTCATGCGCACGTTCTTTGACCTGCGAATCACCCACATCGCGTCGTTGCTCTGTTTGGTCGCTCTAGCAAGTGGTCGCGTGCACGCCGACGCGTCGGTTGCTGAGTCGATTCCCGAGTCGTCGATGGAGTTCATGCAATCCAACTGCATTGATTGCCATGATGGTTCATCCGGTGAGGGCGGATTCGATGTTTCATTGCTGTCCCCGCGGCTCGATAGTCTACAGAGCTTCGAGTCCTGGGTACGGATTTACGATCGAGTTCAAAAAGGCGAAATGCCACCGCCCGAAGATGTTGAGATCGAACCAAGCGAATTGGCGGAGTTTCTGCCTGCCACCGAACGGGCACTGCAGCGTGCCTCCAAGCTCCATCGCGCCCGCGATGGCCGCGTCCAAGGTCGACGGCTCACCAACATGCAGTTGCAGCGTACTTTGCAGGATCTGCTGAAGATTGATTACCCGTTGGCGAGTCTGATGCCAGCGGAAACGCGAAACAGCGGGTACGTGAATTTGGCGGATGCCCAAACGATGTCGCACTTCCAACTGCAATCGCACCTCACCTTGGTCGACACCGCCCTGGATGCGGCATTTGATCGAGCCACGTTGCCCAACGCGCAGTGGGCGATCGACTACGGCCCAAAACGAATTGCCAACAAACCGCCCGGTCGCCGCAACCGAGAGCCAGAGCTTCGTCAAGGTCTCGCGGTGACCTGGTCTAGCGGAATGGTTTTTTACGGGCGTATCTCATCGACGAAGGTCCCAGAATCGGGGACGTACCGGATCATTGTGACCGCATCGGCTGTGAAGCCACCGAAGGCCGCAAAAGGAAACGTGGGCAATGTTTCGCCGCCAGGCCTCTGGTGCAGCGTTCGCAGTGGTGAGTGCGTGTCGAGTGCTCCGCTGATGACGTGGATTGGCGATTTCCGCGCCACATCGGATCCGAAGACAATGACGTACGAAGCATGGATCCCAAAGGGGCACATGATCGAAATCCGGCCGGCAGATGCGACGATTAAGAAAGCATTGTTCCAAGGCGGCCAAGTGGGATACGGCGAGGGTGAGAAGCAGGATGTTCCTGGCGTGGCCCTGCACCGATTGAGGATGGAGCGGATTCACCCCGGTGGCGACAGCGAATCCGTCCGCCAGCAATTGTTTCATCAGACCAGTTTGCGTTTCGATAAAAAGTTAAAACGCACTGTCCCCGAAATCGAAGGGCTGAGTGACGTCAAGATACAACAACGTCTCGCCGACCTGATCGTACGGTTCGCAGAACTCGCCTTTCGTCGCCCAACAACGGATGACGTCTTGGAGCCGTTTGTCGACTTTACAAAGTCTGCCTGGCGAGAGAGCTTGGAAGCCGGCGAGAGTCGAGAGCAAGCCTATGTGGCGGCGTTGCGAGCTGGATACCGCGCGGTTCTGTGTTCACCTCGCTTTCTATATCTTTGTGAGTACACCGACGCGGACGGCCGACTTGATGACTGGTCGGTAGCCTCTCGGCTGAGTTATTTCATTTGCGGATCGATGCCCGATGAGACGTTGCGGAGGGCCGCCGATAGCGGACAATTACGTACCCCGGCTCAATTGCGTCAACAAACCGATCGGCTTCTTAAGTCGCCACGCGGACGCAGCTTCGTCGAAGAGTTTTCGGCGCAGTGGTTGGATCTTGTGGATATCGACTTTACCGAACCCGATCGTCGGCTGTTCCGGGATTTCGATATCGTCGTCCAAGACGGGATGCTCGCCGAAACGCATACTTTCTTGCAGTATCTGCTCGATGAGAACTTGCCGATACGAAAGTTAATTGATGCCGACTTCACGTTTCTCGACGAGCGTCTTGCACGTTACTATGAGATCGAGACGCCGCGAGATGTCGATGGCAATCCGCTCGACGATGCAACGCGGATGGTTCCGCTCGAAAGTGATTGGCATCGAGGCGGATTGTTGTCTCACGGATCGATTCTCAAAGTGACCGCCAACGGCAACGACACGTCGCCGGTGCTGCGGGGCATCTGGGTGTGCGAACGCGTTTTAGGCGAAGAAATCCCGCCGCCGCCGAGCAACGTGCCCGCCGTCGAGCCAGACATTCGCGGCGCGACCACCATTCGCGAGCTACTGGCCAAACACGAATCGGACGCCTCTTGCGCGGCCTGTCACAAGAATTTTGACCCGCCCGGATTCGCACTCGAAAACTTCGACGCTGGCGGCAAATGGCGCGATCACTATCGACAACTCCGTGGTGGAAAATACCAACGCGGACCCGCCGTGGACGCGAGCTATCGGATGGTCGATGGACACGAATTCCAAACCTTCGAAGAGTTTCGCAGTCTGATCGCTGCCGACGAAAAATGTCTCGCGGCCAACTTTGCGACTCAGCTCCTCACCTACGCCACTGGTGCCAAGATCCAGTTCGCCGATCGGCCGGTCGTGGATGCCATCGTAGCAGAAGCAAAGAAGTCCGATTACGGCATCCGCTCGATCTTGCATGCGGTCGTAGCGAGCAACACCTTCCTCCAAAAATAGACGGTATCGATCATGGATAACCGAACGACCCAGTTCAACTTTCAAAAACAACTTGGCCGCCGAACCGTTCTACGAGGCAGCGGTGTCTCCATGAGTCTACCGTGGCTCTCAGCGATGCGATCTGCGTTCGCTCGCGATCCCGATCACAACGACCGCTCGCCGCAGAACCCTCGTCGACTCGTCGCCGTGACCGTCGGTTTGGGACTGGTCAGCGAAAACTGGATGCCCAGCGGTGAGGGTAAACAATATCAGCCGTCGCGGTATCTTCGCGCATTAGACGACCTGCGAGATCAGATGACGATTGCATCGGGTGTGTCACATCCGGGAGTCGGTGGCGGACACCGTGCCGAAGCGAGCATTCTGACGGCAACCCCGATGGGAACTTCGGGTCGCGCCGTGAATACGATCTCGGTGGACCAGTTACTCGCGAAGCACCGGGGTGACGCCACACGTTATCCATCGCTGGTGTTGGCAACCGGTGGCGCCAACAGTCCGTGTTATACCGAGAGCGGTGCGATGATTCCGCCCATTACCTCGGCGGCGCAACTGTTCGCGGAGTTGTTCGTCGACGACTCACGCCAAGAACGAATGAAACAGGCGGCACGCGTGCGACAGGGGCGAAGTATCATGGATGTGGTTGCCGAGGACGCCAAGTCGCTGCAACGCACGCTCGGCCGAGGAGATCGAGATCGGCTCGACGCGTACTTTTCAAGTGTCCGCGGTCTCGAGCGACGGATGCAGCAATCCGAACTCTGGGCAAATCTTCCCAAACCGAAGGTAGACGCGGATAAACCCGTCGACATTCGAAACCCGAACGATCTGATCGGCCGGTTTCAGACGATGTGCGAGTTGATGCACTTGGCACTGCAAACCGATTCCACACGTTTCATCACCTTGCACCTCCCGGGCGGTGGCGGCGTGGTGCCGCTCGAAGGCGTGCAGGAAGGATATCACTCACTCAGCCACCACGGCCAAGACGATACAAAACTCGAGCAACTCGCTCTCGTCGAAGAGGCTCTCGTCGCCCAGTGGGGCAGTTTCCTGCGAACGCTCGTAAATTCCGACGATGCACGCGGCAGTCTGCTCGATGACACGACGTCGTTTTTGACCAGCAATCTGGGTAACGCGTCCAATCACAGCAACCGCAACATGCCGATGTTGATCGCCGGCGGCCCGTTCCGTCACGCCGGGCACCTCGCGTTTAGTCAGAAGGAAAATTACCCGTTGCCGAACTTCTACTTGTCGCTGCTGCAGAAGTTTGGTGTGGAAGTCGACCAGTTCGCGACCAGCACCGGAACGATGGAGGGTCTGTCCTAATTGCGTGCTCGGGCACGCGTCATCGTCGCACCCCCTCCCACGCGTGTCTGCGAATCCTGTAAAATCCACTGGATACCCTTCTCGAATCCACTTCATGGGCCTCCATCCAGATGAAAACCAGCGCAAAAGAACCCGTAACGGTCGAACGTAACGAACGCTACCATTGGTTGGGAGCACACCCGGAAGTTCGGGACGGGGTCGCGGGCGCACGATTTGCCGTCTGGGCGCCTAACGCCACCGAAGTCAGTGTTTTGACTGACGGAAATGGCTGGCAGCACGGCGCCGACTGGTTGCACGGTAGTGATTCGGGCGTCTGGACAGGGTTCATTGCCGGAGCCGGCATCGGCACACGCTACAAGTACGGCGTCCGTTCGAAAGAGGGCGTGGTCGTCGACAAGGCCGATCCGTTTGCTTTCGCCGCCGAACATCCGCCGGCCACCGCGTCGATCATTCACGATCTCGACAAGTATCGGTGGCGTGACGAAGACTGGATGTGCCGTCGAGGTCAAGTCGATTGGCTCAAGCAACCGATTTCGGTTTACGAGGTGCAACTGTCGTCATGGAAACGCCCTTGGGACGGTCGCAAGTATCACACCTATCGTGAACTCGCTGCCATGCTCGTCGACTACGTCAAAGAGCTCGGATACACGCACATCGAGCTGATGCCGATTACCGAGTTTCCGTTTGACGGTTCGTGGGGCTATCAGGTAACCAGTTACTTCGCGCCGACGAGCCGGTTTGGCGGCCCAGACGAGTTTCGCTATTTCGTCGATCACTGCCATCGCAACGACATCGGCGTGATCATCGATTGGGTACCAGCTCACTTCCCTTATGATGAACACGGACTGGCGTACTTCGACGGCACCGGGCTCTACGAACACCACGACAAACGCCAAGGTTTCCATCCCGATTGGAACACCCACATTTTCAACTATGGGCGACACGAAGTTCGCGAGTTTCTTCACGCCAGCGCACGGTTCTGGTGCAAGGAATACCACATCGACGGACTGCGAGTCGACGCGGTCGCCTCGATGTTGTATCTGGATTACTCACGTGACGAAGGTGAATGGGTTCCGAATCAATTCGGCGGCAACGAAAATCTCGAAGCCATTGAATTTTTGAAGCAATTCAACACGCATTTGCATGCGGACTTCCCCGGTGTTCTGACCATCGCCGAAGAATCAACTTCATTTGGCGGCGTTTCGAGTCCTGTCTACAACGGTGGACTCGGGTTCGGAATGAAATGGGACATGGGATGGATGCACGACACCCTCGAGTACATCAAACGCGATCCGATCTATCGCAAGTATCACCAGAATGAGCTTTCATTCCGGTCGGTGTATCAGTTCAGTGAAAACTTCATGTTGCCGCTTTCGCACGACGAGGTCGTTCACGGCAAAGGTTCGCTGCTCTCACGCATGCCCGGTGACCAGTGGCAACGGTTCGCAAACATGCGGTTGCTGTTCGGCTACCAATACGCATCGCCCGGCAAAAAGCTGCTCTTCATGGGTTGCGAGTTTGCGCAATCGTCCGAGTGGAATGCCGAGAGTCAACTCGATTGGTCGCTACTACAATTCGACGTTCACGACGGGGTGAAACGATTCGTTGGCGATCTCAACCGGATCTACAAAGACTATCCGGCGCTTCATGAACTCGACTGCGACGCCGCCGGATTCTCGTGGATCGCCGCCGATGATGCGGACAAGAGTATCTTCACGTTCTGTCGTATCGCCGCCGACGGAAGCACCGTCGTGGTCGTGCTGAACTTCACACCCGCGCCTCATGCTGGATATCGGATCGGCGTTCCGCAACCCGGCAAATATATCGAGATCTTGAACAGCGACTCACAGCTATACGGTGGCAGCAATGTCGGCAACATGGGCAAACTTGTCAGCGAACCGGTCGCCGCTCATGGACGCGAACAAAGTCTCAAGCTCAATATCCCGCCTCTCGCGATCTTGATGTTATCGGCCACTGATAACTCGTAGGTTTGGATACTGGCAAACGTGCAAGGGTATTGAAACGCTAACGAGCGGTAGATTCTCGTTTACCGCTCGCTTCTCGTGGCGGTGCGAGCTGGATGCAAATCGTCCTTGCGCACGGAATTCCAACATGGCTTCGATCTTTTAAAAGGAAGCTGTGTCGGTTGTGCATGACCGTAGTCGCGGTATGCCAATCTGTTTGACGAAGAAGGTTGTTGCCGTAATTTGGTTGTAGGTCTTCCTCGCATTGCCAATCCCAGCTGTCCATTCTCCTCACGCATTTGCGCTACGCCCTTCTTATCGCCATCCCGCCAACCCAAAGCTATCTACTTCGTTAGCGCTGCGGCGCAAGCCGCTCGGTTGCAGTGAGTAAGTTGTTCAAAATCTACCGGGCGCCTCTCGCCGTTCCGCTAACTTTTTCTAGCGGCAGGGCGCGAGCCCTCCGGTTCAAGCAACCGTAAAGCATTCATAACACTCATCCTGAGTGGACACACGTGGTATCCACGCGATGCCTGAATAGCGATTCTTAGAAATCCGAAAATCTTTGCCGTGTGCGTTGCATTTGATTGCGATTTCGGCCCTTACTGAGGTGTGGGAATTGCCGTGCAGTTTTCCGCTTCTCTATTTGAATCCAGTCGAGAGGAAACGTCTTATGGTTGCCAGGCATCAGTATGGACTGGCTGTGCTGCTGATCTTGGTTCTCGTCCTTGCTCCTCAAGCGATCGGTCAGGATGCAATCGCTGGTCGTGAGTTATTTGAACGCGAATGGGAATTTTTGGACCGCGCACCAGAAATCCGAGAATGGGATTCCACGCTTCCGATGCCCCATCACAGAGATCGTGGGCACGGCCGAAGGATGGAGCGAGGTGCCCGCCCGGAACACGACGGAAATGGCCGAGGCTTGGCATCGGTGTTCCCCGGAGATGGGCGAGGCTTTGTGCCTCAAGAGCACGGCTTCGCGGCAGATGGGCAAGAGTTCCCGGCCGACGGATTAGGGCCCCTGTATAACGCTGTTTCTTGTGCAGCGTGTCACCCCAGCGGCGGCGCATCGGGTGTGAATCACAATGTGACGCGGCTCACGGTTGACCCTCGCTCGCCATTTTTTGAGCAGCCGACCGGCCGTGGCGGTCGCGGGGATCCAAAAAATTCCGTCATGGATTTCTTTCCCGGGCTGGTTTCCGGCAACCTGCTGTCCTTCAAGACAGTCGTTCATGACCGATCCACGCGGCCGGGCTATGAAGTCATCCGTCAACGTTTGTCCTTTGGCGTGCCCAACGGACTATCGCCCGAATGGTTCAGTCCTGAGGAGCGGACCGTCGAAGCAATCGCCATGCAACCCGTTGTCGCAGGGCGATATGGATCGCTCGATTACTACCTCAGCCAACGCAACACAACACCGCTCCATGGCATGGGAGAGATCGAGCGAATTTCGATCAATCGATTGCATGCAGTCTCGCTCTCTCAAAACCGATTGTCCGGTGGTGCGATCTCCGGCCGAGTGGCAGGGAAGTACGGTTGGCGAGGCCAAGTCAGCACGTTGTCCGATTTTGTGGTGGGAGCCTGCGCGACCGAGTTGGGGTTAAACGTGTCCGGCATCGCACAACAAGCCGTTGATCCAGCAGATCCACGCTACATCAGCCTGGCATCGGATATCTCAACGACGCAGATCGAAGATTTAACGAGCTACGTCAGTGACTTGCCAGCTCCATCCAAGCAATTGCTGTCGCTGGAAGAGCGCAGACGGGTTCGCCGCGGAGAACAGGTGTTTAGCTCGGTGGGTTGCGCAGCTTGTCACATCGCGGATCTGCTGCCCGCGCGAGAGATCTACAGCGATTTGTTGTTGCACGACATGGGAGTTGAACTGCAAGATCCTTCTCCGGCTCCCGCGTACCAGCAGACCGGCACTCGGACAGCCGTATCCGCCAGCCCCTATAGAAACCGATACGGGCGTGACGAGAAATCCTCCTTCCGGACGGGACGTCCTCCCGATCGTGGACGCTCCGGCGCTAGAGATGCCGGTTCCTTTGTTTTGGCGAGTGCGCCTCAAGCAATTGCGATGGATGCTCCCGCGGAACCGCAGTTTCCCCGCGGCGATATCAGTGACGCTGATCTGCAGGGGCAATTCCGATATTCATGGGATGCTCTGCAGCGGGAATGGAAGACTCCGCCGCTATGGGGTGTCGCAGACTCCGCACCCTATCTTCACGATGGACGTGCCGAAACCCTGGCCGAAGCAATCCGGTGGCACGGTGGCGAAGCCGAGACGTCCAAGCGAAGATTCCTCAATCTGAACGAAGATCAAAAGCAGTTGCTGCTCGCTTTTTTAGAAAGTCTCAAGTCACCGCTCGAATGAACGCCGTTCCGATAAAAAGAGCATTTAAACAATCAGCGTCCCAAGCGACGATTACCTGACGTCCACTATAGTTCAGTTCGAGGCTGCGCGAGTCTTGCATGGATTCTCAATCGCGATAGCAACGGCACGCGCCAGCCCCGGACGCCAGTCCGGGGACGAATTCGCAGTCACACAACGCAATTCGCGAAGCGATGACACGTTCCGCCACGCAGCGACTTGTCTCGCTCTGCTTTGTTCGCAATACCTCGGACTCACGTCCGAGGCTTCACCATGTCGTCACTTTGTGACTAACCATTCGCGAAACTCAAAAACAAATCCCCACCAAACCCACACTCTTAATCTTAATCATATTCTTAATCCTAATCTCTCGCCCCACCTCATCTCTCCCAACACCTCATCCCTCCCCACACCTCATCCCTCCTCACTCCAAACCCTTAAAGCGACGATTTTTCTTCCATCTCCAGAAACGCCTCGGCGAATGCCTTACCGGCCTGGGCATGAAATTTGGCCGATCCGTAATAGTGCACGAATCCGCCGATCGAGGTCGCGCGATCCCATAATGCAATTTCTTCAGGGGTAAGAAGTTTCGATCTGTAATCGTCGAGATACGCTCTTCTCTGCTCTGGCGTCATCGATCCATCTGCGTTTGCGCTGTCAGGATGCTTCTTCGCCAGTTGCCTGCCGAGGGATTGCACTTTGAGTTGTTTCTGTTCGATGAAACCGAGCGCATCTTCTCGGAATGGCGCGGTCTGAACCGCGACGACGCTTCCTTTGAACTCCTCCATCTCTGCCGGTGCCGCCATGGCTTTGCGGAACAGCTTCATGCGACGGTCAGATTGATTCACAATTCTAAAAGTGCCCGGCGTGTAGTTCCCGTAGACGCCAATCACCCCCACCACGAAAGGAAGCTCGG
This sequence comes from Aporhodopirellula aestuarii, assembly GCF_023701485.1. Lineage (GTDB taxonomy): Bacteria > Planctomycetota > Planctomycetia > Pirellulales > Pirellulaceae > Rhodopirellula > Rhodopirellula aestuarii. The sequence goes on from NZ_JAMQBK010000004.1 coordinate 38,775, forward strand.
GAGCATTCAGGTCTTGACGAACATCGCGGATGAATTGCGCCAAGAGTTGGCCGTACTCGTCATACTGGTTCTCTCCAAGACTATCCGGGTACGTGGCCGTATCAACGAAGTCATTCCATCCTTGGAACCAAACGAAGCCCGACAGTTCATAACCTGCTTCCGGATCGTAGTCCGGGTACACCCGATTGATATCGGCCAAAACCTTCCTGACGTGATCGACCATGTAGCGATAGTTCCGTCCCGTCGCTTCTGTTCTTTGCGTCCTTATTTGATCGAGCTTGCCTCGTTCGGTGTACATCTCCACCTGCTGGTCGTTCAATACGTAGGGACCGGAGCCCGGCGATCGGTAGTCCACACTTAAATTCTGGCCGCCCCAAGCCGTCTTGATGATTAAGATCGGCCCGTCGTATGACTCTTCCATGGTGATGCCAAACAAATACTCAGGTCCGATGAAATCATCGGGCTTCGCGGGATCCTCCCTGCGTACCCCGTAACCGGCGGTCAACCTACCGAATCCCTCGCCGCCGTACTGGTTCATCTTGCCATTGAGCGACGAGATCCAAACCCTGTCACAGATTTTCGGTTTACCGTCGGGGCCCAGCATCTTCTTGAGCAGCGGTGCGGTTTCGGGATCGGCTCCGATATGGCCAAAAGTTGCGATCCCACCCGTGCCGACCATATTCGACTGTCCGGCCATGATGTAGATTTTCAGCGGTTTGCCTGCCATCGCTGGACTGATGCAGCAGAGGGTGGCAAAGACAGCGACGAGGACTTTAGCGTTTCGTTTCATGTTCTTACTCAGTTGCAACTACTGGCTGGCTTGCCCGGCAGTGGTTAGCAAGACAGCGCCACTTCGATCATTCAACAGGCATTTAAAGTGTTGTGGGTGCGTTGTTTACGAACAATGCTTCGGGTTACCTTTTGCTCGAAAGTGGAGCTGTCCAGTTAGTCATTGTTTGGTTAGCACGTGAAATCAATATCGCCAGCAAACCAATCGGGCGGCATCGTGCACACCCTTGTGCAATCAAACACCACTGGCTCACCCGGCGCGTAGCGAAACCTTAGGCTAACATCTACCGCGTCCGACTTGGAAGCCGGTCACATGTCCGCAATTCGGGCCGAATTGGCCTTTGAGAAATGAATCCACCAAGCCAGCGGCGGACATGCGTCCTCACGGTGTTCGCTCGGGCCGGGAACACGCCGTTTCAAGTCACGACGCAAATCGGGCTCTTGGACCGGACCGTCTCACCAATTTTGGGCCAGTGAATATTCGCCCCATTGATAGGACTTTGGGAGAATTCTGTATGAGATTTTCGGACCTATGTTGTCCCGCCGAATTCCACTTGCTCGTAGCAACCGCATTCGAGATGCATGCGCTGTATGCGTGACGCATGCAACCGCAGTTTGGCAACTGACTCTCAATCTGGATGAGGTCCTCATTAAACAAGACAGTACGATTCCGCGGGTGGCGGAATGTCATTATCGCTTGCCAAAACCGTCGCCACCGCCGCGCCAGCCGATGGTTATATGGTTAGCTTTTTATACATGACGTGGGCGTCAACGTATCCGAGTATTGGATGCTTGAATGCTTCGCTCAACGTTCCGACGATCTGGAAGCCCAGTTTCTGCCACAGGCGGACTGCGCCCTCGTTTGTTGCCACGACGAGGTTGTATTGCATCGCGCGAAATCCGCGACGGACTGCTTCTTGCTGTGAATGCTCGCACATTTGAGATGCAACACCACGACCGCGTGCGGCGTCGGAGACAATATAGCCGCAATTGCAGACGTGCGATCCCTGCGCTGGTTGGTTTGGTTTGATGTAATACGTGCCAAGGATCGCACCGTTCTCGTCGTCTATCGCGATGTACGTCGCTTGCGGAATGGCGACCCAAACATCGAATGCTTCATCTCGAGTGATATCGGGCGAATAGGGGTACGTGTCGCCAGCGCGAAAAACGGGCTCGACAATCCGCCAGGTGGCGTTCCAGTCGGCTTCCTCAAATAAGCGAATCGTCAACATGTGGCGCGTCTCTAAACATGGAAGTGTTCCAATAATTGTTGAAAGTTGAAAGATGGTCTCCCGGAGGGCAGAATCTGCCCTTCGCAATTTTCCAATTTTCGTCGGGTGCAACCGACGGGGAGACCATCATGAATGAAGTTAGTCTTTTGCAATCTCTTGGGCAAGTTTCAGCGTCAGACACCGGGGAAGTCTTTCGAGACTTCATCCGTGGCCACGTCCGCGAGATGATCAGTGAGGTGATGGCGGCTGAAGTCACGCAGCTCTGCGGTCCCAAGCACGCACCGCACGAAGGGGATCACTATCGAGCCGGAACCAGTCCCGGTCGCCTTCTTTACGAGGGTGAACGAGAAGAAGTCGTTCGGCCTCGTGTACGGCGCAGGGGCGATGACGGGGCCAGTCACGAAGTCGAACTGGCCACTTATCGAGTGGCGAAGGATCCCAGTCAGTTGCAGACGCAAATCATCCAGGCGATCGTGTCCGGCGTCAGCAGCCGATCGATTGAGGACATCAAACCGAATTCCCCAGAAGTCAGCCGGTCGAATGTATCGCGATTGTGGAAAGAGGTGGGCCACAAGTTCATCGATGAATTGCGAGGCAAGGACTTGGGGACTCAGAGCTGGTGTGTGCTGATGCTTGATGGGATTCGCTTGAGTAGCGATCAGACTGCAGTCGTCGCGTTAGGGATCGACACTGAGGGCCGAAAACAGGTCCTGGACTTTGTCCTTGGTAGTAGCGAAAACTTGGAAATTGCGAGTGATTTAATGAGCCGAATCATCAACCGCGGGTTCACTTGCTCTCATCGTCTGTACGTCGTTCTCGACGGAAGTGACGCGTTGCGTGGTGCCGTCAAAGAACACTTTCCCGATGCAGTGGTTCAACGCTGCTTGGTTCACAAAGAGCGAAATCTGAAGGCAAAGCTATCCAAACGACATTGGGGCGAGGTCTCTCGTCTGTTCACGCGTCTTCGGAGTGTCCAAGGCTACGAGGCAGCTAAAGAAGTATTCGATGAGCTGGATAAATTTATCAAGCCGATCAACGCCGAGACGCACACAAGCCTGCACGAAGCCGGGGAAGACCTTCTGGCGTTGCATCGCTTGAACGTTCCCAACACGCTTCATCGTTGCCTACTGAGCGCCAATGCGATCGAGAACTCGTTCCGCACCACACGCCGCAAGCTCGACCGCGTGACACGCTTTCGAGCTGAGACGGATCAAGCAAGCCGTTGGCTTTCCTACGCGTTGCTGGAGGCCGAGAAAGGCTTTCGCCGGATCACTGGATGCAAGTCACTGCCTCATCTGTTGGCAGCTCTGGCGAGACCCGAATCAAAAATAAGCTGAAATTGTTTTCCCACCTCATTGAGCTCGCCGCTTCTCAGTCCGCTAACGGCTTGAATTACCGAGCCGGGACCAGCGTTCATCAATAACAACAAGCACACGCAATTCCGGCATCGTGCACATCACATTGTAATCGTGCGCCACCTAGCGATGACACATCCACTCATATTTCGAGTCTTTCAGGCAGTCCAAAATGTCGTCATAGTTTAAAACGATCTCTTTGATAGGACGTGATTCAAGTTTTTTGGTTGATATTCTTGAAGCTGCAGGTTTCATTTCGAAGAATTCAATGGCGAGGTCGAATCCTTCGGATGGATGCTTCTCAAGATGATGCTCATAAACAATTTCAATATATTCAATACGAAGAGCCTCGAAGATTCGCTTTGCGTTTGCGTAAGACTCGTCAAGGAATTGAAAGCAGTCGAGAATGTTTCGGTTTGTCCCACCTAGTGAAATGCAAGTAGGATCCAAAAAGACAGGGGAAGAGTTGCGAATCGCAGCAGACGGGTCGGCGTGCCAAATTCCCGATATTTGACCTTTCCTCACCGAGATCGCCTGACGCAAGTAATTCTGTCTTTTGAGCAAAACGAATTTGTTGAAACCTAACGACAGTAAACTCTCAAGGAATGAAGTCAATTCGATATTCAATCCATTGAAATCCAGATGTTGGAACTTAGTTTCAAATCCAAAGCTACGGAATTGTGACGTTTTGATCCTGTTCTGCAATAAATGATAAGGATCCAATTCGTTTGAACGGTCTGTCCTTACATGGTGGGCATGGAACAGTTCTCCGGCCCATTCTAAGTGGGGGTGATTTCCAAGCATGTTTCCCAGCAGAGTGCTGCCGCATCTCCCGAAGTGGAAGCAGCAGATACGGGATCGCGGGCGAACGCTAAGCAATTGAATAATTCGGTCTAGCATTTTGGGAAGAATGAGAAAGGCGATGATAGCCGAGGCTGATCGGATGACTGACCATCGGCCAAGAGCCTTTCAAGGTTGTCGGTAAATGGTGTGAGTGGGCGATCAGTTCATCAGTGTTGAATTCTTTCGTTAATTCGTAACGTGACATTTGCGTCGATAGGCTTCGCGAGCATCCAAAGGACGATCTTAACCGTCTGTTCCTGCAATCGTCGGATCAAACTTTCTCGCTTACTCCAAGACGTTTCGTGACTTGCGTAGGGATTATGATCAATTCGATCGGCTTGAACGACCACCGAGGCACCTGGATAATCAGTCTTCAAAAGCACACGATTTCGGTGTCTCCGGTTGGCCGCTCGGTTGTGCCATTGTCCGCGATGAAAGTGGGCGATGTCCAGCGTCCCTCAAAGATACCGTAGACGATTCACCATCCGTCACGCAAAGCCCGAACAGTCCGTCGAGTGCATTGACGTGGCCCGGAACCGTTACCGCACGGAGCCATCCATTATCAGCAAACCGCGACCGAAAGTAGACACCCAATTTGTCTGTCGTGTGGCGCGGTAAATTGCCCGCAGCCGCAGGTGGGCGACCGTCAATTAAGTAACGAAGCTGTCCGCGACCAATTGTTTCATTCGCGACAAACGCGGCAATCGGTTCTACCCGCCCGCGAATCCCATCAAGGACATACACGAATCGGCATCGGGCGATGACGGCGACGGTCTCTTGGAACGCGTTGGCATCAAGGTGGTGATCGGTAAGTCTTCCGTCGCAAACGTGAATTGTGACTGGTCTGGGCATCTCGCCCATCATTTCGCAGAGGATCTCCGTGAGATTGCTACGCATTGCGATGTTGGTGGGCAATGCTAGAGACATCTTCTTCTTGCAGAACGCTTAGGTAAACCGCGTTGAGACGGTTGATGTCGCTTTCAAAAACCGTCAGTTCGCCGCTCCGACGCAATGAGTTTTCGTACGCCAGCATTAATCTCAAAATGAATCAGTTGGGAACTCGTCAGTAGGATATAGCGCGGTGAGCTTTTCATCTTTGATGGACATCGGAAGTGCCACGTAACAATCTGTCTTCTAGGTCGCAATTCTCAAGCTGTTCGTCTGCCGGTACGTCGTGATCACGAATTTAATCAGGGGTTTGCTGCGCACCGTGGACGACACCAGTACCGGAATAGTTGATTCTTGATAGCCGCCACCTTGCGGACGGCAAGAAACAGGCATTAATCCTCTCACCCAGAAACTGCCGATCCCCCATTCATGAAGATGTGGATCATTGTCTGTAAGTAGGCTGACCAATATTTCTGTGTTTACACAGCTGTAACGAACGTCCAGCGCACGGAACTCTTCACCTTATCAGAGTTCGGCTGCGTCGTACGGCCCGTCGACTTCCACACCACAATTCTTCGACAAACGATCTCTCTGCGCATCGATCTCTGCGCGATTCAAGCTAGGCCGTTTGGGAGCGTTTGGAAGAAGCGTTACGTCGGTAAGCCCGCGAAAGTGCGATATCGCCACCATTGCGGACTCATCAATCGCGTTCGCGGGCAGATGCACCTTAGCTGGACAATGCCACTTTCGAGCAAAAGGTAACCCGACGCGTAAGCAAGTGAAGGAATTACGAAGGATCCCTCTCACGCTGCGGGTTGCCAATGCATTGTTCGCAAACAACGCACCCACAACACTATAGATGCCTATTGAACGATCGAAGTGACGTTGTCCTGTTAGTTCACTGTCTCGTGCGGTTTGACCGGAGCAATGAGATCCTTCAGCGGAATTGTGTGGTAATACCAAGTCCGGGCTTCCTGTTTTCCATCAAGGTGACCAGTCTTTATTTGGATTTCGGCTTGCTCAGCCCAGTCCTTTCGGATGTGTATTCGTCCGACCTGCTTTGTTCCTTCATTGCTGGTAGCCATTGAAATTGTGAGATCGGATTTGAACCCACCACCGTCATGCGCCTCGGTGCTGGGGATGTGAAAATCGATCGAGGTAATCGGTTTGAGTCGCCCTTCGTCCTCGAGCGTAAACTTCACCGTGACTCGACCGGTGTCGTGATCATAAACCGAAATATCGTACTTGAGTTTGAGCTGTTCTCGCGATTCACCGAGTTGGAACCCCAACGCCATAGCAAAGCTGGCAGGAATGGCGAGTGCGGCGACGATGCCGAGGATTGCTCGAGCGACTCGTGACATGTGAATCCTCTTTTGGAGTTAATGGGTGACGACAGCCTAACGTTAGGCGAACTCATCATTTAGCGACAGAACGTCCGTGCATCACTTCTTTTACGTGAGGTGGCGGCTATTTGGGCAAGCCATCTGCTTTCCTTCCGACATGTACGAAAACGTACCAGAATGCGAGCGGCCACAAGACGAGACCGACGGGAAGAGCCATCCACAGAGGCTTGGAGATTCCAATAGCAAAACCAAGAAGAGTAGCTGCGACTTGAATAACGCCCGCGCCCGCGAGCACTGCCAATACTCGGATACGTTGGGGCATGGAAAGAGGCTTCGATCGAATGTTCATGTCACGTTTCAATGCTGATTTACTCACCCACAGAACGCCCTCCGTCACCCGGTGCGGAGAGACGACTTTCCATTTGTAAAACCTCGCAAGCCGTGCTCCGCGTGCGCGGCATGGTTCTCCGCGATTGGAGTTACGCGCCTGCAAATAAATCCCTCGATTGAGACGCGACAATACGAAGTGATTCCACGAAGTCTTCATGAAAGCCAGTCAGGTCGGGGATCGTGATGACGGACGGATCCAATTTCGACAGAGATTCGTAAAGGTCTTGGACCTCAGTTCCGATCAACCATGAAAAAACGCATCCATTATATTGTATCGCTTTGCCCAGCAATGGACGACCATCGTCCAAATGGGCGAGATATTGGCGAGACGCGCGCGTGATATGCCGTCTGAGCAGTTTTCGATACGGATGCCAGACGTGACTATGCTTCCAGCCCTCATTTATCGGAAGGTTGTCATCAGGGGAAAGCCCCAAGTGCACCGCCAAATATGGCACGACGTGAAACCAACACCCTGGTTCTTTGCGAGGTGGCTTCTCACACATGATCATCGTCTCCGCGTTGTGACGATATTCGGGCTCATCATCGAGTTCGAGATCGCTGTCTTCCAGATATCCTCGGACGATCGCTTCAACGGCGCTTTCGTTGCCAGACGCAACGCACGCTCGAATGGCCTCGATGGACGTCAACGAATAGAAATGGTCTCGCATTGACATGTCAGCCGAAGCTCATTTCAGTCGGTAAACGGTGGCGTTGTGCGGGCGGCGGAAAACAGGCAAAAACTTGCAAAAAGTCTCCATTGTCGCTTCGAGTGTACGCGATGGTTATCCGTTCTCAAGACAGCATTGAAGGTTCTTCACGATCGCTCCTGGCCCTGACTTGTTTTCGAATCCACCAGGCTCCTCCCAATACCCAACCAACAAGTGAACCGACAAAGAATCCATTCGGTCCGTGACGATACATCGCAAAAATGATTTAAAGTGCGCCTGCAATCACTACGAAAGACTGAACGACGATGGAGACTAGCGGAAACTTATCAGCGACGCTGTTGCCTGCCTGCGGAAGAAATGTCTCACCCGCTTCCTTCTTTCGCGTCAACACTGAGATTGTGACACCCGCAAGTGTGCCGCCAAACGCAATGGTCGCAACCATCAATTTAAATAAGTCGGAGCTCAGAGATTGAGTGGATGCAAAACCAGCGCCAGCTAAGATGCCGATTCCAATCCCGACGAACGCGTATTTGCTGATTCTGCGTTGGCGAGGGGATAGCGACGGCAAAGCGAGGCTAACCCTTAGGTTTAGTCGCATT
>NZ_JAMQBK010000040.1 GCF_023701485.1 Aporhodopirellula aestuarii
ATTAAATCGACGTCCCAAGCCGCTGATTGTCGAACGATTGGCCCAATTATTTCTCAGGCGAAGCAGGCCCGAATAGATAACCAATTGAGAAAATTGTTCTACGCTGCTCCTACAACTCAGAACGTCCAATGACCCGATTGATACTCGCTTGTGCAGCAATCCTTGGTTGCATCGGCTTCGATGCGAGCGTATTTGCTCAAGCTCCGGATTCCGCAGGAAATCGGTTCTTCGAGTCGAAAATTCGACCGGCACTGACTGAGCATTGCTACGAGTGTCATTCGACCGCAGCAGGAAAAGCCCGCGGTGGTCTCAAAGTGGATTCGCGAGACGCACTGCTACGCGGAGGTGATTCAGGACCGTCGGTCGTTGCAAAATCGCTGGACGACAGTCTTCTGTATCAGGCAATGCTCTATCACGACGATGACTATCAAATGCCCCCAAAAGGCAAGCTGCCGAATTCGATCATCGACGATTTCCGCAAATGGATTCTGATGGGAGCACCCGATCCACGTGTGGCGAAGATCGCCTCCGATGTAATCAGTGAGATCGACGTTGAAGCCGGCCGACAATTCTGGGCGTATCAACCACTCTCAAAGACATCTCCATGGAAGGTGACAGAATCCGATTGGGCACGCACACCGATCGATCAGTTCGTCAGCAAGAAACTGAAAGAGCAATGGCTGAAGCCTGCTCGAGATGCAGCCCCAGCAGTATTAGTGAGACGTCTCTATTTTGTCATCACGGGTTTGCCACCAACATCTGAAGATTCGAATAAATGGACAAACAAGCTTCAACAGGCAAACAATGAAACGGATCGTCAAAGCGTTGTCGCTCAGCTAGTCGATCAGCTGCTCGCATCGAAACGTTATGGCGAACGTTGGGGGCGCCACTGGCTGGACGTCGCCCGATACGCCGAGTCGACGGGTGGGGATCACAACAACGTTTATCAACATGCGTGGCGATATCGCGACTACGTCATCGATGCGTTCAATGACGACAAGCCGTTCGACAACTTCGTTCGTGAGCAGATCGCTGGAGACTTATTGCCGATCGAAAAGGACGAGGAGTGGGCGACCAACATTATCGCGACCGGATTCCTCGCGATCGGGGTGAAGTCGGTTGGCGAAGAAGATCAACAGAAGTTCTTTGCGGACCTTGTCGATGAGCAGATCGACACAACGACTCGAGCCTTTCTTGCGACCACCGTGGCCTGTGCGCGTTGCCACGATCACAAATTCGATCCGATTCCGCAGTCGGACTACTACGCACTGGCGGGCATCTTTCGATCAACCGAAACGCATTACGGATTGCTAAAAGCACAAGCACGACAAGCAACCACGCTCGTCGACCTGACTGGCATGGGGCCACCACCGGGCACACCACAGCTCAATGGCGATGAGTACGCAGCGTTGGTGAAGGAGCGGGATGATGCGGCGAAGGCGATTGATGACGCCATGAAGAAGATCCGTTCGGGAGAGAACGTGTTTCGCGGACTGCTTCGCAAACTGCGATCGGATCGGGATGAAACAGAAGCGGCGCTGCAAGCCTATTCGAATCGCGGACAGCCACGCGTCTTTGCCATGGGAACGCAGGATCGTGATGCAGCATTGCAAACGCGGCTGTTGGTTCGTGGCGAACTAGACAAGCCGGCTCAATTCGTGGATCGAGGCGTGTTGCAGGTGTTAAGTCCCGCTGGAAGAAACTCGCTCAACGGACTGGTCAGAGATGCCAGTTTTCGCAGTCATCGCACCGACGGCCTTCCGAATGTGAATCACTACAGCAAAAGTGGTCGGCTTGAACTGGCTGAGTGGATCGCCAGTCCCGAGAATCCGCTCACTGCCCGAGTCATCGTGAACCGAGTCTGGCATTGGATGTTCGGTCGTGGCCTCGTGCGAACCGTCGACGACTTTGGACATGCCGGCGAAGTACCAACGTATCCCGAGCTACTGGACTATCTGGCGAACCGTATCATTGACGAAAACTGGTCTGTCAAAGCTCTGATCCGCGAAATTGCACTGTCAAGGACGTGGCAACTTGCATCGACCTACAACGAGCAGAACTTCGCCATCGATCCCGACAACGAGTTTCTGTGGCGAATGAACAAGCGTCGTCTCGAATCGGAAGCGATCCGTGATGCGGTGTTGGCGGTGTCCGGTCAACTTGATCTCGAGCGTCCGCTTGGCACGTACCTGCGTGAAGTTGGCGAAGGAGGCGTTGGTCAAAATGTGTTTGAGCCTGTGATTCGAGCGATCGATGCCAATACACGGTCCGTTTACTTGCCACGAGTTCGCAGCGTTCTGCCCGAAATGTTGGAAACGTTCGATGCCCCCGATGCGAGTCTCGTCACCGGGAGTCGCGATACAACGTCCAGCCCGCTGCAATCGTTGTATCTGATGAACAACGAATTCGTGCAGAAGCAGGCGGTCGTTCTGGCAGAACGTTTGCATGACTTACCTCGTGAACGACAAACCACCACTGCCTATGAACTGATTCTCGGTCGGATCCCAACCGACACCGAACGCGAACTCGCCGCGGACTACCTCCAACGATTCTCCGTTGGTTCAGCGACAGACAAGCGTCAAGTCGGACGATTAGGACAAAGCTCGACGACAGGCAGGGCGAACAGCAGCGGGCGCGGGCGTGGACGTTTCTCGCAGCGGAGTACTGATTCTCCTGAGACGCCCGAAACCGACACCGATACGAGTAAATCAATGAGCCCGCTGGCGATCTACTGTCAGGCGTTGCTCAGCTGCATGGAATTCCAAACGATCGATTGAAGGCATTAACATGAACCACGAATATTGCTCCCATCGCATCGCTTCGGTCTCTCGACGCGACGCCTTACGCACACTCTCTGCGGGGTTTGGTTACCTCGCCTTTGCCGGGCTTTCTGCCGCGGAGGCAGCCCCGCCGACGTCTCCGTTAGCACCCCGTGGAACCCACATCGAACCGAAGGCGAAACGCGTTATCTTCCTCTGCATGCGTGGCGGCCCGTCGCATGTCGATACATTCGACTACAAGCCACGACTGAAGCACGACCACGGACAACCATCGAATTACGGTTCTCGCTGGTGTGCGTCGCCGTGGAATTTCAAGCAACACGGAGCAAATGGACTTTGGATTTCGGAACTATTTCCGCACGTGGCTGAGCAAGCGGATGAACTCTGTGTTTTGAACGGGATGCACTGTGATCAACCAGCGCATGCACAGGCATTCATCCAGATGCATACCGGCAACTTTCAGTCCGTGCGGCCGTCGCTGGGTGCTTGGACGCTGTACGGTCTTGGCAGCGAAAGCCAAAACCTGCCGGGCTTCATTTCTATCAATCCACCCACGGCAACCGGTGGAGCACAAAACTTCGGAAGCGCGTTCCTGCCCGCTGCATATCAGGGAACGAAGTTTACAATTACTGACAGTTCGCAGCGAAACCGGCGAATCGACCAGATGCGTCGCGGCGAAGCGAATCCGTACGGAATCAACGATGCCGTCAACGAACGACTTTCACGCACCCAGCAACGTGATCAACTCGATCTGATCAAAGCACTGAACCAAGAGAAGTTGCGACAAGATCGACACAACCCGCTTGTCGAAGGAGCCATTGAGAATTTTGAACTCGCTTTTCGCATGCAGGATGCCGTTCCCGAAGTGATGAACCTGTCGGAAGAATCGGAAGAGACGCTCTCGTTGTACGGCGTCAATGAAGACCCGACCGATGGCTTTGGTCGACAGTGCTTGCTGGCCCGTCGCTTTGCCGAAGCGGGCGTGCGATTCATCGAACTCGGTCATGGCAGTTGGGATCAACACAGCAACATTCAAACAGCACTCGGCGATAACTGCGCTGAAACGGACAAACCGATTGCTGGACTCATCGCTGACCTGAAACGCCGCGATCTGCTGAAAGACACACTGATTCTGTGGGGCGGTGAGTTCGGACGCACTCCCTATTCGGACTCGGGTTCAGGCCGCGACCACAACCACAAAGGCTATACGATGTGGATGGCCGGTGGCGGTGTCAAAGGCGGCTTCCGTTACGGCTGCACCGACGAACACGGCTACGAAGCGGTCGAGAACAAGATGCATGTCCACGACTGGCACGCCACCATTCTGCACCTGATCGGCCTCGATCACGAACAACTCACCTACCGCTATGCCGGTCGCGAAATGCGACTGACCGACGTCGCGGGGTCAGTCGCATCCGATATTTTTGCATGACGACTTATAACCGTCGATTCATTCGTGGCCTTCGCGGCCAAAACATAGCACTTCGGAATCAAGCCCTCTTGGCAGCATCGCCATCATGGTTCTTCAGACGACTACGAACCTGAGTGACTCTCGCTCTCGTCGATTGATGCCTTGATTGTCGGTACCAAAAAGCAACGCACTCTGCATGGACGAGGCGACGACGGTGCCGAATACTTGGCTTCTCCATCCGGTGGGGGCGATTGGCGACTGTGTGTTTCGTTCGAAGGGTTTCGGTATACCCTGCCAATGAAGTTTTCTCACCTCGCTCAACTCCAAACGCTCATTTCGCGCGTCGGATTGGTGGCTTAATTGCGATGCCGACCATCCAAACATAGACAACTGTATACTCTCCTGATAGATTCTCTTAACGCTTCGACTGAGCCACTTTCAGTGAAAGCGTTCTTTTCTAGCCTGACCGTAGCGGGCTGCTGTTCTAGCCAAACCCACCGTTAATTGATCGGATGGCGTTCGCCTGAATCTCAATTCAACGCATCACTCCGACAGGAGCGAAGATGACCAATCCACGCAACTGGATTTCCGATCTGTCACATCGAATCAGGTCGCGCCGAATCGCGTCACGTCAAGCAAAGTCGAATCGGCACCGTGGCATCATCACCCACCGGCGTCGGCAGCGACTGCTAGAGACGCTTGAGCCACGTGTGGTACTCGATGGCACTTCGCTCGCCTCCAACTCGATGGATATGGCCGTTGCCGCTCAGGTGTCTGAAAGTGCTTCGACTCCGAATCCTGATGTGTTGTATTTTTCGCTGAAGGATCCGACGACTCTTGGCGGTCAGTCAATCGATGACATGGACATCGTCAAGTTTGATGGAACGGATTTTTCCCTGCACTTTGATGGCTCGGACGTCATCAGTAGCGATGAAGAAATTGACGCGCTGCACATTTTGAACGACACCGAGTTGTTATTGTCGTTTTCCGGCAGCGCATCCCTGCCCGGCATTTCCGGAACAGTTCGGGATGAGGACATCGTCAAGTTTACCGCCACGCAACTGGGCGATTCCACATCGGGCACATTCGAATTGTACTTCGACGGAAGCGACGTCGGTTTCACCAATGACATTGACTCGCTCGCCGTGCTCGATAGTGGTTCATTGGTCGTCTCCTCTCGAGGCAATGTCTCAGTTAGTGGACTTTCTGTGGCGGATGAGGATTTGCTGGAGTTTACACCTACGTCGCTCGGCACTAGCACTTCGGGAACCTGGAGCCTTTACGTCGACGGAAGCGACGTGGAATTAGGCGCCGAAGACATCAACGGGGTGACCGTTTTGGGTAACGGCGACATTTACCTGTCCACCGATTCGACGACCTCTTTATCAAGCGCGACGCTACGGGACGAAGACATCGTTGCTCTGACACCATCTTCGCTCGGCACAGACTCATCGGGAACCTACCAGACGCCGATCTTCTTCGATGGCAGCACCCACACACTTGGCCGCAACGATATTTATGGGCTGCACGTCGCCAGCACCGCAGCTCCCAACAGTCCACCCACGGGCGACGTCACGATCAGCGGCACACCGACGGAAGATCAGACGCTCTCCGCAAGTAACACGCTGGCCGACGACGATGGCTTGGGCACGATCAATTACCAGTGGCAGCGCGACGGAATCGATGTCGCCGGTGCAACGGGCAGCACTTATCTTTTGGATGACGGCGATGTCGGTGCCATGATCACTGCCGTGGCCAACTATACCGACGGCCAGGGAACCGCCGAAAGTGTCAGCAGTTCGGCCGTCGGCCCGGTTGCCAATGTCAACGACGCGCCGACCGGCGAGGTCACGATCAGCGGCACGCCAACCGAAGATCAGACGCTCTCTGCCAATAACACGCTGGCCGACGACGACGGCCTGGGTACGATCAGTTACCAGTGGCGGCGCGACGGAATCGATGTCGCTGGTGCAACATCCAACACCTATCTATTGGGTGACAGCGATGTTGGCGCCATGATCACGGTGGTCGCCAGCTATACCGACGGACAGGGTACCGACGAGAGTGTCAGCAGTGCGGACGTGGGGCCGGTCACTGGGTCGACTGGTCGGACGCCATTGCTCTGGTACCAACTGGATGAAGTTTCCGGCGCCGTCGCAACCGATGCCACAGCAAACGGCCACGGTGGCACGGTCACCGGTGGTGTGTGGGCCGACGGTCAGCTTGGCGGGGCGATCGAGTTCAATGCCGACGGAAACATTTCTGTGCCAGCAGCCGCGCTAGATACCGTCAATCAAGAGATCACGTTTGCATTTTGGGCATACGGAGGAGACACCCAACCGGCCAACGATAGCATTCTGTATGGAGTCAATGACACCGGAGACAGAGTGTTCAATGTCCACCTGTCTTACAGCAATAACAGGATCTACTGGGATGCCGGGAACGACAACGGCTACGACAGAATCAATCAGGTTGCCGATCCCCTGCTCCACAAAAATGCCTGGCACCACTGGGTCTTCACCAAGAACGCCACGACCGGCGACATGAACATCTACCTGGATGGTGAATCATGGGCTTCCGGCACCGGTAAAACAAAGACCATGGCCGGCGTCACGTCGTTTACCTTCGGCTCACACACCAATGGTTCCGCAGGTTATGACGGACGGATGGATGACGTGCGGATATACGATGTCGAACTGACGTCCGCCGAAGTGTTGGATCTGTTCACCAGCACCACGTCTCCCAACACCGAGGAAGTGTTGGTGACCAACGATCCGCTGTCCGTGGTCAGAGGTGATACCACCACGATCACTACGATCAACCTGGAATCGACGGATGCCGAGCAATCCGCGGCCGAGTTGACGTACACGTTGACGAGTCTGCCAACTACCGGGACCGTTCTCCGGGCGACTACGGTGCTAGGCCTGTACGACACCTTCACTCAGGAAGATCTCGATAACAATCTCGTCGCTTACGCCCATGACGGCAGTGTAGCTCCCTCGGACAGCTTTACTTTTGTTGTCAACGATGGATTTGGAAGTGCTACGAATGCTACCTTTGACATCACCGTCAATCTCCTCAGCGACGACGACTTGGTGGCCCTGCTAGCCCTGGACGGCGACGCAGCCGACACATCTCCGTATGGCAATGACAACAGCGGTTCAATTCAAGGCGGCGCGGGCTTCGTCACCGACGCGGTGCGAGGCCAGGTGTTGAGCTTGGACGGAGTCGATGACTGGATAACCATCGCCAACTCGGCCGATATCAATACTTCCACAGTCACCCAACGCACGATTTCGTTGGCTTTCAATGCTGACGACGTTAGCACTCGTCAACTGTTGTTCGAGGAGGGGGGCGGAACTCGTGGTTTGATCATTTACATCGACAGCGGCCAGTTGTACGTCGGCGGCTGGAATAAAAGCCAGAGCGGATGGGCCGGGACCTGGTTGTCCACAAACATTACCGCCGGCCAGTGGCACCATGTCGCGCTCAGTCTCGACGGAGGGCCGACGGTCCAGCCAGGAGCGTTGCGAGGCTACCTGGACGGTCAACTATTTGGGACCGGAGACGGTTCGCAGCTCTGGTCGCACAGTGGCGGAATCGGAGTGGGCGGCAACAACGGAAGCACCGTGTACCACGACGGCAACTCGAGCACCAATTACCTGTTCGCAGGATCGCTGGATGATTTCCGTGTTTACAACCGCACGCTGAGCGACGCAGACGTTGCCACCCTCGCGGGTCGTTACACGGTCAGCAGTCTGGCGGATCTACGCGCATTGGGCATGTCGGTCAATGGCAGCACAGTGACGCTGAGCGCCGCCGGGGGCGATCCGCACCCGGTGACGGGCGTCTTAACGCCGGGACATTATTGGATCAACGGTGATCACATTGCCGATCCCACAAACTCCATGCCGATCTTCATGGAGTTAAGCGGCAACGGCAATACCTACATCCTTTCAGGCACAACCATCAATCTCGATACCCGAAAACTCGACGGCTTCGGGCGGGCTCTCGGACACGACAGCGGAGTCGACGTCATCCGTATTTCCGGCTCCAACAACACCATTCAAGGCATCAACCTGATCGGCCAAGATATCGCGCTGGACACGGACCCCGATGCGCAACGCTACGCTGATTGGGCGACTCAGTATGTCGAACTGTCGGGCGACAGCAACACAGTGGACGGTGCCTATGTCCTGACGCGAGGCTCACGGACCGATAGCTACGGTCTGGGCGACGCATTCGGCAAGGGTGCATCGCAAGGCATCACTCCGTTCATCGCACACCGCAAAGCATCCGCGTTCCGGGTTGGCGAAGCCACGGACGCCGTCATCAACGACATGCACCTGGAGGTCTACACCTTTGGGCACGGATTCTTCGTGCAGGCTTCCACCAACACAACATTGACCAACAGTACGGTCACTGGCGAACTGTTTCCGTCCCAAGGAGTCATTGACCACCCGCTCTATCAGCAGTATGGGACCACCTACCACCAAAATGAAATCCCCAATGACCTTTGGATCTCCGGAGCCGAAGGCGGCGTGCGGATGTATACGGGCTCATCCGGGCTGACCGTGGACAACGTGGTGGTCACGAACATGCGTACCGGATTCGCAACGTCGCTGGGTAGCGGCACGAAGACTCTCAACAACGTCGAGGCCTATGGTGTCGAAAACGCGTTTGGAGTCGGAAACAACACGACCATCACCAACGCAAAAGCAGACGGGGTCAACGGGCCGCTTGTCGTTTTTGATAGTGGCGATATTCGTGATACCACGGTCGAACTCGAACTGGTTGGAAACCAACCCTTTAACCACGACTACGCTCTCGTCTACGCCAATGGCAACAACGTCAATCTCAGCCTTACCAGCGACCGCCCTGCGGAAGACTTTGAGACGACCACTCTGTTCCGCACTGCCCAGTTCTATTACGACAATTGGCGAGAAACCAATGGCACGACAACCTTCGACGTCGCTGGCTATGACCACATCAACTCAGTTCTGATCAACGACACCAATACGCTCTTGGTCCTCGGCGAACAGGCCGAAGGCAACGTCGGTCGTTCCCAGGGCGGGGTGATCGGCAACGGTAAAGAAAACTACTACGACGGTGTCACGGTGGTTCCCGCGGGATCAAGGTTGGAAGTCGTCCACACCAAGGGCCTAGGCAACAGCGGCACCGAATCTGGAGCCGAGTTCGATGGTGTTGGCGGGATTGTCTACACCGGCACTGTGACCCCAGCCACCTTTGACGCCAACGCCTCGATTGTCGCTGATGGGGCCACGCTCGAAGTTCAATCCGGCCTGCGGATTACCGACGAAAAGCTGACGATCACGGGCGATGGCGTGGACGGTAACGGGGCCCTCTACTCCGATGGCTCGGCCGACTCCAACACGCGATTCGGCAGCAGCAACAACGATGACGATAGCACTATATTCCTCGACGGAAACGCGTCGATTGGCGTGGGGGTCGCGGGCAACGAATTCCTGGTTGGGCGAATCCAGGGGGCGGGTGACTTGACCAAGCGGGGCGAAGGCCGACTGGTGATCGGCAAGTCCAGCACGTATGACGGCAACCTCATCATCGCTCAAGGTGACATCACCGCTCGACCGGGCGTCGTCCATCGCGACCTGACCGTGGCGGCGGGAACTTCGATCTCCGGTCTTGGCAACAACTTCATCAATACTGATGGCGACGTTTACCTGGAAGGCACGCTCGACATCAATGGCCGCAGCGACCTCAATGACCTGAGTATTTCCGCTGGGCGGTTGCACGGAAGTGGCACGATCCTTTCGAGCAATCCCACGGCGAACACAGGTGGAACCCTCACGATCGACGGCAACCTTGACGAAGCTCACTTTACTGGCTCGATCACCGACAAGATCAGCCTCGTCAAATCGGGCAGCGGCATCCAATCACTTGACGGCGCGATGACCCATACCGGCACGACGACGGTCACCGCCGGCTGTTTGCATATCAACGGCACGCACACCGGCGGCGGCCAGTACACCGTGGACGCCGGCGGGACGCTCGGCGGAGCCGGATCCATTGACTCGGCGGTCGCCGTGAACGTTGGCGGGCGACTCGCACCTGGAGCCGGCGTCGGAACGCTGAACGCGGGCGATGTGACGTTAGCATCGGGTGCGTTTTTCGATGTGGAGATTGGCGGGACGGTTGCGGGAACCGATCATGACCAGTTGATTTCGGACTCCGCGACCCTTGGCGGGTCACTCAGCATCTCGTTGCTGCAGTCCGGTGGGTCCACTTATCTGCCTTCGTCGACGGACACGTATACGATCCTGGCGGCGGGCACCAATTTGTCGGGCGGGTTTGAAAACGTCGCTAGCGGCCAGCGGCTCGCGACCGTCGGTGGCGAAGGGTCGTTCTTAGTGACGTACGGCGGGCCGGAGAACACCGTGGTGCTCTCGGACTTTGTCGCGTCAAGCTTGGTGGTCGGCGCAGGTGAGCACCTTGCTCCAGGTCCAGGCACCGCCACCCTGCAGGTGATCGATCTGACGTTTGCCGCCGGCTCATTTTTCGATGTGGAACTTGGCGGGACGACGGCAGGAACCGAGTACGATCAGGTGAATTCCGACACCACCGTCCTGGGCGGATCGCTGAGCATCTCATTGCTTCAGCCCGGTGGATCCATCTACCAGCCTTCGTCGACCGATACGTTTTCAATTCTCATCGCGAATTCGAGTTTGTCGGGCGTGTTTGATAACGTCGCCAGTGGCGAGCGGCTGACGACGCTCGGCGGCGAAGGTGCATTCTTGGTGACGTACGGCGGATCGGAGAACGTGGTGTTGCTGTCGGACTTTGTCGCCTCGTGAGTGGCTCGTAAGCTCGCGATGTTCGTGGCAACTTGATGATCATCGACACCAACACCGCGGTATCCTATTTAAGTCGCGAGGTTGAGGAGGCTCTCTTCGTTTGGACCGAACCAAGCCAATCGCTGCTCCGCCAGAACCGGTTCGATGCGTAAGACGACTGCCGGAACATCGTCTCTGCGATAGCTGGTCCAGCTTACGGCACCGACGTCATCGCGAGTTCATCCAGCATTTCAATAAGGCATTGTTTTCTGTATCAGTCATGGTTGCTCTCACTACGCCAACTTGGCTCGGTTAAGGATTGAATTCTCTGGAACGGCTTGGATGACCGACCCGTTGTCGCGATAGAGTCCGACAGTTAGTAAGTCGGGCATAGACTCATCAATCTACTTGGGCAGTATGACTTTCGGTGTCGTTGGATCCGCACGCGGTTGAGAGCACGCGTCGGTTCCCGCAAGGACGGGACGGCAAAGAGCAATAACACTGTAAAGGTTGTAGGCGGCGCCTATACCCATGCTTGCCATTGCGCGAGACTTAACCCAAATGGGCTATATCAACTAAGGTGCTGCGTGCCCTATTAATCCATCAGGATTAACTTCAGCTCCAATGCTTATAAGATAGGCTGTCATACTAACTGCAAAGCGGCCCCAGTCCGTTTGAAGTGTCGTTCAGAATGTAAGGAGTCGGTATATTTCGTGACACTTAAGATATGTCACTGTTGTACCGCGTGCTTTTGGCGGCGAAGCTCGATATATTGCTCGACAGTCGCCCCTCCCGAAACATTGAAGACCTATGCGTATTTTGCAACCAGCTATCTTCCTGCTATTGATTCTTATCGGGTTTTCATGCAAGTGCTGGGCCCAAATCCCAGACGACCAGTTACCTTCGGCGGTGCTACGCTTCGGAACAATTGGAATCGAAAATCAGAATTTCACGGCGACGGAGTTCAGTACGGTCAAGGAGACCGTTCCCCAGCAATATCAAGAGCAGGTCCCGATCACGACGGTCCTTCCCAATGGCTCAACAGTGACCGAAACCCAGGTGGTGCTAAGGACGCGCAACGTTGTCGTTGATCGCATCGTCCCCAACCCCTATTCCGTCCCGGAAGAAGCGATCTCCTTTTCAACCGTCGCAGGCCAACGCATTACCGACATTGCGAACGTTCGCAAACTGCTGCAAGCCGAGTCCAGGCCGGCCGTGATTAAGTGGGATACCAGTCCGCTCGACGATTTCTATGCAAAATTCCTCAGTCCCAAACTGATGATCGTTCACATCGATCAGAGCAAGATGTCCTCGCCCCCGGCTAACGATCCTTTCGGAGGGCCCGCTGGGCCGCTTTTTGCCAATAACAGTCCCCCCACTGCGTCTGCGGGTAGGATGCAACCCCAAGCCGTTGGTCCACCTCGAACGCCCACTATCTTTGGTTCGTGGCAAGAAAACAACGCTGCCACGAATCAACCTGTGGGAATCACCGTTGAGATTCAAAGTGATGGGACGATCCTTCAGCGGGAACCGGGAAAACAAGATCGTATGGGAACGGTTCGCATGCTCCGAAATCTGCTGGTCCTTGACTTCGACGGCTCGGTATCCGAGCAGTACTATGTGAGCGTGACAGCGGACCGCATTGATTTTCACGATATGTCCGGCGCGCCGGCGGGATTTTATTGGACGCGGAACCAGTCAACTTCTGCTGCCCTGAATCTAACGAGCACTGTCATCAATAACGGCGCCCCTGTGAATGTTCATCTCACTGCCGACGGACGCGACGTGTCTCCCCCTCTATCCTGGTCACAAGCGCCTGACGGCACCCGATCGTTCGCATTGATCTGCGACGACCCGGACGCGCCCTCACCCAATCCCTGGGTACATTGGGTGATCTATAACATCCCGGCCGATCGTTCCCAACTTCCGGCCGGCATTGCTCGGGATCCCCAGCCTGTGGCGATCCCGGGAGCGCGGCAGGGAATCAATTCGTGGAACAGTGATAATCTCGGGTACCGCGGCCCCGACCCACCACCGGGCAGCGGACCGCATCGCTACTTTTTCAAGCTGTACGCCCTGGACACGATGCTGAATCTTCAAGCCGGCGCGCCAAAAGAAATATTATTGCAGGCGATGCAGGGGCACGTACTGGCTGAGGGACAGTTGATAGGCACTTATGAGCGTTAACCGAACTTGCTAATCGTTCGCGTGTGGCGGATCAGTCTCTTGCTCTCCTCTGGTGCCAGCCTGACAAATACCCTCCAGCGTTTGATCAATACGTGCAGCGAATTGAATTGGAAAAGACCAGCAAAGCTTTTCCGCGAACGTTGCAGATGTTCCCCACCAAGCAGTACGAACGTTTCGGTGTCAAATGATATGACCACATCGAGTACCCTCGCTCGCCCTCCGCGATAGCCAGAAGGTCCGTGGCGAATTGTGGCGTGAAAATCAGTCCGATCCCCAATGAATTGCCACCAGACTTCGTGTTCTAGCGAGAACGGGTAAAAATCCAGCAGTTTGCGCGCACACCCGGACGCAGATATCGCGGATCTGGCCATGACTCCTTGCCATCCGCTTTGATGAGAATTCGAAAAATGCCGGCGGTGTCATCGGTCAGGTCGACGCTCATCACTTCACCACCAAACGCACCATCGGATCGCATGGCTGGCCAGCCTTCAAAATGCAGCCGAACATCGTCACCTTCTTGCACGAGCAGCCCATCATCGCCCGAGATCCATAGTTCGACCGCCCGCTGCGATGTACCGGGGCCGATTGCCACCACCTTGCCAGTACCTCGGATCGTGCCGATATCCATCTGAAAGAACTGCATCACACCAGCAACCAACGCTGCGATGAACAGTGTCACGACTGCCGCTAAAAGTAAAAGGCGTCTGCGTTTTCGGACTGGTCGAATTTGGTGCGGAGACGGCTTTTGTGGAGGCTCGATGGCCTGCAACAAGGACTCGAGGGCGGCGGCGACTTCGGCCGGCGTTTGGAATCGCTCTTCGGGATCCTTGGCCATCATTCTGGTTACGATGGTGCTAAGCTCGACGGGAATGTCGTCTCGCAAGGATTCGAGCCGTTCCGGTTCCACCTGCGCATGGCTGTTGAGTTTTTGCGTGACGCTTCCATCATCAAACGGTGGACGACCAGAAAGCAGATGGTAGAGCGTAGCGCCCAAGCTGTAGATATCGCTGCGGACGTCGGCCTGACGGGCGTCTTCGGCTTGCTCAGGCGAAATATAATCCGGAGTGCCCATGACCGTACCCGCGGTCGTTAATTCGCCGAGGACTTCACCTGCATTTGCATCCGACACAACCTCTGGGGCCAGCGAGGCGAGACCGAAATCGAGGATTTTCACTGTACCGTCCGCAGTAACCATCAGGTTGTGGGGCTTGATATCACGGTGAACCATTCCTTGCTCGTACGCATAATGCAATCCGGTTGCTGCCTGACGGATGTACTTACACGCTTCGGTGACCGGCAAGGCGCCTCGATCTTTGATGATGCGCGAAAGATCGACTCCGTCCACGTATTCCATCACCATGAAGTGATAATCACCAGCGTTGTCCGCGTCGTAAGCTGTGACAATGTTGGGATGCGATAATTGCGCCGCAGTCTTGGCTTCCCGATGGAATCGATCCACGGCTTCGGTTTTACGGACGAATTCGCGGTTGATGACCTTCAGCGCAACCGTCCGTTCCATCTTGCGGTGCCGGGCCTCGTAGACGTTTCCCATGCCGCCTCTTCCGATCAGCCCAACAATCTCGTAGCGGGGATGTTCCGCGAGCGGAACAGGAATGTCCTCCGAAGACGAGGACGGTTTGATTGGCACACCTTCGTGATCACCGATTTGATCGGCTGGCAGTTGCTCCGCTTCCTGCAGCAGCTCAACGAACGTGTCATTGGACGACAGATTTGCGATGGTCTCACAGCACGGTTCGCACTCCCTGATGTGCATCTCGATAGCGGTCGCTTTATCGGGAGACAGTTGACCAAGGCCGTAAGAATGCAGTTCGGCTCGTGTTGGGTGAATCGCTTGGTCAGGCACAGGTAACTCTCCGTCGTTGAATCTTCAGCAATCGTCGGCTCAGACACAGACTCATCCGTCCGCGAGCGACGTGCGGCTATCTATAAAGAGCCGCTCCTGCCCATTTATGTTAGCCCTCGACGAAAAAACCCGAGGAAGATTCCACAAGCCCCTCGGCCTCCTGCCGTAACCTTCTCAATACTCTGGACTTAGCGGTCACGACGGCATTCAGAGAAATCTGCATTTCTGCTGCAACATCTCGCGGTCTTTCCCCCTTCAGGGCGACCCGATAGAACGCCATCCATGTGTTGGCAGCGAAATGAGGCTTGACCAAGTTGAGTAGTTGTCGCAATACGTACCGGTCGTGCTCACCGTCCCAGAGACGGCTCAATTCGCTGGTAGGGTTCGCCAGGTCAGCCAGCCTTTGGTCGATATCGGACTCACTGCGTGCCTCCCGCCGACGATCTCGCGTTCGCCAAAAATCCCGAAGCCGATTGATCAGAATCGCCTTGAGCCACCCCCGAAAAGCTCCCGGCTGCCCCTTATGCTCGAACTTGGCGAGATCCTTGGATACGGCCAGCAGCACCTCTTGCACGAGGTCTTCAGCATCGCTCTCTTGCACCTCGTACTTATACAACCATGTTCTGATTAGCGGTGCATACAGTTCGACAAGCCGAGTCCACGATTCGGACTCGGGCGAGCGACGGAGGCAATTAAGTAGACTGAGTGACGTTTCGTTCATCGATCTATTATGAATCGCGAGAGAGCTCATGGCAATGAATGCTTATGAGGGCAACTCTCGTCGTCAACCTTTGAACGACACGGTTCTAAGTGCCGGCGTTCCAGCTACTCGCCGAGGGACATCGATTGTTTTAGTAACTTTTTCAGCGGAACGGCGCGAGCCGTCCGGTAACGCGGAACCGGACGGCTCGCGCCGTTCCGCTACATTTGAAATCATTCAGTTATACAATCGACGTCCCAAGGTGGGTCGCCCACGGTCAACTCGAAGAGCCTGAAGTCCGTAGCCGATAGTCTGTAGAAAGAGAGGCTACCGAGTCCGGACTCTGGACTCCAGCCTCCAGATCAGCCGACCGAAGGCGGCACGACCTACTTAAAACGCCAACCGCGATTGGGCTTGCGAACCGCACTCTTGCCAGCAAGATGCTTATCTGCAGCGATCCAATCGGTCAGTCTTTGCTGTTCCACCGACCTCGCAGCGTTCTCGTGGATTTCTTCGTTGAGATCATCAGCCATCGCCCGCACTTACTCGCAAGTAATCAAAACCCTCTTTCAGGCTTCCTTTGGCGAAGCGAGCGGCAGGTGAACTAGAAAATCAAAGACTACAGCACGCAAAACGCAATGGGCGATACGATTCGCCCGATCGCACTTTGATCAATCGATCGTGAATACGTTACCAACGTCGACCGCCCGAGATTTCTCCAGTCCCAATTTGCAAAATTGGATCGGAGTTATTCTCAAACCCCGTAATGTCGGTTCGATCAAAACGGCCGCTCATCATTAGTGAATCAATGCCTCGTGAATTGCTGCCGCCATCGAGGTCAGCGAATTGAGCGGATGACTGATTTGAAATCGCAAGCACATCGTTGCCTGCGCCAAGCTGCACGATGAGTGAACCGATTGCGCGGGCCCCTTTAAGGTCAACCGTGTCATCGCCGCTACTTGTATAGACCCGCACGTCGCCGTTGATGTCAACGGAGTCAAAGTTGACCACATCTCGGTCAACACCACCGAAATACGTGAACTCGTAGCTTGCGACTAAATCTTCGACAAGCAACTCGTTCGCACCATTACCGGGT
Organism: Aporhodopirellula aestuarii; assembly: GCF_023701485.1. Classification (GTDB taxonomy): domain Bacteria; phylum Planctomycetota; class Planctomycetia; order Pirellulales; family Pirellulaceae; genus Rhodopirellula; species Rhodopirellula aestuarii. The sequence goes on from NZ_JAMQBK010000040.1 coordinate 16,851, forward strand.
TGAAACGATGACCTTCCCAGTAAGCAATCGCGAATTTGAAAACTATCGCCCAGGCGATCAGGGCCTGTTTCAACCGACGTGCTACCAATGACCGTCACGTTTCTGAGTTCGACGCGATCGACGGCGGGTGACTCGGAATCGTTTGAATCGAACGTCTTCATCGTTACGTCGCCTTCAAAGAGAGCGTTGTACAGGCCAAACGTGTCGTCACCAAAGTCGCCATCGAAATGTGCATCGTACGCCACGTACAGTCCGTTCATGGTCACTGTGTTAACGCCGAATCCGTTGCCTGAGTTCGTCGTGACCAAAAGATCAGAGGTTTGCAATTCTGTGACGACAAGGCTGTCCGCACCCAGCAAGAACGTGCCATAACTATTATCTCCGTCACCAAGGCCTACCCTGGTATCGCGAACCACGATTTCTTCGGCGTTGATACCTAGAAAGCCCTTCATGACCGAATTCTGCAAATCGACCGACAGGTGACCATAGCTGTAAATATTCGCACCATCGCTCAAGTCCAGGTTGATACCGGACACGGAATCTCGGCCATAGCCCATGTTGATCGAGATATTATCTAACGCGATCCCGCCTGAATCTGGGAAAGCGACATGATCATCCCCGTCGTCCAAGCTGATGACGAGACCGTAAATGTCTTCGTACTGAGTTCCACTGATAGGAAAGATGGCGAGATTGTCTGTAACTTGGTATCCAATGCGGCCTTCGAACCTTACTTTTGTATCAACTCCCGTCACCTCCAAGTAGCTTTTAGACTGGGTGACTTCTATTCGGTTTGCGTTCCCATCGCCGTCAATAACTAGCAAACCGTTGGTCATCTGAGTGATCACTTCGCCAGCTGCCATAAGTGGCCGCGGCACCAGTCCATGAAACGCGAGCATTGCGACACCGAGGAAACATAGCGTTAGGAGAGAAGATGGTCGGCTTTTGCGATCCGATTGCTGTGACATTTCAAGATTCCGTGGCTCAGGTTCGATGTAGACTTAATTCCTTTGTTCCGAGCGAAGAAACCACTGGTTTGTTACAGAATCGAGCTTGAAAAATTGGTTGACAACTCCGACCTATCGCCGACCTCTTCCCCTCAAGGCTGAATCAGCGACGCGGCCGGTTAACGGTCGCCTAACTGGACAGCGCCACTTTCTGGCGGACGTATTGGAGTTTTCGACTTTCACGTTGCGGAGCCTTTCCGAGGCTCCGAAAGCGGGTATCGCCGGCAATTCTCGGTCTCGGGGGACGTCGATTTAATTACTGCGGGATTTCAAAAGTAGCGGACCGGCGCGAGCCGTCCGGTAACGCGGGACCGGACGGCTCGCGCCGTTCCGCTAAAAAAAGCATTAAACAATCGACGTCTCGGAGAGACCGTGCTACGTGAAAAGTGGCGCTGTTCAGCTAAGGTCTGTCCGCTTTCGCAATTTTTCAGAAACTTCGAATTTCAGATCGACCATGTTGTCACTTTGGTGCATGCCAAACAACACGTTGCTTTCCCGCCTTTCGCAACCTACTTGGGCCATCGAAACAGCATATTCCGCACCAAAAGTGGTTCCGGCGTAGCCTGCTGCATGACAGTTTTCGTCTCTCATCAAACGGAGAGCTGCACCTAATTAGAATGTTTCTTTGTCAGCTCCCCTATCCCACGACAACCGCCCGCGTGGTGACCCAGGCTGGATAAAATGGATTGCGTTCGTAACAGAGTGATGTGTTTTGGGGCGATGACTACTCGGTTTGCTTGACCTACTCCGCAATGCGAATCACTTGCAATGTTCTCGCTCCCGCGTCGTCATCAATGGCGACAAACGCCAGCTTTCCGAAGATGTCCACCTCGTTTGAACGCCTCTTCGTTTGGAAATAACCGACGCGCCGTACATTCTGAGGTTCCGAAACATCAAGCACTACAATGCCCGCCGCGCGATCAGCAAGCACCGCCAAGTCACCGGAGACGGAGACGTCCTGAGCTCCACCCGTCGATCTGTAGAGTCCCGTCTGAACGGGAGTCATCGGGTCCGAAGCATCAATGATCTGCAACCAGGAGGCACCACCATGCATCGAAGTTGCGATGTACGCCGTTGACCCGACAACGTCGACCCCTCTTACCCACCGGCCCCGGCCCACGAAATTGCTTCGCGTTACTAGCGTTTGCGGACTCGTCGCGTCAACAATGCGAAGCCCGCCCGCGTTTGCAAGATAGATTGTCGATCCCGAGACCACGAGGTCGTAGTTGCTTAAGCCCTTAGGCGTACTGTGCGACGCACGCAGCCTCGGACTGCTTGGATCAGATACGTCGATCACGTGCAATTGCTGTGTATCCGCATGGCCGTTCCAGTTCGCGGCGAACACCAGTTGCCCCGAACGGTAAACAAGCTCTGGTGGGTTACCCGGCAACTTGCAACTTCCGAGTGTCAAAGGTGCCTGGGAAGTGCGGATATCCAGACTATGAATTGTCGTGCCAGTGACGGACCACGCTGTATCTGTCTCCACTGCGATCAAACGCGACGGTTCGGGAAGACGGAACCATTCAAAAAGTATAAGTAATGGATCGTCCTTCAACATCCGTGATACGACTTCACGCTGTTGAATGATGATCCTGTCACCATCGACCTCGACCACTCGGGCATCGCCACCGATAACGCCAACCAGTTCGGTACCCGGCTTCTGGATCAATTGTTCCCAATCAACTCCAACATCGCTTGCCTTGGGCTTGCGGATTGCTGTTCCCACTAGAAATGCCTCTTGATCCGAACCGCTGACCTTAACGCGGAGCTTTTCACCTTCCGAAACCAAATCAACGTTCAGCAGTCCGAACATGCCGCCGTCAAGGATCCAACGGAGTCCGTCCTGCGTGCACTGAACCTGGTCGACCCGTTTCTGCGGTCCCTTCATTTCGAATTCGCTGTGGCCCACGACAAGATTCTCGTCTGATTCCGTCACGACCATTCCCATACGAATAGCTCGGGTCGACTCGGCATTCACTCGCCGCAACGAGAGTTCCCATGCACCGAAGAACTCGCGAACTTGCTCGACCGTCCCGTTCGATTCAACCACCTGCTTCGGCGCGGGGGTCGCATCGGATACGGGGACTCGGTGAACCGTGATGGATTGCCGACGTAGCGAATCGCCCTCACCGGTTACAACAGATCCGCTCATGGTTTTGCCAAGTACCGTAAGCTCGAGTCGGACGTCTAGCGGCTTGACTCCGTATTGAATTCCCAGGACATCTTCTTCTAGGTTCACACGATTGGTCGTGACTGCGCCCGCACCGCTTCGCAGTGTCACCTTCCACACGCCTGGTTGATAATCAATCTCGAGATCGACCGACTCGGGTGATAGGCGTGAGTCGACGGACATCACCCACGCTCCAACTATTTCCGAAGGCCCCAGCGCATTGAGAGAATCGGCTAACAGCGCGATCATCGCGACTGCCATAAAGCTAATGAGCGTCGAGCGAAGCGGAAGAGAAGCAACCATCATTCGAATATCAATCCAGATGTGATGCGGGCAAGATCAGCTCATTATAACGATTCAAGAGTCAAACGCGACGCGCTGGCTAATTACCGCTGCCCAGGTGATTCATTTCCTCGTTGAGATCTGTGACCGGACAGGAGCTCACCAGCGACTCGACGCGTGATGCTCTAGATCGCAAGATGCGGTCGTAACTTCACGCGGACGCGGCAGCTTGATTCTTGTAGAGGCCATCGCGTTTAAGAGAGTCGGGTTGTCTTGAACGTCGCAAACCGCACGGGAGATGACTCGGCTACGGTAGATCAATAAGTCGCTATTATGGCGTTGAAACTCTTGGACAGATTCCTAGAAGAAGTACAGTGAATCCCTACGGAACTCGATTAATTCGCAAGAAAACTCCGGCCAATGAAGAACGCAATGGTATTTGCTAAGCAGATACATAGAAGTGATTCGGTATAACGACAATCCCGCTGATCGTGATCGGTTCGGCGTAGGCAGGACCAAGGAGCCTAAGCGACGCAGTTCCGGCACGACTGAGCAAGTGAATGCCGGAACTCGCAAAGCCTCGGTCCGGCCTACTGTTCGCGGCAGTTTCGCCAGATGATTCCTGCATAACTGCTTAGGACGGGATCAATCGACCGGTGGGAGACGCATCAGGCTGATGCCTTGATCGGTGGACAGCACAA
>NZ_JAMQBK010000041.1 GCF_023701485.1 Aporhodopirellula aestuarii
CTCCCACACTCCCACACTCAGACACTCAGACACTCAGACACTCAGACACCCCGGTGAAAAAAATCGGACAAGTCAATACGATACGTGTGAACTTCATCTGATCCTCCACCTCGAAAGCTCCCGCCATGGTTTCTTCCAGTGTTCTCGCACTTGACGTCGGACAACTTGATCGGGATTGGCAGTGGTTACTCGATTCGCTTGCAACAGTTCTCCGCCGTGGCGGCGACGGTGAACTCGCGGATCTGCTGCCAATTCCAGGAAAAACGTTCTCCGATCAGGCTGCGCCGACCGATAGCGTGCAGTTGACGCAAGCGTATTCGATCGCATTTCAACTTTTGAGCATGGCCGAACAAAGTTCCGCGGCCCGCTTCCGTGATCGCATTGAAAACGACACTCCTGAAGACCCCTTGCCCGCTTTATGGGGCGACAGCTTACATCAGCTCATTGATGAGGGGTGGACTTCCACCCAGATCGCTCAACAACTGCCTTCAATTCGTGTCGAACTGGTACTCACGGCACACCCGACCGAAGCGAAACGAGCCACGGTCTTGGCCCATCATCGCCGCCTATTTGATCGCTTCCAACTCCGGCACAACGAAGACTTGCCGCCCTGGAAACGCGACGAAAACGACAACGCGATTGAGGCGGTTCTCAATATTTTGTGGCGAACCGGTGAAATTTATTTGGACAAACCGGACCTGCAATCCGAGCGTCGCAACTTGATGGACTACCTCAAGCACGTCTTCCCCCGCGCCCTGCGGCCGCTCGACTTGCGACTCCGTCAAGCCTGGAAAGACGTCGGTTTGGATCCCGCCGCGATCGCCGATCCGCTGGCGTTGCCCCGCATGACGTTTGGGACTTGGGTCGGCGGCGACCGCGACGGCCATCCGCTGGTGACTCCGCAAGTCACCGCCGAAACGCTCTCGCAACTCCGCACCGAAGCGATCGGGCTGCTGCGTTCCGAACTCGTCGAACTCGCGCGATTGGTCAGCCTGTCGGCGTACTGGTTGCCACCGTCAAACCAATTCCTCTGCCACATCGCCAGCCTCGCTGAAACGCTGGGTGCGACCGGGCGGCGTGCCCTCGCCCGCAACCCGAACGAGCCGTGGCGTCAATTCATCAATCTGATGATCGCACGGCTCCCAACCACGGAATCCACGCCCAATCCCAACGCCGAAAAACCATCTTGGCTGTACCAACATGCCGACGAGTTGCTCGCCGATTTGCGGTTATTGCACCGCAGTCTCGTGACCGTCGACATGGCCGACACCGCGTCGCATGCGGTTGCCCCTTTGATGCGAATCACCCAAACGTTCGGCTTTCACCTCGCCGTCCTGGATATCCGTCAAAACAGCAGCAAGCACGATATCGCGATCGAACAGCTCTTGCAGGCGGCGGGCTTCCAGGACACGAACTTCTCGCGATGGGACGAAGCCAAGCGGATTGAGTTCCTGCAAAACGAACTCGCCAGTTCGCGGCCGATGGTCCATCCCGACTTCGCCGCCGGCGCGGAAGCCGAAGCGGTTCTGGGTGCTCTGCGGGTTGTCAAAGAACATTCGCAAGCCTACGGCATCGATGGGCTCGGCGCGTTGATCGTCAGCATGACACGCAACACATCGGACTTGCTGGCGGTCTACCTGCTCGCCCGCGAAGTCGGCCTGTTGCAACCCACCGACGAAGGACCGATCTGCCCACTCCCCGTAGTACCACTTTTTGAAACGATCGATGACCTCGAACGATCCCCCGGAATCTACGAAGCCTTCCTGAGTCATCCGATCACGCAGCGAAGCATGACCGCGATCGCCCGTCGCCGCAGTGCCTCACAGGATCTTACGTCCGCGACGAAAGACTCCAAACACAACTCCGATCCGATCTCGCCCGACGACCAAAAAGTCGGCCAAGTCATGATCGGTTACAGCGACAGTAATAAAGACGGCGGGATTCTGGCGAGCCTCGTTGGACTCCGGCACGCGCAGCGACGACTCACCCAAACCGGCCTCCGACACGGCGTTCGCGTCCGCTTTTTCCACGGTCGCGGTGGCACGATCAGTCGCGGGGCCGGACCGACACACCGGTTTATCAAGAGTCTGCCTGATGGCACCCTGGCGGGCGACATTCGGCTGACCGAGCAAGGCGAAACGATCGCGCAAAAGTACGCACATGAACCGACCGCGATCTACAACCTGGAGTTGTTCTTGGCCGGCGCCACCCGCAAAACGTTGATGGATTCACGCGAAAACGATGGCCCGCATCCACTCGAACCGACGTTGATGGAACTCGCGTCCTGGGCCAGAAACGCGTACACCGACCTGCTGCACACCGACGGATTTGTTGAATTCTTTCGCAGCGCCACCCCGATCGACGCGATTGAGCAAAGTCGCATCGGCTCGCGTCCGTCCCGCCGCACCGGACAACAGACGCTCGACGACCTGCGTGCGATCCCGTGGGTCTTCAGTTGGGGACAAGCACGTTGTTATCTGTCGGGATGGTACGGAGTCGGTACTGCCCTTTCGCGGCTCAAGTCCGAACAACCCGAAACGTTCAAGAACATCATCACCTCGCTCCGTGATTGGGCACCGCTGCACTATTTGATCAGCAACGTCGCCACCAGCGTTTCGGCGGTCGATATGGAGGTGATGAAAGAGTACAGCGACTTGGTCGAGAACGAGAAACTACGTAGTCGATTTGTCGAGCGAATCGAGACGGAATGGAAACTCGCCACCGCGATGGTCGAAGAGGTCTACGGCGGCACGCTGGCGACGCAACGTCCCAACGTGCAGCGGATGATCCAACTCCGCGGCGAAGGCCTCCGGCTTCTGCATCGCCAACAGATCTCGCTTTTACGACGCTGGCGAAGCTACCGCAGAATGGGCGAGCAACAACAGGCCGACCAATTGCTGCCCAGCCTCCTGTTGAGCGTCAACGCGGTCGCCTCGGGCCTAGGAACAACCGGCTAGTCCCGCCAGTTCCCAAAACCCGTAGCCAAAGTCGCCAGACTGCGGGGCCCCCCGAAAGCAGGCCGGAACATTTTGACAAACCGCAAACGCCTGAACTCTGGCGAGTTCAGCTACGGTGGATGCGATCAAGAACCCGTAATCGCATTCGCCGGTCACACGTCAAACTGAATCCCTTGAGCGAGTGGCAGCTCGTGTGAATAGTTCACCGTGTTGGTGGTCCGTCGCATGTAGTTTTTCCATGCGTCGGACCCCGACTCACGGCCGCCCCCTGTCTCTTTCTCGCCGCCAAAGGCGCCACCGATTTCCGCCCCGCTCGTTCCAATATTGACGTTCACAATTCCACAGTCGCTGCCGGAGGCCGAGCAGAACCATTCCGCCTCACACACGTCATTGGTGAAGATCGACGATGCCAATCCCTGCGGGACGTTGTTATGGATTGTGATCGCCTCGGCTAAAGAGTTGTAGCGCATCACGTACAAAATCGGTGCGAACGTTTCCTCGTGAACGATTGCCGCATCGGCACTGATTTCGACAATAGCCGGACGCACGTAGTACCCTCCCTCCGGTACTCCTGTATTAAGCTTTTCCCCGCCGGTCACCCGTCCGCCCTGAGCCTGTGCCGCCGCAAGCGCCGACTGCATCGCCTCCCATGCTCGACCGTCGATCAGCGGTCCAACCAAAACCCCATCCTGCTCGGGATGCCCGATCACCAGATTTGCGTAGATCTTCTTTAATCGATCGAGGCATGCCTCCGCGATTTCCTGATGCACGATCAAACGTCTCAGGGTCGTGCAGCGTTGTCCGCAGGTACCCACCGCCGCGAATACGATCCCTCGCAGTGCTAATTCTAAATCGGCCGATGGCGCGAGGATCATCGCGTTGTTGCCACCCAACTCCAACAAGGACCGTCCTAGCCGCGCGGCAACGGTTTTTCCCACCGCACGCCCCATCGGGACAGAACCCGTTGCCGAAACAAGCGGTAGACCGCTCGAGGATGCGATCGCTTGTCCAACTTCAGCCCGACCGACCAAAACGCTCGAAATCGCGTTGGGCACATCAGGTGAATCTTCCAGTACCTGACGGATGATGGCTTGGCAACCAATCGCACAAAGCGGAGTCTTCTCCGACGGCTTCCAAATCACCGGGTCACCACAGACAAACGCCAGCATCGCGTTCCAAGCCCAAACGGCAACAGGAAAGTTGAACGCGGAGATCACGCCGATGGCTCCCAGCGGATGATATTGCTCGGCGAGACGATGGAGCGGACGTTCGCTGGCGATCGTCAAACCATACAATTGACGACTTTGCCCGACCGCAAAGTCACAAATGTCGATCATTTCTTGCACCTCCCCCAGTGCTTCCTGTGTGATCTTTCCCGCCTCCCAGGTCACTAGCGTCGCCAAGTCAGACTTGTGCATACGCAGACGCTCGCCAATCTTCCGTACAAACTCACCGCGCTGCGGTGCCGGCACACTTCGCCAAATGAGGAACGCCTCCTGAGCCGCCGCAACCGTCGATTCCACATCCGCCTCGGTCGCCGTCGCAATCGACGCCAAATGCGAGCCATCGATGGGGGACATCACCTCGCAAAGTTCCCCGTGACCCACCCGCCAATCCGTTCCCGTCATCACGCCCACTGCCGGTTCAGTGGCACCGAGTCGCGAGAGTGTTTGTGTGATTGTTGACATCGTCTCTTCCTCCCAGAGAAGCCAGATTGAATTCAATTCCCATTTGAAGTTCCGTTCCACGGCGCATACCGGTTCATGTCCACCGCCGAAACAACCGTCTATAAAAAGCTTGAATCAGAGAGGCTCGCGTCATTCGCTGCCCTTATCATGCGTATGCGGTTTGCTGTAACGGGTTGCGGCATCCGTCACGAAGCGTTTGCCAAACCGATTCTTATTGAAATCTTCCAAGTCGATTTGTTCTTGTCGCACAAAGCCTTGCCGGGGCAGTTTGCCTTCGACCATAAGATCCAATGCCGCACAAACGCTCGATGCGGTCGTGAGCTGAATTGCACTCCAGGCTTCATCGTTAATCGTCTCCGAATAGATCTTTCGTGCGTCGCTGATCTGCACCAATTGTTGGTTTCGTTGTCCTGTCACGGTGCAGAAGATGACCACCACATCTTGAAAGGTGACCGGAATCGCCCGTTCCAAAATCTGCTTCAAAGTCTCTCGGTGGTGACCGAGTTGCAGTTCGTTTATCAGAAACGCTGCGAGATCGCGATGACCGATATAACGAATCGTTTTGTAATTCAATTCTCTCACGCGGCCCTCGAGTGTATCGCACAACGTGCCGAGTCCCCCCGATGTATTGAAAGCTTCGTACCGCACGCCATCGAGGGAGAAGTGTTCGAGTCCCTCCAAAGGCAAGACTTCCACTCGCCGTGTTCCATGGATCGCTTCACAAGGATTGCAGTACTCATTGACCAACCCGTCGGTCGACCAAGTCAAATTGTATTTCAGTGCGTTGGACGGAAACTGCGGCAACGCACCCACTCGCATATGTACGGTGTCGACCGTCTCGAATTGTTTTGTCAATTGATTGGCGACGATCGAAATGAATCCGGGTGCTAGCCCACATTGGGGCATCACGATTCGATCTGCCTGCACCTCCTCCGAGAGCCGCTGAACGTGCCGGGTGGTTTCGACATCCTCAGTGAGATCAAAGTAGTTGACGCCTGACTCGACAGCGACCTTTGCGACAACGGGATTAAAATGGAAGCTTAACGCTGAAATAACGCTGTGTTGGTCGAGCATCGCGGCACGCAGTTCATTTTCATTGCTCGCGTCGATCTGCATCGTGTGTAGCGATGGGTTGCCAGCAAATCGTTCGAGTGCCGTAGAGCTTGCATCTCCAATCGTGACTTCGTAATCACCACAGCTTGATAGTAGCTGAGCGATCATTCGGCCGATCTTCCCGGCGCCGAGTAACAACACCCGATGCATGTGATTCGCTCCCGTTTCGATTGGCCCGCAATCCACGTGCAGGATATAATTCAATGAGAACGTTCGTGAAATCGATGTCTGGATTTGACTGCGATCCGAACGACGATCGCCATCGGCATTTCTTTGAAAGACGCCAGTGTCGTTCGCCGGTGGCAAGCGTCATATGGCTCGCTTGATTCTCGAACGTTGTTCACCGGATTATACCGGAACATCGACGTGAAGGCACGCAAACGGGTCATTGCGTTGTGTTAAGTCATCGCCGGGCCAAGGAAACGAGATAGATCCCATGAAGCGTTCCGACATCAGCGACTTCCATTGGCAGACAGAAGCAACCGCGGCACAACTCGTCGCGGAGTTAGTGGATCGAGTCTCCAGTAACATGCCTTTTGCAACCGAATTGGCTGCCCGAATGCTTGCCGAGACGGGGACTCGTTTCTTGGACTGGGTGGATAACATTGGCATTGCCGACGACACGCAACTGGTCCAGCGTCTTGTCGACGCAGGCTTTACTTCCGAAACTATCGGGGGTGAATCTTGCTGGCAACATACCGGTGGTCTGTTCCCGGCAATTCGGTTGGGTACAAAAACCATCAATCACTTGGCCATCAAAGTTGAATCCGTCTGCGACTTTTTGATCGCTCACCAGATCAACTCGATGATTGAAGGCGATCCGTTGGCAGCGGTGCGACTCGCCAAAGTAGCGAGTCATCCCTTGAGTGAGCTGTGGGTGATCGAGCGTCATGGGAATCAAGGATTCGAAGCGCCCGCCGTTTCGGCAAACGAAGTCCTATCCGTGCTCAAACACCAAGAAGCGTTCGGCCGGCGGCGACGCTGTTTTGACGATGCGTTGGAGGGGTTTGAACATGCCGGCCGACTCGTCGCCGAGTCCATCGAGGCTCTTGGTGTGGATCGAACATGCGATTTGTTTTTTGCCGCTGAGCGTCGGTATTGGCAAAGTCGCAATCGTGCGGCACGTGTGCAAAAACAAAGGCAAGATCGACTCGGGCTCGGTTGGGCCAATCATGACCATCACACCTATCGCAGCAGCCGAGAATATTTTGTGTCACTGATCCGTTTCTTGGAATCGTTGGGATTTGTGTGTCGCGAACGTTTCTATGGTGGAGCCGAGGCGGGTTGGGGAGCCCAAGTCTTGGAACAATCCGCCACCGGCGTGATTATCTTTGCCGATGTCGACCTCACACCCGAGGAGGTTACGGGCGACTTTGCTCACGATGGCCTCTCACCACAACAGCAACTCGGAACGGTGGGACTGTGGTGCAAACTGCACGGCGAAGCATTCTTGCAGGCGGGGATGCATCACCTGGAATGCCAATTTGATTTCGATGCCGCGCGAGAGCAACTCGCCGGTGAAGGCATCGAGACCATGACGCCCTTCACCGACTTTGAATACTTGAAACAAGCGTTTACTGAAGGGGAACGTTGGACGGTCGACAGTACGCGAATCGAACGCGCCGTTGCCGACGGAAACATCACCGTGTCGCAAGCCGACAAGTTTCGCTCCAACGGCAGTATCGGTTCGCACCTCGAGATACTCGAACGCAACCAAGGCTACAAGGGATTCAATCAAACCGGCATCAGCGAAATCATCCGCCAAACCGATCCACGCGCCGCTTCCACCTGATTCCGCAGCACCAAAACGACGCTTCACAAACCGGGAAGTCATTCGTCAAAACGGTTTGCAGAGACCACATCTTCCAATTGAAAACGAGGATGGCACCAGAAGAACCTCGCCAAAAGATTCTCAGCACCAAGACCGCCGTGATCGGTGGAGCCCCGTGCGAGATGATGCTTGCCATTGAGTTGTAGATGCTCTCAGACATATTCAGTTCCGGAACCAGTCCGACGGCGAGCATCAAGGCGATGGCGGCCGCGATTCGGCCTGACCTGACGAGGGTCTCGTCGCTGACATTGGGATGGAATCGCTTGACCAAGTCATAGCTGACGAGCGTTGAAATCGAATTCAACGCCCCCGACGCCGTACTCATCAACGCCGCCATCACCGCTGCCACAGGAACACCCCGCATTCCTAGCGGCAACAATTCGGTGATCATGCTTGCATACACACCTTTGGATTGAACCTCCCCATCGACGATGATCATTGAAAGATCAAGTCGACCGTCGGTGTAGAGCGCGTATGCCAACAACCCCGGTAATACAAAGAGGAACACGGGCAATATTTTCAACACGCAAGCAAAGATCGGTCCCTGCCGCGCGTGTTGCTCATCTTTGGCACCGAGTACCCGCTGCACGATCGTTTGATCGGCACACCAATACCAGATCCCAAGACGGGATAGCCCAGAATGACCGCGTACCGGGGAATCCCATCGGGGTCACCGTGCGGCCGCAGCATCGAAAGTTTTTGATTCTCGCCTTCGCTTTGCAGGATCGAAAGCAGGTTCTGCCAACCGTCCCAACCGCCGGGCGACTCCGCCGTCCCGCCGAGAAATCAGCCGCCCTGACCTTTGGGAAGGGCGGCATTGGATTGGCTGGGCACGTCACCGCGAAGACGGGGCCAGGAATCGAACCGACGGTCCACCGCCTCACCGTCAACTCGTTCAATGACCCAGCGGCTTTGCGGAGCGCCGGTGTCGTAATCGATCCGATTCCCGCCGGGATGTCGAAACGACTTTTTCAATCGATCGACATCGGGATTGGCGGTTTCGATGGCCGTGAGCGCCGCCTGGGGATCCCCGCCGTGCACCAAACAGACGATGCCAACTTGGTTCGTCGAATGCACGGCAACACAGAGGCTCTCGCCACGTTGATACACCTGCCACGTCTCACTCGCCGCATCCGGCTTCCAACCTTTGGGGATTGAGACAGGCCCGGCGGCGACGGCAAAGTCACGCCAAACGCCCGTGCAATTCCACTGGCGAAAGTCCGTTCCTGGCCCGGAAAGGTGCAGCACCTGAGACAAGTTCTTTGCTTTATCGTCAAGAATCAGAGTGATCGGTCGTGCCACCAACATCGAACGGGCTCCACGATGCACCCCGCCCGCAGTCAACAAATACCCGGGTCCGCCCGAATAGATTTCCGGTGAACCCGATGGACCATGCCCGATTTGAACGTAGTAGCTTGTGGGCTTTTCGATGATCCAGCGCGCCGTCTGATCCGGAAATCGATACGGAGCCCAACAACCCCAAATCCCGATGTGTTGATTCTCGGTGATCTTCAAATCAGTAGGACCGTCGGGCAACAAACTGATCCACGTCTTGATCAACGCGGTATGCCGATCACTACTCAGCCCGGCATCGTCGGCATGCTCAAGCTGACGACGAAAAGGCGGAAAGCGACGAAACCGCAAGCTCCCCAAAGCGTAATTCCAGTTCAACTGATCGAGCAAATCGCGTGCGGATTCTCGTACCGCATCTGAGCCAAACGCTTCCAAGTTCAGCAGCGCCGTCAGCGTGTAACCTTCATAGGGAATCGAGTTGAATTCATAGACGCCCGCGGACCGCAAGTCATCGAGCAATTTCAACAACCATGCCTCCAACGAGTTGGCAACGTTGTCATGCTCCGGACGCGTGCTGCCGTGCAGTGCCATCCAACGGTTCTTCAAATACCGTGAACCCTCCGTCATCAGAAGATGGTTTTCGGTATCTCGAATCAGTCCAAACGTGCGCGGCACCATCACCAATGGCTCGCCTCCTTCGAGAGGCAATAGCACGTCCAACAGATGCTCGCGAGTATCCGGATAGAGCACGTCGGGCTGATCCCCAAAGAGAAACAGGATCGGCGTCAGCCCCGCCATCGTAAAATCGTAGTCGCCCTCAGGATGGCGAAACCATGTCGATCCCGCCGCCCCCCAAGGTTCGACACTCAACAGATATGCGTTGGCGGCATCCAAGTCTCTCTGGAGCAGGAAACGCCCCAACAGCGCACGTGCAGCGTTGATTTTGCCTTCGGTCTGCCACGACTTCAGCGGTCGCTTCGCCCAGTATTCAGTGAGTTGATCGGTCGTCTCGGAACGATCACGCCACTGCAGCGTGCGCAGGGTCGGAACTGCAACGTTGCCCGGTTCGAGCGGTACATGCGACAACGCCGTAGCGCCGACATAGTAAACCGCCAACCATCCTCCAAACCCCGCCACGATCGCAGCAACCGCACCGAACAACAAAACCAATCGCCAGCGTTTGGCCCGTTTGCTTTTCACAGCTTCTTGATCAGGAAATTCCTCGTTGATCGCCTTCACCTTTCAAGTTCACAAAACACTAAGCCAGAGGCAAATAACGAACCAGCACGCGCCCACAACTCGCCAGATTCTACTCTCACGACACAACATCACACACGGTCCGGGTTTGTTCAAAAACGCTGAAACCGCACAAAATTGTCTGGGCGCTCAAAATCATGACCTACTATTGCACAGGCGTTTCCTAAACTGGTTGTTGGCCGCGGCGAACATGACCACCCTGCCAAACCGAATTACCCGCTGTTCCCTAACATCTTTTCGCAATTCAATTGTGGGACGCAAACGCTACTGATCGAAATGTTGACACCGCTCCATCATGAAAACGACATCTTTTGACGATCGACAATGCGTGTCACGGGAGACACTCAAGCGGTTGCAGGAACGAACCGACGTGCCGGCTTACGTTCGCCTGACGGTGCAGTTTTCATTGATCGCCGCTTTGCTCAGTGTGCTGTTGTTCGCACGTTTCGAAAACACGTGGTTCTTTGTTTTCACCGCGGTGATCCTCGGGTTGGTCCAAGCGACGCTGTTCGCCCCGCTGCACGAATGCACGCATCTGACCGCATTTCGCTCTCGCAAAGCGAATCAAGCCGTCGCATGGCTGTCGGGTTTTGCCCTGCTCTGGACGCCGGCCTCCTATCGAGAGTTCCACTTCGAACATCATCGCCACACGCACGACCCCAACCGCGATCCCGAGATCGCTCTCGGTGGCGAGTCGTTTGCCAATTGGCCGGTTCGCATGCATGAGTACTTTGCACTCGCTTCCGGATTGCTCTTGTTGGTGATGCGATTACTGATGATCCTCGTTCCGGCCGCAGGCGTTCCTGATTCGGTGTGGTCAAAATTGGCTCCGCACGTACGCCCGCGAGCACGTCGAAAAATCGTCTGGGAATCACGTCTCGTCTTATTGCTGTACGTCGGCAGTGCTGTTCTCGCCGTCAACTGGATGCCGCGACTGGGCTACCTACTGGTTTCGTTGTTCGTCGCTCATTCCTTCCTGGCGTTGTATCTCGCCAGCGAACACACCGGCTGCGAAATGACGGGTAATATTCTCAACCGCACCCGCACGGTCATTTCGAATCGGCTGATGCGGTTCTTCATGTGGAATCTGCCGTATCACTCCGAACACCACGCCTATCCGAGCATCCCGTTTTATTGCTTGCCACAATTACATGAGGCGTTGCACGATGACCTCGTCTATGTCGACCCTGGCTATTGCAAACTGCATGGTCGCGTTATCGGCAAGATCTTTCGCAAGCAAGACTCTTCCGAACTCGCCCGCCATCAACAGGCCGAGCGGATAAATCCGAATGACCAGCCCCGCGATCGGACCGACACCGAATCGTCGGCTTCGAATCCGACAATCTAAGACGACTTCTACTCAACAAACGTCTCGCGACGGACCGGTCAAAGGATCACACTACTCGGTTGTGACCTTAAAGGCGTGAGTGCATTCTTGCCCGTCGCCATCTTTGATCGTCACCAATACGTCGTGAGATCCAGTGACACGTCGCGACGATTTCCAGGTGATCAGCCCCTTGGTCGAAACCTTCATCCCCTGCGGCCCTGACGCCAATTCGTACGACAGGTCACCGGCCCGTGACCGCACATCGATTTGGTAACGGTAGAGATTGCCAGCGTTCAATGTCGTCGGCGGTCGAGACGCAACGTAAAGATAGCTGACATCAGACGCGTCGAACTCCTTCTCCAGATCGACTTGGTGCAGTTCGAGTGACTTGTTTGAATCGGGCAGCGTCACGATCAGATTGGCCTTCGGTGCGAAAATCAGACGACGATCGAGTGTCATCAGTTCTCGGCCATGGAAATCACCATAGGCTCCCGGCCGAATCTGAATGTCTTGCAACGTCAGCAAAGGCGTCGTGCTACCGGCAACGTGCAGGTGGACCTGTGTTTGTTTGACGTTCTTTCGCACCTTGTCGTCGTCCCGCGGAATGCTGATGCAGTAATCGCCACTGATCGCGGGTACGAAAAAGCTCTTCGCGCCCAGTTCGTTGTTGTGAGCGAACGCTTTCGTTTGAGTGGTGAAGATCCCCAGCGCCGTGTACATCAAATCGCCAGCCGGGTTCGGCTGGATATAGCCCATCGTCTTGTGGTCATAGTACATCGAGCCGAATCGGTCGCCCAAATACAACGTACGAAATCCACCAGGCGAATTGCGTGTTCCCCAAAAACTAAACGCTCGACCGTTGGCACTCACGCGGACGCGGGTGTCGGGTCCTGCACCGGGAATGTCGCCTCCTCTTTGGTACTCTTCATCACGGACCATGTAGGAGATCGGTTGCATCGTCTGCGGATTCAACAACATCCCTGGACCATCTTTTGCGCCGGCGAACACGGGTCCGTTAACGGCATGTCCGGTCGCGATCACATCGACCGGTTGCACGAACGGGAGTTTCGCAGTCGCTTCCTTCGTGAACTCTTCGTAGTTCCAACGTTGAATGACGTTATCGCGGCGAAGTGCGACGTAAAAGTACTTGCTGCCACCCGCGATACGTACATCGGAGTCGTCAATCGTCACGTACTGCGTCACATCGCGTTTTCCGATATCAAAGAACGCAAGCTTTTTCATCGAACCGAGCAGAAAGATGATGTAGCGTCCGTTCCCACCCATCGCATAGTCGTCGAACGTGGCCGGCAAATTGACGGTGCCACGCGGATTCGCCATCGGCACCACTTCGAAATCGGTCTGGGCATCGGTATGCCTTACCGAATCGTCGTCTGATTTCAGTGGCGAGACAATTTCTCCGACAGCCCTTGCATCGCGAATCCGCGATTCGGCTTTCGCGTTTTGCAGCCCCTTAATGCCTGGAAGTGCGAGCTGGTAGTAGTATCCCGCGTGCAGCGTCGCGGCGATCTGTTCCGAATCTTTGAGTGATTCAGCGCACCGCCACCACAGATCCGCGACGTCGAGGCAAGCCTCATACGTCGCGTCATCCATCTTTTTCTGCTTGGCAATTTGATTTTGAAGTGTTCGCTCCGCGCGAGCGGCATCCGCGATCTGCTTGTCGTTACCGGCAACCAACAGTCCCAGGGCAACCTGCCATTCATTTTTAGAAAACGCGTAAAACTTGCCCACCGTGAGGGCCGCTTCCGGCGATAGTTTGGTCGCATCCTCTTGGAATTGTTTCAGCTCATCGGCGATGCCTCTGAATTTCGCCTGCATCGCAGCGATCCGATTGGCGAGCTTATCGACCTTGCTGCTGCTGTCCCAATCCCGTGCCCGCTTGGCGTCAGCACTGGCTGCGGCAACGATCTGCTGGGCCGCATCATAGTCATCCATCTCGATCGCGATGTCGGCGAGTTCTAACAGGGCGTCTTTCGTCGCCCCGTAATGAGTCGACGACAAACGTCCGGTCACCGCGATCAACGTTTGTGCCCGCAGGGGAAACTCGTCGATGTGAAACGACGTCACCAACGCATCCACCGCTTCGGTCGCCGTGTCGGCGTCACCCGCTCGAATCGCGATGTCTCGAGCGAGTCGCAGCATGACGTATCGGCCCGCCGCGTCGTCGGTGGTCTCACTGCCCGCGGACAAGATTTTCTGTGCAATTTCGGATTGCTGCAGCGTCGTTTTTGCCGCCCGATACTCATCTCGGTAGATGTCTTGCACCAACTTGCCGACGCGTACGCGATCCTCTTCCGGTGGAATCGGAACCTTCGCGTCTTGGCCGCAGAGTGCTCCCGCGAACAGAATCCCGGCCACAATCGCGACGAGGGCTCCAGCCGTCCGGCCAGGTGAGTAAGATAATGGCTGCATGTGGATTCATTCAACATAGAAGTGGGGTGGCCCGAGGATAGTGGAATCCCAATTCACCGTCAAATTTTGACGCCATCCCGGGCAAGCCGATTGGACTTCGGCCGGACGGTTGCTCCCAACTCGGCCTCCTCGGTCATCGCACTCTTCAGCACGCTCAAAATTAAGATTGAGCCACTTCGTTGCCACTGTCCGACATCGAGACAGACAACTGCAATGAGCCGAACGCTTTTTACACCGCGATGCGGAATCGATTGCGATAGTCTCGCGGGGTCATCTTTCGGTGTTGCAGAAACCGACGGTTGAAGTTCGACAAATTCTGATAACCCGATTGTTGACTGATCGACAGGATCGAATCGTCGGTGTCGGTCAGCAACCGGCACGCAAACCCGATTCGAAGTTCGTTGATGTAAGCCGATACAGTGCGTCCTGTTGACTGCTTAAAGAACCGGCTAAAGGCAGACGCGTTCATATCCGCGAGCGTCGCCAATTCACGATGCGATAATTCCGGGTCCGTCAGATGATGAGTGATGTGATCACAGATGACTTGAATCCTCGTTTCGACTTCATGGTTGTTGGTCGTCCGATAAAGCCGCGACGCCAGCGGCACGGATTCGTCACAATAAGTCAGTTCATCCAAAATGCTCAACAAAGAAACCAAGCGACGCGCACCACGCAGATCCACCAATTCCGTCATCTGCTCGCCAATCCGCTTTGCCACGTCAACCGGAAACCACAATCCGCGACTGGCCCGTTGCAACAACGCGTGAATATCGACCATCTCGTTGAGTCGAAAGAAGTCCTGACCCAAGAATTCGGGATGGAACTGCAGCACGATCGCTGAGTGCAGATCATAGGTCTGTCCCCGGTAGTCATCCGACGCCCAGGTATGCGGCAGCTCCGAGCCGAGCAACACCAAATCGTGATCGCTGTAGCTGCCGATGTGGTCGCCGACCACCCGAGATCCCGCGCCGGCAGGAAGGTAGGTCAACTCAATTTCGGGATGGCGGTGCCACTTCACAGGTGATTTCAATGTCGATCGATCAAAACACCGAAAGGATTGCCCGTCCTCGGGAACCAATTTTTCGTAAGAGGCTTTCATTCGACTCGCAATAGGAAGGTGTTCAATGGGTTCGGATCGCTCTTCTCGAGCGAACCGAGATTGGGTTGCACCAACGCCCGGCTCAGGAACCTCCGCGCCTCCAATTTCCACCGCGCGCAAATGGCATCAATCGGTGAAAACATGCGCATAGTCTGGATCTCCCGCCACCAAATGCGCCAATAGAGTACCACAAAATGGCAAGGTGCGTGGAGAAATGAGCAGCAATTCCTGCAGAATGGTTCCTGACGTAACGCATTCTCTTTTTAAAAATCGTCCCCACGATTTGAAAGTCGTCCCCACGATGTCCAACCACGAATCCATCCCCAGCCGAAAAGTTGCCCTCGCGTTCATGGCTCACCCAGACGACGCCGAGATCACATGCGCCGGAACGCTCATTCGGCTGCAGGAATTCGGTTGGGAGATCCACATCGCCACGGTTACCGCGGGAGATTGTGGATCCATGGATGCCGGTCCCGAAGAAACAGCCCGGACGCGCACCGCAGAAGGAACCCACGCGGCCGAGTTGATCGGAGCAACGTACCACACCCTCAACGAACCGGATGGCCGGGTGGTCTATGACCTTCAGTCTCTGCAGAAGTCGATTGACCTGTTTCGCGAGATCGCGCCGAGTTTGGTGATCACGATGCCGCTGTCCGACTACCACGCCGACCATGAGATTTCGGGTCAACTCGGTCGCGCGTCGAGCTTCGTGTACGCCGCTCCCAACGCGTCGAAAAAACAGCTGCTCGCCGGATCGCAGGTGCCGTACCTGTACTACTGCGATGCCATCAACGGACACGACCGGATGGGCCACCCCACATCCCCGTCGACCTATGTCGACATCACCGACCAACTCGACCTGAAGACCGAGATGTTGGCATGCCATGCCAGTCAACTGGAATGGCTGAGATCACACAACGGGATTGATGAATACCTGACTGCGATGCGCGAACACAACTATTGTCGTGGCGGCGACATCGGCGTGCATGCTGAAGAAGCGTTCGTTCAACACCGTGGCCATGGTCATCCGACGAACGATCTTTTGTCCGAGCTGTTTTCAGCCAACCGGCAAGCAAACTCTCCGCCACCCTCTTTGCAAGCGATCCATTAATGAGAAGTACCCTAGAAAGTCCTGCTCCGACTGACAATGCGATGATTTCGAACTCCGGTTTGTCGATACTGAGGTTCGAAACCTCGACGGACGCCTGCAAACGAGTCGCACGAGAAATCGCCTCTCTGATTCGTTTGCGTGCGTCAGAACACAGGAAATGCGTTCTCGGACTCGCCACCGGTTCCACCCCCATCCGCGTCTACCGCGAATTGGTGAGAATGCACCGAGAAGACGGACTTTCTTTTCACAATGTGATCACCTTCAACCTAGACGAGTACTATCCCATCAAACCGGAAGCCGCCCAAAGCTATGTCCGGTTCATGAACGAACACTTCTTCAACCACATCGACATTTTCCGTAGCAACATCCATATCCCCAAAGGCAACATTGAGCTGGAGTCCGTCCCCGGCTATTGCCGCGACTACGAAGAACTGATCTTAAAAAATGGCGGGATTGATCTTCAACTGCTGGGCATTGGACGCACCGGCCATATCGGATTTAATGAACCGGGTGCCACGCGGGACTCTTCCACTCGCCTCGTTAAACTAGACTCTCTGACCCGCATCGATGCGGCCGCGGATTTTGGCGGTCTCGACAACGTGCCGCTACTGGCAATCACAATGGGAGTGGAGACGATTTTACAAGCCAAAAGAATCCGTTTACTCGCCTTTGGACAACATAAAGCGAGCATCGTGCAAAAGGCCATCGAAGGTCGAATGACGACTGCGATTCCGGCCACGCTTCTGCAAAACCACCGAAACCTACAATATCTACTCGACCACGATGCCGCGGCATGCCTGTCTCGGACTCGCTCTGGAGCCCCCACCCAATGACTGCGAACGATCAATCATCTGCACCCGTCCGCATTCTCTGCGTTGGCGCCGGAAACATGGGGCGTTCCCACGCGTTGGCGTACCAAGCCCTTGAAGGTTTCGAGATTGTCGGCATCTGCACGCGATCCAAAGAATCTGGCGAAAAACTGAACGAAGAGTTGGGCCAAAGCTATCCGACCTTCCAAGACTTCGACACGGCGCTGCAGGAAACCCACCCCGATGCGGTGTGCGTTTCGACTTGGCCCGACACGCATGCCCGCTTCGTCACGACCGCCTTAGACGCGGGTTGTCACGTGTTCGTCGAAAAGCCACTCGCCGACTCCGTGGAAGCGGCGGAAGAAATTGTCGCCAAAGCGATGCAAACGAATCGCAAAGTGGTCGTCGGTTACATCTTGCGACACCATCCGAGTTGGAACCGCTTTATCGAACTGGCTCACACGTTGGGGAAGCCGTTGGTGATGCGAATGAACCTCAACCAATCGTCGTCGGGAGCGGCGTGGGAAACGCACAAGCGTCTGATGTCCACGGTTTCCCCCATCGTCGATTGTGGTGTCCACTACGTTGACGTGATGTGCCAAATGACGAAGTCGCGTCCCATTCGAGTTTCTGGAATCGGTGCTCGATTAACCGACGAGTTGCCCGCCGGCATGGTCAACTACGGACAACTGCAGGTCACCTTTGAAGACGGTTCGGTCGGCTGGTACGAAGCCGGCTGGGGCCCGATGATGAGTGAAACCGCGTTCTTCGTCAAAGATGTGGTTGGCCCCAAAGGCTCCGCATCGATCGTGGCCGAGAACGCCTCGTCGACCGGGCAAAGCGATAACGTGGATGCTCACACCAAGACCGAATCGATCCGGGTACACCACAGCACGCTCAACGCCGAAGGCAAATTTGCCCGCGCCGATGAGTGGGTTCACCTCGAAGACGAGCCCGATCACGATGGACTGTGCTTGCGAGAACAACAGTTCTTCTTGGACGCGATCCAACAAAACAACGACCTGACGGATCATCTCCAAGATGCGGTCAACTCGATGAAAATCGTGGCTGCGGCGGATGAATCTTTCCGAACGGGAAAGACCGTCGAACTGCAAACAACCGAACCGGTCAACACCTAGTCGGAAGCCTTAGGTACTGCGAGAGCCCTTTCGCCTCACGGAAACCCCGCCTCTCTCGCGAAATCTAAGGGCACGCGAGGAAGAGTTCGGCACCGGCTTATCTTTCGCCGAACTCTTCCTCGCACTTTCGATCACGACCGCGACTTATCCGGTCAATTGAAACGCCAACGAGGCGGGTCGTCACGTTGCAACGGTTCGTTTTTCAGGACCTGCCGCAGCATCGCGATCGGCATCATGCCCGCTTCCATGATCGCGTCATGAAATTCGCGTTCGGTCATCTCACCGGACAGTACCATTTCTCGATGCAGTTGACGGATCTGCAACGCGCCGAGCATGTAAGCGGCTTGGTACAGCGGCGGATAACTCGACCCGATACTGCGGCGAACCTCTGCCGTCGCATTGCGTCGTTCGAATCCAACGTTATCGACCAAAAAATCGACGCACTGATCGGGTGAGAACCGACCGAGGTGAAAATTGAGGGAGAAGATGATGCGGGCACACCGATGGGCACGCCAAACGAGCATCCCCATCCGTTCTTCGGGGGTGCGAGCGAAACCGTCATCATAGAGTTTCAATTCCCAGTAAACCGCGAGTCCCTCCAACCAAAACGGCGTACCTATTTTCTTCCGATGCGATTGATAGCGGTCGGTCATGAACATCTGGAGATGGTGGCCGGGGATCAGCTCGTGATGCACCGTCGCGCGGGCAAAACCGATGTTGTTGCCTCGCAAACTTTGCCGCTTGTCACTCGGCGTCATGCTCGCCGTCGGATATGAAACACTGATGACTTCGCCACCGGTGAAAAATGGATTCACCTTTTGACGTTCAGGCGTCATCATGACCATCCGCCAACAGTACTCGGCAAACGGTGGAACCGTGATCCAATCACGTTTGCGTAGCCACTCGACCGACTCGTCCGCCATCGTACCGATCAACGCTGGCTGCTGTCCCGGCGCGACGTGATGGTTCTTCATCCGTTCCACAGCGGCTCTCCAGTCATCGCCCAGCCCCATGTCCTGAGCCACGCGGACCATCTCGGATCGGACGATCGCATACTCGCGTTCGGCCAACTCGATCAACTCCTCCGGCGTGTGATCGATGAACTCCCGACGCAATTCCAATTCGATGCGTTTGCGGCCTACCGGCGTGCCGGAGAGGTCTTTCTCGACCGAGGAGGTGGCAGGAGCAAGTTGTTCTCCCGATTGTTCGATTTCCTTCCGAGCGATGCGGGTCTCGACTTCCGCCATCAAAACATGCCAGTCGACCTGATCGTCGACCGACCATTCGCCAAACAGTTTTCCACCGAGCGTTAGCTCGTTCAGTGCCTCTTTCCACTGAGGTAATGCGTCCGTTTTCGTTTTGCGACCACCATTTTTCCGGGTGAACCGATCAACGATGCCAGGCATCCAATTGGCTTCCCGCCGGGACCATGCCGCGATCGGCGGGTACGCCTCACCAAACACGAATTCAGATGCCGGCTCAGGCGATCCGAGCTCTCGGTTCGAAACCTGCTCAGCATGCTGCTTGGTCAGCTCTGCATCCGGCCTCAGCCGCTTGCGCCATCGCTGAAGTTGTTCACCGGTTTGATTCGCGAGATCGAGAACCCACCAATTGAATTCAGGATGATAGCCCTCGTAGAACTGCTGCCACGATTGGTACGCTCCGACCAAGTCACCTACGGCGTCGAGGACCGGTTGGCTCACCGAAACCGTTTTGGCTTCCGCGTCTTCGCCTGCAAGGCATTCTTGAATCATCTCACTGAGATTCTCCACTTCCGTCGCCATCGCTTCGGCGTCGAGTTTGTTGACCCGGCGGGAATAATCAGTCAGCTCAATCAACGCTGAGGCAAACGGAGCCAACTCAACGAGTTGTACCGATACGATCACGCTGGATTTCAATTCCGACTCTTCCTCTTTGATCGTGGCAACGATCTCCTGAGCGGTCACTCGATCGGCGTCACCTAATTGGTCGTCACCGTCCACGTTCAACGCGGCATTCACCTGACTCTTCCACGCATCCAAGAACGCAGCGGTTTGCGTCAAACGCTCGCTCGCGATGCGAATGGGCAATCGTCGCTTGAGAGTCTCAAGATCGGTGGTGTAGTGGTTGCGAATGTCTTCCCAGGCCGCGTGAGTCTGGATGCTACCCAACTCAATCGTGGACGGCGGGATCGATTCAGTCCCACGGTCGTCGTCGGCATCACCCGGACGCAGCTTTTCGATGAAAAAGTCGAGCGTGCGGCGCTTGCCATACACGCCGCCATCGCTATGTCCCATCCCGGGAATGACCAACAGGTCGAAGTCTTTGTCCGCTTTGATCAAGGCATCAGCAAATCGCAGCGTCGACTCCGGTGGCACGTTGGAATCCAATTCACCCACGATCAAAAACAGATCGCCCTGCAGGTTACCGGCGTGCTCGATATTGCTGTTCGCCGCATAGTGGTCACCGACGGGATACCCCATCCATTGTTCGTTCCACGAGGCTTTGTCCATCCGGTTGTCGTGGCAACCACACGCCGCGACCCCCGCGTCATAAAAGTCTCCATGGAACAACAACGCAGAACCTGTGTTCTGACCTCCTGCGGAAGTCCCAAAGATGCCCACACGATCGAGGTCCATCGCAGGATGCTCTTTGGCGAGTGCCCGCATCCAAGCGATTCGGTCTGGAAATCCGGCATCCTTGAGGTTGTGCCAGCAAACGTCATGGAAAGCTTTTGAGCGGTTCGCTGTGCCCATCCCATCGATCTGGACAACAATAAAACCGGCATCCAAATATTCATGAAACCAAGGGGCGGAACGGAACGACTTTGGCACGTGTGAATCGTGAGGCCCCGCGTAGATATACTCGATGACAGGATATTTCTTGTCCCCGTTTGGATCATAGTCTTCCGGGAAACAGGCCAATCCCCAGATATCGGTTTCGCCATCGCGACCTTTCGCGGAAAACACCGTCGGTAAATTCAATTCCGCGCTGGCCGGCGCGATCTCCGCGTTGACCAACGTTTGAATCAGTTCGCCATCGGCCGAACGAAGCTCATGGACCGGCAACGAGTTGACCCGCGAATGAGTGACCACGAACCTGGATCGGTCCGGCGAAAACGTTGCGGTGTGATTTCCATTGCCTTCGGTGAGTAACGTGAAATTTTCACCGCTGAAGTCGACTCGCGCGTAATGTTTTAGGTAGGGATCTTGGTCCGGGTACACGCCGCTGACGATGATATCGATGAGGCGATTTTCGCGATCAATGTTCTCGATCGCTCGCACGACGAAATCCCCCTTGGTGATCGGTGAGATCGGCTTGTCGCCTGCCAAATCCACCAAGTACAAATGTTGATAGCCGTCCTTTTCGCTGACCCAAATCACCTCGTTGGATTCCTCCAGATAAGTCCAACGAGGCAGATCGGCTTTGTGCGTTGTCCAAATGAACGTGTCGGACTGCTCGTCGATGACGGTGGTGACCGTGCCAGCCAACACGTCGATGTCGAAGAGGCGAAATCGTTGGTGGCCCCGCTGCGTCACGGCGAGCAACGCCCGGTGGGGCCCCGCCCAACGAAACTGCCAAAACCTTGCCGACAACAGCGGCAAGTTCAATTCGATCTCCTCGCCCGTTTGGGCGTTAAACGCCAAGTAGCAGACTTGGTCGACATCGTCGCCAGGCAACAGATACGGCCGCGACGTGAGTTCGGCTCGTCCGCCCGATTTCGGGGACGATTCGATCAGATGGACCGGTTTGGTTTCATGAGGGAATACCGCCTCCACGAGCAACACCTCGCCGTCGGGTGACCACTGCGGTGATTCCAGTTTCGGTTCGACGGGGGAACTGACCGGTTCCTCGGCGAGCTTTTCAGCCAACGTCGCATCGTCGATCAGCGTTTGCCACGCGGACGATTCGTCGTCGTTTTCATCTGCGTTTTCGACTTCGGACTCTCGCCGAAGTTGCAGACGGTCGCCGTCGAGACGTACGATCCGTTTCGAATCAGCAGGCGACGCAACGCCTTCAGCCCAATCTTCGTCCTTTCGAGAGTCACCTCGTTTTCGGCGTGAACGATTCGAATTCGTCTCGGTCACGCGAGCGGGCTTTTTCACCTCCAAACGCATCGGATCGACGTCGGCGACGACATAGCCGTACTTCGTTTTGTCGCCGTCGACAACTTCCCAAACATGTCCCGCGTAAGTGGTACGCACGAGCGATTCACCTGCCGCGATCGATTCGTACTTGACTCGCTTGCCTCCGCTATCCACCCAGAACAACTGCAATTGTTTTTGGGTTTGATTAACGAACGTGATCTCGGTGTTCGTTTCAGAAGATTTGACTGAGCGTGGCGTGCGCCCGCCAGTCAGTGACGCCTCGCGGGCTTCGCCTGTCTTGCCACGTTCGATTTCGGTCATCTCTCCCGACTTCGCATCGACGCGAACATCGGTGTTCGATCCGTCCGCGTTTTGCCGACGAAACCAAAACGAATCCTCACTGGTCCAGTGCGGGGTTAACGTTTGCTGAATAACCCTCGGAGGCTGTGGGCGTTTCACGTCCTGAGCCTCGGCAAGCGCTGATGCACTCCAAAGAGCAAGCACGAGCAGGAGACAACGTGCAGAGCGGAAGTACGGCAATTTCATTTCCATCAATTCGGCGGGTCCAGATACGGCGATGTGCGGGGCCCTCACGAATATGGCGGATAAAAACTCGCTGACTACGTGTCTCCACTCCATCCACTTCGCAAGTTGGGAGCCACTTTAGTCAACCTTCTGGTGATGCGGTGTCGCGTTGAAAAAATGGTTCGACAACGGCACGATCTGACACCTACCGGGCATGAATCTGCACACATTGGGCATGCCATAGCTGTACAAACTGCGAGTCCGTTCGATGAAGGCACACGTGCCGATTGTCCCACCAACGCCCCCGCTCGACTCAGGCCCTTGCTGATCGCGAAAACCACCCCTGAGTGGGTCCCGATTTGATCGGCGCAGGTTTGACATCGCCCAGCCATTTTCGTTGGAAAACGATCAATGCAACGATTGACGCGAGTTTCCATCCGCTTGACGCATGTATCTTTCCACGGGCGGACAACAACCGAACACGCGGTCATGCCGAGCAACTCATGTCGTCCGATTCGAACGACTATTTACATAGTCCCTGACGAAGTTCTGCAGTTCAGGGACGTCGCACTCAAAACCCATTTCACTTGCTTGTTTGAGGGCCTGATCACCCGACATGCCATTTTCCACTGCCGTGTGCATCATCAACATGGCCCCCGCCCGTTTCCCACTCTTGCAGTGCGCAAAAGCAGGCTTCGGCAACGCTTTGTACTGTTCTCGAAACGCATCCACCTGGGAAGCATCTAACGAGTCCAGTGAAACGGGAATATGCAAGTATTCCATGTCGAGAGATTTCACTTGCTCACCTTCCGCATCCGGTGACAAGTCCTGTTCGTCTTCTCCCGCGGTTCGAAAATTGATGATCGACTGAAAACCATCCGCAGCCATGGATTGAATTTCACTCTCACTCGGCTGTCGACCGACTGTCACGTCATCGCTAAGTTTCATCTGGATCGGCATCGTGTTCTCCGTTGGGGTGCAAAGAGCCAAACGGCGTCTCTAGCAACTCATGTTCCAACGAAGCTCGCCATGTGAAAGTGCGGAAGATCCTGGATTCCACATACCTATCGCTCGGCAGCGGAGAGAAACATTGCCTCCCAATCGGCCACGCTGAATGATCTGCAGCCATGTCCTGGCAAACATTAGGCCGCGTATTCACCGGGGGCGGCGGTGACCACCCATTCCTCGGAATTATTGATGACTGCAGGAACCGGATCACGCACCGAGTCAACGGTTTCAGGCCGCGTCGACCGCCGCCGCGGCAAACGCAGAAACAGGTCATCGTCATAACGGCGGACCAATTGCATTTGCCCGTCGTGACGTTCGATCAATCCGGTACAGTTCTCGACCCAATCGCCTGTATTGCAGTACCACATCGCATCACCCGAGACGATATCCGGCGTGTGGATGTGCCCACAAATCACGCCATCGCAATCACTCTGCCGGGCGTGCATCATGATCTTGGTTTCAAACCCACTGACAAAACGAATCCATCGTTTGATCCGATCTTTCAATACAGCGCAACCGCCATAAGGATTGCGGTCTTGAGCCATCCAAGCGTTATGCCACCATCGATTGAAACTCAAACAGGCGTCGTAGAACACCGAACATCCCTTAGACAACCATTGGGCGTTGGTTTCGACACAATCGAACATGTCGCCGTGCGTAATCAAAAACCGCCACCCATCAACCGTTTCCATGACAAATTCATTCGCGACTTCAAAGCGGGGAACGGGAGTCAAACACCCCGATTGAAACGCGGGGTTTCGCAGGAAGGCGTCGTGGTTGCCTGACACGTAATGGACTTTCGTTCCGTTTTTCGCTAGCTCGATCAAGTGCATGATGACGTCGTCACACGCCGGCGTCCAATGCCAACCGGCGTTGATCTTCCAACTGTCGATGAAGTCGCCAACCAGATAGATCGATTCGGGTTGGAAGCCACGAAGAAACGCTAGAAACTCTTCGGCTCGCGAATGCTTGCATCCCAAATGCACATCGCTCACTAAGAGAGTCCGGACCGGCGTCGGGGCGGACCGCTGCATGTCAACTTCCTTGATCTCGAAGTAGAGAAAACCGGCCGACCACTTCGTGTCAAAATCGTTCCTTCGCGAACCGTTTGTCCGAAACAGAACAGGGCGACCGTGAATCGAATTTGAATTCGAGCCAGACTCTAGCAGAGCGTTATGACATTCGTGTTAACGCTCAATGCGGGTTAGAGGAAACTTCACCGACACAGACGCAACTATCCAACATGACCTGAATTCGCTCGGCAACAAACGTGCATAATTCACCCGGCGCGTCCGCCAAAACACCAACTTCCGAACACAACCGCTGGCCATCCAAAAACGTTCTTCTGCGACCCAACCCCCTCGGGGGTTCACGCGTCGATGTGCCGCATTGGTTCCTTCCGCTTCGGTTGTTTCGCCAGTAGTCCACACTGGACATCTCTGGCAAAATCGCGGGACATATCCGACGTTCAACCATCACCGTTAACCAATCCCAGGATTCCGCTTCGCCAGCTCGTCAGTTGACATGCTTATCTGCCTCCGGTCCCTTTCCGCAATTTGACGCGTTGAAAACAGGGAGCAGTGATGCAAAGACGAAGACTATCCTTTTTGCCGCTAAGATCAAACGCTTTGAAAGAATGAACATGAGACACATCCTTCTTCTGGTTTGCATTTCCATGTTTAGCCCACCCGCCCATTCACAACATGCCTCCACCTCCGAACTTATTGACGCCCAGTCATTCAAAACCGATTCGGTGCTCTGGTACCAACAGCCCGCCAACGCATGGGAAGAGGCTCTACCAGTTGGGAACGGACGGTTGGGTGCGATGGTGTTTGGCAAACACTCTGAAGAGCGGATTCAACTCAATGAAGAAACCTATTGGACCGGCGGGCCCTACTCTTCAGTCGTCAAGGGTGGAGCTGAATTCTTGCCGGAAATCCAACAACTGCTTTTCAGCGGCAAACCATTAGAAGCTCATAAGCTGTTTGGCCGTCACATGATGGGATACCCGATTGAGCAGATGAAATATCAGTCCCTGGCCAACCTGCACATCTTCTTCGAAGACGAAGAGGAAGTAACCGACTACAAACGATGGCTGGATCTCGAGACTGCTACCACGAGCGTGCAATACAAAGCTCATGGAGTGACATTCCGTCGTGATGTTTTGTCGTCGGCTCCCGATCAGGTCGTTGCGGTGAGGTTGACGGCGGATCAACCGGGACAGGTTTCATTTCGGGCACAACTGCGTGGCGTCCGCAACGCGTCCCATTCCAATTATGCGACCGACTATTTCCGGATGGATGGGATCGGTAACGATGGATTGATGGTCAACGGCAAGTCAGCCGATTACCTCGGGATTGAAGGCAAACTGCGGTATCGTGCCCAACTCAAGGCGGTTCCTGAGGGTGGTTCGGTGAAGGTCGAAGGGGCTGAGCTTTTTGTGGAGGGGGCCGATGCGGTCACGCTCTACTTTGCCGCAGCAACCAATTTCGTTGACTATCAAGACGTCAGCGGTGATCAGGTCGCCCGAGTGAATGACTACCTTGGCGGTATCCACGACAAAACCTTTGCAGTTATCTTCAACACAGCCATCCGCGACTACCAATCGCTGTATCAACGCGTCGAACTGACATTGCCTCAAACGGCCAACTCGTTCTTGCCGACTGATAAGCGGATGGCGGCTTACGAAACAGCGGACGATCCCAGCTTGGCTGCCCTCGCCTACCACTTCGGCCGCTATCTCTTGATCTCCTCGTCACGTTCCGGAACGGAAGCGGCCAATTTGCAGGGCATTTGGAATGAGAGTCAGAACCCAAGCTGGGATTCCAAATACACGACCAATATCAACACCGAAATGAATTACTGGCCGGTGGAATCAGGCAACCTGTCGGAGTGCGCCGAACCTCTGATCACGATGGTGAAGGAATTAACCGACCAAGGCGGCCAAGTTGCTCGCGAACATTACGGTGCCGACGGCTGGGTCTTTCACCAGAACACCGACCTCTGGCGAGTGGCCGCTCCGATGGATGGTCCCACCTGGGGCACCTTCACCGTGGGCGGTGCCTGGCTGACGACCCATTTATGGGAGCACTACCTTTACACCCTCGACCAGGATTACTTGGATGAAATCTATCCGGTGCTCAAAGGGTCAGTGGATTTCTTTATGGATTTTTTGGTCGAGCACCCCGACGGGAAATGGCTGGTCACCAATCCTTCGAATTCTCCCGAGAATCCACCTAAAGGCCCGGGCTATGAATACTTCTACGACGAAGTCACCGGAATGTATTACTTCACAACGATCTGCTACGGCGCCAGCATGGACTTGCAGATCATCACGGATCTATTTGGCTATTACGCCAAAGCGAGCGAAGTTCTCGGCCGTGATCAGGACTATGCGCAAACCGTTCTCGCCGCCCGTGCCCGCATCATGCCTCCGCAAATCGGAAAAGATGGCAGTTTGCAGGAATGGGCTGAAGACTACGAGCAACTGGAAGAAAAGCACCGGCACTTCTCCCACATGTACGGGCTCTACCCGGGCAACGTCATCTCAGCAAAACGAACTCCGGAGTTGATCGACGGCTGCAAAGCGGTGCTGGAACAGCGGGGCGATGAAGGAACCGGATTTTCGCGCGGTTGGAAAATGAATCTTTGGGCGAGACTCTACGATGGTGATCGGGCGCTCAAAATCTTCAAAGGGTATATCAAGGACCAAGCGTACCCCCAGCTATTTGCAAAATGCAACACGCCTTTGCAGGTCGATGGCACGTTCGGTGTCGCCGCCGGGATCACCGAAATGTTGATGCAATCGCATGAGGACTGCATTGACCTACTGCCCGCGCTGCCGGAGAAATGGAGCGAGGGACGATTCAACGGCGCGTGCGCCAGAGGTGCGTTTGAACTGGATTTCCAATGGGATCAAGGCGAGATCACGCGCGTCGAACTTCTATCGAAGAAAGGTCAAAGCTGTCGGATCAATCCGAGAACGCAGGTCACCATCACCACCAACGGTAAACCGGTTGTTAGCAAACCGATCAAAGACGGTTGCCTTGAGTTCGACACGGTCGCAGGCGAGACTTACCTCTTGGTTCGTCAATAACTGCCCGTCTGGCGAATGTCTGGCCCGGAAACCAGGGCAAACTACCGCCGGGGACGCCTCGTGTGGGCGTCCCGTTTACACTCCGATCCCGCGTTTTTCACGCGTGATCTGCTGCCAACAGAGCATCATGGCAACGATGCTGCGAATCACGCTACGGTGATTGCGGACGATCGGTCGACGATGCTCTGGCTTCCTGCTGAGCTTCAAGCTCGGCGCGAATCTCGGCCAATTTGGCTTCATCGGCACCTTCGAGCATGTTCTCCGGAGCGGGATCGCCACAACCGGTAGCAAGACACAAACAGGACATTAAAAAGAACAACTTAATCAACTTCATGGGACTTACGATTAACAGAAGAAGGTCATTGGAAATTTGTGAGATTTCGAAGCGATGCAATCGAGAAACATCCGCGTCACCGCTTCGACAAAAGAAAGCCAGGCTGCTTTCTACGCTAAGACAACAGCCTGGCCAAAACACTTGCGTTAGGACGCGTCACAAAGGGTCAGAAACCAATTCACTATCGCGTTGGCGACTGACCCTCTACGGGGCTCGCCTAAAACTCTTGGTCAATCGTTTCCTTGGCAGCACGGCTTCCCAGAGCACCCCATAATCCGTAAGAACTCTTGTCACCAGGACGATAGTTATTATCCGGTGCTCGGCTTCGTGAGTCGCCTGCTTCGATGGAGTCGGTGATGAACTTAACCGCACCGTCTGACATCAAGACATGTACCCCGCCTTGGTGGCGGCTCGATGGCGGTGCAACCGTCAACCAGAAGTCGTGCGAGAAGCCGCACAGTTCACGGTTGGGTGGCAGGATGGTGTTCATGACGGTGTAAGGGGTCAACTGGTCAAACCAGTGGTAACCACGACCGTTGGTCGAAGTTGAGACGGTGGTAGCCGACGCCCAGAATTGCGGACGTTGTGCGTCGATCAAACCGGCTGTATCAGCACAGATCGAAGGATTCGAGATATTCTGACCACCCCAAAACTTTGAGGACGTTTGAGAAATGGTTCGCTTGTCTTTGTCGCCCAAGTCCGTTGCGATTTCACCCATCGCGATGGTGTTCGACAGACCATCAAGGATGTCACGAAAACGCGTCGAGTAGTGATTGATGAAGACCCCACGTGCTGAACTCCGGATCTCTTCAGCTTCGCTGCTGGTGAGCTTGTCCAAGTGGCGACCGTTGGGCAGTGGACGGTATCCACGATACATGTAGTTGCCTGAATCGCCGAAGCAGACGGCATAGTTCGTACGGCCTGCAGCTGGGAGTCCTTTACCTGGATCGCTCGGGCAGCGGAAACCTGGGACTTCGGTAACCCATGGCACGTAGCCACCGTTGTTGACCCAGTAATTGGGGCTTGGGCCCATGGCTGGCCACGGATCAGTCGTTGGACGTGTGGTACCGTCTGCGTTCTGAATGCTTGGGTTGGCGAGTTGCTCCCAAATTGCTTGCTGCTCGATGAACGGAAGCAGGCCACCCAAAGCGGACAACTTGCCCATCGTGGCGTCTTGTGATTGGCTCCACCAGTCTCCGCCGGTCCCGTAGGCGGCATGGTCATCGGTACCGCTACCGTGACGTGGAAGCTGATTGTAAGCACTGTGATAGTTGTGAAGGGCCAAGCCGATTTGCTTGAAGTTGTTACTGCAACTCATGCGGCGGGCGGCCTCACGTGCAGCTTGAACGGCGGGAAGAAGCAACCCCACCAACACACCGATGATCGCGATGACCACTAACAGCTCTACGAGCGTAAAGCCGCGACGAATCGAACGTTTCATTTTACGAATCCTAAAATTAAGAAGAGCGACGAGTTTCAGAGACATATCAATTAGCCCAGCCGTGTGGGCATCCACCGATAACTTGTAAGCTCAATCTTAAAGCCACCTGAACAGATTGGCAAGTGTTAACAATCTGCAATATCGAAATTTTTACGCTTTTATAGCGATCAACTTCACACTAAGACGCTTCAGGGGCTCAAAATTCGCATAAACGAGAACACACCCCGCCCACAAGAGGGGCCTCACGGCAGCCGCAGACAACCGATTTCGTCTGGGAACCCGCCCAAAAGACGCGGATTTCTAGCCGCTTCATGCGGGAATCGCTCAGCAAACGCGGCCGATTCCCACCCAAACCCCCGCACTCGACGCATCTTTGCAGGGTTGGGTGTGATCACGCATGTCGCCAGGACCTTCGGCGAATCGCTGCTTTGTGTCGCGGTGCTCTGGAGGGGACGTCGATTGTTTTAGTGCTTTTTTTAGCGGAACGGCGCAGGCGGGCTGTTGTTTTAGGCGTTTCGCAAAAATGAGTGAGCCGACAGCGCTAGCTGCGGGCCTCCAATGCGCGCGTCGTAGCCGTTAGG
Organism: Aporhodopirellula aestuarii; assembly: GCF_023701485.1. GTDB lineage: Bacteria > Planctomycetota > Planctomycetia > Pirellulales > Pirellulaceae > Rhodopirellula > Rhodopirellula aestuarii. The sequence continues at coordinate 30,107 of NZ_JAMQBK010000041.1, forward strand.
CCCGCGGCTAGCGCCGTCGGCTCACAAAAACAACAGCCCGCAGGCCGTCCGGTCCCGAGTTACCGGACGGCTCGCGCTGTTCCGCTACTTTTGAAATCCTGCAGTAATTAAATCGATGTCCCGACCAGAGGACGCAAACAGCCAATAAACGTCAACGCTGCCACTTCAAAACCACGCTTCGCATGGTGAGCTTGCATCAACGCCGGTCTATTTCAGTGCAAGCGTGCTCAGCTCATCCGCTACAAAGACGCGTCGATCGTACTCGGCAATCGCTCGCAACGCTCGCATCGTCAGCGTGAGTTCATAGGGACTGAACGTGCTCAAGTTTGCGCGCTGACGCTGGCTGGCCAAACCGTTGTTAACACGAATCACAGCACGCACCAACTCAGGACTTTGCAACTGGTCTGGTGAAAGCGACATCGTTAGCCAGAGCAGGATGTTTCCGGTGCAATACAGCGACTCTTGTTCGGGGGTTCCGCGGAGTTGATGGGTGAGACTGGTGGGATCCACCGAACCGCCTCGATACCCAAAGTACAATGGTCCCCATGAACCATCACGTCCCTGCAACTGGAGCGCATGATCATGAAACCGTGCGATATATCGTTCGACTTGAAGATGCCGTCCCGTTCGCGGCACATCATGCTTCCTCGCCCAGACGACGTAACGGGTTAGCCCCATTAAACGATCGACCGCAGCCCTATCAGTCACGGCGACCTTTCGGCTGAGTTCTTCACCAGCGATTCGGTCCAACGACCATTCTTCACCTGCGGCGTTGGTCCAACTGGCATCGGCGCCGAGATAAGTCGACAAACCGATCAAGGTCAGCGAAAGATCCGCTCCCGTGCGAACGCTTGTCTGTTCCCATTCCACCAAATCGGCAACCGTACCGACAGCTTCACCGATCCGAATTTCGTTTTCGGTACTGACCGCCGACAACGCCAACGCAGCTAACAATTCCCCACGCTTCGACTGGTAACCGTGTCCGATTCTCGGCATCACGTTTCCATCGTTTGCGACGAGAAGCGTCTTTCCCGCACAGGGATAGTTCCAACACAACGCTCCAATCGCGTTGACTCGTTGACGGCTACGTGAGTTCACCAACAATTCAGCCTTGCTGCCGAACGCCATGCACGCGTCGATGACGCCCCCGGGCGGAATCACTTGCGTGCTGAGTGGTTGTTCATAGACCGCATAGGTCGCGCGGATCGCATTTCGCAGGTCCAGCATCTCTCGACTCCACTGCTTCTCAGGCACAGCCTCTCCTTGCACATCCACTGTGGCCGCCTCCCTCTCGGGTGCGTCGGCGATGTCAGCAATGGAGTCGTCGTCGATTTCAGCAAGTTCGCTGTCGTCGCCGTTCTCATATGTCTCAGCTTCGTTTGCCTGACCTTCCTCAGCGGACTCGTCGCTGATGGGCTCCATGCTCGCGGGCTCGTCATTTGCTGCTAGGTCGGTATCCGGCCCCTCTAACGTCAAGGTGTCAACGCCCTCGTCGCCGAAGTCTTCTTCGTCCGGGAGCATTTTCATCGACAGTTGATCGATGGATAGCTCGCTCACATCGAAGTCATCGGTCGGGTCCGAATCAATGACCGGGGCGTTAAACGAAAGGGTCTCCGCCGAAGCTTCGTCCTCAACGACTTCCTCTGCACCCTGATCATCTCCCGACTGGGGTTCGTCAGCGATTTCCTCTTGCGTGGTAACTTCTTCAACTCCCTCATCGTCCGCCACGTCCGACTCAGCATCGGTGGTCACGTCCACCTCGACCAGCGGTGGAACGCTCGGAGCGGCGATCGGTTTGGGTAGCGGCCGCACCACGACTAAAGGCTGGATCGTTTTTCCGATCGGTGGCACCGGCGGCTTGGGTTTATCCTCCTCGTCGTTTTCACCGAGGATGGCACCAAAGAAACCGGTGCGCGGACTCGCCACGGTGGTTTCAGCCATCAGCACGAATCCAAGCAGACACACAAACAGTCGCGACAACATTGAAACCATCCACGGGCGTAGCATGATTAAAGAATCCTTTCTCGATAACATCTGTCGGCTCGTGATGGCTAGCGTCGTGACGAACGGCTTGGTTGACTGTTCGTTGTCGCCGTACGGCTTGGTGTGCGGGTCTTCGTCGTCGTTGCAGTCTTGGGCGGTGCCACTGGACTGAAACGATCGATGAGGAAACCACCGCTACTGCCGCGTTGACTCACACTGTTGTTCCGCACCCGACTTCCGTAGCCATCGGTTCCGCCGTGATCGATTAGGAAACTGAAGTTGCCGCCACAATGAGGCGTCTCGTGATAACTGATCGAACTCGACGCGTAGCCTTGGCTGTAGTTGCGGTACCGATCGTCGCCGCCGTAATCGAACAAGATGCCTAGCCCCGCTTGTGATCCGTTGCCTTGCGTCGTTTTACCATTGGAACGGTATTGATCGTTCCCGCCGAAGTCGCCTAGCAAACCGATCGATGCGTCCCAGGCATGGCCGATGCCCATGATCGTTCCGTTGTAGGTATCGTCACCCTCGTCGTCGAAACAGAAGCCGGCGGCGTAGTGACATCCGAACCCCATCCCGAATCGCTGGAACGAAGGTTCGCCACGGGGTCCACCGGTGAAACTCTTGACGGTCGCCCCGAGTCGTTGATCGTTACCGCCAAAGTCGCGTGCGAAACCGAGTCCGAGCCAATACCCGCCGCCGTGCGACAGATAATCGAATTCATAGACATCATCCCCGTCACCTTCGAGCATCACCCCGATCCCGCCACTGGCGACCGACCTCAATCCCGCACCGACACCCTGGCCCCAGCCTTCGTAGCCCGGTGTCGGGTTGTCTTCGTCATCGGCATAGGAGCAGATGAAATACCCGCCGGTGTAGTAGTGATCATTGCCTCGCAAGTCCGCAAGCATTCCGAATCCGAGCGGACATCCCATCCCCTGTGTCCACATCGCACCATGATACTGATCGTCTCCGTCACGATCGACGAGCAATCCGATCCCCGCGAACGCTTGGCCTTGAACACGACGAAAACCGGTGTAGCGATCGTTCCCCGCATGATCAATCAGGATCCCGGCGCCGCCGATGCAGGATGCCTGAGCCATGTCTTTCCCGTGGTAACGGTCGTCACCAGCGAAGTCGACCAGCATCGCGATGCCCAGAATCGCGCCGCCCTGGATGCCCGGTTTACTGCCGACGTATTGGTCGTTGCCGTCGAGGTCGAGCGTGATCAACACGGGTCGGTCCAGCGATACGGTGCCTTCACGATAAACGTCGTTGCCGCCGAGATCGATGACGACCTGAACATCAGACATGGCATCGAGGTCATACATATTGGGACCACGACCACCAACCACGATGGTGCCCGCTGGGGTGACCAGTTTCTGCAGCACGGTACCGGACACGCCAGGAACACGAACGTTCCCCTGCTCCGGTATTTGTTTTAATCGTTCTCCGAACGCCGGTTCAGAGAGCACCACCATCGTCTCGGCGGCGTCATGGATCGCGCCCCGATCGATCTTTTCGAGCATGTCACAGATGCGTCGTCCGGCACCGCGGTTGGCGAGCGTGTAACCGACATCGTTCTGCGACACGAGCAACGGATAGATGTTGCGATCGAGGTTGCTAAGTTCCGCGGCCGTGAGCGGCGCGAGCGCCTCGGCGTGACTCCGCTGGACACGCTCGAGCACTTCGCTCACAAAAGCGAGCGGGTCATCGGATGCAGCTTGTGGTTTGACGGGAAGACTCTTCTTCACCGAAACGTCCATTTTCGAACGCGCGATCGCCAGCGTTCGATCAAGGCCACCGGCCGGCATCCTTACCGACTCGTATAGATAACGTGTAAACGCCTCTGACTCGGCGGGTGCATTGAGCGGGTTGCGAAGCAAGTAGTCGAACCAAGACAGCCGGCAATTCCCCGTGACTTCATTAACGTGCCGCGTACCGGTCGAAAGGTTGAGTTGGTAACCGGTGTAGTTTTGGAATTGAACAAAGTTGCGATCGAGGTTCCGCTGACGCAGCCCCGAGGTAATCTCGTTCGTCAAAACCGCCATCAACTCAGGACCGCTGGCCGGCGGCATTGAGGCGGTGGCAGTTGCTGAAACCGACGCGGGAGTTTCACTCGGTGCAACAGCGTTTCCCGTTGTGGTGCGTTGTCTTTGCGGCATCGATTGAGCGTTGACGTAACCGCCACCGTTGACGATCAAGCCACAACTCAACACCAGCGCGTAGTACGGAACTACGAACAGGGAGCGTTCCGATCGCCTGTGATCAACCCGAAATCGGCGTCTCATCCTTGACCTTTTCAATTCTCTTCCTGAAGTTTGCACGTCGTTTCGAGATGCTTCCGTGATGATTCTCGGCGTTCACCTGGAGACTCATGAGTGACACTTTTGAAGTGCACAGATATATCGCCGGGTGTGACTGTCGAGCACGGTAAGTGGCCGAACTGTCACGTGTTTTGCAGCACTTTTTCGCGTCACCACCTCGCGACTAGGCTTGTTCATATTGAGCAGTTTCGAAGCCGTCGCGAGAGCCTTCCGCCAAAAGCCTCCCACCCTCAAACACGAGAGATGCGTGTGAGTCACATCGTGATCGCTCCGTGCCGCCAGCCGCTCAATATCAACTTCGGCATCCCAGCGGTTGGCCTCAAGATGACTCGCGACAGAGAGAACTCCTTTCCAACCCACCGGAGTCCCCCTAGTTTGCCAAGACCACGCTGGTGTTACGGGTTAACGTCGTCCGACCTTTCGGGCGAAATCGCCCCTCGCCCTTCGTCGCTAATTCCGGCGACCTCCATCGCGGCACGTCGACCATGAGCGAACGCTTCTTCGAACAACGCCATGCCACTGAGATCGGTGCAAGCGAAATGCACGTTGCCGATCGGTTTCGCCGCTGCTCCACGGGCAGAATGAAAGATAGTGCCGACCCGCGGCTGAGGCATCGCGTGTCCCCAAACCATCACGTCGAGCCGTGTGATCAGGCCGCGGATGTCGGGGTGGGCCAGCTCCAAATCGGCGATGACGGTCTCGGCGGCTTCCGCCCAACCGAGCTTTAATAGTTTTGCACGGATTTCCGCAGGAAGGTCGTCGGGCAAGGCCTGATACCACGTCAACACCGTCGGCCCATGATCGCGGCCGGTTTGATGCAACGAATTGACATAGCCGAGCGACCCCGACGACATGATCACGTTGTCCCAACTCATCGGGAATCCCGTCTCCGCCGGCCGATCGCTCACATGCACGTTGGCGACCAACCACGATCCATACGAGAAAACGTCCGTGTTCGGCCCGCTCTCCATCGCTCGCCGTTCGATTAACTCCGGAGCCAATATTCTTTTCGCGATGAATTGTGGGACCGCAACGATCACGTGATCGGCTTGAATGGTCGTACTTGCATCGGTTTTGGAATCGATCACGTCGAGCAACAATCCCGTGTGATCCGCCGTCGGACCGGCCAGCGAGATCCGCATCACCGCATTGCCGAGACGCAGACGTTCGCCCAACGGTTTACAAAGCTGATCGACCAAGAAACCGTTGCCCTCCGGCCATGTCATCACGGGCTGCGATTCCCCGCTGGCGTCGGCGATGCGGGCGACAAAGTAAAACAGCCCTGCCCAAGCACTCGTTTGATCGGCTCGCAATCCATAATCATCGCGGCACGCATATTCGATCAACCACCTCAGCGGTTGCGAGTCAAATTTATTCTGCCGCAGCCAATCCGCCATCGAGATCTGATCCAGTTCCCGTGCCGATGCGTCGGATGAACTTTCACCGCTCGGGATGGCAAACAATCTCCGACCGTCGCTCCCACGCAAGCTCGCTAGACGCGTCATCTCCGAGCGGAACCGATCGAGAGCCTGGAGGTCGGCTTGCGTCGCAACCGCCGCGGGATACAGCCCTTCGTACCACTGCCCGGACGCGAAAACGCGTTCTTCGGGATCGCGACAGAGGTCACCTTCGGAAGCGACAAACGAATCGCCGCCGGTCGGTTCGAGCACGCCACATTCGACCAGAAACTCGACGAGCGGCCGATTCTCGGGCAACGGAACCGGTAAATAATGGGCCCCCCAAGGAAAACGATGGCCTTCGTACTCACCGCTCCGCGAGGTTCCACCGGGAAACGTTTCCAACTCAAGAACGATGAAGTCATTGATGCCTCGTTGGATCAGGTGCCGCGCGGCCGAGAGTCCCGCGACGCCGCCACCAACGATCACACACCGACAATGCTCTGACGGTGTGCCTGGAGTCGCACGCGTGGCGGGTGATTCTCGTAGCCGATGACCGAGCGAATGATTCGGCGACAACAAATCGCCGAGAGGCGGCAGCGGCTTCGAAAACATCCGATCGAGTTGATCGCACCCGACGCCCGATGCGACGAAAGCAGCCAGAGCAGCGGGACCGAAAATCATTTCGATCAATTCTCGCCGGGAGTGTCGCAGTCGTTCTCGTCTTGGAGCACCGTCGCTTTGCAACGGAGATTCGCGACCGAGATCACTCATCCCGCCGCACCGCCGGATAGCAGTGACCCGCTCGAGATCAGTGCGCCGTTGACGATCAACAGGTAAACGACATAACCGCAATACAACAGCACCATCATGATGCCTTCGGTTCGTGAAACGGTTCGGTGCGAACGGAGGAACACCCAACTGAGCACCGCGGCGCCAATCATGATCGGGATGTCAACGAATTCGATCGATTGCAGCACATTGATACCGACCGGAGAAACGACCGCCGACACGCCGAGCACCGCAAGGATATTCAGGATCGTGCTTCCGACGGCATTCCCGATCGCAATCCCACGTTCCCCCTTGAGCGTCGCGGCGACGGACGTCACGAGCTCAGGCAGCGAAGTGCCGACCGAGACAATCGTCAGCCCAATCACGGCTTCGGACAAACCGAATCGACGGGCAAACGTGACCGATCCATCAACGAACCAATCACAACCAAGAATCAAAGCCCCGATGCCGACCGTCAAAACCAAAAGCTGCAACAACACGGCTCCGAGCTTGCGGGCCAACGACGGTGCCTCCAACGGCACGCCGGCGACTTCATCCACAAACTCCTCGATCTCGTCCGGTGCCTGTCTCTTTCCCAACTGGAACGAGATCGCAAAGTAAGCCACCATTCCCACCAACAACAAAATCCCATCCAAGCGGCTGATGTTACCGTTGTAACCCACCGCCCCCATCGCGATACAAGAAGCGATCATCACGGGCACGTCGAAGGACGTGATCTGCCTATCGACGATCAGCGCCGACACGATCGCACTCATCCCCACGATCATCAGCATGTTGAACAGGTTGCTGCCGACGACATTGCCGATAGTGATGTCGGCCTTTCCCTGCATCGCTGTCGCCACACTGACAGCCATTTCCGGTGCGCTGGTTCCCAGCGACACGACAGTGAGGCCGACAAACAGCGGGCTGAGTTTCGCCAAAATGGCGAGACGGGAGGCACCGCGAACGACCCACTCGCCGCCAAAGAGCAACAACAAAGAACCAGCGAGGAGTTGTCCGATGGCAAAAAGCATGAGTGCGGGCAGCGAAGTGTGAGGGCGGAGGGAGAAACGGCAGGCAGGCCACCACCGAACTGGAAAGGCGTTCGGAGGCAGCGGAGTCCGAAAAACGCTCGACGAATGCGGACAAGAGCGTATCAGAGCGGCATCGGGTCGTCACCGTGGCTGTGGTTTGGCCCCTTTTGGTCGGGTTTTGATCCGCATTTTCTTCGCGTCTCTCACGATCCGTCTGTCACCCTCGGCCCGGTCGAAGAACCTCGGGGGCGCCGCAGCCGCCTCGCTTTTGCCACGTGCGCATGAAAAAACCCACTTACTGAGACCAAGGTAACCATCTCAGCAAGTGGGCAAAGCTCGCGTTGTGCTCATTTACTGAGACAAGCTCAAAAAGTGAGTGTGATCGCGAGTGGGGTGGCCGACCCAAGCGTCAGCCCGCCGACTTTCGTCAAGGGTTTCCACCCCGTTGGCTAGTACAGCAATAATCCACTTGATCACCTCCTTTAGAAAACATTGTTTGACGCGACACTCATCCAGGTGCCAACCAGAACGGATGAGGCTACGTGCTAAAGTTTTGTCGCGACGCGTATCGCGACCCGGTGACGACATTATCGTCAACGGTCAAGACGATTGCAAGACAGATCGGGTTCGCACGTGAAGCCCAGTCAGGGACAGATTATTCTGATTATTCCGTTGACGGTCGTCGGCCCCGTCGGTTCACACCCAACGGGTCCGCTCGCGAACACTCTCACCGAGGCGGTCTGCGATGGCCTGGTAAACAAGGCCGTGTTGCCAAAATGCAACACCTGTGGCGATGAGTCTGCGGGCAAGGCGATTTAGCGAAAATGTCCCGTCGAGGGTCGTGCAAAAGTGGTGTTTTTCCAAGGTTTTTTCCACAATTGTCTTAAGTCTTGCCTAGGCTTGTACAGCGTGGACATTTTCGTTCTCAGCACAACGATTTTCTTCCCACTCACGGCCTTCGGGGATTTCCCTCCGCTTCGTCGTGAGCTAATAATCGTGCGGGCGGCTTAGTTGCCGCCTGCCGGGGAAAAGATTGACCTGCCAGTCCGATTGTTACTGTCCACGATGGTTCAACAAGGAACACCATGAAACTGACTGTCATGAATACCACGCGAAAAAATTTGCTCGGTTCCATCTTCGCCCATTCCACACTCGCGGCTGTCGCCATCTCGTTCGGATTGGCTGACGCGCAAACCGGTTCCGCCCAAGACGCGTGCTGCTTCCAACCGGCCTATCGCCTCGAATGCGAAACGGTGATGCAGCCCGAGATCGTCGAACGCATGCGCGTGACCTATGAGACCCAAATGGTCGAAGAAGAGGTCACCTCCTACCGTCCCGTACTCCGGACGCGAACCGAAGAACGCACTTACAAAGTCGCCAAACCGGTCACCGAAACAAGCTACCGCGAAGAACGCTACACGATCTATCGCCCGGTAACTGAAACCTCCTATCGCGACGAAACCGTTACGCAAACTCGGTACGTCAACGAGACCGCTGAACGGGAAGAAAAGGTCACTACCTACCGACCCGTGACCGAAACGCAGGTCTACCAACAACAGTACACGGTGCAGCGTCCGGTTACCGAAACGCAAATGTACCAGCAACAGTACACGGTCCAACGTCCGGTCACCGAAACACAGTACCAGTCGCAAACCGTGACGTCGTACCGCCCCGTAACGACGATGCAACAACAGACCATCGACGCCGGCGGGTACGTCCCACAAACGACGGTCACCCCCGGCGCGGTTCAAAATGCCTTGGTTTGGAATCCGAACGCCTACTACGTGCCCGGACCGTTGGGCATCCTCGCCTACCGCCGTGGAGCACCCGCGATCGCTCAAACCGTGACCCCACCGGTCGCCCAAACTCAAATGGTTTACCGACCGAACTACATCAACCAACAGGTCGCTCAAACCTCGTACGTGCCCGAAACGCACCAAGTCCAACGCCCGGTGCAGGTCACGCGGATGCAATCAGAAGTCATCACGCAAAACGTGCCCGTTCAGGTGCAACGGATGCAATCGGAAGTGGTCACTCAAAACGTGCCCGTCCAACGCACCCGCATGGTTCCCGAAACCACCGTTCGCAAAATCCCTTACACGGTACAGCGTCCGGTCACCGAAACATTGACCCGCAAAGTCCCCGTGGAACAAACACGCTGGGTCTCCGAAGAACGCGTTCGCAAGGTTCCCGTGCAATCCACACGCGTGATTTATGAAACACGCAAAGAACCCGTCACGGTCAAATACTACGAACAAGAAGAAGTCCGTCGCAAAGTTTTGCGTCCGGTTACCGTGCCGAAATACGAACCGTACACGGTCCAGCGAATGGTTCCGCGACAAGTCGTGCAGCGTCTGCCATTGTCGTACGTTGACCCATTCAGCCCCGCGATCGGCACGGGCTACTCGTCATTCTCACCAATCATCGAGTCGACGTCCTACCCGACAACCGAGTACCCAAGCTCCTCATCGATCGTGACCCAGCCGAGCGATTCGGTTAGCAGCAATCGACAAAGCATTGATGACGGTGAATCGGTTCTCAAGCCGCCTGCCCAAAACGATGAATACGAACCCCAATCGCGATTGGGCGGGATTGAGATTGATGCCCCCGAAAGAGAGTCAAGCGACAGCCCGAACTCGTCGAACGGTGGCACGAGCGAACTCGAAGAATTGTTCGATGGAAACGGCAGCCCACAAACGCTGCCCGATCCGCGTGACGGATACCCCGTTGAGACACCGGAACTCGATGACAAACAAACTCGCTGGAATTCCCGTTCGTCTTCGAACGCGAGCTACCGCCAAATCGGCCACCGGGTTCAGTGGAACCCGATGTTCGCACGCGAGATCTGATTCAATCACAGAGTTCAACGACCGATCCGTGTGATCGTTGATGCGATCGCACAACCATCCACAAACAAAGGCCGCCCGTTTGGATTTCAAGCGGGCGGCTTTTTTTGTTTCGCGTGAAGACTCGTTGCCTTACTCGCGGTGAAATAAACTCGCAAAGAAGCTGTGCCGCAGATTCAAACCTTTCTCTTCCTGCTCCTGCAACGCCGCCTCTTCAAAGAACTGTTCGAGGGCCGCGAGTTCGCCTTTGTCGAGCCAAACGCCCGCGCAGTCGACGCAGCGGTCGATCATGATCTGAGAGCAATAAACGTACTCTCCCGCTTCAAGTCGTCCGCCGCATTTCGGACAAGTGATTTCGGGGCGAGTCTCTTGGCGGGCAAACTCGTACGCCCGCGCGATGATGTCGATACGTCGCAGGTAAGTCTTGTGATCACGCTCGGCCAATTGCTGCAACGCTTGCAACTCACCGGCGTCGAGCCAAACTCCGCCACACGACGGACATTGATCGACGACGATCTCGCCCTCGTACTTCGTACTGACTAACGTTGATCCATCGCGTGGGCACTGCATGATTCAGCTCCATGATAAAAAACGGTTGCTTACGGCATACCTGAGCATACCCCCACGCCAAGCGCCCCGAAAGTATCCATGCCGCTCGACGAACGAATTACGATCGATGCGCAGAGACACCAAGCAATGCATCCGACATGCGCCAATATGTCGCAACACTGAAGACGAACGTGGCCAAATGGGCACACCGGAATTGTCAGTACGCAGCCATCTGACACCATGCCGAGTTCTGCATCGTCTGCACGAATCACCGGCAGATCAGTTGACTCAGAGCCGACGTTGTCGAACCAAGGCCTTCTTCGTGACCCGAGGCCCTGAATACCTGCTCCGCTCGTACCTCGCTGCACGCGTTCAATGCTTTCAGCGTTCACTGTGGAATGTTGATCAACTAATCCGTAAGCGATGAGGATGTAGGTTCATACGGATTCGTTGAACCGCGAGGTTTCATCGCACTATCCTTCTGCGGTATCGCGATCGGGGGTTGCGTTATCAATCGATGATACGAAAACGAGTTACGACGCAGCAATCCAAAAAAGGATAGCAGCGTGAAAACTTGGATGGGAAGTGGCCCAAACGCTTTCCCAATAAAATAAGGATAGGACAATCGCCCCAAGAACCCGGGCGCAATCGTCACGTTCGCGATCAGCAAAACGAAAAGGCCGGCCGAGAGTAAAAGCATTCTTGTTGGCATGCGTTGGTGCTGCGACAAAGCAAACGCATGGCAAGCGAACAGGATGCCCAAGATGGTTAAAATCGGTCCGAGAACACGGAATAGCGATGGGCTGGAGTAGTCGCCTGCCGAAAAGGCGGCCATCCAAACCAGTAGTATCGCCATCGCGACAACGAAACAAACAGCCGTCACGTACTCCCAAAAGCCGAGCTTTACCGAATTTGCTTCAACAGTCGTTTCAGCGTCCAATTGGATGCCAAGCTTGAGCACGAACCGAGAAGCAATGGCAGCGTAGATCGAGATGCATGCGTAGCCCAATGTCGCGATGATTTGGCCAGCGGAGATCAGATGAAATCCGCTGCTACCAGCGAAACATTGAGAAAACAGCAGTATTGCGCCAACTGCGATCCCAGTCATTCGTTGTGCGGCTGTTTGCGGTACCCAATGAACCAACACCATGCCAAGCAGCGGAAACCCCAACGCCACCGCGTTCAAATTTCGAGCGTATCGAGAGAAGTCGTGCAACACCACGTCATGCAGAGCGTTCGTAGGCGAGTGCGGAACGAGGGCCAGGAATGTGGCGGCATATAAAACGCCGCCAAGCAAAAGATATGGGAGTACCAGAGTAGCTGTGCATCGCATCGTGTTTCTTCTGTCGGATGGCAACTCATTACGATCTAAGCAGGTGCATAGAAGTGATCCGGTATAACGACAATTCCGCTGATCGTGATGGGGTCGGCGTAGGCCGGACCAAGGAGCCTAAGCGACGCAGTTCCGGCACGACTGAGCAAATGAATGCCGGAACTCGTAAAGCCTCGGTCC
>NZ_JAMQBK010000042.1 GCF_023701485.1 Aporhodopirellula aestuarii
GGTCCGGCCTACAGTTCGCGATGTCAATGACGCGGGCCTTACGATCAAGCTTGCCGTGCTGCTGTGACATGCGGCAAAGAACGTGATTGCTCACTTGGTTTCTCGCGTCAGGCACCCGCGAGACACGTCGTTGCCTCACACCTGTTTGAACCGCCAAGCGTGTTCCGGGAGTCGGATTTCAGGGTTGGCTTGCGCCAATGCGGCGTAGAGCTTGGCTCGGTTGTAGTGATAGTTGTTCGTGATTTGAATCCGCTCGCCCGATCTCATCTGCATCATGATCGTGTTGTGATTGCCATGCTTTTGGTGGTTCTGTTGGATCTCAACGATCTCATTCACCGGAACGGAAAAGGAGAATGAGTCAAAGAGCGGATCGTTGGTTTCAAAGCGTTCGGTATCCACGGTGATTCGGAACGTCCCGTTTTTGATCCAAAAGTAGACGGCGGCCAGCAACAGGCACAGCTCCACCACCGGAACGACGATGTTCGCCCAATAGAACAATTGCCTGCTCGCTTCGGACGGTTCGATCAGCCACCGAGCGGCCAGATACATTGCCAGCAACACAAACATGTTGAGAACGAGGATCGCTGCGGTACGGCGTTGTCGACTCTCGTAACGAAAGAGTTCATTCATGGGGACGATTGTCGGGTGAGTAGGCGGAATCGTGTGTCGTGGTCTCGCTGTTTCCAGGCTTTCGTGGATCCGGTCGGTCATGCTCGGTTCGGTCACCACAACATGATAGACTGATCGGTTGTCACCTCCACATTACCAGTGTCGTGGTCTCCGAGCTAGCGTTTGTCTCTGAGCTAGCGTTTGGTGACCCCAAGACGGTGACTGGGTAGAATGGCGAATCACTCCCGACCCACTTTGGTTGGCCCTTTCCTGCTTCATGATTCACGATATGGCTGGATGCTCATTGATAACACGGTGCTGTAGTCGCTGCGGACACGGTTGGCGTCCGTGGATAGCGGTTCTCCTGCTGGTGTCGCTCGCGGTCGGTTCGTTTGCGGAATCGCCCAGCGACGTCGAAGTGGAACAGTGGCGAAGCCAGAAATTGCAGACGCTTGCCACCAAGATTCGAAACACCAACTCGGATGACGAGCGTCTGGAGTATTCGGCCAGGCAATCATGGCTTCGCCGATGGGAACCCGGGCAAATGCCCACGGCACCCGCCGATGCACCGGATGAATCGGGCCTGGTCGAGGAGCCGTTGCTAAAAAAATTGGAACGTCCGGAAACACTCGAAGCGAATGTTTGGCGAGGCATGATCGCTTTGCAGACTCGGTTGCTCGAGGTCGACAACGACGATGAACGCAAAGACAATTTGCGGACAACCATTGAATTGTCCGGCCAACTTGAAGCCGCCCTTTCGACGGAGCTTCCGTCTGATTCGCAGACGTTGGCAACGCCGACATCTTGGGTGCTCGCCTACACCCGTTACCGCTTGGGGCGAGCATTGGCTTACCGCGAATTGCCAGAGGTCGCAGAAGTTTGGCCGATATCCGATCCAGACCGTTATGAAGAACAGCTGTTATGTGTCTATGAACGCCTGATCGAGCAAACGAAGGGCAATCGTCGCGAGTTCATTTTGTTGCAGGACCGGATGTATCGGCGATCCGGCAAGAAGGGCCGGGCCCTCGAATTGCTGGAAGCGAACCGGCAGTCGATCGATCCCAAATGGTACCTCAAAAAGCGGCGTGATCTGCTACAGGAACTCGGTTGGGAACCGCCCTATCAAGAAGCCGCCCGATTGTACTTGCAAGCCGGCTATGATGATGAGTCGTGACCTGCCTTCGTCTTTAGCGGAGCGGCGCAAGCCGCCCGGTGTGTTACCTAAACGCTCCGGTGTGTTCTCGATGGGCACGCCTGATCGCAGCATTCACAAAGACCGAAATGGTTTCCCTGCGAGCGTTAGGCCAAGAATCACGCCAGACGACCTGACTTCGATCTTCTCCCAAACTTCTTTTTCTACTCCAACAAGCGACCTGTCTTCCTTGTTAGCGGAGCGGCGCAAGCCGCCCGGTGTTTTACCTAAACGCTCCGGTGTGTTCTCGATGGGCACGCCTGATCGCAGCATTCACAAAGACCGAAATGGTTTCCCTGCGAGCGTTAGGCCAAGAATCACGCCAGACGACCTGACTTCGATCTTCTCCCTGACTACTTTTTTTACTCCAACAAGCGGTCATTCCTCCGCATGATGCTTTCCCTTTCTAGCACTGATATCCAGCTTCCGACTCCGCAACCGGTGGGGCTTGCCAAGTACCACGATCTGACCGAGATGGCGCGGGGTGGTAACGGAGTGCTGTATTCCGCCTACGATCAAATTGTCGGTCGCACCGTGGTGCTCAAGATGTTGCTACCGGAGCATCGCTTGGACCGCGGATTTCGACGCCGTCTGTTGCGTGAAGCCCGGGTGACGGCGCAGTTGGAGCACCCCGGAACGGTCCCGGTGCATGAAATCGGCGAGGACGAAGAATACGGTATCTACTACGCGATGAAACGTATCTCGGGCGAGAACTTTTTCGCAGTGCTGCGTCAGCTCGCTAAGGGCGACGAGAATGTGGCTGATGCGTTCCCGCTGCACCGACGGATTGAGATCATTCGGGACACCTGTCAAACCCTCGACTTTGCACACGCATCGGGTGTGATTCACCGCGATGTGAAGCCAGAGAACATTTGGGTCGGTAATTTTGGTGAAGTCACGCTATTGGACTGGGGGTCGGCAAAGGTGTGGGGCGAGCCTGCGTTTGGCGACGGTCGGTATCCGGTCTCAACCGTTCGACGCCGTGAACCGGCTGACGCATCGTTGACGGTCAAGCACGAAGAGCAAAGCTACGAGGTACCGCCGCTGACACCTGTCGACCAGTTGGTTGGAACACCGACGTACATGTCACCGGAACAGATTTCCAATCGAGACATCGATGAACGCAGTGACGTGTTCTCAGCGGGTGTCTGTCTGTACGAGGCGATGGCGATTGCGGAACCGTTTCGGGGAAGAGACCGTGATGAAACGTTCGACAACATTTGCATGCGGCAGCCAACGCCACCAAGCGAACGCTCACCCAAACAACGCATCCCACCTGAAGCAGACCGGATCGTTTTCAAAGCCATCGCCAAACAAAAAGATCGTCGATATCAGTCGATGCGTGAACTGATTGCGGAACTCGACGAATTGTTATTAATCGTCCGCCAAGAAGAAACGGAGTAACGGTCCTCACAGCGACGCGGCGGTGGAGATTTGAATGGCTGGTTGTTGCGCCCATCGTCGCCCATTTGCTCCGCAAATGGTTCGGGACACATTATCCATTTGCGGAGCAAATGGGCGACACTCTATTTCCAACCGTCGCCCATTTGCTCCGCAAATGGCCAGCGACCAATCGTCCATTTGCTCCGCAAATGTTTTGGAATAGATGGTCCATTTGCGGAGCAAATGGGCGACTGTTTGCCGCTTGTCGTGCATACGAAAAAGGGCCGCTGCAGGTGGGAGAAATCCCAACCCGCAGCGGCCCGTGTGATAGTGAGTGGGAGACTGTCGACGTCGCTCAGTTTTCGCTTTCAGCGTCCGCTGCTTTGGCGGTGTCTTCCTCTTCCTTGGCCGCTGCTGCTGGTTGCTCCTGCTGTTGGCGTTCTTCCTTACGCTCTTTTCGTTCTTTCGCCAACGCTGCATTGGCCTTCTGTAGCTCGTCCTTCGCAGTCTTCAGTTGCTGTTGCAAATCTGCGGTTTTCGATTGCAAATTCTTTTTGAGATTCGCAATCTGCTGTTGCTGTTTCTTTTGCTGTTGCTGAGCTTCTTCTTGGGCCTTTTCGGACGCCTGGTTCGCTGCCACCAGCTTCGCCTGAGCCGCTTCGGCTCGTTTGGTTTGAGCGGCAACTTTGGCCTTCAATGCAGCCAGTTCGTCTTTCATCGCCGCCAGGGCTTGGTCGGCTTCCGCGATCTGGGTGTCTTTCGCTTCGAGCGATTCGTTGGCTTCCGCAACTTGCTCTCGCAGCGCCACCAATTCTGTCGTCAGAGCCACGTTCAGTTCGCTGGGGTTGTCAACGCTGCCCATGTCGTGAGCGGACATTCCCCCGGAACCAGCGGCGCAACCCACCGGCTGGCTGGAGCAGGCGGACTGGGCCGCACAGGGGGTGCTGCACGTCGATTTGCGAAAACAATTCCCGGCAAATGCGGGAGCGGCGAACGACATCGCCATGGCCAAAACGGCCGTCGTGGTGTTCTTCATCATGAGTGAAACTTCAAAGGTGGGTCAAAATGGTGGGAGGCCGAGCCGGTCCTCGACCCGACTGGTCGAATCCCATCTTAATTGCGACCGACCGGCTCACCGAAAAATCTGAAGCAAAAAATCAACCTCGCACGACATCGGTTGATCGAGAGAGTCGTCGGAGGGCAAACGCCGACGAATCATTCCCCGGGCCATTCCAACAGCTGGCAACAAAGCGACAAGAACCGCTGACAGGCATGCGGCCAATCGTCGCCCTTTTGCTTGGGGCGTCGACTTCGTCACCGCGGGACCGGACGGCTTGCGAGGTTCCGCTAAAAAATTGTCGCCCATTTGCTCTGCAAATGGACAGTGCTTTACCGAATCATTCAGGGCGTTTGACCCGGAGGCCTCGCTGGCAGTTGATTGACTGGCCAGCGGCTCAAGCAAGTCAATCCGTTGCTCCATTTGCTGTCGCGCCAGGCTGATATTGATCCCCGGAGCAGTCCCATACGACCCAAACAACAGCCCGCGATCCGTCCGGTGACGCGGGACCGGACGGCTCGCGCCGTTCCGCTAAAAAATTGTCGCCCATTTGCTCTGCAAATGGACAGTGTTTTACTGAATCGTTCTGGGCGTTTGACCCGGAGAACTGGCGCCCCGCCGCTGACAAACCTCGTGGGATACCGCGAGCCGAATTGTCGCATTTCGGAGTTTTGATGCCGGCAACGCACCGAGAGCCAAAACGAACGGCTCTCATATGCCGGCGGCCGATGAGAGCGCACGTGATCACTTTTGCGTGAGCCGCTTAGTTTTGTGCGGCTTGAACTTCGAGTGCGGTCTTGACCGCTTCGCGTAAAGATTCGCCACGGAGGTCGCGGGCAACGATCTTGCCATCGGGGCCGATGAGCCAGATCGATGGAATCGTTTGAATGCCATAGGCTTCGGCGATTTTTTCGTGTCGTTCGGTATCTCCCACCCAACCCTGACGGTATATCGACGGGCTTTCTTCGAGCAATTCTCGGGGAAGGTCGATGGATTCATCAACGCTCAAGCCAACCAGCTCGAGACGCTCACCACAGTATTCTTCGTAAACAGCTTCGAGGTTGGGGAATTCAGCTCGGCACGGCCCGCACCAAGTCGCCCAGAAATCCACCAGCACAAATTTGCCACGGAAGTCCGACAATTGAAATTCGGTGTCGTCGTATGCGGTCGCAGTCCAGTCCGCGGCAAGGTCGCCAGGCGCCGGTACGTTCTTGAGCTTGAGCGTCATGTCGGCACGAAAAGGCTTGTCGACGTTTTTGATGATGAACTGCCGCATGGCATAGCCCCGCGCCAAATGCAACGTTCGCTCACCTCCCGCATAGGGATGCATGATGGTGGCGGTCAGCTGGTACCAAGCGGGTTTGATGTTTTCGAAAGTAAAGGTGCCATCGGCCGCAAGCTTCGTTTGGTGGGTTTCTCGTTTTGCACGGGCCTCTTCGACTTTGCGGAGATAGTCTTTGTAGTCGTCCGATTTCATGTAAGCATTACGCCACTCAGATCGTTCTTCGGGCTCCATTGAACTCCACTCCGCAGGATAGGGCATGCGAGGGTGCTTGTAGTTGCCTTCCAGCGTCACCACGACTTGGTCGAGTGATAGTCCTTCGGTGTGAATGCCTTCGGATACATCTTTGGGCATCGAGACCTTTCCTTGCACAGAACACGTGACAACCTCAGCAGTCTCCGATTGAGGCGGCGAGTCTGCCTTCGCATCGCTTTGAGCGGAAGCCTCGAATGCACAAACGAGACTGAGCATCAACGAGAGAATCGACTTCGTGTTCATGGAAAGACTCATGACAAGCTTCTTTATTTGAGATGGGCACATGGGAACTGGGGTGCGGTGTGGCCAGTTTAGTGCAGGAGCAGAAAAGATGTCAGTGATCAGTGACGACATGTTTTGCGGGACCTGAACAAAAGCTCTCAGACGCAACTGACGGGTCAGCAAAAGGTGAGGTGGAGGGGGGCCGGAGACTCACGCATTTTGGCCCACGGGAGCAGTCCGGGAGTTAATGTTGGAATCGTTGGTTTGCGTGATCGTTTCGGTTGAAGCACCCATCGGTTTTGATGGTTGTGGGGCTGCGCCAGCGTGTATGTATTGACGACTCGCGTGCTACACTACGGCCGACCTTCGTCGCTTGTCTCAACCTCGTTCCGCCCAAGGTGTTCGCTGATGTCCGATAACCGTTACTCGCTGCAAGCTTTTCTCGAAAAGACCGCTGATCGTGAACTCAATCAAGGGCTTTTTGAACTCGAGACGGAACGGATGCTTGACATCAACCTCAACGGTGAAGTCTGGACCAAACTCGGGGCCATGGTGGCCTACACTGGTAATGTCAAGTTTGAGCGAGAAGGGATTCTTTCACGTGGCATTGGGAACTTGCTCAAGAAAGCGGTGTCGGGCGAAGGATCGTCTCTCACCAAAGTGAGCGGTCGCGGTTCGGTGTTCTGCGCCGACGCGGGAAAGAAGATCACAATATTGCAGTTGAACAATGAAGCAATCTGTGTGAACGGCAACGATCTGCTCGCGTTTGAAACGTGTCTATCCTACAACATCAAGTTGATGAAACGGATGACCGCGATGCTAGCGGGTGGACTCTTTAACGTCCGGCTCGAAGGCACGGGAATGGCCGCGATCACCAGTCACTACGACCCGGTGACCCTGCCCGTCACGCCAAACCAACCCGTCGTCACCGATCCAAATGCGACGGTGTTATGGTCAGGAAACCTCGAGCCGGAACTAAAGACTGACTTGCAGTTCAAAACGTTTCTGGGACGCGGTTCGGGCGAGTCTGTGCAGTTGCTCTTCCGTGGCCACGGCTTCGTTGTCGTTCAGCCCTTCGAAGAGGTTTATTTCCAACACACCAATTAGGACCATGGGTGCGGGACTGAAATTGTCCTAATTCGATTGTTTAGCAGCCAGGATGCAAATCCAACGAATGCTTGCCATCTGACCAAATCAAATAATTGCTCTACACTGGGTGAAAACAGACATTCACGCGAGTGCTTCGTCTAAGCTGATACTTGAGGGGTGCCTGAACCGAAGGGCTCGCGCCCAATACCATCTACTTTCGCACTAACCGGGTGTTTTAATAGCGGAGCGGCGCGAGCCGCCCTGTAAATTTCGAACATCTTACGCGCTGCAACCGGGCGGCTTGCGCCGCACCGCTACCAAAGTAGAAGGCATTGGACTCACGCCCTGCCGCTAAATGACTTAGCGGAACGGCGCAAGCCGTCCGGTGTCACACCAAATTTGAATGCTGACAAAGTACTCGCAACGCACGCAATAATCGGACTGAGTTTCAAAGCATGATCGCCATTCACGTCAATGGAAAAGAGGTTGAGATCGAACGAGAGATGTCAATCGAAGAGTTGTTGCAGACCGTCGAGGTGCCGAAGAACTACTTGGCCGTGGAAGTCAATGAAGACGTGGTTGCCAAAGAAGACCACGGCAAGGTGATGGTCAACGAAGGCGATCGTGTCGAAGTCGTGACTCTTGTCGGTGGCGGTTGAAAGCGGTCGATGGCCCGCAAGTCATAACGCAATCAGACGCTTGTTTAGCGCCGATGCATTTGCTATTCGTGGACGCGTCGCAAGGCTTCGTTTTGCGAAATGGGTTAGCTAGAGACACACTTTCTGTCAGGCACATTGGAGCGTTCGCCTCTCACCTAGCGGAGCCTCTTCGAGGCTCCGAAAATGCGTTGCGCTTTCAATTCTCATAATGGGGACAGCGATGGTGGTAGTGCTCTTCTTAGCGGAACGGCGCAAGCCGTCCGGTCCCGTGTGACCGAGCAGCTCGCGCCACTCCGCTACTTTTGAAATCCCGCAGTAATTGAATCGACGTCCCGAGGCGAAGCAACGTGGCCGTTTGCTCCGCAAACGAAGCTTGTGGGAACGCTCGTTCGCGGAGCGAACGGCCACGCTAATAACTTCACAACCTCTCCGAGGCTCCGAAAACGCGTTGCGCTTTCAATTCTCATAATGGGGACAGCGATGGGTGTAGTGCTCTTCTTAGCGGAACGGCGCAAGCCGTCCGGTCCCGCATTACCGGACGGCTTGCGCCGTTGCGCTACTTTTGAAATCCCGCAGTGATTGAATCGACTTCTTGGGGCGAAGCAATGTGGCCGTTTGCTCCGCACACGAAGCTTGCGGGAACGCTCGTTCGCGGAGCGAACGGCCACGCTAATGGCTTCACAACCTCTCCGAGGCTCCGAAAACGGGTCACGCTTTCAATTCTTATAATGGGGACAGAAGTAGGTTTAGGCTTTTCTTAGCGGAACGGCGCAAGCCGTCCGGTCCCGCGCGACCGAGCAGCTTGCGCCGCTCTGCTACTTTTGAAATCCCGCAGTAATTGAATCGACATCTTGAGGCGAAGCAATGTAGCCGTTTGCTCCGCAAACGAAGCTTGCGGGAACGCTCGTTCGCGGAGCGAACGGCCACGCTAATAACTTCACGACCTCTCCGAGGCTCCGAGAGCGGGTCATGCACGCAATTCTCAGACTCGGGGACAGCGATGGGTGTAGTGCTCTTCGTAGCGGCACGGCGCAAGCCGTCCGGTCCCGCATTACCGGACGGCTTGCGCCGTTGCGCTACTTTTGAAATCCCGCAGTGATTGAATCGACGTCTTGGGGCGAAGCAATGTGGCCGGTTGCTCTGTAAACGAAGCTTGTGGGAACGCTCGTTCGCGGAGCGAACGGCCACGCTAATAACTTCACAACCTCTCCGAGGCTCCGAAAACGCGTTGTGCTTTCAATTCTCATAATGGGGACAGCGAAGGGTGTAGTGCTCTTATTAGCGGAACGGCGCAAGCCGTCCGGTCCCGAGTCACCGGACGGCTTGCGCCGTGCCGCTACTTTTGAAATCGCGTAGTAATCGAATCGACGTCCCCCGCATGTGCCCGCATCGACTCTGTCGCCGACGTCGTTGGCGACGATCCGCGGACGGCGAGGCATTTAACTGGACGGTGTGTTTTGAATGAGTAATTCCAACCTCATGTCGCCAATAAAATCTCCATTTTTGATTCCGTCTGTCTACACTTGGACGCCGTTGACTTGTTTGGTAGAACTGCAGGCGTGGGGAGCGAGCCGTCATTCGGTTTCGTGTTAAGTTTGGTTCGTTTTTGTTCAGCTTCGTTTCATCGATCCGTCTCGCCAGATTCCGCTGGCAACACGCCGTTAGCAGTCTCTTACTGCTGGTGATGTCGTTTGGAATCGTGGGGATTCCGCTGACGAATCCCGTTCCGGTAAAAGAAGGCCGGTTCCCTTGCGAGCAATGCCCTTGCGGTTGTGCCACTTCCGAATTCTGTTGGGATCAGTGCTGCTGTCACTCTGATGCCGAGAAGTTGCGATGGGCGGACGACAACGGAGTAGAGCCTCCTGAATTCTTGGTGGCCAGAGTTGCTGCTGCGTCTCGCGTCCCCACGTGCGATGTCGCTGACCGATCCAAGTCCGCTTGTTGTTGCCAGTGTGGCTCGGGGCAATCCGATTCCCGTTCGCAACCGAATGCGACGTGTGGGAAATCGGCTGCGGCAGACAAGCCTTTAGAAGAATCGAGTGATTCGCCCGGGGCTGCCGAGCCAACCGTCTTCCGTCTTGTTCTCCTTGAAAGTGCTGCCAGATGTCGCGGCATTGAACTCGTGTGGACGCTTTTGTCGAGTGTTGTTGTGGATACGCGACGCGTGCTCGTGCCAGAGCCGGATGCGCCGCTTCTTTTTGTAATGCCCATTACAAACGAGTGTGCCGAGTCCGCTGCCGCGAGTGTTGATCCGCCTATCCCGTAGCTGTCGCGAGTGGATCCGCTGGTTTCTTTTTCTCGCTAGATCAGCAGGGATGTTTTTGCGCGCTCACTGCAACGCGTGCAACGTCCGTTGTTGATCAAATCGAGTTTGCGAACCGGCTTTCCTAGCTGACCGATGAGGCGTCTGAAACGGCTCGGGCTCGTTGCGAGTTCAGGTAAGTCGATTCGTTGTCGATCACACCACTGCCACGATGTGAGATGGCATTTTGCTCCGCATGTCTGTGTGGTTCATAGCTGCGCGCATCAATGCGGCCCGTAGTTTGATCGGCTATCGCGACGACGTTCAAGATCGCTGTCGGTCTGTCTATTCGCAACCTGCTTTCACAGCGATGTGTGAGTAGGGGTATGCCCTGTCGCGCGAGCAGCAACGGCTATGTCTAAACACAATCACTCACCATTTATTCGTTCCAATCAAATGCAACAGTACGTTTTCGATCCGGGTGTGAACCTCCGCGTTGGAGGTAAGCATCGCGCCGGCTTTACACTTGTCGAATTACTTGTCGTGATCGCCATCATCGGCGTGCTCGTCGGATTGCTTTTGCCTGCCGTTCAGTCGGCTCGCGAAGCGGCCCGGCGGATGTCGTGTAGCAACAACATGAAGCAGATCGGGCTCGCGCTTCACATGCACCACGACACGCTGAATCGGTTTCCTTCGCAACGCGACCAGGCAAAGGCACCGGTGCCGGTTGCCGAGCAGTCGTTTTATCGCTGGGGACCGCTGGGACTGTTGACGCCCTATCTCGAGCAGTCAGCGATCTATGAAGCGATTGATTTGAAGAAGCCGCTTTACATCTTTTCGCTCGGGCCTCCACCCAGTGTGATTACTCATCCGGACTTGGCGGCGGAGGTCGCCACGCAAGTGCCGACGTTCCTCTGTCCCAGCGATGTCAATTCGCGGGTCAGCGAAGAGTGGGGAGCCACCAACTATCATGCCAACAACGGGACCGGGCAAGACGGCGGTGTCTATGAAAAATGCGACGGTCTGTTTTATATCGATTCGCAGAAAGGCTTTCGCGACATTCTCGACGGAAGCTCAAACACGGCGGCCTTTTGTGAAACGTTAGTCGGCTCCGGATTGGCTGATAGCACGCGGGGAGTCGCGAATTTGGGAGCCGAACGCGTGACGGCATCGGTGTGGAACGCGGTAGCTCCGACGATCGAAGACTCGTGGTGTTTGGACGATGCAAGTCCGGTGATCTTCAAACGCGGAGAAAAATGGGCTGACGGATCAGTTAACGATACTGGCTATCACCATTTTCGCGGTCCAAACGCACGCGAGAACGATTGTTACTCGCGATATGCCGCGATCAAGAGCGGGCGGAGTCGTCACGTGGGTGGCGTCACGGTGCTTTTTGCCGATGGGTCAGTGCGTTTCGTTACCGATTCGGTGGATCTGAAAGCTTGGCGTTTACTCGGTTCGATCGCTGATCGCGAAGTCATACCCGAGTTTTAATTTGACTTCGTTGAAGTGTGAAAGTCCGTCTCGTTTTTAACCAACCAGAATAAGAGTGTGAACAATGAATCGAAATCTAGTTTACTTGATGCCTGCGATCTTCCTGTTTCTTCAACCACCAGGTAACGCTCACGACCTTTGGACTCAATCCAACTCGGCGCAGGTGCGGACGGGAGAAGTCGTGCACGTGGACCTTTGCTTAGGAAATCACGGGAATCACCATCGTGATTTCAAGCTCGCCGGTCGTATTTCGCTCGATTGGATCCATTCGGAATTGATCTCTCCAGATGGAACGCGTGTGGATCTGCGCGAGGGGATGACGTCCAACGCATCGGCGGAGACGGAGGGATGCTGGACGCGGCCCGTGATCGCCGAGTTGCCCGGCGTTTATTGTGCGACGATGACGCTCGATCGCGTCATGAATCATGGAAAGAGCGTTCGGGGTGTGCGGACCGCAAAGACGTATTTCCTAGCGAGTGACTCGTTGGATCGTGCGAAGGTGCCGCAGCACGCTCACGAGCAACCGTTGGGAATGCCGTTTGAGTTGGTTTTAAAAACGTGTCCTTTTACGCAAACGCAAGTTGGTTCGCCGATTCGGGTCCAGGTTTTGCATCGTGGGGAGCCGATGTCGGATGTCGTCGTGAGTTTTATCCCGCAAGGAACGCAACTGGCCGACGAATTTGATCCCGAGTATGAGTCCCGCACTGACAGCGACGGCATGGCAACATTCGTTCCGAAGTCGGGAAATAGGTATCTGGTCGTTGCTCATTACACCGCAGATGACGAGAAAACAGATGCGTACGAATCGACGAGCTACGCTGCGACCATTACCTTACACGTTCCCGTGACGTCACCGCTGGCATCGCGTTAGCGTTGTTGTCAGTCGGTCCCCTCCACGCATTATTTCCGATCGAACAAAGGAACTCGTTGATGGTTTGGTTTGCTCTTCTAGTACTCGGCGTCCTACCCGTCGGTGTCGAATCTTGGCCAGCGTTTTTGGGGGCGGGCTCGCAAGTGAAGCCGGAGGCTTCGCTGCCCTTGGAATGGTCGCCTACCGAAAACGTTGCTTGGCAAGCGACATTGCCTGGGCACGGACAGTCGAGTCCCGTCATTTGGGGCGGGCGTGTGTTTGTGACCAGCGTGGAAGGTCCGAACAAAGATGACTATCACACGATGTGCATTGACCTCGCCACCGGCCGTGAATTGTGGCGTAAGACGATTGCGAATTCGGCGCCCGTGCCGAATAGCTACTACGTCAGCCGGGCAGCACCCACGCCGGTCGTCGATGGCGAGCGACTCGTCGTTCTGTTTGAAAGTGGTGACTGCGTTGCCTACACGCACGACGGTGAGGAGATGTGGCGGCGAAATCTCATTGACGACGTCGGGCCGCTGGTCGCTGAGTTTGGTTTAGGCGCCTCGTTGTGTCAGAATGAAACGCACGCGTTCGCGTTGCTGGAACATGATGGGCCGAGCTATTTGCTGGCGCTCGATAAGTCGACTGGCAAAACGGATTGGAAGGCGGAGCGTTCGGAGCGGCGAAGTTGGAGTTCTCCGGCGATGATGCGGATAGCGGGAGTGCCACAAGTCGTCGTCAGTTCGGCGGGGACGGTCGATGGGTATGACCCCAAAAACGGAGAGCTGCTTTGGTCGTTTGATGAAGTGGGTGGTAACACGGGGACGACCCCGATCGATTCCGGCAATGGTCGCTTTTTGATCGGGGCGTCGCCGGGGCGAAACGGCGAAAACGCGGGCTCGGCGGCTGACTCGAATTGTCTGTTGGAAGTGATGCGAGATGGCGACGGTTGGAAGGTGAGCCGCGAATGGGTTGCCCAAGGGGCTCAGCCGAGTTGGGCGTCGCCGATCGTGCATCAGGGGCTCGCCTACTGGATCAATCGCGCCGGAGTGGTGTATTGCTTTGATGAGCAGACTGGCGAAAAGGTTTTCACCGAGCGGATCGAGCAATCATCTTGGGCCACGCCGATCGGCGTCGGCGACCGTGTTTATTTCTTTGGGCAGCAGGGCGTGGTCACTGTTCTGGCGGCCGGTCGTGAGTTCAAAGTGCTCGCCGAAAACGAGTCTTGGTCTGAGGAAACGTTGCCACGAGAGCTCGAGTTGGCAGGGGAAACAACCGAAGAACGTCGTCGCGGTGCGGCGATGTTCGGCAAGCCTACGCTGTACGGTGCCGCGATCGCTAATGACACGATTGTCATGCGAGTCGGCAACTGCCTGATCGCGGTCCGCTAGCCCGGATATTGCGTAAGCCGGACCGAGATCGCAATAAAACCTGCCGTATCCGCATCAACCTGATTTGCTCGACATGCAGTCTGTGATTTTCAAAATCAATCGATTTGCGACCGAAGTTCCGGCTTGGCAATGGTTAATGCGATACGGCCTACGAATCGCGTGCGATATCCGGGCTAGCCCTGTGTTTTCTGCGACGCGGTTCATTGAGATCTGACGTCGTTTGCTAAAGCGAATGGAAGCCAGTCTCCATGCTCGACGATGGAGACTGGTGCGAGCTAGCGAGCGACGATAATTCGGTAACATCCGTGGCCGGACCGTAGGGAACGGGTTGCGTCTGGAGTTTCGGTAGGGACGCACTGTCGCAGGATTGGCGAGTCAAGGATTGTGCCGAGAGACATTGGTTTGATGACATACGAGGGTTCAAATTTAGCGGAACGGCGCGAGCCGTCCGGTGACTCGGGACCGGAAGTCTCGCACCGTTCCGCTAGAAAACATGGGAACAAGCAACGTCCCATGAAGCGGGGATGGCCGAATTGACGGGATTGGGATCGTGTGATTCCACGTTGGAGAGGCCGGTTTTTGAGTAGTTGGTGCTAAGCATTTCGGGGCGTTGATTGCAGTCGCAACGTGGCGGACGTAAACTCGTACCGTCTGAAACGGTTACCGATCGATCACCCTGCACCCCGGCTTCGAGAAGATGTGTTCCATTTTTGCCCGACTTTTGACATCCATCTGTGTCTGCGCGAGCCTATTTAGCTTTGCTGAAGCTCAAGAAACCAAACTCGCCAAACTGCTTGAGGAATCACCTTCTCCAGCCAATGCGATCGCTTACGTCAATGTTCCCTCGCTGAACAAGCTGATGAGCGACGCGGAATTTTCGTCGCGATTGACGGAACAGGTAAATGACATTTGGTTAATTTCCGATTTGGATTTGGCGAATCTGCGGCCTCGCTGGGAAGCCGGTTACGCAACGATGAAAATGGCACCTGATGCTAAAAAGATCGCTTCGGTGACTGGTGGCTATGTCGACTCGATTATAGGGACATCCGTCGTTTGGTCGCCGCGTCAAACGTACTACGTTCCGCTTGAAGAAAATCGTTTGGGATTTCTTCGTCCGGCCAATCGTTCGTTGCTGTCGCGTTGGATCCAATCGGACGCCAATATTAACGATTCGACTTATTTGGCCGAGTTGTCCAAGAAGCCCGAGTCTTACTTGTCGTTCATGTTCGCCGCCGACGTTCGCAATGTCATCTCGCCGGTGCCATTGGCGGCCAAGCTGACCAAGTTTACTTCCCTCAAAGCGAACAAGCCTGATTCGGTGGCGAACACTCTGGCATCGATTAAAGGTATCAGCGTGATCATCGGACGCGAAAGTTTGAACCAGTGCATTCTCACTTTGGACTTCGAAAAATCGCCTGCCGGACTCACTCAGATTGCAACTGAATTGTTGGCGGAAGTTTTGGAACGCAATGGAACCGCCGCTGCCGAAGTGCTGTCTTGGGAAGTCAAAGTCGAGGGGAATCAACTCGCTTTTAGAGGCAAGATCACGGAATCGTCGCTCGGCGGATTACTCAATATCTTCACCTTGTCCGATGAAGCAGGCAGTGTCTCGGACGGGATGCTGAAGCTTACCGATTCGCCCGGATCTGCCAGCGAGCAGGTTGCTTACACGACCAAGCACTACTTCGAAGCAGTCAATAAATGTGTTGACCAGGTCCGTAAACACAAATCTCAAACGACGGGCGGTTTGGCGAAATGGAATGATCAGCAAGCTCGCCGGCTCGATCAAATGCCAACCTTGAACGTGGATCCCGCGATGGTGCAGTACGGCAGCGATGTCGCGGAGTTGCTGCGAGGCAATGCGTTGACGGTAAGATCCGGAAACATTGAAGCGGGCAAGACTAAGGCGAGCCAAGGTCTTTCGAGTGGCACGTACTACGGTTACGGCTATGGCTACTACGATCCGAATTCGTCCGTTGACTATCAACGGGTAACCGATGCCTATGCTCGCGGTAACGCGTACGCGGACTTTCGAAGCGTTTTGGCCCAGATCGACAAAATGTCGGCTTCGATGCGTCGTCAGATGACAGATAAATACAAGATTCAGTTCTGACTTTTGTTCAGTCCTCGTTGACACCTTCCGGCTGGAATCGTTTTTTTAGTTGTTGCAGGTCGCCGTCGGTCCATCGATCCGGTTGGGTCACGGCGACCCACGCGTCGATATAGCTCGATGGTGCGTAGTTGTGTCCGTAGCCGATCGGGACGCTGGTCGACATCGGCAAATCGAACGCGATTTGCAGGAATGTCACGATCGGGTACCAACGCAATGCAGGTGAAACGTCCGGGCCTCGCGGGTGTGTCAACCATTGCGGCCGGTGCCACGCGAGCGATGGGGAGAACCAAACCATCGGATCACTCGCGTGTTGGATATAGACGTTGCGGATTTTGCCCCACGGTTTGCCCGCGTTCAACGTGTTTTCCTGGGACGTGAACCGGACCATCGACTGGTCGCGAAACGTTGGCAACCAGATCGGTGAATCTTCGTTACGTGAGGCAACGATCGATTGCCATTGATGGCTGGGGAAGGGAGGTCCACTGAGTACCGCGCCATTGATCGGATCTTGGAACGTCTCGAGCAAGTCGGCGGCGTCTTCACATCCGAACGAACCCAAGCTCAATCCGAACAGATACAAACGTGGTCGTGCCTGTTTGGGAAGCTTCGTCCAGTGAGCGTAGACCTTGTCAAACAATGCCGCCGCCGATCTTCGCGATCGGGAGGGATCTATCAAGATCGTGATCCAGCTTGGCAGGTACGAGTACTGCGCGCTGACGATTGCGGTGTCTCCACGGTGCAGATATTCGATGGTGTCGACGGCTCCTTCGTCGAGCCATCCGGTTCCGGTCGGTGTGGCAACGATGAGCACCTTGCGTTCGAACGCACCGACACGTTTGAGTTCTTCGAACGCCAGTTCCGCGCGGCTTTCTTCGCCGTCGACCGAACGCATGCCGACGTAAACGCGAATCGGCTCCAACGCGTCTTCGCCGGTAAATTCACTGATCTCGTCGGCTGTAGGGCCGCCGGCGATGAAATCTTTGCCGCGGCGTCCGATCGATTCCCAATCGACCAGCGACGCGTCACTGCCACATGCGATCGCGCGGCTCGGTTGTTCGATGGGGTCGTCGATCAGGAGATCCGCTCGAAAGAAAAAGCGATCGGCCATGTTCAATAAACCACGTGCGATCACTCCGTTACCGATGAATAAGGCAACGATCAATACAACCGTGGTGCTCAACGAAATTGCGATGCGGCGGGGGACGTAACGTTGTAGGCCTTTGGACAGTTTTTGACCTCCGTAGATCATCACGCGGGCGATTGCGACCAAGACGCACGCGACCACGATTGCGATCAAGAAAAACCAAAACGGATCGGATGATTCGACGGGGGGCATTTCCATACGCTCGCGGATCGAATTTTGCCACGCGGTCGCTCGCCAAACGTAGATCACGAAAACGAGTGAGGTCACCGCGATCGAAATCTCTTTCGCCCGCATGGCGATTTTCGCCTTGGGGACAGGCAGTTCCAAGAACGACCAAAACCAAACCGCGAAGACGCCAACACCGTAGCCGATCGCCATGGAGAACCCGGAGAGCACGCCTTGCACAAAATACGGACGGGGAAGGAGCGACGGCGTTACCGACCCGCAAAAAAACAGAGTCGCGATCACCAAGCCCACGAAGCAGAACGAGTCCCAATAGGACCGCGTCCACGATTTCAACAATGAGTGGGCACGGCTGAACACGCTAGCTTTCCGTTGGCTTGGAGGTGCGATTGGCGAGCAGGAAATAGAAGACAGGTGTCAAGAAGATGCCGAAAAACGTGACACCCAACATCCCTGAGAACACGGCGATGCCCAACGTCGAACGCATCTCCGCACCGGCGCCGCTGCCGAGCACGAGTGGCACGACGCCGAGGATGAACGCGAGAGAGGTCATGATGATCGGCCGCAACCGCAGTCGGCAGGCTTGGATCGTTGCGTCAAATTTACTGAGGCCTTGTTCCTGTTGTTCCTTGGCAAATTCAACGATCAGAATCGCGTTCTTGCTCGCCAGTCCGACCAAAACGATGAATCCAATTTGGACAAATATGTTGATGTCCATGCCAGCCATGGCCACGCCGATGACCGAACACAGCAAGCACATCGGGACCACCAGCACAACCGCCAAGGGCAGTTTCAAGCTTTCGTATTGCGCGGCCAGTACCAGGAACACCAACACAACGGCGAGCGCAAACACGATCAGCGCGGTGTTGCCCGCTTGGATTTGCAAATACGTCAGTTCGGTCCACTGGGTGTCGAAGCCAAACGGGAGTGTGTCGGCGACGACTTTTTCGACGGTCTTGATCGAATCGCCTGAACTCACGCCTGGCATGGCCATGCCGTTGATCGCGGCCGCCGCGAATCCGTTGTAACGCTGCACCGCGGCGGGGCCGGTGGTGTCCTTGACTTGCACGACCGAGCCGAGCGGAACCATCTCGCCGCTGTTGGACCGCACGTAGAGCTGGGTGATTTGGTCAGGTGTCAAACGGAACATCGGATCGGCTTGCAGGTTCACTTGCCAGGTGCGTCCGAAGGCGTTGAAGTCATTGACGTAGTAACCGCCCAGATACGTTTGCAAGGTTGTGAAAACCTCGGTCAACGAGATGTTCATCATCTTGCATTTGGCTCGATCGACATCCACGAACATTTGAGGTGTGTCGGCGCGAAATCCGCTCTGCATCCCCAAAATCTCGGGTTCTTTGGTGCCGGCCGCCGCCACTGCGGTGGTGACCTTTTCGAGTTCGGTTAGCCCCATTTGTCCCACGTCCCGAACCATGATTTTGAAGCCGCCACCGCTGCCCAAGCCGTCGACGGGGGGCGGTCCAAAGACAGCCACGCGGGCATCCAGGATTTCATCCGCAGCGGCTTGTCGGACTTTCATTGCGATGCGTTCGGAATACAACTCGTCGTCTTCGCGATCGTGGAAGGGATCCAAGATTACGAACACCGATGCGAAATTCGAACCGACTGCGTTTTGCACGAAGGATTGGCCGACGATCTCGAGCGTGTGATCGACACCCGCCATCGCTTCAGTGGTGCTGGCGGCGCGATGGTGTTCACCGTCGTGAGTGCGTGCTGTGGTGACGGATTTCGCCAATTGCAGGCTATTGCCGCTTCGTTCGCCCAGTAATGCTTGACTCAATTTCGTGACCACCCGTTCGGTTCGTTCAAGAGACGCCGAGTCCGGCAATTGAATGTCGACGAGCAGGTAGCCTTTGTCCTGGGCGGGCACGAAGCCGGTCGGCACCGTCGTCATGCCTTTGTAGGTACCCCACAACAACCCGGCATAAATCAGCATCACGACAAACGAAAGTCGAACCAGCCATCCCGCCGCCGACGCGTAGGCTTCCGATACCGCGCCAAAGAATCGATTAAAGAGGTTGAAGAACCAACCGAACAGGAAATTCATCCCACGCGAGAACCAATCGTTCTGTTCCGATTTCGGACGCAGTAGTAACGCACTCAACGCGGGGCTGAGGGTGAGCGAGTTGACGGCGCTGAAGAACGTTGAAACCGCGATCGTCGCGGCGAACTGTTTGAAAAATTGACCGGTGATCCCTGAGATGAACAGACACGGGATAAACACGCACATCAACACGAGCGAAATCGCGATGATCGGTGTCGTGACTTCTCGCATCGCTTGCTCGGCCGCTTCCACCGGACCCATGCCGTGTTCGAGTTTGTGTTCGATCGCTTCGACCACCACGATCGCATCATCAACAACGATCCCGATCGCCAGCACGAGCCCAAAGAGCGACAGGTTGTTGAGGCTGAAACCGATACCCGCCATCACCGCGAAGGTACCAATGATCGCGACCGGCACGGCGATCAAAGGGATGATGGCCGCGCGCCAGGATTGCAGGAATACGAGGACAACGATCGCGACGAGGATGATCGCGTCTCGCAACGACTTGAACACCTCATGGATTGATTCGCTGATAAACGGGGTGGTGTCGTAGCTGATCGAGTACTCAACGCCGGCGGGGAAGTTCGTCCGAAGTTCCTCCATTTTGGCACGAACCAGGTTGGCGGTATCGAGTGCGTTGGAGCCTGGTAATTGAAAAATCATCAAACCTGACGCCGCGACACCATCGAGCTTGCATTTGGTGTCTTCGAATCCGGATCCGAATCCGATCCCGCCGAATTCCTTACCGTCTTCGTCGACGCGTTTGTCGGTGACGACTTCGCTCAGACGCACGATTTGGCCATCTGCACCGGTCTTGACGACGATGTCCGCGAATTCTTCCGCGGTGGATAGCCGGCCAAGCGTTTTGAGTGTGTATTGAAAATCCTGGCCACTGGGGACCGGCGGTCGGCCGAGGGCACCGGCGGCGACTTGGATGTTTTGTTCTTTGAGCGAAGCGATGACATCGCTCGCGGTGAGACCGAGGGCGGCCATGCGATTGGGGTCTAACCAAACCCGCATGCTGTAGTCACGCTGACCGATGATGGTGATGTTGCCGACACCGGCGATTCGCGCGAGTTCATCTTTAACGCGAATCGTGGCAAAGTTGCTCAGGTACAACTGATCGCGTGATTGATCGGGAGAGAAAAACGTAACCGCCAGCAGCGAGCTGGCCGACGCTTTGACCACCGAGACGCCGATGCTTTTGACTTCGGCGGGCAGGACCGGTTGGGCGAGGTTCACGCGGTTCTGCACGAGCACTTGAGCCATGTCGAGATCGGTACCCACGTCGAACGTGACGGTGAGTGAGTAACCGCCGTCGTTGGTCGATTGGCTCGACATGTAGAGCATGTTTTCAACGCCGGTGACCTGTTGCTCGATCGGTGCGGCGACCGTTTCGGCGACCACCTCGCTGCTGGCACCCGGGTACTTCGTCGTGACGAGCACCGACGGCGGCGTGATGTCGGGATACTGGGCGATCGGCAGCGTCCAGACAAAAATACCGCCCGCCAAAACGATCAGGACCGAGATGACGCAAGCGAAGATCGGTCGATGGATAAAGAATTGGGACATGGTCGTGTTGTAAGTGGAAGGCCCGTCGGATGTGAATGGTTCTCAGGGCGGTCATTCGCGATCTGAGAACTGCTTGAAACGGCCTCTATTGGCCCCTCAAGACCGGCGTGACTTTCATCCCCGGTTGAACCAATTGCATTCCGGCAACCACGACGGATTCGTCCGGTTGCACTCCCGAAAGGATCACTCGCATGTCGTCTCGGCGGTCACCGATTTCGACGGTTCGGTGTTCGATCTCGTTCTTGTTATTAATCACGTATACGAATTTCGTTGCTTGATCGTTACCGACGGCGGAGTCGGGGATCAGGACCGCGGGGTGCGGATCGGAAACCGGCACTTTCAAACGGGCAAACATTCCCGGTTGCAGCAACCCGTTGGTGTTGTCAAACACGCCGCGGATTTGTGATGTCCCGGTTTGTTCATTGATCTGCACCTCGGCGTACTCGAGTTCGCCTTCGTGTGGGAACCCGGTTTCGTCTTGCAGTTGCAGATAGCAGGGGATGTGAAGTTCGTCGAGTTTGTCGGCTTCTTTGAAATCATCGCCTGCCACTTCGCGCCGGCGTCGCATGAATTTCAGCCGCACGTTTTCGTTCACGTTTGCCACGGCTTTGATCGGTTGGTCTTTCACCACGGTCGTCAAAACCGTCCCGCCCGCCAATCCGCCGGTGACGAAGTTACCTTCGTCGAGCAGGGCCCGGTCGACTCGGCCGGTGATCGGCGAAAGGATTTTGGTGTATCCGACGTCAAGTTTGACGCGTTCGGCATCGGCGCGGCTCGCGATCACTTGCGCGGCGGCTTCGGCAACCGAGGATTGGTTCTCGTCGAATTCTTCACGAGAGATCGCGTCGTTTTCGATTAGCTTTTTCGAGCGTTCGAATTTCTTTTTGGCCAGGTCGAGTCGAGTTTCAGCGACCGAGATTTGAGCCTGGGCTTGATTGTAAATCGCTTCGTACTCGTCGGGCTCGATCGAGAACAGAAGATCGCCAGCATTGACTTGTTGGCCATCGACAAAGTGAGTTTTGAGCAAAAAACCCGAGACGCGCGACTGAATCACCACGCGTTCATCGGCAGCCAACCGTCCTACGAGTTCGACGTAGTCGATCACATCTTCCTTCGTCGCAACGGCGTAGGAAACTTTCTGGGCCGGACGCTCGCTGATGCTGCTTTTGTCTCCATCATCTGTCCGGTCACACGCGCTGAATATTGGTAGGCCAACCAACAGCGCCAATGCTAACAATGTGTTTGGTTTCATCGTCGATCTCTACGGTGCGGGAGACGTCGCCCGTGGCGGACGTTCAAAGAGGGCTGCCTCTTGAACATAGTGCGAGATGGATGGACCTGCGAGAGGGCGAGATGCCGGGTCGTCGAAGCCGAACTATTGATCGCGATCGCAATATGGGTGCGTCAAATCAAAGGTCATGTGAGGATTTGTGGAGGCGATGTCGCTGGGGACCGCGGTGACTCGGGGAACAGACGTTGGATTAAGTATGACTGACGCCGAGAGACTGTGTATGCGACAATACCATGATGCCGTTTTCGTTGATCAGCCAGATGTTGCGACAAAGCGGACGACACCGCAGCGACGATGATGGTCACGACGCTGCGATCGGGGATCGGGGCAGCGAAATTGTGTCGGATACCGCCATTTTTCATTGTCCGGTAATCCGGAGCGTGAGTCGATCAGCGGCTTGCGCGGCGAACGCCAACGACTCGGAATCCGGGATGTTTTTGCAGTACCATCTGTTCGGCGGCTGCGCTGTTCTGAGCCGGAACCATCACGCTGGTACGGCGATAGTAGTTGCCTTGGGCCGGTTCGAGGATGACTTCCCAAATCGATACGACACCGGTGGCCGTGGCGAGGAGTCCAAGTTTGAGTGCCTCGATTTGGTTTCGGTTCTGGCGGTCGCGTTGATACTCCATCGCTTGCGTTTGTAGCATCAAACTCTCACGCTGCTGAGCCTCTGAGTTCGATTCGCTTTCGAGCCACGTCTTCCAGCCCGGTTGAAGAAGTTCCTGTTCCTCTTCGGCAAACAAGAAGAACGGCACGCCAATTTCATCACCGCTTTCAAGCTTCATCAAAACGCCTTCGAGCGGAAACGTTCTCGTGTCGGCGCGGAGGGTTTTGCCCCATTCTTCGAACGCCTTTTCGTCCTCAATTTCCTGACCGACGAGTTTGGAGATGATTGTCAACGTGATTTTTTGATGAAGCGGATCCATGGCGGCGAACCGCTTGTCATTGACGATCATTTTGCCGAGTTGTCGGCGGACGGTGAGATCTTTTCGTCCGTAGGCAAGGATCCGGCCGCGGACTTTCATTCCGTCGTCGGCGGTCCATGTTTGCATCTGGTCGACTGATTGGGCGTACGCTTCTTTGGCCTCACGCGATTTGACGTAATCCTGATCCGCGGGGCTGAGTTCGGCCAATTCCACGGCAAGGAGTTGACCGGTTGGTTTCTTAAGGACGACGGTTTTGTCGTCAAACGCGATTGCTTCGGCTTCAACGCGATAACGGCCATCTGGCGATGACCACTCGCGGGCGTCAGCGACTGCGGCCGACGCCAAGTAGAAACAGCAACAGACCAGACCGGGGAAAAAGTGACGCATGGGAGTTCATCGGGTGGCTTGAGTTTTCAAAACGTGACAACGTACATGCGAGGGTGCACGCAGACGTCTCATTGTAGCCTCCCGAGCGTCACAGCTGTTTCAAAACGCCGGGTTGCGAAACACAGCCCTCGTTCCAGACGCGGCGGTTTTATTGTGAACTGATGAGCAGGTTCGGCTTAGGAGAGTCCTTGGGCCCGTCGCCACGTTCGCTTTTGGGTGGGCAAGTCATATTTGCGATGCAAACGGGCCCATCGGTCCGTGAGCTCGGCGCAGGCGTCCTGTGCCGATTGATCACCATGGACACACGATCGCACGACTTCGTCGAGGACGTCGTAGTATTCGGCTGCCCCGATTAACTGCAGCGTCGTGACGAAACTCGCGTTGGACAATTGAGTGTTGAGCCAACCGCGGTAGTTTTCGAGTGGGTTGTTGGTCGACTCGCTCGGCGCGGTCCGGGTGTCGACGATGGAGCTGATTCCGCGGTACAACGGTTCGCTGCCTTGCCCACCGGAGATCCAATTTAGGAACGTGTCCGCGGCTGCGGTTTGGCGGCATGACGCGGCGAGGGAACCGACCAACATAAAGGGGTCAACCATTCCACGACTGGGGTCCAGCCGCAGGCCGAGTTGTGTTTGCTCAAGCCGTTTGCTGCTCGAGCCCGCCGGCAACGACGCGAGCGTCACCGTCCCGCCTCCGTCGTTGGCGGACTCGGCGGTTGCGCGGGCGTGATTGGGTTGTGGGAATCCGATTCCGCCTAGCAGTTCACCTCGCATGACCGCGTTGTAGATCTCGCCGGGAGTGCGGCCTTTGGACGCATCAGCGGATTGTTTGACGGTTCGTCGCATCTGTTCCAGAACGGCGACATATTCCGGTTCGCTAAAGAGCGGTTGCAACGACTCGCGTTCGAAGAGCCACGTCGCGGTCAGGCTGCTGGCCAATCGCCATAGATACATTGATCCGGCCCAGGTCGGTGCGGTCGGCTCGCAACATGCTCCGCCCGACGATTTGACGAACGCTTCATAGGCGTCCCAGTCGTCGAGAGCAATGTTTTGCGATTCTTCACCCAGCACGAGCGCGGGTAGGTAGCCGCCCAGCGGCGTGGCGAGGCGTTCGCCCGAAAAACTGGTCGCGATGCGAAGGGCAACGGGGATGGGCGATGTGTCCGAGTTGGCGAGCAAAGCGGCGGCATCGTCGTCGGTTTGATCGACGGTTTGCTTTTTCGCCGCTTCCGAACGGGTCAGCAGCGGCATGAGGCGTTTTTCCGCAACGAGTTCCGACATCATCGCGACGGGATAGATGATCACGTCGGCGGCGCCCGCTTTGTCGAAAAGTTCCCGCCCGAGGTTCAGCTTCGCGTCGGCGGCGGAGTCGGCGTCCGGCTTCGGACGGGGAGCATCGACGAGGCGAATGTCGAGCGGTTGCTCGCTGATCGAGCCCCAGGTTCGGCGGAGAATTTCGGTTTCCGACTCGTCACCGACCCAGACGATCCGCAGCGGCACGTCGGTCCGACGGGGACTCGCCGAGGAGTCCGTCGTCTGCGTTTCCGAGCGGCAACCGGCAAGGGAAATCACCGATATCGCCCCGGCTAACCATTCGCGGCGTGGCAAGTCGGATGGCGTTGGCGAGCGGTGGGGACGTTCGCCGGAGCGGTCTGGGAAACGCATGGAAAGATGATCGATGTGCGGGAATAAAAGTTTGCGGGGAGACTGCGGCCCGCTTAACAAAGCGAGCGTGCTACGCGTTATAGTGCTGCCTTGTTCAAACCCGTTTTGCTCCCTCTTTTTCATCAGTGATCTCGCTCCATGTCTTACTATCTCGGAATCGATGTAGGTACCAGCGGCACGAAAACCCTGCTTATCGACGAATCAGGCAAAGTGCTTGCCGAATCCGACGCCACTTATCCGATGGAGCAGCCCCGTCCGGGCTGGACGCAACAAGATCCCGAAGATTGGTGGAAGGCCACCGTCAAGACCGTCAAAGCGGTCATGCGTCAGGCCAAAGTCGACAAATCCGAAGTCAAAGCGATCGGTTTGTCCGGCCAGATGCACGGATCGGTTTTCTTGGACGCGAAAGACCAAGTCATCCGGCCCGCAATCCTGTGGAATGATCAACGCACGGCCGAACAGTGTGACGCGATCACGTCAGCGGCCGGCTCACCTGAAAAACTGATCGGCATGGTCGCCAACCCGGCTCTGACCGGGTTCCAAGCTCCCAAAATTTTGTGGCTGCGTGATAACGAAAAACGCAACTACGACCGACTCGCAAAAGTGTTGCTGCCGAAAGATGAAATCCGTCGGCGCTTGATCGGCGACTACGTGACCGAGGTCAGTGACGCCAGCGGCACGTTGTTGCTCGACGTGAAAGCACGTCAATGGTCGTCGGAGTTGTTAGGCAAACTCGGCCTCGATACGGATCTGCTGCCACGCGTGGTGGAATCCGAAGACGTGACTGGGACATTGACCGCGGAAGCTGCCAAGCAGCTCGGCCTCACGACAGCATGCAAGGTCGTTGGTGGCGCGGGTGATTGCGCGGCGGGGGCGATCGGAAACGGCATCGTCAAGAAAGGACTGCTCAGCACGTCGATCGGAACCAGCGGCGTGATGTTCGTTCACAGCGATGAACCGAGCATCGACAAGGGCGGCCGGTTGCATACGTTCTGTCACGCGGTTCGCGGCAAGTGGCACATGATGGGCGTGAACCTGACCAGCGGCGGATCGTTGCAGTGGTGGGTCGAAAACGTGTTGCAAGGGTTGGCTGGTGTTCCAGCGGCGAAGAGTTATGAAGCGGCAACCCGGGAAGCCGCCGCGGCGCCGGCGGGTAGCGGTGCGTTGTTGTTCCTGCCCTATCTCAACGGAGAACGTACCCCGCATGCGGACCCACGAGCGCGAGGTGCGTTTGTCGGAATGAACTTGACTCACGATCGCGGTGCGATGACCCGCAGCGTGATGGAGGGGATCACGTTCGCTTTACGTGACAGCCTTGAGATCATCGAGTCGCTCGGTGTGCCGGTCCGTCAAGTTCGTGCGTCCGGAGGCGGCAGCAAGAACAAGCTGTGGCGTCAGATGCAAGCCGACGTGTTTGGCAAGAAGATCACCACCCTGCGGGTCGAACAGGGCGCCGCTTACGGCGTGGCGCTGTTGGCTGCGGTCGGTGACGGCGCCTACAAGTCGGTGACGTCCGCGTGTGCGGCCACGATCGAAGTCGCCGAAGAAACCAAACC
Source organism: Aporhodopirellula aestuarii (assembly GCF_023701485.1). Taxonomy (GTDB): domain Bacteria; phylum Planctomycetota; class Planctomycetia; order Pirellulales; family Pirellulaceae; genus Rhodopirellula; species Rhodopirellula aestuarii. Next base: position 26,627 of record NZ_JAMQBK010000042.1, read on the forward strand.
GGACGCCAAAGCCAAGGCGATCTACAACAAATTGTTCCCTGTCTACCGCGATCTCTACGGCAATCTCAAAGACTCGATGCACTCACTCGCCGAAATGCAGTGAGTTCGAGCATGACAGGTCGGGGCGGGCAATGTCCGCCCGCTTCTCAATCGATCGCTTAAGCAGGTACCTAGAAGTGATTCGGTATAACGAGAATTCCGCTGATCGGAATGTTTCGGCGTAGGCCGGACCAAGGANNCGGAACTCGCAAAGCCTCGGTCCGGCCTACAGTTCGCGGCAGTTTCGCCAGATGATTCCTGCAGACCTGCTTAACAGTTCGTGCAAACGTCAACGCGGTTGATGACTTGACGTCCAGCGGCGATGGGACGAATCGCTTCTTGAGCGAGTTGTTTGTGATAGAAGCTGCGAACGCTACCGCTCAAATGGATTTCAGCGTCGTTCTCGTCAACACGTAGAAAACGGAGCTCGGCGACGGCGCTCTGTGCGAGCACTGAAACGGCGGTTTCCAAAGCGAGTGCACCAGCTGCCAGGGGCGTTTCGGCGGCATCCAATCGAATGGAACGCTCATCCGATTCTAAGATCCGGGCTCGTTTGTTGGCTGATGCCTGAGCGATCCCTTCGACGTCGGACAATTTTTTGGCGGGCGAGGTGGCGGGAGGGGAGTTGGCGGGAGCCCCAGTAAAACTTGAGGGGGCCAGGGGAGCGAAAGTCGACATAAAAACCCAATCCTTGCGGGAACGTAGACCAGTAACGTGGTTCACACAAGTATTTGAGATAAACCAGCATTTGACCATGTCAAAATGTGCTTATTTTCGGGAGTTAAGCAAAAGAGGCGGTAAAACAGGAGGAATGGGTGCAATGGGTATCGTCCCTTGGTGGCTTCTCGCTTTCTTTTTGACTGCCTCCTAATGCGAGCTATACATCAACTGGATATTGGTACAAAGCGAGCATTGCATAGGCAGGGCAGAATTAGTGTTACTCGACATCATTATTGCGGGCAGTTGCGGCGGTGCAGGGATTTGTTGCGGCTGGGTCATGCACGCCTTGCATCGAGCGGGTGGACCCTCTCCAGGGATGCCCCAGAACGTCACCGTACCCGCGGACGATCAGTCGCCGCGGGATCTCGACTCTGCGGCCGGTCGAAGGAATAGCACCGATAATCCGTCCAGGGTATCAATCCGAGAGAAGGCCCCGGATTCGCTCACGCCTGAAAAGGTCGCCACGGTAGCCGACCGCATCCGCGCCTTCGCCGCGATCGTTGCCGCCAACGTGGACGAGCACCAAACCAAAGTGGATGCCGTCAACGGCGTGCTCCACGCGAGCGATTTATCGGGAGCTCCACCAGAAATTATTGATGCGGTCGAGCAACTTTTGGCGGCGAATGAAACGATGCGCAGCCAGCTCGAAGATGCCCAGGAACGATTGCGTGAGCAGACGAAGCAATTGCAATCCGCCGAACAGCGTGCCGAGACCGACGCACTCACGCAGCTCTCCAACCGTGGTGCATTTGACAAGCGTTTGGATTACGAATTCTCCAAGGGGTACTCCGGTGCCGGAGTGCTGGCGATCCTCGATATCGATTTCTTTAAGCGGTTTAACGACGAGCACGGGCACCGGATTGGTGACGAAGTCCTGAGGAGCGTCGCGAGCATGTTGGAGGCCAGGCTGCAGCCTTATGGCTTGGTCGCGCGGTTTGGTGGCGAAGAGTTCTGTGCGTTGATCGACGAGTCGGACTACGAAGAAGCGATCGATCTGATCGAAAAAACGCGGCACGCGGTGAGTAACCGTGAAATCCGCTTTGAAGGAAAACGTCTTAAAGTCACGATGAGCGTTGGAATCGGCAAACTCCAACCCCAGCAGTCTTCCGACGAATGGTTGCAACGTGTCGACGACGCGCTCTATCGGTCCAAGGAAGCCGGACGCAACTGTGCACACTACATCGAGGCGGAGCGTTTCATCCGTGTCAACGAGAAGGTTGAGGCGGATGCCGGACCAGCGGCTCCGGTCGCGGCGGCCTTGGTGAGCAATCCGTCGAAACTCCCCTCGGCGGATCCCAACCCGATCGAATCGGCAATCGGGGAAAACGATCCGGTCGTTTCGTCGATCGCGTCGGACGCGTTGGCGGTCAGCGAGAGCGTTGAAGAAGCGGTCCAGCCGAAGGGCGTCGATCATGCGGCTGAGGTGGAGGCCGTGCAACTCGCGAAATTGTCCGCCACATTGCGAGCCGATGGAGACTCCGAACCTCCGCGAGGACTCGCCTACCTGCCCGACCGAGAAACGATGATCGACGGGATCGCCGAGACGTTGGCCGTTTCACCCGCTGGAGGACGCTCGAATCTTTTGATGGCAGTGACACTTTCGGGGCAACCGGGAGCGGCGACCATGCGTTCGCTGTTACAACTCGTTCGTGCGGCGATGCGGAGTCAGGACCGGATCGGTTGTTTAAACCACTCAACGTTGCTGGTGTCGTTGCCCGACTGTCAGGAAAGCGAGTCGCTGCATCGTGCCGAGCAAATCTGCGGTGCGGCCGCGTCGGTCGGACTGAGCCTCGCGTCGGCGGATAAATCGGACCTCGGAGAACGGCTTTCGATCGGGATCTTGGGTTTGCAAATGAACGACGAAAATGCGGAGGCGGGAAATCCTAGCCGCCCATCGCTGCCGAGCCCCGTCATGATCGATCGCGCGATTTCACAGGTGCAAGCCGTTGCGATGTTGGGCGGTCGAGTCACCGGGAGCGGCCTGCAAGCCAAATTGCCGATCCTCGCTCGGACGTGTTCGTTGGAGAATCTGGTGCGGGAATTGAGCGTCGGCAGCGAGGCCTGAACGCGCGTCGGGAAATCAATGTGATTGCGTCGCAAAATGAGAAAATACCGCTGGTCGCAAATTGAGATGACGGGTATTCTGTTGTCGTTGGTGGGTCTCACCAGCCATGGCCTTTCTTCTCCCGCGTAATTTCGCCGCATCCGAAGGCGCAACCTCTGATGTTCCCGCCGTGGGCATCATGTTCACGCCGTGGGCACCGCAGCCGGGCAAGATTTTGGTTTCCATGCTTCTGCTTTGATTCCTGAATGGCTTGCATTGACGATGATGGTATGCCGGGGCGTACGCGGTGCGACGACAGTCGACACTGACGATCGAGACGAAATCTTGAAGGCAACGACTCAGTTGCTGGCGCTGATGATTCGGCGTAACGAAATTCAAACCGTCGACGTCGCGAGTGCGATTTTTACGGTAACCAAGGATCTGCAGAGCGAATTCCCGGCCCTCGCCGCTCGCCAGCTCGGATGGCTGGAGGTCCCGTTGTTGTGTAGTTACGAGGTTTCCGTCGAGCGATCGCTGCCACGCTGCATCCGGATTCTGCTGCACTGGAATACTGATCGGGCGCAGTCAGAGATTCATCACGTCTATATCCGCGACGCGGTAAAACTTCGTCCCGATTTGAATGTGCTGCCCTCGGTCGATTTCGAGGAACTCGAACAGTGGATTCAAGAACACTTGCGAGACGACTGTTGAAACTTCACTGGATCGCGTCGACATCGTTAAGTCTCGTGCGTGCGGTGCAGTCGTGCGCCGCACCCAATTTCCACGCGCACGCCGCGACCGCGGGCGGACGGAAGTCAGTGGGCGGTTTCGCGTTAAAAGATGCTCAGGCGACGTCGCAATTCATCAGCGAAGCCGAACGTTTGAGCGAGCGTTTGATCTCGGCAGCCGTTTCCGAACGGATGTTTTGGGATCATCTCAGCGACGAATTGGTTTCCGCCGGAAACGACGCCCCGATCACACCGCAAGCCTGTGAGGTCGCGTTGCTGCGGTCAGGGCATTCGCAATTGCAATCGGACCAAACGGCGGCTGCGATTCATCGTTCGATCGACAATTGCCGCCGCATGTTGGCTGCCGATTCGCCACGGTTCGCCGATCAATTGCGTTTGCGGTATGCGCCCCTGAAGCAAGCGTATGAGGCGTACGGTCCAGGGATGGTGCGTTCGATCGGAAAACGCATTTGGAACGGTGCCCCGCCTAAAAATTGGTGGCCCAATCGCGTCACCGTCCACGCGGTGCAGCCGCTGCGAACCGGGGCGGCGGGACGGAGCAGTTATCAATGCTGCGTTTGGATCGAAGCGGTCCTGACTGACATTTCGCCGAGCGTTCCGGAGTGGCTGCGACTGGTCTATCAGATAACACAAATCGCGATCGACTCGCACACTCGCACGCACGCATCTACCGGAGTTGCGGGCCCGAACGCTCCGCAGGGTCTCGGTGCCGCGAAGCCGGGCGGCGGTAGTAGCGTTTCGAGTGCCGCGGACACAACGGTCGATTTTGAGAGTAAACCGAATTTAGAACTGCCGTGGTCGATCGGCTGTATTCCCTTGGTGCTCAGCCAAGCGGCCGATATCGGTTTGTTGGCCGGTGATCGTTTGCCGATTGCCGAGGCACTCGATCTTTGGTGGTCGTCGGAGGAGTCGTCGTCGCTCGATTCGGCGTCGAGTGATTGGGCAGTGGGGAAAGGATTCGACGAAACCGCTGAAACGCTGGAACGATGGTGGATCGAGTTCGGCAGTGAATCCAAGGCGTTTCCGATCGCGTTGAAACAACTCGCAAAGATGTTTGCAGAACCAGCAGAAAGGAAGGGGCACTGATGGCTGCTTACCTTGCCGTACAGACGGGGCAGGAAAAAGGGATCCAGTATCCGCTCGATCCCGATCGACCGATGCACATCGGGCGGGCGATCGGATGCGATATCATGCTGTCGGATCCGAACAGCAGCCGGTTCCACGCGGTCGTTTATTACGAAGATCACGCGTGGCATCTGCGTGATACCAATAGCCGCAACGGCACGCTCGTCAACGGGCAGCGTGTTGATGACGCGCGTCTGATTGATCAGACCAAGATCGTTATCGGAAAAACGACGCTGCAATTGGTCACGACCGCGGAAGATCCGATGGGCGCCGATGCGTTGCAGCAAACGCTCTACCACGACATCGATCATTGGAAGGCTCGTGATTCGGACGTGGTTCGGGAGTCGGGCCAGTTGGTGTCTCAGCCCGAACATCTGCTCGATCTCTACCAACTCAGCCTTTCGCTCTTGAATGGTCAGAAGCCGAGCGAGGTGGTCGACACGACGTTGGAGTTGTTGCTCGATCGAACAGGGTCACAAACCATTTCATTGGCGGTCGATGCGGGCGATGGGCGTTGGAAAATCCGGAGACAGTTCCCGCAAAAGAGCACACCGGTGAAATTCGACCGGGCTCAATTAAAACGCGTCGCCAAAGGTGGCGAGGTTTATCTCAGCGAACACCCCGGGACGGTCGAGAACGGCGGCATTCCGACTCACTGCCTGATCGTGCCGATCGTCGAAGATAGCAAGTCGCTGGGCGTTCTGATCTTTCACCGTCAGACCGATGCCTACACCGACACGTTGGTGGATCTGGCCGTGGGGGCGGCGGGGTTGCTCGCGATGGGTTTGACCCAATCGACGTTGACCGAAAATCTCAAGGTGGAAAACCAACGCATCGCCGATCGCAATGCCGACCAGGGAGAGTTGATCGGTGATAGCAAAGCGATGCGGAAACTCAAAGAGCGTATCTCGCGTGTCGGACGGGCCAGCGGTTCGGTGTTGATTCGTGGCGAGAGCGGATCGGGTAAAGAGCTGGTGGCCCGTGCGGTCCATCGGTCGAGCAATCGGAACGACCGGCCGATGTTGACGGTCAACTGCGCAGCGATCCCGCGAGACCTGCTCGAGAGTCAATTGTTCGGACACAAGCGAGGTTCGTTTACCGGAGCGGACAGCGATCACACCGGTCTGTTCGAGCAGGCCGACCAAGGGACATTGTTCCTCGACGAGATCGGGGAAATGACGTTGGAAGGCCAAGCAAAATTGCTGCGGATCCTCGAAGGGCACCCGTTCCTGCCTGTCGGGGCGAGCAAACAGGTGAGGGTGGACGTGCGAGTGATCGCGGCGACGAATCGCGACCTCACCGAATTCGTTCGTGATGGCCGCTTCCGTGAAGACCTGTATTATCGGCTCAGCGTTTTTGAGTTGCCGGTGCCGCCGCTGCGAGATCGTGGCGAGGACTTGAATATCCTGATCGATCACTTTCTCGTTCACTTTTTAAAACAACACGGCCGGCCTCAGTTGTCGTTATCGGAGGATGCCCGCGAACGGCTGTTGACGTATCCGTGGCCCGGCAACGTTCGGCAGTTGCGCAACGTGATCGACAGCGCGGTTGTGATGGCGGATGAACCGGAGATCGTTGCCGACGACTTGGGGCTTCGCGACGCGGGGTTGTCGAACATCGACACGCTGCGGATCGACGTCTGGGAGCGACGGCTGATCGAGAAGGCACTGAGCCGGACCAGCGGCGGTGTTCCCGAAGCGGCCAAATTGCTCGGTATCAGTCGGGCGACTGCCTATCGAAAGATCACCGAATACGACATCGACCGGACGTGAGCGATTCCCAGGCGAACCGGGATCGTCCGCTCGCGATTTTGTCCGCACCGGGCTCACGCGGTGACGTCAATCCGATGGTCGCCATCGCCCGCGAACTCGATCGCCGTGGCTTTGAATGTCACGTCAGCGTGGCGGAGCCCTACGCCGGTTTGGTGGAAGCCTTCGGTCTGCACGCCCACGTCTTGATCGACAGTGAGTCGTTTCACCAGGTTGTTTCGCAATCTCGATTCTGGCGGCCTTGGACGGGAGCCCGTCGTGTGCTGACCGAGGTGGCGGAGAGGTTTTTTCATCCGCATCTTAAAATCATCGATCAGCTTTACCGACCCGGCCGCAGCGTCTTGGTCGCCCATCCGTTGGATTTTGCTTCGCGGGTCTTTCGTGAAACGACACCGGGATGTCGGTTGTCGAGCGTGCATCTCGCACCGGCGATGCTCCGCCATGTCGAGACGCCGCCCCGATTGTTGCCTGAACACGGTTTGGGTCGGGCGATGTTGCCCAAGGGATGGTCGCGTTGGAATCGCTTGACGTATTTCCTTGCCGATCATGTTTTTTTGGATCGCGCGATCGGAGCACCGCTCAACGCGGAACGCCGGCGCCGCGCTGGACTGCGTCCACAGCGACGCATCATGGAACGGTGGTGGTGTTCGCCGGATCAGGTGCTCGGCCTGTATCCGTCGTGGTATGCGCCCGAGATCTACGAAAAATACTCGTCCGGTGATGGGCTCGCGGCGCCGTTGGAGTGCCTCGGCTTTCCGCTCGATGACGGGATCGTCGACCGCGGTAGTTCCGACGCCGATGTTTCAGAGGATCGAGTCGCGGGTAAGCACGATGGCGGGGGATCGTCGTTGCAAGGTGAGGAGTTGCCGGCGGGGCGGCCGTTGCTGGTAACGACCGGTTCGGCACATCACGGCGACGAGTCGTTCGTCAGCCGCGTGGCTGAAATATGTGAATTGCGGAGCGTTCCGGTGGTTTGGTGTTGCCCCTCGAATCCCGGTGGTATCGTGTATCGAAACGTCCGCTGCGTCGGATACGTGCCGTTGGGTGAGTGGCTGCCGCGGTGTCGTGGCATTATTCATCATGGTGGCATCGGGACGACGAGCCGTGCGATCGATGCAAAAGTTCCTCAGATCGTTCGTCCGATGGCCTTTGACCAGTTTGACAACGCGGAGCGAGTTGAGCGTTTCGGGTTGGGGGTTTGGCTGAGACGCGATCGCGATCTCACGCCGGCGATTGCGAAGTTGATCTCGATGAGTGAGTCTCCGTTGAACGTGCCCGATGATGTCCCTCGCGGCTCGTCAGTTTCAGCGGCCCAACGGGCTGCGAAACGGATCGCGAGCTTGCTAGATCACGAACCATTCGCTGCAGACTGAACGGTTAGCGGATTCTGGGGGGGAAGCAGGTTGAGCGGTCTGCAGCGATGCAAGAATAGGCACCCTTGAGATCGCGGCGTTTTTCAGTTTGTGCACCAGTGATCATTCATCTCGATTCTGCGGTGATGGTAACTGATGGGACACAGTGACGCGCTTACCGGTTGTTAGGTTGCCGTCGTGAAGCGGCCTTCAAAATCACCCCGAGTTGCGTTCCTAATGCCGTTGTCAAATTTAGATCGCTGTGTAATAGTGTCGCACAAAGCTCACTTCGGTGAGCTTTCCCTCAATCCGACTTTGTTACATTTTTCACAAAGTGTTTGCGTTCATGCCCGCTACTCAACACCGCACGGTCGTCAAAAAAGGCCTTGATCTACCCATTCTCGGTTGTCCCGAGCAGCGTGTCGAAGCCGGTCCGTTGGTTCGTACCGTGGCATTGTTGGGTGACGACTACGTCGGAATGAAGCCGACGATGCTGGTTTCCGTCGGTGATCGTGTTTCCCTCGGTCAGCCCCTCTTTGAAGACAAAAAGACACCGGGCGTAATCTATACGTCGCCCGCGTCAGGGACCATCTCGGAAGTTGTCCGCGGCGCGAAGCGGAAGTTCGAATCGATCGTCATCTCGGTCGACGGTGACGACGCGGTGGTATTCGAGAACGCACGCGAGAAAGATCCCGTCGCGATCGGTGGTGAAGCGGTCACCTCAGTGCTCGTCGAGAGCGGTCTGTGGCCATCGTTCCGCACGCGACCGTTCGGCAAAGTTCCTGTGATCGGGTCGAAGCCGAGTTCGATTTTCGTCACCGCGATTGATACCAATCCATTAGCCGCTGATCCCGCGGTCGTGGTGAGCGAACGCAAAGATCAGTTTGTGCTAGGCCTGCAGGCTCTCACCCAACTCGGTGCCGGCAACGTTTATGTTTGCAAGGCTGAGGGTGCTTCCGTTCCTGGTGAAGGAGTCTCGGGCGTGACGTTCGCCGAGTTCGCCGGCCCTCACCCGGCCGGGCTTCCTGGCACACACATTCATTTCTTGGATCCTGTCGGTCCGACCAAGACAGTTTGGTATGTCGGTTACCAAGACGTGATCGCGATCGGTTCGCTGTTCCAATCCGGACGCCTCGATCCGCGTCGCGTGATCTCGCTGGCGGGTCCGAAGGTGAAACAGCCTCGCTTGATCGAAACTCGTGTCGGTGCTTGCATCGACGACCTGCTCGAAGGTTCTGTCGAAGAGGATTGCAAACTGCGTCCGATTTCGGGTTCCGTTTTGTATGGTCACGCCGCGACGGCACCTCACAACTATCTCGGCCGCTACCACCAGCAGGTGTCGGTGATCGAAGAAGGTGACCATCGAGAATTCTTGGGCTGGCAGATGCCGGGCTTTGACAAGTATTCAGTCACGCGGGTTTACGCATCGGCGATGAAACCTTCGCAGAAGTTTGCGTTCACGACGTCCACGGGCGGTAGCGAGCGTGCGATGGTGCCGTTGGGTACTTATGAGAAAGTGATGCCGTTGGACATCCTGCCGACGCAGTTGCTGCGATCATTGATCGTCCGCGATACCGACTCGGCGCAGGCTCTCGGTGCGTTGGAACTTGAAGAAGAAGATCTTGCCTTGTGCACGTTCGTGTGCCCCGGCAAATACGAATATGGATCGCTGTTGCGACAAAATTTGACCACGATCGAACGTGAAGGCTAAATCAATATGAAACCACTGCGTGACGCTTTCGACCGCGTTCACCCCTATTTCGCAAAGGGGGGGATCTTAGAGAAAGCCTACCCCATTTACGAATCAATCGACACGTTCCTGTTCACGCCTGGTGAAACCACCGAAGGCCGGACGCACGTTCGCGACGCCATCGATCTCAAACGCATGATGATCATGGTCGTCGTGGCGTTGATCCCGGTGACGTTGTTCGGGATGTGGAACACCGGTTACCAAGCGAACTCGGCGATCGTGCAAATGAATGAAGCCGGCGTGCCGGTTGAGTTCGATTGGCATCACACGGTTCACGAGGCGATTGGTTTGGGGCATAACCCGAACAGTTTCGTGGACAACTTTGTGTACGGGGCGATTTTCTTTATCCCGATCTACTTCGTTTGCATGTTTGTCGGCGGTCACATTGAGATGATCTTCTCGGTGCTGCGTGGCCACGAAATCAACGAAGGATTCTTGGTAACAGGATTGTTGTTCCCGCTGACGCTGCCCGCATCGATCCCGTTGTGGCAGGTCGCGTTAGGGATCGCGTTTGGTGTTATTGTCGCCAAAGAGGTGTTCGGTGGCACGGGGCGTAACTTCCTCAACGTCGCACTCACCTCACGGGCGTTCCTGTACTTTTCGTACGCCGGTGATATCAGCGGTGACAAAGTTTGGACGGCCGTCGATGGGTTCAGCGGTGCAACCGCTCTGGGCCAAATGGCAGTCGTCGAAAAAGGAGCGATCGAATCGCTCGGCAGCGTTCAGTACGTGTGGGGCGAAACCGGCTCGATCACGTGGATGGACGCGTTCCTCGGAACCATCCAAGGTTGTGTCGGCGAAACCAGCGCCCTGCTGTGCCTCGTCGGTGCGTTGATCCTGGTCGCGACCGGCATCGGTTCATGGCGGATCATGTTGGGAGTGATCGGTGGTGTCGTCGCAACGAGTTTGTTGCTCAACGCCGTCGGCAGCGAAACCAACGCGATGTTCGAAGTTCCGTTTTACTGGCACCTCGTGATCGGTGGACTCGCCTTCGGGTTGGTTTACATGGCGACTGACCCGGTCAGTGCCTCGATGACCCAAAAAGGGAAATGGATTTACGGGGCGTTAATCGGTTTTATGACCGTTCTGATCCGCGTCATTAACCCCGCGTTCCCTGAAGGAATCATGTTGGCGATTCTGTTCGGCAACGTGTTCGCTCCCTTGATTGATTATTTTGTCGTCCAAGCCAACGTCCGCCGGAGGGTCGCCCGCTATGCCAGCTAAAGATTCCGTACCAGGAACGATCCTGATCGCGACGCTGTTGTGTGTCGTTTGTTCGCTCGCCGTGAGTGCCGCGGCCGTCGCGCTGCGTCCTTACCAGATTGCCAACGAAGTGCTCGACCAGCAAAAGAACATCCTTGACGCTGCCGGACTGCCGACCGATGAGTTCGGAAAGCCCGCATCGCAGTTGTCGAAGAAAGAGATCGATAACCTTTACACCTGGGTTAGCGAGCAGATGGTCGATCTCGATACGGGTGAGTTCAACAACGAATTGGACCCGACCAAGTTCGATCTCGTCGAAGCTTCCACTGATCCGACGTTGAGCATCGAGATCGTTCCGGACCCTTACGATCCGGGTGAAGATCGTCGTCCCAAGTCGATGAAGGTTTACTTCGTCCGTCGCAACGGCGAAGGTCCGATCCGCCAAGTCGTTCTGCCGATCTACGGTAAAGGCTTGTGGGGAACGCTCTACGGTTACCTCGCATTGAAGAGTGACTTGGAGACGATCCAAGGGATCACGTTCTATCAACACAAAGAGACACCTGGTCTCGGTGGTGAAGTCGATAACCCTGCCTGGAAAGAGCAGTGGAACGGTTTGAAGCTCTACAACGAAAACGGTGAGCCTTCCGCCCAGGTCGCTAAGGGGCCTGCTCCCGAAACCGACCCATACAGTGTCGATGGCTTGTCGGGTGCGACGATCACGAGTCGTGGTGTCACGGCCCTCGTCCAGTACTGGGCCAGCGACCAAGGTTACGGTCCGTTCTTGAAAAAGCTCGGCGCGAAACTCAAAGAAGAATCGACTGCGGATCAAACCGCTGCGGCCTCGCAGCCCGATAACTCGACGAACAAGGTTGGAGCATAAAACAATGTCCAAAAAACCAATCGACGTGCTCGTCGATCCCGTAATCAACAACAACCCGATCGCCCTGCAGATCCTTGGTATTTGCTCGGCTCTCGCGGTGACGACCAAGATGGAAACATCGTTGGTGATGGCTCTCGCCGTGATGGCGGTGACCGCATTCAGTAACCTCGCCGTCAGTGCGATTCGGTCTTACATCCCGAGCAGCATCCGGATCATCGTTCAGATGACCGTGATCGCATCGCTCGTGATCGTGGTCGACCAGTTCCTCAAGGCGTTCCTGTTCGATATCAGCAAGCAGCTTTCGGTGTTCGTGGGGCTGATCATCACCAACTGTATCGTGATGGGACGTGCCGAAGGATTTGCGATGAAGAACCCCGCGGGAATCAGTTTCCTCGATGGCCTAGGTAACGGCATGGGATACGGATTCGTGTTGCTCGTCGTCGCGTTCTTCCGCGAACTGTTTGGCAGTGGCTCGTTGTTCGGTCAAACGATCTTGCAACTCGACCGCAACGGCGGTTGGTACGCTCCGAACGGATTGTTGCTTTTACCGCCGAGTGCGTTTTTCATTATCGGAATCATGATTTGGGTGATCCGAGCTAACAAACCTGAACAAATCGAAGAGGCCTGAGAAAGCTATGGCTACTTTTGAGACTCACCTCAGCATTTTCTTGCAGGCGGTATTCGTCGAGAACTTGGCGTTGGCCTTCTTCCTCGGCATGTGCACGTTTCTCGCGGTTAGCAAGAACGTCAAAATTGCAATCGGTCTGGGGATCGCGGTGATCGTGATTGAAACGATCACGGTGCCCGCAAACCAGTTGATCTACTCGTTGTTGCTCAAGAAAGGTGCACTGGGCTGGGCGAACGGGTTCATTCCCGAGTCGACAATCAATTTCTCCGAAGTCGACCTGACGTTCCTCGGGTTCATCAGCTTCATCGGTGTGATCGCGGCTCTGGTTCAGATCCTCGAGATGTTCTTGGACAAGTTCCTGCCGTCGCTTTACAACGCACTCGGGATTTTCTTGCCTTTGATCACCGTGAACTGTGCCATCCTCGGTGCGTCGTTGTTCATGCAAGAACGCAATTACTCGTTCCCTGAATCTTGCACCTACGGTTTTGGTTGCGGCGTCGGTTGGGCGTTGGCGATCATGGCTCTGGCGGGGATTCGCGAAAAACTCAAATATTCGGACGTTCCTCCGCCACTGCGTGGTTTAGGGATCACGTTCATTACGGTTGGATTGATGTCGTTGGCGTTCATGTCGTTCAGCGGAATCCAGCTTTAATCGCTCATCACGCTCGATCCAGAGCGTGGAGGGCAACCCATCACCACGCTCGTCACGGGCGTGGGGCCGCCGACCAACGGCGGTAGTCAAACAAAGAAACAACCCGGTGGCCGGCGTCTTCTGTTCCGCCACACAATTCATGGCAGTGAGTCTTTCCTGATGTTTACGTCTACCCTTATGATCGGTGCCGCAGCGAGTGCGATCGTTGCCGTCGGCGTCGCGATGTTCACGCTCATCGTGCTGGCGCTGGTGTTGCTGATTTTGGCCGCTAAGAAACAGCTCGTTTCTTCCGGTCTGGTCAAGATCATGATCAACGATCAGAAAGAAATTTCGGTCCCCGCGGGCGGGAAGCTCCTCGGCGCTCTCGCTGACGCGGGAATCTTCGTGTCGAGTGCCTGTGGTGGCGGTGGTACCTGTGCTCAGTGCAAAGTCAAAGTCGAAGAGGGCGGTGGCGATCTGCTGCCCACCGAAGCTGGACACATCAACAAGAAAGAAGCCGCCGAAGGCGAGCGACTGAGTTGCCAGGTGGCGGTCAAGCAAGACATGAAGGTCGAAGTGCCGCCGGAAGCCTTCGAAACCAAGAAGTGGGAATGCACCGTCCGCAGCAACAACAACGTTGCGACGTTCATTAAAGAGTTCGTCCTCGAACTCCCCGAGGGCGAAGAAGTTAACTTCCGCGCCGGCGGTTACATCCAAATCGAGTGTCCTCCTCACGAGGTTCACTACAAGGATTTCGATATCGAAGAACGCTTCCACCCAGATTGGGATCAATACAAGATCTGGCGATACGTGTCGAAAGTCGACGAGCCTGTGGTTCGTGCCTATTCGATGGCCAACTATCCCGGCGAAAAGGGCATTATCATGCTCAACATTCGGGTCGCATCGCCACCGCCCCGCGCTCCCGAAGGAACGCCTCCCGGTAAGATGAGCAGTTGGATCTTCTCGCTCAAGCCGGGCGACAAGGCCACGATCAGCGGTCCTTATGGTGAGTTCTTTATCAAGGACAGCCAAGCGGAGATGGTCTACATCGGTGGTGGTGCCGGTATGGCTCCGCTGCGAAGTCACATCTTTGAATTGTTCAAACGCCAAAAGACCGATCGGAAGGTCAGTTACTGGTACGGCGGTCGAAGTGCTCGCGAGTTGTTCTATGTCGATCACTTCCGTGAGATCGAAAAGGAGTTCCCGAACTTCAAATTCAACATCGCGTTGTCCGAGCCTGCTCCCGAAGACAACTGGGACGGGTATGTCGGGTTCATTCACCAAGTGTTGTTGGACAACTACCTCAAGACACACCCCGCACCCGAAGACATCGAGTACTACATCTGTGGTCCACCGATGATGAACGCGGCCGTGTTCAAGATGCTCGACGATTTGGGTGTCGAGCCTGAGAACATCGCCTATGACGACTTCGGTGGCTAGATAAAGGCATCCATGTCTGAACGAAATCGCATGACGCGACGAGGTTACTCACCCGTCGCGTTTTTTATTGTCATCACGATGTGTCTCATCGGAATCACGCCGTTCGGTTTCATCGCCGGGCAGAGGGTGTTTGCGGGCGATTCGTCTGGCGAAGCCTCCTCGCCGTTGGTGCTGGTCTTCCGCGGCGCGACGATGGGAACGACGTACTCGGTAAAAGTCTCCGACCCGCCACCCGGTGACGATTGGGCGTCGGAGGCTGCGCTGACAATCGAGGCGGAACTTCGCCGCGTTAACGATCAGATGTCGACTTATTTGAAGTCGAGTGAGCTCAGCCGGTTCAATGCCTCCACGTCGACGGATTGGTTTGATGTCAGCCAAGAAACCGCTGACGTGGTCGCATTCGCACTCGAAGTGGGCGCCGCATCGGACGGACGATTCGATGTCACGGTGGGACCGTTGGTGGATCGTTGGAGTTTTGGTCCCGGCAAACGCAATCGAGACGTTCCCAGCGACGAGGAGCTCGATGAGATTGGGCAACGTATTGGACAACAGCATCTCGCCGTGCGACGTGATCCGCCAGCGTTGAAGAAGGACATCGCTCAGCTGCGAGTGGATTTGTCGGCGATCGCCAAAGGACACGGCGTGGATCGCGTGGTCGAGTTACTGTTAAGCCTCGGAGCAAAGAACGTTTTCGTCGAAATCGGCGGCGAAGTCCGGGTGACGGGGGCGAAACAATCCGCCGGCGGTAGCCAGCCGTGGCGAGTTGGCATTCAAAAACCGGACGCGGCGAGCAACGAAATCGTGCTCGCTCATCCGATGGAGGATTCTGCGATGGCGACGTCCGGCGATTATCGGAACTTCTTCGAAGTCGACGGGGAACGCTATTCGCACACAATTGATCCGGTGACTCGCCGGCCGGTGCGTCACGATCTGGCGTCGGTCACGGTGATTGCACCGACATGCATGGCGGCGGATGCGTGGGCGACGGCGCTCAACGTGGTTGGACCGGAGATGGCGGTCGATTTGGCGAATGAGAATAACTTAGATACGTTGCTGATTACCCGCGGCGTGGTGGCGGATGTGACTCAGTCAGACGTACCAAACCAAAATGAAGGGATCCAGATGAATGTGATGGGAACGGGCTCGCTGGCGGTGGTCGCTGAGCGAATGATGGCGACAGCGATGACCGCGCAAGCGGCGCCGGCCGACCCCGGCTTTGGTACACGATGGATGCCAATCCTGGTGCTGACCGGGATCGGGTTTGCCGCGATGTTGATCGCGATGGCGGTGGGCGTGATGTTTGGACGCAAAAGTATCGGCGGGTCGTGCGGCGGTTTGAACGCACGAACGGATCCCGATGGCGTGTCGCGTTGTTCGATGTGCAGTACGCCATCGGAGGGATGCAAAGAACTCCGGGAAAAGATCGAGAACGGGCAATTCGACGCCAAAGCGGGCGAGTAGCCGAGTTAGAAGCATTGCCGACGCCAGACGGGATGGGCAGGCAGGCCGTTTGCGGCGGGGCGGTGTCTGATGGAGTAAGCCGAAATTCAGGTCGGGGGCATCGAGCCGGTCTTGGCAACATGTTGCGTTGGTGGCTGATTCGCAACGGATAAGCAAACTCGCCAGCGAGTTTCTTCTATACTGGGCAACAAGTCGGACTGCCCACGCTTTCCGTGGTGTCCGAGGCTCCTTTTCTTTCGTCCTTCCGACACAGTTTTCCTGCGAATGGATCCTATCGCGTTATCCGTTGACGATTTGACGGTGGCCTACCACCGCAAGCCTGTAATTTGGGATGTCGAGTTCGATATCCCACAGGGCAAACTCGTCGGCATTGTCGGTCCCAACGGGGCCGGCAAAAGCACGCTGCTCAAGGCGATCATGGATCTCATTCCGCGGGCGTCGGGTCGGGTCGAAGTGTTCGGGAAACCGTATCACCAATCGTTGCACCGAGTCGGTTATGTTCCTCAGCGAGAGAGCGTTGATTGGGATTTTCCCGTCGACGCACTCGATGTCGTGACGATGGGTTTGTATCGGCGAGTGGGTTGGTGTTTGCCGATTCGGAAGAAACACCGGGACGCCGCCCGCGAGGCGCTGGCTCGGGTCGGGATCGCCGATCTGGCGCATCGACAAATCAGTCAATTGTCGGGCGGTCAGCAGCAGCGAACGTTTCTGGCACGCGCGTTGGTGCAGGACGCGGATTTGTATTTGATGGACGAACCGCTCGCGGCAGTGGATGCGGCGACCGAAGCGGCGATTGTCGAATTGCTCAAGCAGATGCAAGCGGACGGGAAGACCGCCGTCGTGATTCATCACGACTTGCAAAGCGTGCCGGATTACTTCGATCATGTTGTGTTGTTGAACATGCGAGTGGTCGCGACAGGGCGAACCCAAGACGTCTTCACCAACGAAAATCTGCAGAAGACCTATGGCGGACGTTTGACGTTGCTCGATGAGGCGACCGAAGCGATGCGACGACGGGAGCGGGGGATTTGAGCGAGCACCTTTGGCGCGTGCTGAGCCTGCAAGACCACAACACCCGGGTGGTCATTTTTGGCACCGCGATTCTTGGTTTTGCTGCCGGGCTCGTCGGCTGTTTGACGTTGCTGCGTCGGCGCGCCCTCGTTGGTGATGCGCTTGCGCACGCGGCGCTGCCGGGAATCGCCGGCGCGTTTTTGGTCGCGACGGCGCTCGGCTATGATGGCAAATCGTTGCCGCTATTGCTCGCCGGTGCGACGGTGTCGGGGCTGTTTGGGATCGTCTCGATCCTGTTGATCCGCCGGATGACTCGGATCAAAGAGGATGCCGCGTTAGGAATCGTGCTGAGTGTTTTTTTTGGACTCGGCGTGGCGATGCTCGGTATCGTGACGCAGATGAATCGAGGGAATGCGGCGGGGCTCGAGTCGTTCATCTACGGTAAGACCGCGACGATGACGGAGAGTGACGCGCGACTGATCGCGACGGCGTCGGCATTGTGTGTGCTGGTTTGCATCGCGTTGCTCAAGGAACTCAAACTGTTGTGTTTTGACGAGGCGTTTGCGGGCGCGCGTGGTTATCCAGTCGTGCTGCTCGACATCGTGCTGATGAGTGTCGTGGTCGTGGTCACGATTGTAGGTTTGCAGGCCGTGGGATTGGTCTTGGTGATCGCGTTGTTGGTGATTCCGGCGGCGTCGGCGCGGTTTTGGACGGACCGCTTGGTGGTGATGATGGTGATCGCGTCGCTCTTAGGGATGACCGGATCGTTCGTCGGCGCCGCGGTCAGTGCGATGCTGCCTCGGTTGCCTTCGGGGGCAATGATTGTTTTAGCGGCGGGTCTAGGCTTCCTCGTTAGTTTCTTGATCGGGACCCAGCGTGGCGTGTTGGTGCGATTTTGGCGTCGTCGCCAACTCAATGAAAGTATCGATCATCAGCACTTGTTGCGGGAACTGTACGAGATATTCGAGCACGATCCGGATCGAGTCTCGGTTCCTTACGAAGAACTGTTGGAACGGCGCAGTTGGTCACGCAAGCGACTTCGCCGGATGCTGGAACAGGCATCACGTAACGGATGGATCACCGAGAATGTTTCGAAAATGGAGTTTGCCTTGACCGATCGCGGCGAGACCGAAGCGAAGCGGTTGACGCGCCGTCACCGGTTGTGGGAGCTGTACCTGATTCGATACGCCGACATCGCCCCCCAGCGGGTCGACCGCGATGCCGATGCGATCGAACACGTGCTCGAACCGGAAATCGTTGCCGAGTTGGAAACGTTGTTGGACAAAGAACTCGGCAAGACTCGCATGCCTGATGATCCTCACGCCGGTGGGGTCGGGTCATGATGGGGTTCGACTGGAATTGGCAGCTCGACGGTTGGATCGTGGCAGCGGGGATGTTGTGCGCGGTCGCCTCGTCGTTGCTCGGTTGTTTCTTACTGCTGCGGCGGATGAGTTTGCTCGGCGATGCGATCTCACACGCCGTGTTGCCGGGGCTCGCGGGAGCGTTCTTGATTTCGGGATCGCGTAGTAGTGTTTGGATGTTTGTCGGCGCCGTGATCGTGGGTGTCTTAACGGCGTTGTTATCCGATTTCATCCACCACCGTGGTCAGGTCGACGAGGGCGCATCGATGGGCGTGGTCTTCACGACCCTGTTTGCGAGCGGATTGTTGATGATCGTGGTGGCAGCCGATCGTGTGGATTTGGATCCCGGTTGCGTGCTCTATGGTGCGATCGAGCAAACTCCGTTGGACAAATGGGAGGTGCCCGGATTGCCGTTTGCGGTGCCGCGGGTGGTGGTGGTCTTGTCGATCGTGACGTTGGTAAACGCGTTGTTCGTCGGGCTGTTTTTCAAAGAGCTGAAGATCTCGACGTTTGATGCGGCCCTGGCCACGGCGAGCGGTTTTTCAGCGAACCTGATCCACTATGTCCTGATGACGTTGGTCGCGATCACTGCCGTCGCCTGTTTCGAAAGCGTCGGCAATATCTTGGTCGTCGCGATGCTGATCGTTCCGCCCGCGACGGCGTACTTGCTGACCAATCGTTTGCGGACCATGGTGATCCTATCGTGTTTGATCGCGGCGGTATCGGCGTGGGGCGGACATGTGATGGCGATCGTCGTGCCCTCGTGGTTCGGATTCCGCAGCACCACCACGGCGGGAATGATGAGCGTCGCGACGGGGGTCGCGTTCATGGTCGCGTTCCTGTTCGCGCCCCAACAAGGGTTTCTGCCGCGATGGGTGCGTCAGCAATGGTTGCGATGGACCATCCTGGCCGACGATGTTTTGACGTTGTTGTATCGGATCGAAGAATCGGCACGCGAAGTCGGCGGTCATCCGGCGACGGCGCCTGGCTCAGCGTTTGCGGTGACCGCCGCGCCGCTGGCCCAAACGGTGCCTTGGGTCGCCGAGACGTTGTTGACCAATCGGTTGGCGGTGAAGTGGGCGATGCGATATTTGACTTGGCGAGGTCGCGTGAGGCCGGTCAGTGCAAAGGACGGCGGGGCAGATTCGGGCCCAGCTGAAGGTGGCGGTGAAGCCAGATTGCCGGTGCTCACCGAAGTCGGGAGACGCGAAGCCGAAACGATCGTGCGTTCGCACCGGTTGTGGGAACAGTACTTGGTTACGAAAGTCGACGTCGCCGAAGAACGGTTGCACGCGAAAGCCGACCGGCTCGAACACTTCACCGATCGTGAGATGCAGGATCAACTCGACGAACAAACCGACTCGCCCTCGATCGACCCTCACGGTCGTCCGATCCCGAATCCGGACCAGCCCTGACCCGTCGTCTTTTGCCGTAGCCACCGTCGCCAGACGGTGGGCCACGTTCTGGCGAACGTAGCTACTTTGCATGAGCAGCGTTCTTTTTCAGAGATCCTCTGCCCTGTGGTGTAATTGACGGCAGAGTGTTGTCAGACGGATCTCTTTGAGATGTTCGCGTTGTCAATGCGATTGCACTCTCGACATGCCGTTTCGCCGTGGCGGAATTCGGAAAAGCGTCGTAAGTCGTTCATTGGTAACGTCTTAGCGGTCGAGGTTCCCTTTTCTCGCACCTCTCTGGCACGACGCTCGCATTAAGAGGCATTGTTTGCCGACGACGAAGAAGGCGACCTCTCAACACGGAAGTGTGCTTCTCTCTACCCTGCCGGTGCTTTCGATTTGCGAAAGGCACCGGGGCAATGAAAGTTCTTAGAATATGAAACGTTTAATCGGTTCGGTTGTCGCCGCGTTCATTGTGATCGTGATCGCCGCCACTCACGCAGATGCTCAGTACTACGGTTCTGCCTCTTCGCTGCATCAGTCCAACCGCGTGCCCAGCCAATACGATCAAAGGTACTCGTCATCGTTCGGGCAACCGACAGCTCACTCGCTGTACCAAGCCGCTGAGCAATATCATCACTCGGTTGATCACTTTCTCGAGGAAGCGAACCGGTTGCGAGGGGTTGATCCGTTTGTTTTGAGATTAATCGATCGGCTCGCGGATCAATCGGCGAATGTTGAAAGGGCAGCTCAACGCGCCAACGATGTCTCAAGGTTGTCCTATGAGTTCAACGAAGTCCAGTCTTTACACTCGGCGGTTGAGTCGGCCGTATTTGGCAATCGGCGATCGAATGTTCAGGCGGCGTTGGGCGATTGTTGGAACGAAACCGAGTTCGCTTTTGCGGCACTGGCGAGAGAGATGCAACGCATCCCAGTTCCACGTTACGGTTCCGCCTATGGAGCCGGTTCCGGGTACGGTTCGTTGCCGGGATATGATCATGGTCATTCGATCAATCGAAATCCGCTGATCGACTCACGCAGTCGCGGCTACGACTCGCGATACCCGGCGATTGCGCGACACGATGTCGGGCTGCCGTATGGACCCTCCTCACGCGGTGGCAATACGTTGAGCAGGGCGGTGCCTTCTCATCCGGTCTCGCCTCCGATTGCGGCGGCACCACGTTACCGGACGGGTTCAGGCTCGGCGATCATCGGCGGGCTGCTGTCGCGGTTGGTGCGAGGAATCTAAATCCTCGCTAACAAAACGCTGCGTGCTTACGCGAGTCGATAGGCACGCGTGGCGTTTCCGGCAAAGAAGTTTTCTTGCTCGTCGTTGCTCAGCGGGGCGGCGAGTTCACGCACCGTGTCGAGCCACCGGGTGTACTCGGTAGCGAGCAGGCACACCGGCCAATCGCTGCCATACATCAGGCGATCGGTCCCGAAAGCTTCGAGGGCGACGTCCCAATATGGACGAAGCGTCTCGATCGACCAACTGGGATCGCGAACTTCGGTCGCCACACCCGAAAATTTGCAACTGACATGATCGCGGCGGGCGAGTTCGCAGAAGTCGCGCCGCCAGGTCTCGTCGAAGTTGGCCGACTCGATGGCGGGCTTCGCGATGTGGTCGAGCACCATCGGGATGTCCGGGTGCCGGTCGGCGAAATCGATTGCCGCGGGCAATTGTTTGGGGAAGACGAGCAGGTCGTAGACGAGATCGCGTCCGGCCAAATTTCGCATGCCGGCGTTGAAATCGGTGCCATCGAGGAATCGGTCGTCGGGTTCGTCCTGGACGACGTGCCGAAATCCTTTGAGCAAGCCGTTATCAGCGAATTCATCGATCGCCGACGCCACATCCGGTTCGGCAAACGGCACCCAGCCGATGACGCCACGGATGAGCGGTTCGGTGGCCGCGATTTTCAATAAATCCCGTGTTTCCGCAACGATTTGCCGAGCCTGGATGCTGACAAACCCGTCTATATCGTTACTTCCAGCTATTTCTCTCAGTTGGGGGGCGAGGAAGTCCTGCTTCAAGACGCTCATCTCGTCATTGATCCACCCGTATTCTGCCGGATCATATTTCCATAGATGGTGGTGGGAATCGATCAGCATCGCCGGAAAACCTCTGTGTTGGGTTGTTCAATTGTTAATGGGGAATGATGATAGCGGTTCAAAAGACCTCTCACCAAGTAGGCCGGTCTCCACCCGGTCGCTGGTAGTCGAACTCCCCACTATTTTCTTCTTTTAACGGCCCCTCCGTAATAAGACATGTTGCTATCTTCCTCGACCGACCAACAGATTGCCGAACTGATTCGTGAACGCGTGTTGCTGCTCGACGGTGCCATGGGGACCATGATTCAGCGGCTGAAACTCGATGAAGCTGGCGTGCGGGGCGAGCGATTTGCCGATCATCACAAAGATCTCAAGAACTTTTCCGATATCCTCTGTCTGACTCACCCCGACAAGATCACCGCGATTCACTCTGCCTATTTCGAAGCGGGCAGCGATATCGTTGAAACGAACTCGTTTGGGGCCTCGCCGGTCGGAATGATCGAGTTTGATCTACCGCTCGAACTCGTCGATGAGATCAACCACGCCGCGGTGGCGTGTGCCCGTCGGGCGGCCGAAGAGTGGTCCGACCGGACGCCGGATAAGCCACGCTTCGTTGCCGGGTCGATTGGCCCGACGACGAAACAACTCGCGATCAGCACGCAGGACGATCCGGCTCACCGTGACACCACGTTCACCGAAATGGCCGATAGCTATTACGCCCAAGTGAAATCGTTGGTCGAGGCGGGCGTTGACATCTTGCTGCCCGAAACCGCGATCGACACGTTGAACCTGAAGTCGTGTTTGTTTGCGATCCAGCGATTCTTCAATGAGGGCGGACGCCGCGTTCCGGTGATGGTCAGCGGTACGTTTGCCGATGGCGGACGAACGTTCGTCAGTGCACAGAGCGTCGAAGCGTTCTGGACTTCGATCAATCACTTTCCCGTGCTCTCGGTCGGCATGAACTGCGCTCTCGGCCCAGACATCATGCGTCCTCACATCGAGGAATTGTCTCACGTCGCAGGCGTCCCGATCAGTTGCCACCCCAACGCCGGGTTGCCCAATGACATGGGTGAGTTCGACCTCGGTCCAAAGATCATGGCGGAGAAGGTCGGCGAATGGGTCGACAACGGATGGCTGAACATTCTCGGCGGTTGCTGCGGAACGACGCCCGATCACATCCGCGCGATGGCCGAACGGACCAAGGGAGCCAAACCCAAGCAAGAGACCCCCGGTCCCGTCTACACACGATTGTCGGGCCAATTGCCGATGGTGATGCGGCCGGAGATTCCGTTCACGATGATCGGCGAACGTACCAACGTGACCGGCAGTCGTAAATTCGCACGCTTGATCCGCGACGAGAAATATGAGGAAGCGGTCGAAGTTGCGCGCGAGCAAGTCGAAAACGGTGCGACGATCATCGACGTCAACTTTGACGACGCATTGCTAGACGGTGCCGAAGCGATGACGCGGTTCCTGCGGTTGATCTCCAGCGACGATGTCGTGGCGGCGGTGCCTGTGATGATCGACAGCAGCAAGTGGGAAGTGCTCGAAGCGGGGCTTTGCAACGTGCAAGGCAAAGCGATCGTGAACTCGATCTCGCTTAAAGACGGCGAAGAAGAATTCCTGCGTCGTGCCCGCTTGGTGCGCCAATACGGAGCTGCCGCAGTCGTGATGGCGTTTGACGAAGAGGGCCAAGCCGCGGATGAAGACAATAAAGTCCGAATCTGCAAACGGGCTTATGACTTGCTCGTCAATCAAGCCGGCTTTCCCCCCGAAGACATCATCTTCGACCCAAACATCTTGACCGTCGCGACGGGCATGGATGAACACAACAACTACGCGATCGACTTCGTCAACGCGGTCGCCCGGATCAAGAAAGAATGCCCGGGTGCGAAGACGAGTGGCGGGGTCAGCAATATCAGTTTTAGTTTCCGCGGTAACGATCCGGTTCGCGAAGCGATCCACAGTGCGTTTCTGTACCGCGCCGTCGCGGCAGGTTTGGACATGGGGATTGTCAACGCGGGACAGCTCGAAGTTTACGAAGAGATTCCCAAAGATCTGCTAAATCACGTCGAAGACGTTTTGTGGAACCGGCGTCCCGACGCGACGGATCGGATGTTGGAATTCGCCGAAACCGTCAAAGGTAGCGGCAAGAAGAAAACCGGCGAGGATCTCACTTGGCGTGAAGGCACCATTGCTGAGCGGATGAAGCACGCGTTGATCAAAGGGATCGACAAGTACATTGTCGAGGACACCGAAGAGGCACGCCAGCACTACGACCGTTGTCTGCACGTCATCGAAGGTCCGTTAATGGACGGCATGAGCGTGGTCGGTGACTTGTTCGGCCAAGGCAAAATGTTCTTGCCGCAGGTCGTCAAATCGGCTCGCGTGATGAAGAAGGCGGTCGCCTATCTCGAACCCTTCATGGAAGAGGAAAAGATCGCTGACGGCACTCAAGACCAATCCGCCCGCGGGAAATTCCTGATCGCAACCGTAAAGGGTGACGTTCACGATATCGGTAAAAACATTGTCGGTGTGGTGTTGCAGTGCAACAACTACGAAGTCATCGACATGGGCGTGATGGTCGCGGCTGAAAAAATTCTCGACGAAGCAATCAAACAGAATGTCGACATGATCGGCCTCAGCGGTCTGATCACACCGAGCCTCGACGAAATGGTTCACGTCGCACGCGAGATGAAACGGCGAGGAATCACGTTGCCGTTGTTGGTTGGCGGTGCGACGACCAGTGCCAAGCACACCGCGGTCCGTATCGCGCCGGTGATCGAGTCTCCCGTGATTCATGTTCTTGACGCGAGTCGAAGCGTCGGTGTGGTAGAGAAACTGCTCAGCCGTGATTCGCGTGACGCGTTCTTGGAAGCGAATGTGAACGAGCAGGCTAAACTCGCGGCAAGCTATCGTGACCGTCAACAGAAACTCGTTCCCTACTCCGACGCATTTGCCAATCGTTACCAAACGGATTGGGCATCGGTGCGAATCGACAAACCAGAGTTCACGGGCACGAAAGTGTTGAAAGACATCGATCTTTCGGAGATCCGTGACTACATCGATTGGTCGCCGTTTTTCATGACGTGGGAACTGAAAGGGAAGTACCCCAAAATTTTCAAAGACCCGGTCGTGGGTGAGCAAGCCAAAGAGTTGTACGAGAACGCCAACGCGATGCTCGACCGTGTCCTCGCCGATCATTCTTTAACGGCCAACGCTGTGTATGGGTTTTTTCCTGCCGCCTCGGATGGCGATGACATCATCGTCTACACCGACGAATCTCGCACGACGGAGAAAACTCGCTTCCATTGCTTGCGTCAGCAATGGGAACGCAAGGGGCAAAAGGATTACCGGTCACTCGCCGATTACATCGCTCCGGTCGATAGCGGTCGGGAAGATTACATTGGCGGATTCGTCGTCACGGCGGGGATCGGTGCCGAGGCCCTCGCGGCGAAGTTCCGTGCCGAACACGATGACTACAACGCGATCATGGTATCGGCCGTCGCCGACCGATGTGCCGAAGCACTCGCTGAATGGTTGCACCGTCGGGCGAGAATCGAATGGGGTTATGGTTCCGAAGAAAGCTTGACCCGTGAAGAACTGATCGCCGAAGCCTATCGTGGGATTCGTCCGGCGGCGGGCTATCCGGCCTGTCCCGACCACACCGAAAAGCGGACGTTGTTCGACCTGCTCGATGCGGAAAAGACGACTGGTGTCGAGTTAACCGAAAGCTTCGCGATGACACCAGGTGCCGCGGTCAGTGGTTTGTATTTCGCTCATCCCGAGTCACGGTACTTCTCGGTCGACCGAGTGACGAAAGACCAGATCAAGTCTTATGCGTCACGCAAAGGATGGGCGATTCGAGACGTCGAGCGTTGGCTTTCGCCAAACCTCGCGTACGAACCGGACGCGTAACGTGCGGGCAGCGGCCCGGCTTTAAGTTTGGTGCGACGGACGTGGACGTCCGTCGCACGCTTAACGTCAGCCTCGGACAGGCCGTGAAGTAATGAGTGTGGCCGTTCGCTCCGCGAACGAGCGTTCCCGCAAGCTTCGTTTGCGGAGCAAACGGCCACATTGCTTCGCCTCGAGACGTCGATTTAATTACTGCAGAAGTTCAAAAGTAGCGTAACAGCACAAGCCGTCCGGTAACGCGGGACCGGACGGCTCTCGCCATTCCGCTACTTTTGAAATCCTGCAGTTGTACAATCGATGTCCCGAGAGGTGGACCTACGTGTTGACACTCCGTGATGTTTAGACCCCGGTTAGGACACCGTCGCCGCAGAAGTCGGGGTTGCCGAAGGATGCTTGTGGGAACCCCATTCGTTCGGCGATCGTCATCAGGAACCGGTTGTGAGGTGTCCGTTTGAAATCGATCGCTCGGTTTCCTTGGATGCCGAGTCCGCCGCCGACCAAGACAAACGGGATGTTGTCTCGGGTGTGTGAGTTGCCTTTGCCGAGTTCGTTCGTCCAGATGATGGTGGTGTGATCGAGCATCGATCCTTCGCCACCCGGTTCAGGCGTGTCGCTCAAACGTTGGGCTAGCATCGCGACTTGTTCGCAATACCATGTGTTGATCTGAATCAACTGTTCGTACGACTTCTCGTTGCTGTCGGGTTCGTGCGAGATCGCGTGGTGCCCTTCGTTGATGTCGAGCCAACGCATCTTCGCACCGCCAACGCTGTTGGTGATTTGGAACGTGGCGATGCGGGCGAAGTCGGCGGCAAACGAGTTGACCAGCAACTCGATTTGCATCCGCGTGATCTCGGGCATGTTGTCGTTTTGGTCTTCGACATTGGGGGGCAGTTCAGGAACGGCATGACCAATCTGTGTCGTCTGTGCAGCTAGCTCAACTTTGAGATCTTTTTCGACTTTGCGAACGAGGGCTTGGTGTTGCTCGAGCAGTCTGCGGTCTTCCACGCTGACCATCTTTTCGAGTTTGCGGAAGTCATCGGTCAAGTCATCCAGAACGCTGGCGAGCAGTTCCCGGTTCTTGGCTTGCCCGTAAAGTTTGTCGAACATTTTGTAAGGGTCGTCGATCGGCGCGACCGGTTGGTTCGGTCCGCTGTAGGACATCCGCGTCCACGTGTCGGCGCGGTCGGGGACCATGACGCCAAACTCGAGCGAACCGAATCGGGTTCGCGTTTTGGCATCGGCTTGCAATTGGTTCTTAAGGAATTGATCGATGCTGATCCCTTGTGACCATCCCGCCGGCGTATCGCTGCCGCCTTGGATGTCACCGGGGAAGAGTTCGACGCCGGTGAGCAAGCAACCGATACCTCGCATGTGCCCGTCACCGTCACCTTTGATCTGATTGCAAAGGCCGTGCATGGTGACGGTTTGGTCACGAAACGGTTCGAGCGGTTTGAGAATTCGCTTGAATTCGATCGCGGCCTCATTCTCCTTTTTGCCTACCGTCGGCCAGAAATGATCCGGGATGACGCCGTTGGGGCTGAACACAATCACCAAACGTTTGCGGTTGGTCGACTCAGCACCGAGAGCGAGGCTCGGCAGGTTCATCGCAAAATGAGCCGCTGCGGCGCTGATACCGGTTTGCTTTAGGAAGCGACGCCGTGATTGACGCATAGCAATCTTCGAATGGGAGTGAAGGACTTCGTAACGATTCGGCAGAGCGGTGTGCCCTGTGTGTTCAAGGCGTGGCACGAGTGAGGACAGTTTGCCCCGTGCGTTTGTCTCTCTCAATCTTCTGAACAAATCATGGCAACTTCAACAAGAAGTTTGCGGATATTGAAATTTGATTCGCGAAATTTCCGTGTGAGTTGGTCGAGTCGATCGGGACCATAGGCAGCGATCGGCTGCTTGACGAAGTACTGAAAGACTCGCGACACGAACGCGGTTTGCGCGTCAGGACTGGAGGCAACGTAATCGCCCAAATCCCGAGCGTTGCCGAACTGAATATCTTCGTCGTCTCGTGTTGTGTATCCGCCCGAGGCATCGATCGGTTTGCTGTTTTCGGTCTTTCGGTAACGACCGACGGCATCAAAATGTTCGAGTGCGAATCCGAGTGGATTGATCTTTGCGTGACAAATCTGGCAACTCGCGGGACTGGTTTGCAATTCGACGCGTTGACGCGTTGTCAAATCGGGATGCAAGTCAGGGCTCAGCGGCGCGAAGGCGGAATTGGGAGGTCGCAACGTTCGCCCCATCACGTGTCGGATTAAGAACACGCCGCGGTGAATCGGTGACGTCGTTTGATGATGGGCAAATTTTGCCATCACGAGTGGATGCGTCAGAACGCCGACATGTGTCTGGCGATCGCGGACGGACGCACGAAAGCGATCGACCTGGGGGCTCGCTTCATCTTCAGACGGTTTCCATGCGTCGCCATAAAACTCAGTCAAACGCGGTGACGTGATCGTCCAGTCGGCAGCCATCAATTCTCGGTAGTCACTCGCTTCGCTCCACACGACCGAGTCGATGAACAGATCTAGCGATTGACGCAGGTCACTGACGACGGATGCATCGAAACCGGCAAACCGTTCTTCGTCTTTGCGAAGATCATCCGTCGGTGTCACTTCAAGCCAATGATGAAACATCTCGCGGACTTTGGCACGCGTGCGAGCGTCATCAACGAGTTGGATGGCAGTGCGACGTCGTTGGTCGGCGTTCTCAAGTTCGTTCTTGTTGATCTTGTCAACCAACCATCGATCACCCGGCAATGAATCATGCAATGCGAGCGAGAGTTGAACACCCGCCCGCCAGGAACGTGTGCGGTCACGATCAATTGACGGGTAAAGGAAGCGAGGGGATTTGATCGTCAACAGGATTGCATGACGGATGCGGTCCGCTTCGACTTCGTTCTCTTTCAAGACGATGTCGACGATTCGGTTGGCATCGGATTGTTTTGGCGGCGACCGATGAGCCACTTCGATTAGCTGCGTCAGAAACTCGCGGAGTAGCTCGTCGCGAGAGAGCTTGCTCTTTTTGTTTTGCTTTCGGTAGTCGGGCCACGCTTCGTCAATCACGCGATCGGCGAATTCGAGTGCTGCCGACGTGACGGCGTCGTCCCACGTGGGATCGACTGAGATGCCTCGTTGGAATCCGTAGGTGCGATCATCGGGAGGCATTTGCGTCGACAGTCGCAGTGTTGGTGGCACCCAACCGGGAACGAGATAACGCGACGGAATGATTTCCTCGACACCTCCGGGGGGAACCCACGACAGCGAGATGCTCGACGGGGGCGTTGCGCCTTTGCGTTTGCGTTGGTTCAGATTGATCGTGATCAGATAGGTGCGGCCACCGGTGAGGTACAACGAGCGGCGGAACTCATTGCGTCCTTCCGATTGGACGTGATTGTCGATCAGCTTGTAGGAATCGTGAGCGAATGTGCATTCGAACGACGTCGTGCTGCGGACAACGATTTCATAGCGACCGGTTTGTTCGACCCGAATGCCGCCACTCCAGAGAGTATGGAAGTTCGTGCCGTCGATTCCGGCGTCGCTTCCGTCAACATTCTTGGGACCGTCGACGCCAAAATCAAAATCGATCTGCGGGTCGGTGCGAGTGATCTTGCGATCCCTGTCGTCCCATTTCGTCCCGGTGTAATACTTTGCTTCCATCCCATTTTCGGTTTGTCGCGCGTTCCATTCGTCACGTCGGATTTGGGAGAAGACGCCGTACAAGTTCGAGAGGCTTTGGCGTAGCTGGTCGCCGGTCAAACGTTGCAACGCTAACCGCGGAGGGCGGTTACGCAGCTGTGCGGCTTCGCTGTAGAACTGATGGTGGATATAAGTGGCGACGGCCTTGGCGTCATCACCGACGCACTGATCCGGATCCTCTTCAGGCATCGTGTCGGAAATGAGTTCGGCAAGTTCACCGATCGAGGCGTCGCCGGTCAACGGATCCGGATAGTTTTCTTCGGTGCCTTCGCCATTGTTTCCATGACAGCTCGAACATTGGCCGGCAAAGATTGAGGCTCCCAGCTTGACTTGATCGTCCGATGGATCGTCGATTGCGGATGCCGGGCTCGCCGCGGTCAACGACCACGCGACCGAGATGACAAAGAGCGTCAGTGCGAGGGAGGACTGATTCATGCTGTGTCGCAGACGGGGCGAACGTTGTCAGAACGTTGCCGCGGACTTTGATGGTGGGAGGGGGAGTTGCGACTTGGAAGGCAGGGGCGGAATCGGGAATGATGCCCGATTGCGAATTGGCACAACACCAGGTGGGTACGGTTGATTGTACGCTGGGTGCGTCAAAAAGCCAGTCCCTAGGGCGTCTTATCGAACTTTGCTCACGGTCAGTTTCGCCCTCCAGAGTGATCTCGCGTGTCTGGCACGGGACCGGAAATCGGCGGAAAAATTCACGTCAGGACGGTAATTATTCCGATTGATACAATCTGTATCTTCGTCAGAGAACGGTAAAGCGTCAGGGCGATTGCTATCTGCGTGGCACCTCATTTCACTTGGCACGTCGCGCTTCGTGCAGCGTGTGAACCTAAAAAAACCGGAAGGTTCGTTGCAATGAGTGTGTTACGGAGCGGTGCCATGGCGCTGATGGGAGGCATTGCGTTAGCGTTTGCTTCCGTAGGCATCGCCGAGCAGCCCGAAATCCATACACTTTCTAGCGACGCGGGCGAGTCGACTTATGATCAGTTACCCCTGTTGCTGACCCAGAGCGTGGGCTCTGGCCTGGGCGGGGCGGAGGAATCGTTCGACCTGCCTGCCGATGAGGCCTCGTGGAACGATTACGATAGCGCCGTCTCGCTATCCAGCCTCAATTCGCCTGCAAATGACGGTGCCGCTCCGAACGAACTCGACGCATGGTCATCGGATTTGCCCGACGACGTGATGCAGCAATCCGTCGTTGAGGCGATTTCAGGGTCGCTGCCTGGCAGTCAGGAGCGTGACTGGCGGTTGTTGCCTGACGGTCTGCTCTACCACTCGTATCTTGCCGGCCCGCAAGAGCCACGGATTTCCGCGATCTTGTTTGGCGATGACAACGGCGGCTACTTTTGGGACGCAACCCTCGGCGGCCGTGTCGGCTTTTTGCGGTATGGGACCGACGACGCGAAAAACCCTCAAGGGTGGCAATGGGATCTCGAGGGAGCCGTGATGACCCGGTTAGATCTGCTCAACTCCGAAGATGTCGAGTCGATGGACTTCCGCTTCGGA
Source organism: Aporhodopirellula aestuarii (assembly GCF_023701485.1). GTDB lineage: Bacteria > Planctomycetota > Planctomycetia > Pirellulales > Pirellulaceae > Rhodopirellula > Rhodopirellula aestuarii. The sequence continues at coordinate 57,367 of NZ_JAMQBK010000042.1, forward strand.
ACGTTGATCACGTGGTCAGAAGGTCCGTGGGCGATGAAGTTTGGTTATTTTCACTTGAGTTCTCACGTGGGCGATGAATACATGATTCGCAACCCCTCGTTCGAACGAATCAACTATGTCACCGAATCGTTGATTTATGGGGTCAGTCACCAACCGATCGAACCGGTGAGAGTTTACGGGGAAGCTGCGATCGCGGTGAAATTCTCCGGTGGCGCCAAACGCATGCAATATCAAACCGGGGTTGAGTGGAGTTCGCCGCCTCGCAAGCGAAACGCGATGGCTCCGTTCGCGGCAGCTAACTTCGGATTCCGTGAAGCGACGGAGTTTCACATGGCCACGACGCTGCAAGCGGGTTGGCAATACCAGGGGCCGAAGTCCGATCGGCGACTGCGATTCGGTTTGCAGTACGGAGACGGCCCGACCAGTCAGTTCGAGTTCTTCCAGAAGAACGAAGAGTATCTCGGCTGGGGCATTTGGTTCGACTATTAACTGAATAGCGATGCTTTCCGGCAGACGTAGTGGAGTTTTCGCCGCTCACGTAGCTGAGTTTCTCTGAGCCTGTGAATCTATACGCCGGGGGCGAAGCAATGTGGCCGTTTGCTTGGAACGTCTCTTTTTAGCGGAATGGCGCGAGCGGGCTGTTGTGTTAGGCGTTTCGCAAAAATTAGTGAGCCGACAGCGCTAGCTGCGGGCCTCCAATGGGCGCGTACTAGCCGTTAGGCCGTCGGCTCAATAAAACAACAGCCCGCGAGCCGTCCGGTCCCGCGTTACCGGACGGCTCGCGCCGTTCCGATACTTTTGAAATCCCGCAGTAATTAAATCGACGTCCCCCGCCAACGAAGCTTACGGGAACGCTCGTTCGCAGAGCGAACGGCCACACTAATAACTTCACAGTCTCTCTGCGGTTCCGTATGCGGGTTACATTCGCAATTGTCGGTCTTGGAGATACTGAGCTGCGCGAAACGCAAACCACGGACCGGCACTCGTGGCTTTTGGATGTCGTTACTTCGTGACTCACCATTTGCCAAACACGGAATCGAAGCGACCGCAAGGCTTCTGCTTACTTCCCCTCATCAATGGCCGGGTAGGAAGCGTTCGCGTTTTTATCCCCTGCAACGGAAACGCTGCTGCAGGCAATCCGGTTATTTAAGATTGGTGGCAGAGCCGTTGCTGCTCCCCGAAAGTCGGAAGATGGCTTGAGAACCCGCTGGTTTTTCGAAACGGAATCGCGGATCGGAGATCAGCCCCGTGGCACCGTCGGCGATCAAAGGGGTGCGTGTCGGTGCGTCCCAGGCGAGCCGATCTTCCGAATCGACTTCTCGAAGATGATCGAGCAAAATCCGTCGCACTTCGAAGATCGCTTTACCAGTCATATGCAAACTCGTGTGCGTCGCGTCGACGACCAGTTCGCTTTGCACGTCTTCCATTTTCGCGCTGGTGTACTCGACCACTCCATCGCCTTTGTAATTGCGTCCTGCTAGCATCGGTGGATCATCGAGTACGCCGATGATGTTGTGATAACGAATGTCCGGTGATGTCTTCGCTCTCAACATGACAGGAAAGATCGGTGAATCGGGTGCGAGCGAATCGACCGCATTGGCTTCGGTCAACAATCGTGTATCGCGAAAGAAGCCGGGATTGGCACGAGTCAGGCGGGTACTCGTTGAGATTGCCATCTTTGGCAGTTTGATGATCTTGCCCGCCAACCAACGCGTCGCGGAGTTCGCCAGGTCGCTTCCGCGGTGCGGTGTACCAATCGTGATCACGCGGCTGATCGATTTGTTAGGGCGAAACTCCAATGCACTGACGAGTTTGTTGACGTCTTGCTGTGGCCCCCGCAGTTTTTCCTTCGGTTGATCGCTGACGATGTTCCAAAAGTCATCGCCGCTATCGATCGTCTGCATCCGCGAAATCAGACCGCCCATGCTGTGTCCGACCAGCACCATGTTATCGATGGCGCGGTCTTGACCGGTCGCATCAAAGGTCTGTCGCATCGCGAACAGATCACTGCGAAGTTGAGTCGCGCTGAGCCAGAAGGGTTGTCCGGATGGATAGAGGTAGAACCAAAACTGATAGCGTTGGCGGATTTCCGGGAAGCTCCGCAGGTCATTGAACATGTCCATCCACGTCAACGGACTCGACCACAATCCGTGCACCATGAGCACCGGGATGCGATTGGGGTCGTACGGTTCGAGCATGTACAGACCACGCTTTTGTTGTGCGTCATCTGGGTCGAGCAACCCTTCGGTTGCGCGGTCACGTTTGCGATACTCGGGGCTGTCGAGGAAGTAGGCTAGCGGCGTGGTCAGGTCGGTTTCGAGGGGGACCCAATCGGGACCCAGTTTGATTTGATTGGCTCGCAACGGATCGAAAAACTCGAGCACGCAGACGGGTGTCTCGTTCGGATCGTCAGCCGCGTACGGGTTCGGCACGCTGTGGCTGGCCAAGCGGAGTTGGTTTGGCGATGCGGCGTGTGATGGGAGCAGATCGCCAGAGGCGGCGTACTCGCCCGCGTTACCCGTCGAGCAACGCAGCAGTGCGGTGACGGCGTAGCTGAGACCTTCGGGATAATATTTCTCGCGTGGATCGTTGGGCCCGCGAGGTTTGCGGACGGCAACCAATGGCACGCCGAGCCCAAAGGTGGTGTGCCGATTGCGGAGCGTTTTGATGTCGAAATCGCTGACAAATTCGTAGCGATCGAATTCATCCGGCTTCCACGCCCCTCGCATTTCCGTGCGAATGACAAACTTACGATCCGCGGTTTGAATCGTATACGTCTGGCCCGGCCGCAAGCGGTTTTCGGCACACAGCACGCGAAGCAGGTCTTCGAGCGATTCGTTGTACAGATCACAGACAGCGCGAAACTGAGGATCGTATTGGTTGCGGACTTCGGCGAGCTGGGGGCCGAAGAGGTATCGGTAACTTGTCGTCAGCGCGATGCCGTAGTGGTTCATCGCGTCACTGGTGCGGCCAATACGCTCGGCCTTCTTACCTTCCACGTACGCCAGTTCGGAAACGGCGTAGGTCAATTCAGGGTCGAGATTCTGACGATTGAGAGTGCGCAGTTGATGGATGCAAATGTTGCTATCGCTCTCATACGTTTCACTGAGCCCATAACGTCGGAGAGTGTGTTGGGTCCGCTCGCTGATCTCGGGACCACGCCAACGCAGCAGTTGCAGCGAATTTTCGAGAGCGTTGTCGCGGATCGGCCGGTCCTGCAAATAGCGAGCGGTCGCACAACCCGTCGAACCACAGGCCATCAAGACCGCGATCGCCACACAACCGAACCACGCAGCGTTTTTCACGCCGTGAGTGCCAGCCGCATGACTCGGTTGAGTCGCTGGTGCCGGTCCGTTAGTTGTCGTGGAACAGAACATGCGAGCGAGACTAGTGAGATGCCCCGCGCGACGTCAACAAAAGATAGGTAATCTAGGCGTGATCCAAGAAGAAACTGCAAAGTCCACCGCTAGAACGTTTCCCACGCCCAGCAGTTCATGGATCGCAACGACATCTACAGACCGTTGATGACGACCGCTGCCTTGAGATAGAAGGCTCGTCAACTTTTAGGCTTCATGAACGAAGCCGAGGTGCAACTCGAAGTGGCGGCATTGCAGTTGCTCGGTTTGCGTGTAAGTCAAATTCCCGAACATCGGATTACGGGGGACTTCTGTCATCGACGCGAACCGCTGATGTGCGGCACGCAACTCAGCCAACGCGGTTTCAACAGGAACGTCTTCTTTAGACCAAAAGTATTCCTGCATTTTCGGCGGCAACTTGAATCCGGGTTTTGGCCGCCCGTTGAGGATCTTGCCACGAATCATGGGGCCAAAGATTTTCAGGAGGAGCGGGACTTTTGGCGGCGGAGCGTCACCGACGGCCATTCGGATCGTTCGCGCGAGATGGTCGAGGATTTGTCCGAATGAAAAACTGCCCGCAGTGGTGGTTTCACACGTGGCGAGCCTTTCGACTTCGGCCATCCCCTCGTCGAGCGTTTTGAAGTGAAGTTCGCGATGATTCATATGCTGACTCGAAGGCTCGTTGAAGAATTTGCGACGCACGATTTTATCGTCCGCTGAGAGGGAACTCGTTCGCTTCTCCCGCAATTCATCTTCGTTGAGGCAATTTGCCGCAGGCAGGGCCGCGGACTGAAATGCTATCGGCCGGCGTTCACCGGGCCGAACAATTAAGAAGCCCGGCCGAGTTTCTCGGCTTTCCACCACGATCCGTCATCATCACGGACCCCGTCGTCAGCGATCCGGTCATCTGCGACCATCTCGTCGGCGGTTTCGGTTTCGTGGACGCGGTCTTCTTCGGCGAGCCACTGATTCCGTGTCGCTTGCGCGGCGGCTTCATCGGCGTCGATGCGGCCATCGGCTGGTTCTCGTTCGAACCATGCCCAACCGATCGAGTTGTCGACAACGCGAGTCTCGACAACCGGTTCCGGCTCCCGCTCGATCACAATGCGAGGTTTGCGAACCGGTTCGGGTTTCGCGGCCGGCTTCTTAATAATTTTGATTTCCGGAGCTCGGCGTCGTCGATGTTGACGATGTAGTCGTTCGAAACCGAATCGATATCGCGATTTCGGAGCCTTGGGTTTGTTCGGCTTGATCGCCCGGTTTTCGACCACGAGCGTGGCTGGGCGTGCAATCGGCAATGGCGGAGGCGTGACGGCGACCGGCAGTGGTTCGGGTTCCGGCTCGAGAGTTTCCGGTTCCGGCTCAGGGCTTTCCGCGACCGGTTCGGGTTGTTCCTCGACTTCCTCTTCGTACGACTCTTCCTCTTCGTATTCCGCTTCTTCGTATTCGTACGAGTCTTCGGGAGGCGAAAGGATGTGGGCGCGACCGGGAGTTCCCTGGGCGGGCATCTGACGAACTTCGACACCGATTTGGTGGAAGATCTCAACGATATGATCGTGGCAGGTGAACATCATGACTTGATGTCCAAGTTCAGCGAACGTTTGCAGAGTTCGAGCGGCGTGTTCGGCGCGCTCGCCGTCGAAATTGACCAGAACATCGTCGAGCACGAGCGGCAACATCACACCGCGACGGGCATAAGCGGCCGCGAGTGACAATCGCAGTGCGATAAAAACGGCTTCGCCCGTACCACGACTGAGGACGTCGAGCGGCAATGATTTACCTTCGCTGTCGTCAATCTTCAATTGGTTCGTACCCAACGGGGTCCAAATGCGGGTGTATTTCCCATCGGTGAGTTGGTTCAAGAACGACGAGGCTTCGCGAAGCGTTTCGGGTTGGCGTTCGCGTTCAAACGTTCCGCAAACATCCTCGAGCAGACAGCTTGCGGTTGCGAGAGTTTGCCAACGACGTGCGAGTTTTTCGAGTTTGCGATCGACGCAGCCGAGTTCCAACCTGGCGGTCATCAAGCGGTCGTCGTCGCCGAGTTGTTTCATGCTGGCGGCGAGTTCACCTTGGGCGGTTTGCATCGATGCGATCCGCGTTTCGGTTTCGCTCATCCGTGTCGTCAACGCATCCCAGCGACGCTCGAGATCGGATGCCTTGACACCTTCGATTTCGCGAGCGACATCGTCGTATTGAACTGACGTGCCGATCATGCTGCGAATCTGTTTATCGATCGCTTCGCGTTCCTCGTTTAATTGTGAGAGCAGCGATTTGCGATCAAGGATTTGGTAGAACTGTTCCGCTGTCGCGACACCGCACTTGGCCCACAACGCACGGCGTTGTTGTTCGGCACGTTCGATCGTGCTCGCGTGGGATGAATGCTGTTTCTTGTACTGCTGGTCCTGTGCCTTGAGGTCGCGACGTTGCTTGATCCAATGTTGTTGGCGTGCAAGCTCTTCGTGCAAGTGGTTGAGTTGATCGAGCGGGTTGCTACGGATCTTCAACGATGATGCGGTATTTTCGGACATCGGTGAGGCGGCACGCAGGCTCGATCGCGTGTCTCGATCGGCATACTGATCCTGGTCGACATCGCGGTGACCGTCTTCGTAGCCGTTCGGGCCGAGAGATCGGTATTGGGACTTGTCGCGATTCTGTCGTGAATCACGGTTTTTGTCGTGTTTCTTATCTCGATTGCCACGGTTGGCATCACGATCGGAAGCTTCGTAGTCGTCGTAGCGAGAGTCGTTAGACGCCTTGCTCTCTTCGGACGCGTCGAGCGCTTCGATGTACAACGTTTCGATGCGTTTGGCGATGGTTTGTCGTTCGCGTCGACGTTGTTCGCGCTCTTCACGAAGGTCATGCAAACGACGCAGGCTCGCTTGCAAAGTCTCGTATCCGTCACCGAGAGTGCGAACACTCTTGGGCGAAAGTGTGTTCGACAAACCGAGTCGGTCGAGAGTCGCGGTCCATTCGCGGCGGGCGGCTTTCATGCCGTCAGCGGCTTTGGTCGCCCGGGCGTACGACGCCTTGTAAGCTTGCGTTGCCGCTTCGTGTGCGTGGTAGATCGGCAGCGATTCTTCGAGTTCAGCTAATAACGATTCCGAATCACGAAGCCGGGCTTCGAGGGATTCGTTGCTGGTCGGTAGGTGTGAGTCGACTTCCTCGCGTTCCGATTCGACTTCGCGAATTTGACGACGAACGCTTTCGATTTGCCGTTCGCAGTCTTCAAGGTCGACGATCGTGCTACGTTGCCCTTTCTCACGGCTGAGGTAGTAGACGAGCAACGCCATCGCACCGAACATGATGCACAACATGCCCTGCGTGGGGTTCGGTTGTGCGACGAACGTCGTGATTTGGAAAACGTTGAATAAGCCGTACAGGACGAGCATCCCACCGACGACAAACGGCAGTCCGAGTAAAAACAACCGATCCATCGGCAATGCTTCATCGGTCGTCAGTTCGATCGATTCGCGTTCGAGATCGCGGTAGTGTCGGGTGAGCTTGTCGAGGTGCTGCCCGAGTTGAATGCGGTGACGCAGCGACGAGATATTGTCATTCTCGCGACGGATCGCTTGTTGCAAGTCGCTCGCGTGGGCACGGTTGAGAATGTCTTGGAGTTTCTCGCCGAGTTTTTCCGCACGTGCTTTATGCGTCTTGCCTTCGGTGCGAGATTGCTTGAGCAAGAACATTTGCTCTTTGACGTTTTTGGCCGGCGTCGAGAGTGCGGCAAGCGTGCTGCGTGACAAATCGGGCAATGCGCCCGTGTCACCTTCGGCGATTTGTAGCCGTTCGTGCTCGTCGATGCCGAGTCGGTCAGCATCCGCTTCGACTTGTTTGCGTGCCTTTTCGATTTGCGTATCGATTCGGGCGATCTGTTCCTCGAGAGCTTCGACCCAAGTCGCTTGTTGTGTGGCGGCTTCGATTCGCCCTTGGAGATCGAACAACCGTTTGTTGACCGGTAATTGTTCGGCTTTGTCACGCAGCGATCGGCGGCGACCGCGGATTTCTTCGATCTTTGCCTTGCGTTCTTCGATCAACGCTTCGATTTGAACGAGCTGCGAGGGGGCGTCGTCGGGCAGATGGGCTTCGCCTTCGATCGCTTTGATGTCAGCGTCGAGTTTGGCCCGCTTCTGCCACGGTTCGTGGACGCTGGTGGCGATCTCGACACAACGGGCTTCGCGTTCCCAGGCGACCATGCGTCCCCGGAGTGTTTCGATCTCTTGGCTTTGCGTCCGCCGCTGCGTCGCCATTTCGCTCCAGCGGCGAGTTTGGCCGGAGAGACGTTGGATTTCGTCGCGAAGTTTTTCACGGCGGCTGAGAAGACCCGCGAGATGGTTTGCGGCGGCTTCTTCTTCGGATTGCGATCCGTTGTCTTTGCCGATTAATTCGGTACGTCCCGCTCGCAAACTGCGCAGCACGTCGACGAGCGACACGCGGTCCAGTCCGCTGCTGAGTTTGTACAGTTCGTCGGCGGCCGAGGTGTCGTCGAGCGTGCTGAGTTCTTGGAGTTCGCGAATACCGATCGCGAACACGTTCGTGAAAATAGGTTCGTCAATCTGGCCGAGCAACATGCTCAATCGGTGTTGGCCCTGGCTGAGCCCATCGGTGCCCGTGACCGCCAACCGGCCCGTCGTGTCGGAATCCGTCAGTTGGCTGTGGCGTCGGATTTCGTATCCACCACCGGGACCCGTCACGCGAATCGCACCACCGGGCGTGCCGCCGTGGATCGGTGGGAGGTACTTTGCACGTCGTTCGGGTGTGAAGCCATACAGCATCGCACGAAGGAACTGCATCAACGTTGTCTTGCCGGCTTCGTTGGGACCGTAGAACAACGTCATACCTTCGCTAAGCGAGTCAACGCTTAACCCGGTCCAGACGCCGAAACCGTCAATTTGGATGTCTTTGATCTTCATGATTTGCGTCCCCATGACGGTTTGCCGCCGCGAAGCAGTTCGACGCCCAGCAGCGTCGCTTCGTCGAGCGTTTCATCGCGATGTTGCGCAGGCACGTCGCCGAGCAGCGTCGTCGCGGTGCTGGAGAGTTCGGGGTGTTCTTCCGTGAACGGCATCAGTTGCACGCTGCCAGACTTGCCCGGCGCGGTGCTTTGATCGGACACTGATGTCGTGGAGCCGGACGTCGATTGTGACTTGCGAAATTTGTCCGACGCGCGAAGGAAATCGCCGAGAATCGTGTCCTCTTCTCGCCATGACTTCGGATAGTTGCGTGGCGGACGAACCGTCAAACGCGTCGTCCACGCGGCGGGATTGCCGTTGCCGTAATCGCGTCGGAGGTTGCGAAGCAGTTCCACGGGGTCACCCACCGAAGTGATCATTTCGGGATCCGAGAGGGCGACGTCCCAAGCGATGAGCAGGTGACGGCCGCCGTTTTCGTTGGCGAGCGTCGTGACCTTTTGCCCGAGCAGATTGCGAAGGCTGCCGACGCTCCGGATTTCTTCGGCGTCGATCGTGACGTGGCAGTAGCGGAACCGATCGGATTCCACGCGGTGCACGCGAGCGGTTTGTTCGGCATCAACATCAACGACGCAGTAGCCGTGGGCGCCGCTTTCGTTGAGACCGCGGCCTTGAGGGGAACCGGGTTGGATCGCGCCGGCGGGAGCACCGCCTTCGATCTCGTTGTAGTTGTGTGCGCCGCCGAGTGCCCAGTAATCCATCCGGCCCGATGCGAGCGCATCAGCGTCTGCGGCACCGTACCCGACACCAACCGTAAATTCATCGGACGGTTCGGTTTGGAATCCAGGGACGTGCAATGAAGATCGTCCTTCGCTGCTGCGACCGACGATCGTGCAGACAACGCGGCCGGCCCTTTCGTAAGGAATCGAAAGCGGCTTGTCGCGGGGGAATAACGTCACGTTGGGCGGCAACGGAACCGCTTCGGGCCATTGTTTCGGATCGTCTGCGATCCCAGCGGCCCAGTAAACGGGAGTTCCGGCGGCGTGCAGTTTCTCGAAGTTATCGAGTAACAACGACATGCCATGCGGTCCGGCCGCAACCGGATGCAATAAGTCGCCGCTGAGTACAAGAAAGTCGATGTTATCGGCCAAAGCGGCGTCGAAAACAGCGGCAGCTGCGGCTCGGGGGGCGGTCGCGAGTGCCTCTCGAAGATTCGGTGGCAGTTGATCGAGATCCCCCAGCGGTGTTTCTAAATGAAAGTCGCTGGCGTGGATAAAGCGAAAAGATTCTCCCGGCATCGTTTCCTCCCTGAAAACGTCGAAATGGCATCCTGCCGTGAAACTTTAGCGAATCACCCAAAATTACGCAAAATCAATTTGCGGGAAACTCGTTTAAGTTTCCAAACGCCTGTTTGAAAGCTTGTTTCACACCTTCGGTGGCGCATGAAATGGCCTCGCTATCGGTGATTGAACACCGGATACCGAGGCCTATGAACGCTGAATTGCTTGCGTGAGCTGCCTATCTTGCTCAGTTCAGCAGCTTTTCCATCAAGAACTCGTTTTGGCTTTTGTATTTGGTCTGCGAGGTTCCAGGGATCGCCAAATGGCAATCTTGACCGACGCTATCGGCTTTTTCTTTCATTTTGACGCCGTAGACCGGGTGATGGATTCCGTGCCCCGCGTGCTTGGACGGTAACGTCATGTCGCCGCTGTAGGACATGAACAGCGGCGGGTCATCGTCGCTGACATAATTGAACGGTGAAAACTCGACGTAGAATCGTGGTGTTTGTCGTAGTTTTCCAACGCACCCTCGATCGTCGGTTCGCCAACCGCCATGTTGATCATGCGATGCTGCAAGACGTTCGGGCCTAGCCAACCTTCGATCACTTTCGGGTCGATGGACGTTTGTCCGCCGGTCACGGCAGCGGCCGTCACCCGTGTCGATTCACGTGCGATCGGATCGGAGGAATCAGGGTCGGCGAGGTCGTCATGGCACAACAACCACATCGATGTGCAGGCACCTGCTGATCCGCCGGTCAACGCGATGCGGTCTTTGCGGATGTTCCACTCATCGGCTTTACTGCGGATGAACTGAATCGCTCGCGCCGCATCATGAACGGGGGCAGGCAAAGGGGCTTCGCCGGTCAATCGGTAATTGATCGATGCGTAAGAGATGCCTTTGTCGAGGAACGGTTTCACATCGGCGTCACGTCGCGCCTTATCACCGGCTACCCAGCCACCGCCATGGATGTACACCAACAATGGGCGTGGGCCGTCACCTTCGGCCTGCCAGAAATCGATGACTTGCATTTCGTGCTCGCCGTACGCGACGTTCGCAAACGTCGGTGCGATCTGAGGTTGCGGGGTCTGCTTTTTATCTTGACCAACCAAACCGGTGGCGGATAAAGCGACGCACAAAATGGACAAGCAAACGACGTTCTTTTTCATGGGGGCTCTCTAGGTGAAGACGCAACGGGTAGCCGATCGTGCGTAACGATTCGCTACAGACGCCGAGATTGTAACGCGTCGCCAGAGACGAATCTAATGGCTCGGTTGCTTGAGCGTTGGGAGCGCGGTTTTGATGGCGATTGTAAAAACCATCAGTCCGAACGCCCAAATGCCAACAGTGACTTTCCACTCCAGTTGGCTGGGAACGTACTCGACGATCTCGTGCAGCGTGCTGGGGATGAAGCCGGGGATGATCAGGCCCATGCCTTTCTCGATCCATGTTCCCACAAATGCCATCGCGCAAGCCGCAATCAAAAGCGGTCGCCACCGCTCGGATAAAATCCCTGACCATAAAAACAGCAACGCGGCGGTGACGTTCAGACCGATCGCCGTCCATGTCCACGGAACCAACGCAGTTTTTCCATGCAGCCCAAAGAAGAGGTATTTGGCCGCACTTGCGTGAGATCCACCCGTGTAAAATTCCGTGAATAACTCAGACGCCACCATCAGCAAGTTGATCAAAATCGTGACGCGGATGATTTTAGTGAGCGTGGCGATCGGTTGCTCCAGGCCGGTGACGCCCGTCAAACGTTTGATCATGATCATCGAGACGATGATGAATGCCGGTCCAGAAACAAACGCCGACGCCAGAAAACGTGGTGCGAGCAATGCGGTATTCCAAAAAGGCCGGCCGCCCAGCCCGCAGTAGAGGAACGCGGTCACGGTGTGAATCGAAATCGCCCACACGATCGAAATCATCACAAACGGCACGTACCACACCGGATTCGGACGGTGGCCAAGGAATCGCATGTAGAGCAAGTAGCCGCAGATATGCAAATTCAAAACGAGATAGCCGTTGAGGACGATCACGTCCCAGGTCAGCATCGAGATCGGAAAATTGAATTTGCCGATGCCCGGAATCAGGTGCCAGAATCGATCCGGTCGCCCCAGGTCGGCGACGACAAACATCAGGCACATCACGATCGCGGCGACCGCTAGCAACTCGCCGATGATGACGACGTCGTGCATCTTGCGGTCATGGTACAGGTACGCGGGGATGACCATCATCACGCCTCCGGCAGCCAGGCCGACCATGAACGTGAAGTTAGCGATGTACAATCCCCAACTCACTTGGTCGGTCATGTTGGTTCCCACCATCCCGCCAGCAACCTGGTTTGCCCACGCATTGGCGCCGACCAAAAAAATGGCCGTCAACATGGTCATCCAGGCGTAAAAGCCGAACGATCCCTCGGTCGCCAACCATAACGAACGCCCGATGAATTTCGGGTAGCTCGAGATGTGGTTCTGTTTGGTCGCGGTATTGCTCATGATGATTTCGCGGGGAACAGCAATGAGTTGAGTGATTGAGTCATGCGAACGATCCTACGTGGTAGGAATCGCGGTGTGGGCTAGTCGAAGTAGTAGAAGAACGCGGGCTTGGTACCGAGTTCTTCCTTGAGGATGTAGACGCGTTTGTTCTCGAGGATCCAGCGGATGTTGGAGTCCTTGTCGAGGATGTTGCCGAACACGCGAGCGCCCGTCGGGCAGGCTTCCAAGCACGCGGGTAATTTTCCTTTGCGTGTTCGGTGCAGGCAGTAGGTGCACTTTTCAACCACGCCGACTGGCCGAACGCGGTTACTGAGATAGCCTTGGTTTGGGTTGATTTCTTCCGCCGGAATTTCGGGCGCTTTCCAGTTGAATCGTCGCGCGTGATAGGGGCAGGCCGCTTCGCAATACCGGCAACCGATGCACCAGTTGTAGTCAACGACAACGATGCCATCCTCTTCCTTCCAGGTCGCCTTGACCGGGCAAACGTCGACACACGGTGGTTCATCGCACTGCTGGCATTGGACCGGCAAGTAAAACTTGTCGTCCTTCGGGACCGCGCCCGTATAAGTCGTCGAACCTTGCTCCATATCCATCGTGCCCTTGGGCATTTCGATGACACGAATGTAGGACTGGTTGGTGGCACGGTCGTGGTTGTTTTCTTTGTGACACGCCTCGACGCATTTGCCGTTGCCGTTGCAAACGCTCAGATTGATCGCATAGACAAACTTGGTCCCAGGAATCGGTCGGTCGTCAGAGATTTTGACGTCGACACCGTGTTTTTCCTTGGCTTCGGCCTCCAATCGGGCGATCACGTCGGTTTTCTGTTCCGGCGACAATTCCGTGTAATGCTGCTGCATGAACTCCGCCGCCGTGGTGTTCTTGGCGGCTTGACGCAGCGGTGAGACGGCGGCGACAAATGCGGCCGCGCCTAGCGTGGCAAAGCCGCCTTTGACGGCAGCCCGACGTGAAAAGTTCTCGACGATCGGAAGGCTCGGTTTCGACGTTTCCATCTGGTTGTCTCGGGTTGGGGAACCAAGCGTGAGGTTGCGGGAAATGATGTGGTGGTTGAGTCAGGCGGCGAGGGTTTCGACTGCCGGTCGCGGCCAAAAAAGCATCACGTTTTAATGGTCGTCGGAATCGGTATGCGGCATGTTAAAGCGGTCCTTCGGTTTGAAGTCCACGATCATCTTGGGGAACGCCGGTGCGTGCGGATCATGGCAATCGACGCAGTTGTTCTTGACTTGCGGACCACGCGATAAATCCCAGAACCCGTTTATTCCACCATGAGCCCCGTGGGCAAACGAAGTCGCTTGGGGGCCATGGCATTGGGAGCACAGCGTCATCACGTCGCTGTAATCAACCCGCGTCCCGTCGGCTAATCGTAATGAGTCGGCATCGTCCGGGTTGTGGCACGAATAGCACGCGATCGTACCGTGGTTGAATTGCATGCCCTGATGAAACTCGTCGAGCGTCGTGGCGTTGCGATTTTGAAAGGCAGGGGGGCGAACGCTGTGGCAAGTCGAACACGCGACCGTGCCGCTACGGCCCTGTGGATCGCTGCCCGCTAATTCGATGCGAGGTGGTCCGTCGGGGCGGCGAATGGTGACCGTGTAGGTTGGCGATTTGGGACGAGCGGGAGCCTGCGTCGCCGACTCAGCCAACAAGGCATTTGCCGGTGCAGACTCGTCGTCAGCAGCAATCACGTCGGAGTTCTGATCCAATGGAGTAACCAAAGCAGCGATCACCATGGATGCGATCAAGCTGACGAAAATCAAACTTGTGATTCGAGGCATCAATTTTCTGTCCAAAACAAGGTTCCCCTGACGGCTCTAATTGTATACCATGGGGTGCATGTTGTTGGGAACTGCAATTCCCACAAAAGACACACTCTTTTCTGAAAGCCTAACACAAGTGCCAGTCAGCGGGCTCGTCGTCACGTTTCAAACTCCGGTAGATCAGTACCGGGAGACGATCGAATTATTGAGAGCGGTACCTGAAATCGAAACAGGTGAGTTCAAAAACGGTAAGCTTGCGATTGTCGTGGATTCTGAAACACGGCATCGCGATCAAGAGATTTGGGATTCGGTTCGGCAAATGCCAGGGGTCATCGACTTGGCCGTCGCTTTCGTCGGTTTCGATGACGATCAAAATCACACGAGGGATGAATGATGGATGCGAAACGCCGGAGTTTTTTAAAATCAACCGCGATGGCGGCGGCCTGTTCGATGGTGACGAGCGAAGCCGGATTTTCATTGCCGGTGCTCAGCGCCGATGACGGTCTACCCGATGGCGATGGTCTCACGTGGAACAAAGCCCCGTGTCGTTTTTGCGGAACCGGTTGCCATGTGCAGGTCGGTGTCGAAGACGGCCGCGTCGTTGCGATTGCCGGTGACAAAGCCGCTGATGTGAACAAGGGATTGCTGTGCGTGAAAGGTTATCATGTGGGAGGCATCCTGTACGGCAAAGATCGGTTGACCAAACCGCTGCTTCGTAAGGATGGCAAGCTCACCGAAATCGAATGGGACGACGCGATCGATATCGTTGCCAAGCGAATCATGGATGCGCCGGACAAATTCGCTTTCTATGGCAGCGGTCAGTGGACAATCCCAGAAGGCTTCGCCGCTCAGAAATTCATGAAGGGTGGGCTCGGCAACAATCACATCGACCCGAACGCGCGTTTGTGCATGGCGTCCGCGGTAACGGGATTCTTGGCGACGTATGGCGTCGACGAACCGGCGGGGTGTTACGCCGACCTCGATGAGTGTGACGTGTTAATCACGTGGGGGAACAACCCTGCCGAAATGCACCCGGTGCTGTTTTCTCGAGTGACGGACCGGCGTTCCCGTGGCGAAACCGTTCGCATCATCGACATCGGAACGCGACGAACGAGAACGACCGATGCGGCCAACGATTACCTGGAAATGCAGCCGCACGGTGATGTGGCAATCTCGTTGGGGATCATGCATTTATTGATTCAGAACGAAAACTACGACAAATCATTCGTTGAGAATTTTTGCAACTTCCGGGGTGCCGAAGCGGATACCCCAACGTTGCAAGGTGAAGCGATCAGCGAAGAAGACTTTCGCAAACGGATTGCGAAGTACACGCCCGAGCACGTCGAAGAACTGTCTGGCGTCCCGGCGGACAAGATTCGCATGCTCGCCGAACTGTTCGCAAACCGTGAAATCCGCATCACGTCGTTGTGGTGCATGGGGATGAATCAACACACGATGGGAACCGCGATCAACTCGCTCGTTCACGGAGTGCACCTGCTCAGTGGTCACTTCGGTCGCCCTGGAGACGCGCCGACGAGTCTTACCGGGCAACCGTCCGCGTGTGGAACCGTTCGCGAAGTCGGAACGTTGGCGCACGCGTTACCCGGCGGCCGTGTGGTTGCCAAACCCGAGCATCGGGCACAGTGCGAAGAAATGTGGAACGTGCGTGAGGGTAGCATCAATCCCGAGCCCGGCTATCACACGGTAAAGATGTTTGAACAGTTCACCAAACCGACATCCGAAGGCGGTGACATCAACACGCTGTTTGTGCAGGTGACCAATCCGGGGCAGACGCTGCCAAACTTGAACGCACTGTTCAACAGCAAGGATGGGCTTGAGGACAAATTCTTGATTGTCTCGGAAGTCTACCCGACTGCGACCACCAGGCTCGCCGATTTGATTTTGCCCGCTGCATTGTGGGTGGAGAAAAACGGCATGTTCGGCAATAGCGAGCGTCGGACACAGCAGTGGTTCAAGATGGTCGATCCGCCCGGGGAAGCTCGCGATGACTGTTGGATGACGATCGCGATCGCTCATCGGCTATTCGAGCTCGGCCATGAAGGGATGAAGAACAAAGACGGTGAATTCATTTTCGCGGTCAAGGATGAGAACGGCAAAGAAATCCCGGTTTGGGAATTCGAGCACTACTACGACACCAATGTCGACAAGCATTTGTTCGAAGAGTATCGAGCGTTCACGACGATGAAGCACAAGAACCTCGCGCCATATGATGAATATGTCGCCGCGCGAGGCCTGCGGTGGCCCGTCGTTGAACAGTCTGATGGTTCATGGCGGGAAACCAAGTTCCGGTTTGCAGCATTCGACGATCCGTTCGTCGCCGAAGGGCAAGAGTTTGAGTTCTATCATTCGTCCTCCAATGATGGGCGTGCCCAGATCTGGTTCCATGAATACGCTCCGCCCCCGGAAATGCCCGACGATGAGTATCCGTTCTGGTTGTGCACGGGACGTGTGCTCGAGCACTGGCACACCGGGACGATGACGCGGCGCGTCTCGCAACTCAGCCGTGCGATGCCGACGTCCTACGTCGAGATGCATGCCGAAGATGCTCAGGCGGCCAACATTCGCCAAGGCGAAACGGTTGTCATCGAATCTCGCCGTGGTGTTTGTGAATTGCCGGTTTGGATCGATGGTCGCGGACGTCCGCCTCGTGGCACGATTTTTGTACCGTTTTTTGACGAGACGAAACTCATCAATAACTGCACGCTCGAGGCTCATGACCCGTTCTCCAAACAACCCGATTACAAGAAGTGCGCCGTGAGGGTTGTCAAAAAGTCGACGGCGAAAGCGAACGCAACCGAGATGGTGCATTCATGAACAAGCGAATCACGACCGTATTTCTCTCGCTCGTCATCGCCATCGCCGCAGTCGGTTATTTCGTCGGCATCGGAGACGGTGTCCCCGTGCCCGACGGATTTCATGATTCGCCGCTGGCCGATCGGGAATTGAATCAGACCGGCGGGGATGCAAAACTGATCGAAGCGGTCAGCTACGCCGAGATTGCGGGGACTCAGATGGGGCCGACCCAATCGTGGCAAATGGTCCCCAAGACGCTGCCGACTAGGTCCTATGATTTGTTCGCTGAGATCAAGCCGAGCGAAGAAGAGAAGTTGGCGTCGAGTCAAACCCGTTCGTCACGTCGCGCGTACAACGGAGCGCCGCCGGTCATCCCGCATGCGATCGAGAACACGACTGATGCGGCTTGCTACGCGTGTCACAGCAACGGCATGAAGATGGGTAATCTCAAAGCCAGCGTGATGTCGCATCAGTTCCTTGCCAACTGTACCCAGTGTCATGCGCCGATGGCCCCGGCACCGTTTCGAGACGTGGACGCGAGTGTGAATACGACGTTTGTCGGTTTGCCGGCACCCAAAGCCGGCAAGCGGGCCTACCCGGGTGCACCGCCCACGATTCCACACTCGCAGTGGATGCGCGAAAACTGCCTCGCGTGTCACGGAGGTGGTAACGGTTGGGCGGGGATGGAATCGACGCACCCCTGGCGAACGAACTGTACGCAGTGTCACGCTCCCTCGGCATCGCTCGACCAAGCGGTCGCGTCGGACACGATTCCCATGCTGCCACCATTGGAAGTTGTTGGAGAGTGAGAACAGGCTCGGAAAGCGATAGCAAAGGCGAACCGAATTTCGCGAAGCGAATTTGGCGGTCATGCGTTCGGTTCTTGAATTGCTGTTCGCCGGTTCGTTTCTTGTGCGGCACTCATCATCAGGAGAATCGCAAACGAAAATCTGGGCTAAGCCGACGTGACCTCTTTCACGGGCGTCTTTGGAAATCCGCTCGCCCGACGCAGTTCGAACCACTCGTCACTCGATATCCCAAGCCGGTTGTCGACGAGACACCGGTTTCGAAACCACGCAGTATCAGCGGAATCAATATCGATCCGGTTCCGCCGACCAACCTCGGTGTCACGTTGCGGTCAAAACCGGTTCCCGTTTTCCGTCCGCCGGGCGCGATCGATGAAGCTCAATTCCTGGTCGGTTGCACACGTTGTGGCGACTGCATCACAGTCTGTCCGTATGACGCGATTCGAACGGCAACCGAACGATACGGGAGTGTTGCTGGGACGCCCGTCATCGAAGCCGACACGCAAGCCTGCATGATGTGCGAAGATTTTCCCTGCATCACTGCATGCAAACCTGGTGTGTTGGTCGATTCGATCCCAAAGGTGATGGGCACCGCGCGAGTGACCGAGCACCTCTGTTTGGCGCATCACCATACGACGTGCACCGTGTGTAGCGAGCGTTGTCCCGTAGAGGGAGCAATCACCGTGCGCGATGGCAAGCCAACAGTTATCGAAGACATTTGCACCGGATGTGGCGTCTGTCGTTACGTATGTCCTGCGCCCGAAAACGCTATCCTGTTGATGCCCGCGTTCTCTCGCCCTGGGATTTAGCAAAGACGCCCACGCTCGCGACCGAGTCACCCCGCTCCGCGATCTACTCTCCACGATAACAAGCTCGTCTCCATGCTCGACAATGAACCGCTTCCCGAAATACTTCAGGCCGAATGGGCGGGGGATCAAGTGAGGGCGTTGTTCGCCGATCTCGCCGCCGGTGCCGACGTTCGGCATGTCCAGATGCGCACGCCGGAGACCGACGGTACGGTGTCACTCGCCGAAGCGGAATCGGCGTTTGTTGCCGGCCAGGCGATCGCGATCCAAGTACGCTATGTGTTCGAAAACGAAATGTGGTGTGACACCATCATGCCGGGAAACCCAACAACCAAAATCATCCGCAATCGTCTACCAAACGGCTAGTTCGTCGTCCCCGCTTAATTGCCACGTTACTCCGATCTTGCGCCTTGGCAGTCCAGTTCAATGGACTGCAGAGCACGCCAACCAACCTTTTGGACTTTGTTGTTAGTCCCCAATTGTCGACCGCACTCCGTCTATGGAGCTGAAGAACGCGGGTTCTGCGAAGGGGCGACCGGGCGACTTGTGCTGCTCCCCTGTATCCCGGGCTACTATCTCGACCTGATCCAAGAAACGGGACTGTAGTTTGTCCGGAAACCAACTGCTCACATTAGCTGTTGCGTCGCTCGAACGCATTCGAGACGCAACGCCATTTTCTCGACCCGCGTGAAATGGAATGTGGTCGATGTCGGGGAAGGCGTAGAAAGCTTGACGACGATCGAGCGAGAGGCGAAAGCGTTCCCCGCCGAACAGGCGAATTCCGCCGCTATTGAAATTGGCGCCCCGCCAACGTCGGTCAAGTCTCGGGAAGATCGTTGAGAGCAACCGAGGCATACTCATCGGATTCAACGAACGTCACGACCGAATCGCGTAACTGTGCGATGATCGTGTCTGACGCGTCTACAGCGAACATCTCAAGTTCCACTTTGGATCCTGCTGGGCTGGCGAGAATTTGGCGAACGGACTCGGGTGTGAGTGGATGAATGTCAGCTTCTTTTAGCAGGTCCAGGATTCGTCTTTCTTCTTCGGAACGCACTTCAACTAATTCGTCGTTGAAAAAGAGACGAGCAGGATCGGCGGACGTTTCGATGACGTGTTGGTTCAAACGTACTGAACATCTTTGCCCTGAATCCGCGATCGCATAAAGCGTGGTCGTTCCACCATCAAGCAATATTGATGAATAGACCAGCGTGATTTTGTTCGCGTTTTCCAGGGAAAATAATTCTGATTCCCAACTCTGAGCTTTCTGTCCGCAGCCCACCAACGAAATCGCGACGATGATCGGTAGTGTCAGATAACGCATGCTTTCGTTTACGGTTCGCGGGGCAACACCAAACGCTAGGGTACGCTCAGGGCTCGAAATAAATTGGGTCGTACAGATCCCAGTAGCCGGTGAAATAGATTGCGCAAAAAACGCTGTAGAATGCGATGTTGGCAACAACGATCATGGCGATGCCGTGGAGGGCCGCGATCCCAAGTCCGCGGAATCCACGTGTAACGACGAGATAGAGTACGAGAGAAATTGGGCAAAATAGCAAGTGAAGCATGCGGAGTACGGGATGAAACGTGACTGCACGTATGCGGGCGTCATTAATTGCCCAGGTTGTCCCAACAATGGCGAAAACAATGGAGTGGACGCAGTAAGCGGTTGCGCTGTCGTAGTGAAACACGCCGAAGGCAGATGCAAACGCAACGGTCGCGTAGAGCGAGAGAAGGAGAAGGGTTTGCGTTGACCTTTGGATGCGGTCGCGCTCCCGAGAGCCCAGTGGCATATCAGACGCGGAATACGGCTGGACGTCAGGAGGAATGTCCGGTGTCGTCATCGAGGTTCATTCAAGGCAGTGGATCTTAGCTGGATAGCGTCACTTTTCACGTAGCTCGATCTCTCCGCGACCGAGAATGGCTGGCGATATCTGCTTTCGGAGCCTCGGATAAACTCAGCTACGTGAGAGGCAAAAACTCCGATTCGTCTGCCAGAACGTGACGCTGTCTAGTTGGTCAAACAACTTCAGCTTGTGACGTATCGTGGATTCGGGCGCACTGCAAGATTTTAGCTTTATATCGCTGGAAACTTCTAGTCCCGCAGGTTCAGGCTTTGCGTGCGCGACTAAGAAAGAGGGATGAAAGGCACGCTCGCGTGTGGCAAGAGAAGACGATCGTCGGAGTTTGTGCCTTCACTGCGGTCGTGTAGCGTGTGTTCTGCGACTATTAACCATGCAGCCAATGTGCAAACCTCACGTCGTCGGCCACTCCGCGTCGATTATCTGTTATCTGGCGTAATGAACTCGATCAACATCCTACCCTTGGTTGGACTGACGATCGAATTCTTTTCGCTTGCGCGAGAGTTTGAATGCGGACCTGCTGGTTTGAGTGGATGCAAATCAAACCGTGGAGAAAGAGGCTGTGGAAAAGACGCAATTGCTTCCCTGCTCCGATGACAACGGCATTGCTGCGAAACGCTGCCAAGTTTGATGTCGCAGCCGATCAGAAAGTGCTCGTTGCGTTCTCAACGTCGCGAGACGAGGGCTGGTTGTAGTCCAGAAGGTAGTCCGTGGAGGATTTCATCTGTTCGATCACATCATCGCGTGACCTGGCGTTTGCCATCGTAATGGATCGCGCGTTGTCGGCCGGCAACCATGTCCCAATCCATGCGGTGGGGCGGATTGAGATAGTGACGGTAGGCAACAGCCATTTGCCGGGCGACCTCAGTGTACGGCACGCCACCAAAGCCAGCGCCCATGGCAGGAAACACGACCGTTTCGATCTGCGTTTGGCTCGATGCTTTGTGGCGATACACGGCAAGAAGTGATGCCCACGTTGCCGCATACACCTTGTCGGTGCCCACGATTGAACCCGGAACACGCATGGTCGGCGAGTGAGCTATGAATGGATAGTTGGGTTTCCCGGTCGGTTCAATGAATGACGAGCCAATGGGTTGCTCGCCGAGATACTCATCCATGATTCGCGTTTGCACGCGGCGCATCAGATCCTCGCCGTGGAATCGGATCACGGCCGCATCGATGCCAGCGTTCATGATCCCGAAGGCGTTGGCAGCAGTGACGAAACAATCGTGCGGCGGCAAGTCTTCGAAGCGAGATTGAATCACCGTAACACGCGGCAGGCCGTCAAAGCGATCACGGAAGGCATCGCACATTTCTGCCTCGGGATGGATGAGCCACAGATCGATCGGTAGTGCCATTAAGTTGAGATTCTCCAAGTAAAAGAACGACGGGCGTGTTGGCTGACCGTCAGGACGATTGATCTTAACGCAGAACCCGCCGGCAATACAGGTTTAACGCAACATCGACTCACGAAACGACTCAGTCACATAGGACTCCGAGAGTACAGAGAAGACGGCAGACAGGACTCTCGGTGACCACTGTGATCTCGGTGGCTCAACCGTCCACGCACCGTTTCCGCCATTAGACTTGATGCAGATGGCTGGGGCGTCGACTGGGATGCGGGCTTTGGATGAGCGATTATCGGTCGAGTGTTACTTGCCAGGACTTGGAAAGTTCGGGGCAGGCGGCGAGACGGCGGTCATCTTCGCTACGCCGTGGTTTGGCGAACATGACGTCGTTGGCGAAGTCGACTGTGAACTCGGGATGGAGTCGCTCGGTGAGTGTCATCGTTTGGCCGGCTTCGATTTCGCCTTCTTGAAGGACTCGCAAGTACCAGCCCGTCATTCGGGTTTGTTGGACACGTACAGCTAGTTTGGGAACGCCCCATCGTGTCGACAACTTCCAGCACGGTTGACGCGCCTGTGAAACCTGCAATACGCAGCTTCCGACTTTAAAAATGTCGCCGATGCAAACCTCTTTGCCGGTGATCCTCGCGAGCGTGAGGTTTTCGCCGAATGAGCCGTCCGCCCAATCGATTTGCGGGAATTCACTCGACCAGTGCTTGTAGTGGGCTTGCGGGTACGCCAAGACCGCTTTGTCGGGACCGCCGTGGTGAACCAGGTCGGATTGTTGGTCACCTTCGATATTGGTGAAGCGGACGCGGACCGGCCCCGAGATGGGATCTTTGATAATTGCCGACGTCCAGTCTTTTCCCGTTTCTTCCGCGGAGAAGTTGCGAGGCTTTCCGACGTGAATGGATATCACCGCGATAGGATCAACCATAGAGATGCGGCGTTTCAATGCCGTTGGTGCGAAGGTAGACGAGCAAGTGCGCGCGATGATGTGCCACGTGGCTGACCATGTACATTCGATAGATGATGTAGCGAGGTTGGGTCAGGACCGGCTGCCCACCGACGAGCAGTGACCACTCATCTTCGAGCGTATCGAGCGAGAAGTCCGCGATGACTTCTTTGGCCGATTCGATGTTCTTGTCGAACGCTTGAAGAGCATCTGCGACGGTCGCCATTTCAGGCGTCGTGTGGGGCGGTCCGTCGGGAGGGGCGACGTCAAACACGTTTTCACGCAAAATGATGTTCGCCCAACTCGGTATATCGGCGAGGTGGCTGACGTTCCATCGAATCGAATGCAGTGACTCGTCGGCTTGGTAATCCATTAACGCGTCGGGGGTGATTTCGATCACGCTGCGGGTGGAAGCCGACTCGATATCGAATTCTCGCAGCATCAGCGAACGCAAATCCATTTCAAGATCCTTTGTGTGGCGGCGGTGCAAACTCGGCAGAGACGCAATCTTAACGGTTCGCTGCGATGATCAACAATCAGTGTTACGATGTGGCGGAGCGGCCGAGGGGGCATTGTCATGCGTTTGCCCAGAGCGGCAATCCTAATTTGAGGCGTCTACGGCATGTTGTGCACGAATCTGATTCGCAAAAAACGCTTCGGCAAAGTTCTGGACGCTGACGAATGGCATTTCTTAATTGATTCTTTCTGCGATGGCAGTGTCACTGACGCTCAAATGGCGGCGATGGCGATGGCGATCTGCATTCGCGGGTTAACTCCGGATGAGATTTTTTGTTTGACGAACGAGATGCTCGCTAGTGGCACACGCTTGCCACGGGTCAGCGATCGTCCGCGGGTCGACAAGCACAGCACGGGCGGTTTAGGGGATAAGGTATCGTTGATCCTTGCTCCGTTGCTTGCGAGCCTCGGCTGTGATGTGCCGATGATCAGTGGCCGGGGACTCGGCCGGACCGGGGGCACGTTGGATAAGCTCGAGGCGATTGAAGGTTTTCAGACCTCATTGTCAATCGAAGAATCGTCCAAAGTGCTTGCCGAGGTGGGGGCGTTTATTATCGGAGCGGATGAGAGAATCGCCCCGGCGGATCGGCGTTTGTATGCGTTGCGAGACGTGACCGCGACGGTGGAGTCAGTCGGGTTAATCACCGCCAGCATCCTGAGCAAAAAGCTTGCCGCGTCGCTCGACGCTCTCGTGATGGACGTCAAGGTCGGCAGTGGCGGATTCATGCCGACTCACGGTGAGGCGATCGAATTGGCCGAGAGTCTCGTTCGCGTTGGCGAGCAATCGGGGATGCCGACGCGGGCCATCTTGTCGGACATGGATCAACCTTTGGGAGACGCGTTCGGGGCATCGATCGGGAATGCGATCGAGGTCAACGAGGCGATCGCGGTTTTGTCCGATCAAAGATCCTCCGAGTTAAACAGTCCGGTGCGTGAGCTGACGATCGCGTTGTCCGCTTCGGCACTCGTTCAAGCTGGAGTGATGGCCGACTTAGCGACCGCCGAGACGAAGTTGCGAGAACGTTTAGCCAGTGGACATGCGATGGAACGATTTGAAAAAATGGTTGTTGCGCAGGGGGGACATTTGAACGGTCCGCTGCCAGTGGCTCGGCGACGCGACTTTTTGGCCGAGCGAGATGGATTTGTTGAGCGAATCAATTGTCCGGCGATAGGGGACGCGATCATCGCGGCTGGAGGCGGAAGAAAGCGGGGTGGCGAAAAGCTCGATCACCGCGTGGGGATCCAAACCTTTGTCCGGGTGGGGGATGCGGTGAAAAAGGGGCAGGTGCTCTTTGCAATATTTGATGATTCGGATTCAATCGCCACATCGATTCAGAACGCATCGGGGCCGTGGGTTTCACTGAGCGAGACCCCGGTTGCGGCGAGAGATTTGATTCTCGAATCGATCCCGTCGGACCCGGTTGCCCAACATGCGACGACCTGAATTGTTGTTGATTGCCACTATCTACTTCTCATTTTAACTGCCGTCGTGCCGCACCTCGATCAACGACTCAAAGCCGTCGCGTGCCAGATCCGCTGTGGCACCCACGCCGATATCGGTTCGGATCATGGGCATTTGCTCAAAGCGTTGCTGGCATCGGGCCGGATCGAACGTGGCATTGCGATCGAGAACAAGGTGCGCCCTCACGCAAATTCGCAGGCGACGCTTGCCGGGTGCAACGCGGACGTGCGGTTGGCCGACGGGCTGGCCGGAATCGCGAGCGGAGAAGCCGACTGTCTGAGTATTTGCGGGATGGGAGGAGAATCGATCGTCCGTATCCTGGAGGCGTATCCGGACCGCGTCCCCGTCACCGCGATTCTGCAGCCCAATCGCAGACCGGAATTGGTGCGGGCTTGGGCCCTGCGGAGCCACTACAACCTCGCCGATGAGAGGATCGCCCACGGTCACTGGCGGTACGTGATCCTGCGGTTCGAAAAATCACAGAATTGCCCGGCAAACTGTCAAAGCCACCACGACCCCGCCTACGACGGCCTCGACCGGGACGCCGCCTTGCTATTGGGCCCTCACCAGCTCCACCGCCGCGACAGCGATTTCATCACGGCACTTCGAGAAGAACAAACGTATCTCCGCTCACTTGCCCGGCTTACCAAAGAAGCCACCAACCGTCTCGCGGTCATCGAGCGAGTGATCTAGCGGGCTAGCCATCAGACCAAGCGTCTAACCGAAATCCCAACTTTGGCTGATCGACTCGCCTTGATGGCAAGTTAGGCATTTTGCTAGCGTCCGGTCGCGACGCACCACGACGATCCCCCTATGCCTAATGCGAGGCGAGCCCCCGATGCCGCGAGTACTACTGTCGAGCTGTTGCCCGAACTGGCCTCTCCTACGACAAACCCCCGGTTCGCTCGGTATCTGGGAAGATTTTGAGTTCGTCATGGGACCGAGTGCGGAGGACGTCGACGCGTGTGTCGTCTTGGATAATCCCGTATCCAGCATGGCGGTGACCTGTTGTCCGCAGAACACGTTCTTTCTGTCGTGGGAACCGCCCGAAATTCGTACGTTCAATGCGACATTCCTTAATCAATTTCGGTGGATTCAGACGTGTCATCCAACGGGACATCCCGGGCTCATTGAATCGCAGCAGTCACATCCGTGGCACGTCGGCGTGGATTCCGACCATGGATTTGCGCCGGTTTTAGACTACGACGCATTGCATGCGATGCCGCGTCCTGAAAAGAGCGGCTTGATTAGCGTGGCGATTTCAGCCAAGGCGACGACGCCCGCTCACCGGCAACGTTTGGAATTTGTGAAGCATTTGAAGAGGCGTTTGGGAGACCAGTTTCATATTTATGGACGTGGTCACCAATCCATCTCCGACAAATGGGCGGCCCTGGGAAACTATCGATATCACATCGCTATGGAGAATGCGTCGCGTCCGAACTACATCACGGAGAAACTCTCTGACGCATTTTTGGGACACTGCTTTCCGTTCTATTTCGGTGCCCCCAATGCCACTGATTTCTTTCCGGAGGGGAGTTTTCAACCGATTGATATTTTCAATATCGATGAGGCGATTGAAATCATCTGCGACGGAATTCAATCGGATCTGGATGTTGTCCGTCGGCATGAGGCCGAGGCCGCCCGGCTAGCGGTGCTCGATGAATTGAATCTGTTTCCCATGCTCGTCGGTTTGCTGCGTGAGAAGATGGTGCAGGGACCTAAGCAGACTTTCACGGTCTATCCCAAAAAACACCGTATCAAAATCGGAGTTTCCAATCTTTCTCGTGTTTTCCGTAAGGCCGCATAGCGAAAAGTGGCGTTCGACGACGTCGTCTCAAAACTCATTTCTCGCCATGGGTAATCGAACTGCTAATCCTGTGAGTTCGTGATATGCAACACTAAGGACATCCAAATGAAACCCAGTGACATCGATGTCGTGATGCCAATTTACAACGCTGAACGCTATCTCGAGTTGGCGGTTCGGAGTCTCTTGCAGCAAACGTATCCGAATTTTCGAATCGTTTGTATTGACGATGGAAGTACGGACGGCTCGTCGGACATTTTGGCGGCGTTGGCCAGAGAGGACTCCCGCGTCGCGGTTTTTCGTCAGGAAAACAAAGGTTTGGTTGGGGCGTTGAATGCGGGGTTGTCTCAATGCACGGCGCCGTTGGTGGCACGGATGGACGCCGATGACATCGCGATGCCCGAACGGTTCCGGTTGCAGCGTGAGTTTCTCAATTCGCATTCGGACGTCGTCGCGGTGGGTGCCGCGATTCTTGAACTCGACAGCGATGGCGAGGCGTTAGGGGTCGATCAATTTGGCTCGACGCACGAGGCCATTGAACGCGACATGTTGCGGACAAAAACGGGCATGGCGCACCCAACGGTGATGATGCGACGCGAAGTCGTGGACTCGCTCGGCGGGTATCGGCTGAAATACGAGTGGATTGAAGACCTGGATTTGTGGTTGCGGATGGCGGAGGTCGGTCGGCTGGCGAATCTCCCTGAGGTGCTGCTGTGTTATCGTCAACACGGTTCGAGCGGCACGTGGAGTGTGGGGCAGAAACGGCGTGAGCGATTGGTGGCACTCATGGAGGAGGCCCATCAGCGTCGGGGGCTGCAGCTCCCGAGTAGCCTTGTTGAACGCTGCATGGCTCGTCGGTCTCCATCGGGGCCAAATAAATGGGCCCGCAAGGCGTCACGCAACGGCCAATGGGGGGTCGCCCTGAAGCATTTGGCTCGGCAGTGGAGTGCCGCGCCCCTGAGCCTGCTGACGTGGCGAATCACGGTGGAGGCGACATTGCGTTCGGCCACATATCGGCTCCGCGGGGCAGACAATACCTTGCCAGAAGTCCCTGAAATCAAACGGGCCGCCTGACCGCTCAAATCGATTCGGGTTCGCTTTTTACAGGGTTTTTGAGGAAATGCGGGTTGGTTTCCAAAATCAAAATTGATGAAGAAATTCGCCTATCTGTTTCCCTCGAGTCTTGTTTAGAATCCGTCTTTCGATTTAATTTCCCACACCAAAGGAAACGGATTTCCTGTGGATAAAAATGACGCAATTCTCGTGACCGGTGGCACGGGCATGGTTGGTACGCGGTTGGTGGAGCAGCTCCAGTCCGCCGGGTATACCAATCTTCTTGTTCCCACGCGGAAGGAGCTCGATCTATGTGACGAGCAGTCGGTCAACGCTTGGTTTGATCGGAATCGACCACGCTACGCGTTTCTAATCGCCGCCAAGGTGGGCGGGATCGCTGCAAATATCGCCGATCCGTCGGGCTTTCTAGCCGACAACCTGAAGATCATCGTCAATCAAATCACCGCTTGTCATCGTTCCGGCGTTGAGAAGTTGTTGTTGCTGGGAAGCACCTGTATCTATCCCCGCGAATGTCCCCAGCCGATGAAGGAAAGTCACCTTCTCAGCGGACCGCTCGAGCCAACCAATGAAGGTTACGCACTCGCCAAAATCGCGGGACTGAGATTGGCTCAGAGCTATCATCAGCAACACGGAATGAAATGCGTGTTGCCGATGCCTTGCAATATCTATGGCACGAACGACCATTTCGATCTAAGCCGTTGCCACGTGTTGAGTGCGTTGGTCAAACGGTTCAGCGATGCTGTCGCCAACGACACGGAAGAAGTCGTTCTTTGGGGATCAGGAATCGCTCGACGTGAATTTATCCACGTTGATGATGTCGTCGACGGAATGCTGTTTTTGTTTGAAAAAGCCGCTGACGGAGAAATCGTCAACCTTGGTTCTGGGACTGATGTTTCGATCGCGGAACTCGCCAGCATGATTGCTGAAGAGACCGGGTTCCAAGGTAAGATCGGCTGGGATACCAGTCGTCCAGACGGCATGCTCAAGAAATGCACCGACGTGAGTCGTTTGCATGAGTTGGGCTTTCAAGCCAGCGTATCTTTGCGAGATGGAATTCGCCAAACGGTCGCCCAATATCGCACGCTCAGTGGAGCGTGTGAGAAATCATTGGACGATGTGACCATTCAGAAATCGACACGGAGAGTCGCGTGAACACCAATACAAGTGCCAGTTTAGACCAGTGGTTGGATGAAAATCTTCAGTCGCCGGAGACGGGGCGGGGCAAATACTGGTTCCCGTTGACGTTGCCGACGTTCGGGAAAGAAGAAATTGCCGCCGCGATGCGGTGCATGTGTGACTACCAAACCTCGATGGGTGGGCTCACGCGAGACTTCGAAAAAGGCTTTGCTGAATTTACGGGAGCCCACGATGCGGTGATGGTCAATAGCGGATCGTCGGCGGATCTGCTGCTCGCATTTCATCTTGTCAATCCGATGAATCCGCGAATGAAGGCGGGGGAAGAGGTTTTGGTTCCCGCCGTGACGTGGCCGACTCAGGTTTGGTCACCCTTGATGGCCGGGTTGAAGGTCAAGTTGGTAGACGTGGATCCCGCAACGCTTAATATCGATTTCGATGATCTGCGTCGCAAAATCACTCCAAATACCAAGTGCCTTTTCGCTGTGCATTTGATGGGCTATCCCTGTGACATGCAGGAACTGCAGAGCATCTGTGACGAATACGGTTTGTTGCTGATCGAAGACTGTTGTGAGTCGATCGGAACGAAGTTCGCCGACCGGCATGTCGGTAACTTTGGGATCGGCGGGACATTCAGTTTCTTTTTCTCCCATCACATGACCACGATGGAGGGAGGGATGATCATCTGTAATTCCGATGAGGACGCCGAAGCACTTCGTGTTTTGCGAGCCCATGGTTGGTCTCGCGCCCATATTCCGGTGAGCCAGCAGACGGTGGACCAGCGATTTCAATTCATCAACTGGGGCTTCAACCTCCGCCCTACCGAACTGAACGCCGCGTTTGGTATCGAGCAGTTGAAAAAGCTCGATGCGATGAATCAACGTCGGAGCGAACTTGCCAAGAGATTCGATGATTATATCGATAGCACGCCCCTCTTAGATCGCGTTTCGATGCCCGTCGAGGGGACATCCTGTCCGCTTGCCACGGTCGTTCGCTTGTCCGGGGCGGCCTCCGGTTGCCGTGTTGACGTGCTCAACCGATTGGAAGAAGCGGGTGTGGAGACCAGGCCTGTTGTGACGGGAAACCTGGCCCGTCAACCCGCCGCAAAGCTGATCGGCGATCTCAATCCCTCCGATTTCCCCGGTGCAGAAGAGATCCATCACGGAAGTTTCTATGTTGGTCTCAATCCGGTGTTCGACGACGTGATGTTCGAGCGAATGATTCGCACGGTGGACGATGCCGTTCGCCAATCTGTTCAAACAGTCAAAACAAGCAAGGCGGCCTAGGTTCGATGATCGTAACACGGCTACTCGGTGGACTTGGCAATCAGATGTTTCAGTACGCATTTGGGTACTATCTGGCCAAAAACGCATCGGAAGATCTCGTTCTGGATGTAAGTGGTTTTGAAAGCTACACGCTCCATGAGCTTGCGATTGACCAGTTTGATATCACCGCGTCGAGATTGCCTGCTACCGAGATGGCACGTGTTCCAAATCGGTATCGAGGGAAGCCAAGATGGACGGAATCACTCGCCAATATCGTCGGGACGATTCTGCCTCGAGATAAGCGTCCCTTGCAACTGCGGAGAGAGAAGCCGTTCGGCTTTTCGCCAACATATCTTTCTGAGGCGTCGGATGTCTATTTGGATGGCTATTGGCAGAGCGAACGGTTCTTTCCCGGGGTACTGAATGAACTCAAACGGGAGTTCGCTTTGAAGAAACCACTGTCCGATGCTTCGTGCCACACGCTCGATCAGATCAAGTCAGGTGTGAGCGTCTCGATCCATGTTCGTCGTGGCGATTATGTCACCAACTCGGAGTCGAGCAAAATCTATCGCTGTTTGGATGCGGATTATTATCGAAATTGCTTGACGGATCTGCGGGAGCGGTTTTGCGATTTGAAGGTGTTCCTCTTCTCAAATGATATTCCGTGGTGCCTGAGCGAGTTGGACGTCGGTGTCCCATTAAATCCCGTTACCCACAACGACGCCACGACTGCCTACGAAGATATGTACCTGATGAGTCAGTGCGATCACGCCATCATCGCCAATAGCTCGTTCAGTTGGTGGGGGGCTTATCTCGGTGGCAACGAACCAAACCGTCGAGTTTATTATCCCGATCCGTGGTTCCATCCCGGGACCCTCAACGGCGATTCGATGGGATGTGAACGGTGGGTGAGTGAACGTGAGATTAAGACGAAGCATTCCCGAGTGGCTGCCTGAGCAACTCGTCATACCAATTTGATTGCAAACTGGCAATTCGTTCGGAGCGTAGAGTAAACGATGACATCACCATTATTAAATTATCGAATCAGCCGTAGTGTTGCGAAACGCGCCGATTCATTCCTCAGCTTGATCGGCATTCGAGACCGAATCCCCGTTGCCACTCACGCTCGTAGTCATCGACAGTGGGTTGCCAACGATGGCGACACAACCCATCGCACCGAGTATCAATTGGAGGCGAGTGATATTGTTTTTGATGTCGGTGGTTACCGAGGCGACTGGGCTGCCGAAATCTATGATAAGTTCGGCTGTGAAATACATGTGTTTGAACCGATCTCGAATTACTGCGCCGAGATATCGGACCGGTTCGTAGATGTCGACCGTGTGCACGCCCATTGCTGTGGCCTTTCCGCGGAAGACGGTTCCTTTTCGCTGGGGATCTCAGACGACTCAACGTCGCAGTTTGTGTCAGGGTCCCAAAGCGAGACGTGCGTCTTGAAGTCGGTTTCCGATTTCCTCGAGGAACGAGGGATCAGTCGAGTGGCCCTGTTGAAGCTCAATATCGAAGGCGGGGAATACGATCTGCTCGAGCATCTCATTGAAACGAATCTGATTGAGGTATTTGAGAACATTCAAGTTCAGTTTCATTGGTTTGTGCCCCATGCCCGCAGTCGCATGAAGCAGATTCAGACGGCGCTCGCAAAGACCCATGCGATCACCTACCAGTACCCGTTCGTTTGGGAGAACTGGGTGAGGGACGCAGCGTAGATGAGCATCGCGATCCACGGACGTGCTGAGGGGGCCGATCGCCGAAACGCAGAGTTTCGCAAGTCGATCGTGCTTGGCTCCACTCAGTCCGGTTGGGGCGGTGGCGAAGTGTATCTGATGGCGTTGGCGAAGGGGCTTCGGGATCGAGGTGCCGATGTTCATTTTGTCGCCCGGAGCAACGGTTCTTTGCACGACAACGCAGTCGACGAGGGGTTTCCGGTAAGGACGTTGGATTGGAAGGGCCGGAATCCCTTCCAACTATGGGGTCTGCGTCGATGGCTGTGCCGCGAGAGTTTCAGCATTGTGCACTGCAATGACTCCCATTGTCTGACTGGGCTAGGAGTCGCTGCTAAGGGGATCGGCGGGTTAAGCGTGATTGGCATCCGCCATACGATGTTCCCGATCCGATCCGTCTTTAAGTACTCACGTGTGGCTGATCGGGTGATTTGCGTTTCCCACGCCGTTGCCGATGCGTGTAGGCAAAGAGGCGTGATGGCTGACAAGCTGAGTGTCATTCACGCCGCGATTAGTCGTCCGAATGTCTCTAGTGATTACGTGGCTGGATTGCGGTGCGAGCTCCTGCCTGACGCTAGCCACAAACTGATCGTGGCGGTTGGCAACCTATTGGAATGCAAAGGGCATGAGGCCCTGATCCGGTCGGCGCACCGGTTAAAACAGGACGGTCTCAAAGTTCGAACGGTGATCGCGGGAGAAGGTGATCAACGGGAGCATCTCGAGTCACTGATTCGGGAACTCGGCTTAAACGACGACGTGCGGCTTTTGGGATTTCGCAATGATGCCGAATCGCTGATCGCTGCCGCGGATGTGGTCGCTCACCCTTCCTACAACGAGGGGCTGTGTCTGACGGTTGCCGCTGCCATGATGTTGCGCAGGCCAATTGTTTCGACGGCGGTCGGTGGCTTGCGAGACGTTCTGGGGATCGACCCGCGGATGCAGAGTGATGGGCCGTATGCGTGCGTGTTCGAAGCGGGCGACGAGTCGTCGCTTTCGAACGCCCTGCACAATCAGCTCGCCGATCCGACGAACGCGGAATCGCTGGACGATGCCTGTCAATTTGCAATCAACCGATTCACAACGGCAAGGATGGTGGACGCCACGATTGGACTCTACTCGGAACTACGCCAACCGAAGGTGCGAGCCGCGTGAATGCTTCTCAGATCGAAAAATTGCAGCCAAACCGTGCAACTGATCGCGTCAATATCGTCGCCCGGAAAAACGGAGTCGGCATCGACCGCGACGTCAAATTGATTGAAGACGCCCTGCGCGATTCGGTAGAGGTGGCGTGGAACGAGTACCGAGGGCTCGATTCGTTTTGGAGTGGTGTGACGAGATCGCTATTTCAGACGAGCCGCGGCGAATCGCCTTGCCTGCATTTGATGGCCGAGCGTGTTCCGCGGAGCGTCGCGACTCTGGCCGGCAAAGTGGCGTTGATCCCAAACCAGGAGCGGTTTCCACGGCGTCATCTGTCTCGGCTTCGGCATGTGGATCGGGTGCTCTGCAAGACCCGGCACGCGTATGAAATTTTTTCGCAGCACGCCCGAGCCGTCACTTATATCGGTTTTACGTCAGAGGATCGAAACCTGCCTGATGTGTCCGCCGACTATCAACGGTTTTTCCACTTGGCGGGCAAGAGCACGTTGAAGGGGACATCGACGCTCGTCGATGTCTGGTCCCGCCATCCGGAATGGCCCGAACTTACCATTGTTCAATCGGCCTCCAATGCGCCCGCCTCGGTGCCGCCCAACGTTCGGCTGTTGACAAATTATCTCGAGGACAGCGAGCTGCGCGAGATGCAAAATTGCCACGGCGTGCACTTGTGTCCTTCGTTGTCTGAAGGGTGGGGGCACTATATCGTCGAAGGGATGTCCTGTGGCGCCGTTGTTGTCACGACCGATGGACCTCCGATGAACGAGTTAGTTACCGAGGAACGTGGCATCGTCGTTCCGTGGAATGACTCACAGCCGAGGCATTTGGGGACCAATTGGCATGTCGATCCTGCGGCGTTAGAGGCGACGATCGAAAGATTGCTGCTGATGCCTGATGGGGAGAAATGTCGCCTGGGTGCGAACGCTCAGCAATGGTTTGAAATGAACCACGAGGGGTTTCAGTCGCGGTTTCGCGAGGTTGTTCGAGAATTATTAGCCGAAGTCAATTCGGGCTAAGAGCACGACTTCGCAGACGCCACCGCTGGCAGTGATTCGATCGTCTCACTGACCGCCTGTTCCAAACTCGGCAGGGGGCAATCAATGGGACCACGCCGCTTGCGTTGTTCTGCCGTTACGACTTGCAAATGGTGTCCGAGATCCTCGGAAAGCTCCGCGAAACAGGTGCGGTCGCAGCGATTGGGTCTGATCTCGATCACGTGCAGGGGTGGCCGAGCGAAGATCATGTTGGTCAACCCGGCACCATGCAGTCCTACGACAATCTGGGCATCGTGAAAGAGGCGGATCTGTTTCTCGATCGAGTACTGTTCCAAGAAATGTGTTTCGAAATCGAATCCTTCCAATAGTTTGGAGACTTCGCGTTCGTTGGCTAAGTTGCGATTTTTGGAGTGTCGACGACTGACATAGATTCTTCGCGTCGCAGTGGTAGTCTGATCGGCATCTATCAGCCCGAGTGCAGACTTCATCAGTGGGCCTAAATGTTGCCGGGCGGTCGCGGAATAGAATGAGGGCACTATCAAGTTTTCGGCGCGGATCAGCAATCCTTCGTGTGGTTCGATGATCTTCTCACGGGGAATGCCAAGCATGTCCAATGATTGTTGTTGAAACGACTTGTGACAATCGATCAGGTAGGCGTCTGCATCGAGAAGGTCGGCTCGTCGGACCAGTTCAATCCGCGGTAGCACTTCACTGAGCCAGTGGAAATAGTTGTGAGCGGCGACTTTATTGAGGACGACGACGCGTCCTGAGATGTAAGTGGGACGCGGGAATCGAGTCGGCGTGGCAATCAGTCGCCGGAGATAACGCGGGTCGAAATATCCGTGCGAAAAATCCTTGGCTCGGAGACGCCCGGCGATATAGCGAACCTCTTGAAGAGCTTGATCTTCGATGCCCACCCAGTCGCAGTTGCGACCGTGGCACCATCCGTCACGGATGGATGCTACGTAGCTGTCGGGGAATTTGTCGTTTTTCGCGGAGCTTGCTGTCTCCAGGCCGTGCACGTCGATCCGATCCGGAAACTTCGTCGCCAGTTGCTCCATCGAGGCGAAATTGTAGTGTTTGCGTTCGCCGCGTCGAAATGGCAGCAGCGTGGAAGGCGCGAACACATATTTCCCATAGTGAATCAAACGTCGATTATGACTCGCAATGTCCACAATGAGACCCTTTCCAAGATGCCGCTGCCCACGGAGGCATGCGTGATCAACGTAGCGTTGTTTAGGCTGCGCGTCGGTTGACGGATGATTCGGATTGAGTTGTTGCGGAGACCTTGCGGATGGCGATCAGATCGAGCTCTTCGACGATGAAGCGGTATCCGTATTGGGACAGCATTTCGAGGCATTCATCGACATCATCGTTGGACAAATGGCGATATTCGAAACGCAGGATTTTTGGCGTTAGACGGGTGAAGTCGATCGTTTTGATGATTTCGTAGTCATATCCCTCGGCATCGATCTGCAACAAGTCGACCGAGTCGATGTTTGCGTTCTCGAGAACTTCATGCAACGTCAGGCATTGCACGTTTTCGGAATAGATTTGCCCCGGTTCCACTCCATGTTTGATCAGATGGTTGCGGTCGAACGAGGCGCACTCCAGGTCTCCGCCATCAAGCATGTAAAACGGACGCGAGCCGCTGACCTTGTCGATTGCGGCATTAACGAGAATCAAGTTTTCATTGTCCCCGTGAAGATCTTGCAGGCGTTTGTAAACGTTCGGCTGCGGCTCGATCAGGATGCCTTTGACAGGAAATCGATTCACGATGTGAAGGATTTCGTCATTTTGAGCTCCGTCGAATGCGCCTACCTGCAGGAACGTGAGATGGCCGGTTTGGATTACCTGTTCTGCGATCGCCAGCGACAGCACGCTGCCGTAATGAAGGTCCGGTTGGTCGACCATGATCCGCGGTTCACGGCTGCGTGCAAGGCCGATCCGCCGCAGCAGCCGGGCTCGCATCCGTTTGACATCGGTACCGGTTGGGCATCCGGGAAATAAACGTCGACGAAGCTGGCGAAAACGTGCCATCGATAATCCTTTTTAGTCCACATCCAATCGAAGATATTGGGCGAAGTTAGACAATCGAGCGTTTCCATTTCAAGCTCAACTGGGTGGGCACAGGTTTGCGGACGGGCGGAAACGTGGTTTTGTTTCACGCCGGGAAACACGAAGATTGATTGACGCCAGGCACGTTGATTTGCTAGTTGCGGGTGTGCAGGCTTGATTCCGGCCGAGTGAGATGGGTCGCTTTCCAAACCCGTGAGCCGTGTTGGACTGCCTCGATTCGCAAACCCACTCGCCTGACGCGGAGCGAGATGCTTCCTTGCATGACATGCTGTGGTGAAGCAATGAGTTTTGGTGAGCAATAATCAGAGAAAGCGAAATGCGAAACCAAATGGTGATCTCGCTCGGTGGCGGATGCGACATCGCGATGATACTCGGCCACTATCACCTACGTCACACAAGTCTGCCTTTTGATTGGTTGTGGAACCTACATGATGGGCTCGACGCGGTAACGTCCATCATCGAACGTGACTTCGAAGGGATTCGAGGCCGCGAGGCCTACACGCAATCGAAACATTTTCGTTGGCCAAACCAGCAATCGGTTGTGTTCAAGGAGCATCCCCACATCGCTCACGTGCACAACAATCCCTTGGAAGACCAGCACGCGCTGGAAACGTTGGACCGGAGGATTGATCGGCTAGCGGGGATTCTTGCTGAACCGCAACGTGAGATCGCTTTTGTTTATTATCGGCGGTTTGATGAAGGGCCCGAGGCATTAGATGACTCGGCCGTTGAGGCGGGGATGGTGAGACTGGTTAACGAGTCTCGTCGATTCATGGAAATGGTGAATCGCAAATTCACTCGTTCCAAATTTCGCTTGCTCAGCGTCTATTCTGCGGACGAAGCATGCGTGAACGATCCTTCGTTTGCCGACCGTTTTGGGCAGATCGCGGGAGCTAATCCTTTGCCGGAGCTCGATTTTGACTACGTAGTCTGCCGTCCCGAGAATGACCGACAAGCGAATCGCAAATGGCAAAAGCAGTGGGCGAACATCTTGCTACGGCATGGCGTGATGAGCCGCGTTGATGTGATGAAAAGCGTGCCGTTGTCGACAAAACGACGACTTCGCCAAATGTTGCCACGACGGTTTCGACGAAACCAGAATAGGCACTGAGCCGTGTTCGCTGAAAACCTGCGTTTGGGCGGACACTTGAGACGCCCTCACCCCAACGACTTGTGAGTTTACGGTAGGGGACTGGCGGGTTGAGATGTTGACGGTTGTGACTGAATCTCTTGTTTTTGTGGACCAGGATGTGTTACGTCGTGGTTGTGAGTTGATTTTTTGATTTCATTTTCTCCTTTGAGGATTGTTGCCCATGTCCGCTGCCTCCCAGACCGGAAGTTCGACTGCTGCTTCCATTGCGGATTTTTCTTCGACGTCGTCGAGCTCGGGGACCAACGATGGGTACAACGATCTCGGGACGGATGACTTCCTCAAGTTGCTGATTCAGGAACTGCAGAATCAGGATCCGCTCAACCCGATGGACAACTCTGAGATGGTTCAGCAGATCGGTTTGATCCGTGAAATCGGGGCGACCGACGAGTTGACCGGTACGCTGACGACGTTGTCCGACAACCAACAGCTCGTTACGGCGAGCGGATTGATCGGGAAACAGGTCTCGGGACTTGCGACAGACTCCAGCCAAGTTGAGGGAGTGGTTGATCGCGTCACCGTGGAAACAAATGGTCAAAACGAAGCACGTTCGATCAAAGTTCACGTGGGTGGAAAGACGATGATTCTAGAGAACATTCGCGATATTCAAACTGGGTAGGATTTGCCGATTCGATCGGTGAGCCTGACTCGGTAACGTCTCAGGAGAACACCCGTGGGTTTGCAATCCGCTCTGACGACCGCTCTGACTGGCCTAAGTGCCGCCGAAACACAAATCGATGTGATCGGTAATAACCTTGCCAACTCTCAGACGGTTGGCTTCAAATCGTCGGATGTGGTGTTTGCCACCCAGTTTTTGCAGACGCTGTCCCTTGGTGGCGGCCCCTCGGCGAACAACGGGGGGACCAACCCTCGGCAGATCGGTCTCGGGGTTCAAGTCGCTGAAATCGCGGCGAACCACAACCAGGGGACGATCGAGATCAGCAGCAGTAGCAGCGATTTGGCGATCCAGGGAGAAGGCTTCTTCCAGGTCCAGGCTGCCGACGGCGAAATTCTCTACACCCGCAACGGGATCTTCAAACTCAACAGTGACGGAGAACTCGTCAATGCGACCGGTCAGCGTTTGCTCGGCTACGGAATCGATGATCAGTTCCAGTTGCAGACATCGACACTCACTCCGCTGACAGTTCCGCTTGGTACAAAAACGGTTGCGAAGGCGACTGAGAACGTTTCTTTTGAAGGAACGCTGACCCCGGAAGGCGAAATCTCGAGTGCCGCGCAGGTGATTGAGAGTCTGCATTTGGGTGACAATCAAGTTCCGCGACCCGATGCGTCAGGGGTGAATGCGTCGACCGCGCCGATCGCCGATACTTCCACAACGACCGCGACGGCTGGAGCTGCGGGGACGTTGGGGTCGGGGACGTATCGGTATCGTGTCGCCTTAGTCGACTCCAATGGAAATGAAGCAGCGGCGAGCAACGTGATCAGCGCATCGGTTGGTCCAAATGGCAACATCAACCTGGCTAATTTGCCCAACGACCCGACCGGTGGCACGTTTCCGACGGTGAATATCTATCGGACCGGGCCCAACGGGAGCGACTACTTCCTGCTGGATTCAGCCGCCAGCGGAGGAGCCTACAACGACACCGGGGCCACCGCCCTGACATCGACGCCGCTCAATGATGAGAACCTGACGGGCAATTACACTTACATGATCACCTATTACAAAGCGGGTGACCCTGAGAGCCGTCCGAGTGCTTACATCGGGCCGCAGAGTGTTGTCGATGGACGCATCACGTTGTCGAACTTTCCGACGCCACCGACACCGCCGCTCGGCGGCGGCTTCCCCGCCTACGATGAGGTGCGGATCTACCGGAACCTCTCCGGTGACCAAAACAACTTCTATCTCGTCGGCAGCGTCGCGCCGGGAGAAACGTTTACGGATTCGCGAACCGACGCAGAAATTTCGGATCTGGATGATTCGTCAAACCAATTGCTGGACATGAACGGTCCTGCGGTTAACAGCAACACGTTGCTGACGGATGTACTTCGTCGAGACGGGCTCGTGTACGAACAAATGTTCCGGGAAGGGACGCTCAGTTATACCGGACGCAAGGGCGGTAGCACGCTCGGTACGAAGGATTTGGAGGTCACCGCGACGACAACGATGCAGGATCTGCTGGACTTCATCGCCGACGCGTCGGGGATCCAAACGTTGCAAGTCGATTCGCAAAACCCGATTCCCGATTCGGAAAACAACATCCTCGGTGAAACGGGAACGCTCAAGCCGGGCGTGTACATCCAAGACGGTAAGATTCGTCTGGTCTCCAATAACGGTGAAGCGAACGCTATCGACATCGATCTGTCGTCGTTCCGTTTGACCGACGATGTCGGGCAAGTCACGACACCGAATATGGCGTTCGGCGTCGTCCAAGAGGGAATTGGTCAAAGTGCCGCAACGGACTTTGTCGTTTACGATTCGCTCGGCGTTCCGATCAGCGTTCGTGTGACCACCACGTTGGAGAGTCGGACAGACGAAGCGACCATTTATCGTTGGTACGCCGACAGCTCCGACAATTCGGTGCCAGGAAAGAATGACATCGCGGTGGGTACCGGCCTGATCCGATTCGACGGCAACGGTAACTTCGTGACCGCAACGGAAGAAACAATCTCGATCAATCGGCAAGGTTTACCGAGCGTCACGCCGTTGCAGTTCGAAATGGACTTTTCGCTCGTTTCGGGTTTGGCGACACAGGATGCGACGCTGGCGGCGACCCGTCAGGACGGTAGTGCACCGGGGGTGCTGAACAGCTTCACGGTGGGTGAGGACGGAACGCTGCTGGGAACTTTTAGTAACGGTATATCACGCGACCTTGGCCAGCTGCGATTGGCACGATTTGCCAACCCTGCCGGTTTGGAAGCTCGTGGTTTGAACCTGTACGCTCAAGGCGTGAACACCGGATTGCCCGTGACAGGACAACCGGGCGAAAACGGCATCGGAACGACTATCGGTGGTGCCCTCGAGTTGTCGAACACGGACATCGGCAACGACCTCGTTGAGCTCGTCTTGGCGAGTACCCAGTACCGAGGAAACAGCCGTGTCATTACGACGGCGCAGCAGTTGATTGACGAGTTGTTGAACCTGCGTCGTTAAATTGACGGCCATTAACGTCGGCTAGGAAGTGAGTGAGAGCCCCTTTGGGAAAGAGGCCTTTACGGACGCTGTTTTTTGGCGGAAGTTCAGTTTCGGCGGGCATCACGGATTGGGTCGGTGAGGATAGGAAGGTTCGCTTTTGAGTGAATCTTTTCCACTTCAGCCGACCGCATGATGTGTCGCCCGAATGTAAGATTACACTGAATCGTCCGTCGCGTTTCTCACTCCGAACGGTGTCCCATTAGCAATCTTGTGTTAACCGATCCCGATATGGCTTTCCCCCCCGAGGATGCGGCCGCCCGTTCGGTGGGGTTGATGGCGTTTGTCGGGTTGTCTGTCGCCATCTTCATGTTGCTGGTGCCGCTGCCCTTCGAGGGGCGTGCGGGCGCGGTTCTCGGTGATGTCGCTCACGCGCCGCTGTTTGGCAGCATCACCATTGCAACCTTGTTCTTATGGCATCGGCTTCGCCCGCTCGACTCGTTCGGACGCGAATGGTACGGCCGGATGGCTT
The DNA here is from genome assembly GCF_023701485.1 of Aporhodopirellula aestuarii. Taxonomy (GTDB): domain Bacteria; phylum Planctomycetota; class Planctomycetia; order Pirellulales; family Pirellulaceae; genus Rhodopirellula; species Rhodopirellula aestuarii. The sequence continues at coordinate 97,766 of NZ_JAMQBK010000042.1, forward strand.
TGGTGGCAGTGTGCGTGTTTCTCGGCGGCATCCTGATGGAGTTCGCTCAGACGATGACCGGCCGTACCGCGGCGCTGCATGATGCGATCGCGAATGGGTTGGGCGTGATCGCAGCGGTGGCGATTTGTTTCGCGCTACTGAACTTGCGATATCACAGCCAACGGCGTTGGGTGAGTGTGATTGCGACTGGCGTTGCCATGTCCATGGTCGGGGTGGCGATGGCGAGACCCGTTCAGGTCGGGATGGATATCGTGGCGGCGCATCAAGCGTTCCCAATGCTGGGGTCGTTTGAAAGTGAGATGGAGTTAACGCGGTGGTACTTCGACGATTGCTTGGCCGAACGAACGGACGAGCACACGACCGATGGGAATCACTCGCTGAGGATTTTGGTCCGGCGTTCCGAACACCCGGCGGCGACGTTGATCGAAACGGTTCCGGATTGGTCGGATGTGAAGACTTTGGAACTCGATGTGACCCTTGCCGGTTCTTATCCGACGTCCCTTGAAATGGTTCTCAAGGTGATGGACGAGGACCGCGCCGATTACCATGCCGACACCAGTCGCAAGTCGTTTGCGTTGGAGCCGGGCAAGACGACGCATTTGGTAATGAGCCGTGAAGAGATTCTGACGGGCCCGGACACCCGCAATCTCGATCTCACGCGAATTCAAATGGTCAGTCTGCAGCTGATATCGCCCCAGACGTCTTCATTTGTTGACATTGATCGCATCGTCGTCACGCGTTGACGTGACGTGTTCAGCGGAACGATCTATTCGGCGAGGCTGCGTAAGACCAAGTTGTTGCGGTGGATCACGTTTTCGTAGGGGCGATGGCCGAGAATGGATTCGATCTCGGCATTGGATCGGCCCGCGATAAGAGAAATCTCGTGACTGCGGTAGTTCACGAGGCCTCTCGCGATTTCTTGATCATTACGATCGATCAGGCTGACGACGTCGCCGTGCGAGAACGTGCCTTCGACGCGTTCGATGCCGACGGCTAATAAGCTTCGGCCTTGATTGCAGATGGCCCGGGTGGCCCCGTCATCGAGGAAGAGGCTGCCTTGGACGACCGCGGCGCTACCGATCCAGCGTCGTCGGCCCCGGAGGGTTCGTTTGGGCGGGATGAAAAGTGTTCCGACCCGGCCGCCCGCAAAAATTTGATCGAGCACATCGTCTTGGCGTCCAGGACCGATGATGGTGGGATGGCCGTGTGAGTTAGCCAATCGCGATGCACGCAATTTCCCTTCCATGCCGCCTTTGCTGACCGCGGAACTCTTGTCTTCAGCCATCGACATGACGTCTCCGTCGAGTTCGCGAACGACTTCAATCTTCTTGCTACCGTCGCTGTCGGGGTGCCCGTCGTAGAGACCGTGAACGTCGGTCAACAAAATCAACAACGCATCGTTGAAGAGGCCGGCGACGTGCGCGGCCAAGCGGTCGTTGTCACCAAACGTGGTCTTGAGCTCCGCGACGGCCACGGAATCGTTTTCATTGACCACCGCGATCGCGCCGAATTCGTGAATGCCGTTGAGAGCGTTGCGGACGTGCAGGTAGCCGCTGCGGCGACGCAAATCGCTCTTGGTGAGCAGGACTTGCGCGGCTTGATATCCGTGACGCAGCAGCGAGTTCTCATACGCCTTGATCAAGTCGGCTTGGCCGATCGCCGCAACCGCTTGCAAGCGAGCAATGCCGACAGGGCGGGTCGGCAATCCCAGTTTGGCCACACCAGCACCGACGGCTCCGCTGCTAACCATGATCACGTGCCGGCCCGAATCGGCGATGCGGGCCAGCTGCGCGGCCAGCAGATCGACTCGGGTAAGGTCGAGTTTTCCTTCGCTCGTCGTCAGTACTCGCGTGCCGACTTTGACGACGACGCATTTCGTTTTGGCGATCACATCGGCGCGGATTGCGTCTTGGGCGGCAATATCGTCATCGGTGTTGCCGTCCGAGGATTCACAAGCGGAATTCAAAGTTTTGTCAGAGATTGAGGGAATGAGTTGGGCGGAACGACTACTACTTTGTCACAACCTAAAAAGAGGTAAATGACGTGGCAAGGAGCCTTTGGGGGGACTCGTGGGAACGAACGGGTGGTTGTCTCGTTCGCCGGTGAGCCTCGATGGCTGGTGCAAGGCGCGGCTAGAGTGTTTCAGCACTAAACGTGTCGCCGAGGCTGAGGTCGCCGGTATGGAGGCCTTTGCTGAACCACTCGACACGCTGTTTGCTGGTGCCGTGATTGAATGTTTCGGGTTGCACGTAACCTCTGCTGCGACGCTGCAGCGTATCGTCGCCGATCGCTTGGGCCGCCGTCAACGCTTCTTCGATGTCGCCATTTTCGATGATATTGTGCATCCGGTCGGCATGGTGCAGCATCACGCCGGCGAAGAAGTCAGCCTGCAATTCCAGCTTGACGGAATACTTGTTGTATTCAACCTCGGGAACACGCTGACGGATTTGGTCGACTTGATCGGTGTAGCCGAGCAGTTTTTGCACGTGGTGGCCAACTTCGTGGGCAACGACATAGGCTTGGGCAAAGTCACCGGGGGCGCCGAGTTGCCGAGCCAATTGGCTGAAGAACGACGTGTCGAGATAGACCTTTTGATCAGCAGGACAGTAGAACGGGCCCGTTCCACTGCCGGCGATTCCGCACCCGCTACGAACCTGGTCTTTGAACAGCACGAGGGTTGGCTTGCGGTATTCCATCCCGTTTTTGGCGAAGAGCTGAGTCCAAACGTCTTCGGAATCGGCGAAGACGGTGGAGACGAACTCGCCGGCTTCCTTTTCGGCCGGCGTGAGTTCAACTGCCTGGCCGGGGGCTGCCCCGGGGGCGGCTTGGTTTTGTTGTGCTTGTTGAAGGAACTGCTGCGGGTTCCCGCCGAGCAACGCGATCACGATGGCAATCACGATAATGCCGATTCCGCCACCGGCGGCCGCTGCGGGGCGGCCCATCGTGCGGCGATCCTCAACATTTTCGCTCTGTCGTCTGCCTTTCCATCGCATGGCGAAGCCTTTGTCAGCGAAAAACGCTGTCCTTTGAATTAGATGAATCGTGGGGAGTGCCCAAATTGTGGCAAACCGCTGGGGGAATCGGAAGGCGACCGGCTCGATTGCTCGGCCACCAATTGGAAATTTCAAATTGTCAAAGTGACCGTTTCTGGTCTAATGCTCGCTTGACCAGTCATTTTCGCCCGCCCTTTCTTCAGACCACCCCGTCGCGTTTCGATGCAGCTTCCGATCTACCAAAAGCCCGAAATCAACGTCGTTTCGCCTCCAAACTCACCGGGAGCGAACTCCGGGCTGGTCGACGAACAGGCTGGCGTGTTGGGTGCAGTCGAACCGACCACAGCGCAAGCTCGCGGGCATTACGCGGTCGTCTCGCTCGGTTGCCCGAAAAACTTGGTGGACACTGAGCAAATGCTGGGCCGACTCGATGCGGACGGCTACCGGATGGTCGATTCGGTCGAGGGAGCGGATTTCGTCGTCGTCAATACGTGTGCGTTTATTGATTCGGCCCGCGATGAGTCTTTGGCGGCGATCGATGAGATGTTGACACTCAAGCGTGAAGGGAAGTTGCGAAACGTTGTCGTGACCGGCTGTTTGGCCGAACGCCAGCAAGGAAAATTGCTCCAAGAGCGACCGGACATCGATGCGCTCGTCGGTGTGTTTGCGAGAAATGATATCGTCAGCGTCGTCGACGATTTGTATTCCGGCCTTGAAGAACAGCGGACCGTGTTTAAGCCTGCTGCGGTGAACCCGCTGAGCGACGCCGTTCGATCCGCCGTAACGCCACGGCACTTCGCATACCTGAAAATCAGCGAAGGGTGCGACCGGTTGTGTACGTTCTGTGCGATCCCGAAGATGCGGGGCAAACACTTCAGCAAACCGATCGAACAGATCATTGAAGAGGCCGAACGGCTCGGTCGCAGTGGCGTGCGAGAACTCGTCGTGGTGGCGCAGGATACGACGTACTACGGCATGGACCGATACGGAAAACCACGACTTAACGATCTGTTACAACAGCTCGATCAAGTCGAATCGATCGATTGGGTTCGGTTGATGTATTTCTATCCGATGTACATCGATGATTCGCTGATCGACACGATTGCGAACGCACGTCGAATCGTTCCGTACATTGACATGCCGCTGCAACACGCGAGCGACGCGATGCTTCGCCGCATGTCTCGCAAGACGACGCGGAAGCTGCAAACTGAGATCGTCCGAAAACTACGCGAGCGTATCGATTCGCTCGTCATGCGTACGACGATGATCACTGGCTTTCCCGGTGAAACGGAAGACGATTTTAAGGAGCTGATGGATTTCGTTGAGGAGTCGCAGTTCGAAAATCTTGGTGTCTTCACGTACTCCGTCGAAGAAGACACGCCGGCGGCGAAGTTGCCCAATCGGGTCGATCCCGAGGTCGCAATTCGACGTCGTGATGAATTGATGGCGTTGCAGCAGTCGATAGCGTTTGAGTGGAATGGCAGCCGCGTTGGTGGTGTTGAAGAAGTCTTGATCGATGCCGAGATGCCTGAGCAAGAGGGTGTCTTCATTGGGCGTACCCGCAGTGAAGCACCGGACGTGGATGGGCTGGTGTATGTGTCTCAGGTTAGCGAAGAGTCGCCTGTTGAAATCGGCCAGATCCGCCAATGCGAGATCGTCGCGTCGCAAGGTTACGACCTCGCCGCAGCGGCAATCGACTGAGACGTCGTAGACACGTGGCGGCTTGAAGAGCTAACGCCTCATTCATCTACGAGAACATCGGGCTCCATGGTCACATGTCACGTGCGATGGGGCCTATTTCTTGTGCGTGAAGAATCTAGATGTTGCGCCGGAGGATACGGCCGTTGCCTCGTTCGATCCGGGATGCCAGGAGCGGGTGTCGCGTGAAAGCGAGTGCTTTAAGATATTGGGAAGCTGTTTCTGATTTGCCGCTTTCCTCTTTTGCACGAGACCACTGATGATTGTCCCTACCTATTGGGCTGAGGCAAAACGGACGATCAAGCACGAGAAACGCCAAATGACTTTGCGGCGTTTCGGCTGGTCGGACGAGAGTCAGGAGGCGGCTGAAAAGCATGCCGATAAGCGACTTGAAGAAGCGGTGGAGCGAGTCGTTGGTGGCGTGCCGACTTTGCTCGCCGAGCCCAAGGTGCCCTACAACGGGGCGGATGGGTTGCCGATCCGAGAGGAAATCGTTTCGCGTCATGGTGACGCGGTGATTACTCGCAATGCTTATGGCGCGTTGTGCCTCAATACGCCGGATGTCCTGTTCGCCGATGTGGATGCCGAGAGTAGCGAAGGATGTTCTCCGTATTTCTATACGCTGCTGATCTATTCGATCGGCTATGCCGCGGTCACATGGCAGTTTGACGAGGGGCGTTCGATTTTCCTGTATTTGTTGGGTGCGATCTTTTTCGTGACCGTTTTTGGAAGTCTGTGGCATTGGGCGATCGACCGGATTCAAGGCTCGCCGAAACAGGCCGCTTTGAAGCGAATCGAACGTGCTGCCGCACAGCATCGCGGTTGGAGCATGCGTTTGTATGAGACACCGCGAGGGTGGCGAATTTTGGTATCGCATGACACGTTTGATCCTCGCAGCGATGAGGTGCGAGCGTTCTTTCAATCGATCGGAGCGGATCCAATTTACGTTCGGATGTGTTTTAACCAAAACTGTTTCCGTGCTCGCTTGTCACCGAAACCGTGGCGGATCGGCATTGACGATCACCTCAAGCCTCGGCCAGGTGTTTGGCCGGTGTCGGCGGAGCGATTGCCGGATCGAATGCGGTGGGTGAATGACTACCAGCAGAAATCGAAGGGATACGCATCGTGTCGATACGTAACAACCTTAGGTAATGCGGTCCCTTGTTCGACGGCCAGGGAGATCATTCGACTGCACGACGAGATGTCATCGGCGATGTCGGAGAAGTCGATCGCGTAAAGCTCACGTGCGTTTTTAGAATCATGCGAGTCCAGTGCCGTAGGTGTTGTTCGACAACCGTGCCTCGTTTAACGCAAGGTGTCAATCAACCGTATACTTCGTACTCGTCCTGGTCAGCACAGAAAGGGTCAATCATCTTGCCCGACCAGACCACGAGTCGATGGCTGGTTGGCCACTGAATTGCGATCGCAAGTACTGCAATTCCTACAGCGCCGAAACCCAAAAACGCGGGGGTTTGAATCAGAGCGGCGAGGCAACCAGCGGCCGAGAATAACCCAATCATGGCGACGAAGAAGGTCCGGTGCACGCATGACAGGCGACGACTTAATCGGCAAGTGCGATAGATTTCACGGGCGGGGTTGTCCCACTGAGCGATGAAGCTCCGCAGTGCCACGCCACGATGGTGTTCCCGAAGGCTGCGTTTGATGAAAGCCTCTCGGTTGCGCCGGTAAATGGGGAGTGCGGCGAAGCGAATGATTGATGCTCCGATAAAGCACAGGATTGCCAGAGCGATCGCGGGCAACCAATCGATTAGCTGAGCGTTAGTATCCGATGGTCGATCGGCAAGCAGCAAAGACGTGAGTGGCAATGCGACCGCGATGATCGAGACGACACGCAGGAATTTCAATTGATCGGCAACGCTATTCATCTCTACCCGGCGTTGCAGTTTGTGCGGCATGTTTAATCGAATTCGCATGCCCAAGGATCGGAGCCCGGTAGGCAAAACGAAGTGGATCGAGGCTACGGCGAGTACCGCACTGAGAGCAACGATCGGGCGTCCCGTGTCGAAGGTGTAGCCCATCCACGTGCAGCCCGCGTGAATCAGACTGACGATTGCGACACTCAGAGCAATGCACCAACCGGTCGTACTGGCGAGGCAGGTTGTGGTCGCCAATACACGCTGCCTGAAGTGCAATCGTTGTCGTTCCAGTCGGGACTCGTCTAGCGGACGGAATAGACTGGTTGGCGTTCGGGCGACCGTCGTATCGGCTTCGATCGGTTGGGCATTCGCCGGTTGATCAGTGACGGATACCTCGTCGGCAAAAACTTGGTCGATGGCGGTTTCTGTGCTGCGGTCTTCTTTCGCCGTGCTGGCAGAGGATTTCGAAACCACGATGGGTTCGTACTTGTCTGCCGACATATCTTCCGTCGAATCGAAATCGTTGGATCGAGTTGAGCTAGGATCCCAAAGCACTGGATGGCAGCTTGTATTGAATAGATGAAGATGAGAGACGCATTCGCTTCAAAAAGACGTGCGTATTTGCTAGCTAACACCCGCAAGTCTAGCTCGCCAAAAGACCCAAATGCCAGAAGTTAGTGGGGTAAAACTGCGAATTAAGCGTCTGTAGCGTGTGTGCGAGTCCCCCTAAGGGGGTTGTCTTAGCCGGTCTATTCGGTGCAATCGGAACCGAGGTGTCGCGGTTTTTAAGCACAGTACAGCGACGCAGAGGGTTGTTTTGGGGGGAGAGCTGTGTGGTTGAGGGAGGCTGGGGAGCAAATGTCATGAAGTCGGTGGACGTCGAAATTAGGGACGCAACCGATTTGTTTCTGGCGGGGTGACCAAACGTGTCACGGGGGCCGCGAAGAATGCTTGCAGTTGAACGGCGTTTGCCTCTGTTTCCGCGACTGCGAAGGACTTTTCGATGACTCAGCTCACCCTTTTTTCGGATCTCACCACTTCGCTGGCACCGGCTGCTCCCGTCGTTGCTCCGGTTGTCGCTCCCACGTCGTCCGCAGCGGAGGCTCCTCAAACGGGCGGGGAAAAGAAGAGCGAACAGGACACTTTATTGAAGCTCGCTACGTTGATCCGTGATGGCCGGGCCCAGATCGAGGCCCAATCGCGGAGCCGCAGCCGTCCGGTCCAGTCGATCGGCGATTTGGCTCAGTCGGTGCTGTTGCGACACGATTTGGTCGCCCGCCGTCGGGCAGTGGCGGCTGAGAACCGAGCTGCCGCCGTGCGTGACGAAGTGGCTTGCACCGTGGCGGCCCCGAACGCGGCGGCTACTCGTGTCCCGGCGGTCGGATTGGTCCAAACGCCCGCTCAAGTTCATGTCGCCTCGTAAATCGGTCGAAAACTGAGGCTAGTGCTTCGTCTCACGGGAACTTGGGAGTTGCCTGAATCGGAGGGTTCACGCCCTGCCGCTCACAGACTTAGCGAACGGCGCGAGGGGACGTCGATTGTTTTAGTGCCTTTTTTAGCGGAACGGCGCAAGCCGTCCGGTCCCGAGTCACCGGACGGCTCGCGCCGTTCCGCTAC
>NZ_JAMQBK010000043.1 GCF_023701485.1 Aporhodopirellula aestuarii
GGAAAAAGTCGAGCTTAGAATGGCCCTGCAGAAAGATTGATATGGAATCTCCTCGCGTGCCGGCCGCGTTTCTCGTCAATCGTAGCTTTCTCCCTTGACGCGAAACTCTTCCGGCGGTGCATCGTTTAACTCCGGATGTTCCTTCAGCAATTGCTCGATATCGGACGCGCTGTAGGTTCGGGCCGGTTTCTCGTCCGCACAGCCCGCGAAGCCTACCACCGACAATATCAAAACAAGAAAGGAACAGATGCGAATCTGCATGACGAACTCGAGGCTAAAAAAGAGTAAGAAGATAGGCCAGTTCTAGAGGGACGAATCGGATTCCGTCGCTCTGCGGCACAAGGAAACATAAAAACAATCGTTGGCACGCAGGCGTGCCCGGTGATCCAGGCACGCCGTCGACAGGTTGGTGCGTCGCGTCAAAACGCTTCGCTGATTACTTCCGAGGAAGCGCGAGTTCCAAGAGATCCCCATAGCCCGAAGGGGCTCGCTGAACCGGCAACCGACAATGGGTCCGTGTTGACGGACGCGTCTGAGACCATGGCTCGGGTTGACGGGCTTCCCGCCTCGATGGAGTCCGTGATGAATTTCACGGCACCATCGCCCATCAAGATATGAGCGCCCCCTTGGTGTCGGCTGCTCGGTGGGCACAATCCCTCGGACTGGTACCAGTCCTGGTCGAAACACAACTCACGGTTGGGAGGCAGGACCGTGTAGACCCCGGTGTGGATATGCAGTCCCCAGGCCCAGCGATAACCACGTCGGTTGTCGACGTTTGGATTGCTGGCGAATGGTGCACTGGGGCCCCAAAACAAAGGTCGCTCAGGATCGACAAACGACTCGCAAGCGATCGCGCCGCCGGGCGATTTGATCGGTCCCGTTGCCCCGGTTGTGCCATTCACATGCCTTGAGCGTTTGTCATCATCGCCAAGGTCGGTAATGAACTCGCCCATCGCGATCGTGTTAGACAAGCCATCGAGCACATCGCGAAATGAGGATTTGAGCTGGCACTTGAAAAAGCCTCGATTGCTGACATTCGCGGATTGGATGACTGCCGACGAATTCATCACCCCATAGATCGAGTACGCTGCCCCGTAATTAGTCCGGTGCACCGAGTCTCCCATGCACACCCCGTAATTGGTGCGTCCCATCGCGGGAAGCCCGATACCAGGGTCGCTGGGGCATCGGAAGGTTGGGACATCTGATTCGTAAGGATCGTACGGACCAGCCGTCGCCGTAACGAGACGGCTGAACACGCGGCCGGGGTAAGGCCCCATGGGAGCGTAGATGTTGCCAGCACCAATTTCCCCAGCGGGGACTTGGTAGGGATTCGAGATTTGCTCCCAGAGTGCTTGCTGTTCAATGAACGGCGTAAGCCCGACCAACGCGGATAGTTCAAGACTATTGCTTCCGGGGGCATATTCTCGCCTGGTACTGGTGTAGGTCCCTCCGCCTTGGTTCGGCAACTGCTGATAGGTCGAGTGGTAATTGTGTATCGCCAAGCCGATCTGCTTGAAGTTGTTACTACAGCTCATCCGTCGGGCCGCCTCGCGAGCGGCCTGAACCGCGGGCAGCAAGAGCCCCACGAGCACGCCAATAATCGCGATCACCACTAGCAGTTCCACCAACGTGAAACCACGATTCAGTCTTTTTCTAGCCACGATTCACTTTCCGCAAAAACAAGTATTAGGGTCGAAACGAGCGAATGCTCTACGTAATGCGAAATCTCAGCCTGCTGTGCTAAGGACCGTGCGACTTGGGGGCGAGGCACTAAGTCGAAAGAACTCGAAGGTTGCAGTTCGACATCTTCGCTCAATTTAGGTTGGTGCCTTACTTTCATATTGGATGAATCAATCGGTTCCTCGCATAGATGCGCACACCGGAGATGCTTGGTGCGCAACCAGCGTGAACGCGCGTCTAGCGATTGGTCGGTGCAGCTTCCCAACGTCCGTTTGTAAGGCAGTTTCAGAACGTGTCCAACGTATCCGTCATGCAGCACGTAACAGGTTCGTGCTCACCCACCGTCGCCCATTTGCTCCGCAAATGGAATCTAGTACGCCGCCCAATCGCCCCAGACATGGCCGCCGTAGCAAACAACACAACTTGGCATAAAAGAATACGTGGCACCTTTTGGTGACGCTGTCGATGACACACGTCCACTTCCGCGGCATCTGTGCGCTATGCCTCACTCACGGTTTTGGAGAGGCAGGTCTTCCGCCCACTCTCTCACCGTATACTGAGCACCATGGGCGATTGCAAATCAGTTACTCGTGGGGCGTTCCGAATGGCGACAGCTTCCGATTAAAACGGCGAGAACACTTCCCGAGTCATCGGGCCAGCCAAAGATGTATTCGGCTTTGACATCCCTGAAACCGAGCGATCGGCTCCCCACGCGGCGTAAATTCCATCGTTCGACGAGTGCGTTATTGTTCGGATGAGACCACCACGAAGGATTCGAAGAGCACGAAGGATGGAGTTCGACGGTCCCTTGAGACGCGTGTCGAATTTGCGTCGAGGAGCATCATGCGTTGGACCTGGGCTTGGCGACTTGGGCGGAAGCGGGTTTGAGCCACGTTGGGCACAGAGGTCACCGAGGATCCAGTCTCGCCTCTTCTCGGTGCTCTCCCTGTGTCCTCTGTGGCGGATTCGTTCCCAGAGCCGGCGCTGAGCTGTCGATACGCCTGAATTTGCACTGCCTGCGGATTCTGCGGTAAGATCAATCGCCATGACGGTCAGCGGGCGTTTTTGCCACCGAAGACAAATAACCAACGGCAGACAATCGAAAGGTGCCGAGCGACTGAAGGGTGGGACACTCGCTCTCCGCTCACCCAGCAGGCCGAGGAAACATGGCCCGATACCTGGAAAAGTTTCTTGGCACTGGTTGTTGTCAGGACGCAAACGGCGGCGAATCAATCAGTGCTGTTTCGCAATAACGAATCCATTCAACTGGCAATCCAACAAGACCATGACGGAAAGTGATCGTACCCTAATGAAACGCTTGCTCATTCTATTTCCTATTCTTCTCCAGCTAGTCGTAGCGTCCATCTGCTCCGCGGAGCAGACTTCGACGGATGTTTGTGTCTATGGCGGGACTGCGTCAGGAGTCGTGACTGCCGTGCAGGTTGCCCGCATGGGCAAGAGTGTGGTTTTGATCGAACCCGGACAAACGATCGGAGGCATGACGTCGGGCGGTTTGGGCAACACGGATATTGGCAAACAAGCCAGCATCGGTGGCGTGACTCGTGAGTTCTATCAATCGATTCGCGATTGGTATCAGGACCCGGCACACTGGAAGTTTCAGGACAAGGATGAGTACCAGTGGAAGGGGGACCGGGTCACGGAAGATGCTTGGTTCGTGTTCGAACCCCATGTTGCGGAACTCAAACTCAACGAGATGCTTGAAGAAGCCAGGGTTCCCGTCGTTTATGGCGAAAGACTCGATCTGAACGATGGAGTCAAAAAGGAAGGGGCGAACATCGTCAGCATTCGAATGGAATCAGGGCGGGAGTTCGCCGCCAAGGTGTTTATCGACTGCAGCTATGAAGGCGACCTAATGGCTGAGGCGGGGGTTTCCTACACCATCGGACGCGAGCCGAACTCGCAGTACGGCGAAAGCATCAACGGCGTCCAAGCGACCGAACCCCCTCGTCGCGGCCCCAAGCCACTGGACCCTTATGTCATCCCCGGAGATCCGAGCAGTGGCATCATCAAGGGGCTTCAACCCGATGTTGTTGGCAAGAATGGAGACGGCGATAAGCGAGTCCAGGCTTACAATTACCGGCTTTGTCTAACCAGTGTGCCAGAGAATCGGGTGCCGTTTGAAAAGCCCGAAGGATATGACGAATCGGAGTACGAATTGCTGTTGCGTTGGTTTCAAGCTGGAAACACGCGAAACGTTCCACTTGGCTCCAACCCCATCCCCAACAACAAGACCGATACTAACAAGGCGGGCTGGATTTCAACCGACTACATCGGCATGTGCGACGACTACCCGGATGCCGACTACGAGAAACGCAAGGAAATCACCGACGCTCACATTCGCTATCACAAGGGTTTCCTCTGGACGCTGGCGAATCATCCACGCGTCCCGGAGAACGTCCGACGCCGAGCCGCGAAACTCGGGTTCGCCAAAGATGAGTTTGTCGACAACGGGCACTTCCCGCATCAATTGTATGTTCGCGAAGGGCGCCGGATGTTGGGCCGGATGGTGATGACGGAACACGAGCTGCGGAAAAAACGCAAGGTCGAGGATCCAGTCGCTCTCGGGTCGTATGGGATGGACAGCCATCCGACTCAGCTTTGGGTCGATGCGGACGGAGCCCTGCACGCGGACACGCCAAAATGGACGGGCGTCGGTGGTCCTTATGGAATCAGCTATCTCGCGATCACTCCCAAAGCCGAGGAATGCTCCAACCTGCTCGTGACGACCTGTATCTCCGCTTCGCACAGCGCCTATGGATCGATCCGAATGGAGCCGGTCTACATGATGCTCGGACAGGCCTCGGCGACAGCGGCGGTGTTGGCCATCAATGGCGATTCATCCGTTCAAGATGTTCCCTATGAAAAATTGAGTCAGCAGCTTCTCAAAGACGGGCAGATCCTCGTGCCGTAGTAACGAACGGTAGAACAAGTGCTCGAATGTCGTGGATCGCTCTGCCGATCCACGATAATAAACGCACGAAGGCCACCAAGATTCCTATCGCGTCTCTTCTCGGTGCTCTCCGTGTTCTTTGTGGCAAATTTTCTCTGTGGCAAATTTTTGCCCGGAGCAGCTGTTACGCGGTCGCGGTGTTCGAATTTGCACTCTTTGCAGATTCCGCTGTAAGATCCATCGCGATGGCCGTCGACCAACGTTTTCGCCACAAATGACGATGGAATTATGGCATCACCCCAAGTGATCGATCCGGTTCTTGGGGCGGTAGAAACCAATTGAAGGTCGAAGGTCGCTCGGTTCTGCTCGCCGTTGGCCAGCAAAGGAATACTTGCAGTCTCGTGTCCACTCGCCTCGTCATCGTGTGGATTCTTTCGTTGGTGGGTTGCTCCGACCCGCAGGCTCAAAAGGACGTCTCCACAGCACAGCAACTCAGCAACGACAGATCCTGGCATTCCAGTTGGTGTGAAAACCACTTGGCCAGCGACCGTCAACACGCAGAAGAATGAAATTAGAGCGATCAACCAATTGGCTGACGCTGTCATGGTCACCTACTATCCGCTCAATAACGATTTTACGGTTCGGCCACCAAGCGTCATTGGCAACGAACCCGATCAGTTGGTACAGATTGCTGGCGACAGATCGGTGTACCTCCTGGAAGTCGGGTACCCGCGTGGAAGGGACAGCAAGAGTTTCTAAACAGCAACAAGCAGAATTCATCGACGCCATCTTCGCCGCGTGGGACAAACACGTTGACTCCAACCAGATGGTCAACTTCGTCTGGCTTTGTGACATGCCCACGGCGAAAGTCAATACAATGACAAAATACCATCTCGTGAAGACGCCAGCGTTCGCATCATTCCTGGCAACCCTTGGCCTAAAAACGTACGAAGGAAAGGACAAGCAAGCGTTCTTGCGCGTCAAAGAGTGTGCCAAATCGCGAGGCTGGGAATAGACACCAATGCCACAACAGCATATTGAAGAACAATTAGGTGAGCCGGAGCCAGGAATCCGGTGACATCTGAATACAATACGTAACGTTGCCGCCCGGTTTCGTGGTCGCTCAGCGACGGACGAGACGACCTCTGATGGAGAAGAAAGTGAACAGTACGGCTAAGTTTTCAACGATCACGCAAAGTGCGTTGATCCTCCTTGCAATCATCTGCGTACCGCGTCTGGTCAGTGCTGCCGAGATCTACCTGACCCCGCATGGCGCTGGACGCAACGACGGCACGAGTTGGGAGAATGCGTTCGACCAAGATTCACTATCTAGTGTGGTAAACGAAACGATGGAGGCTGGCGACCGGTTGTTGTTGGGTGGGGGGACGTATAGAGACGTTCGGCTGACAATCTCCAGCGGTGGCGTTCCGGGATCGCCGAAGACCATCGTCGGCGTGGACCGCGGGGAGGGGCTGCCCGTCTTCGTATCGTCTTGGTCGGAGGAGAAGCCGGATAAAGGGGCGACGGCGGTACGCATTGAGCCCGGTGTCGGGCATGTGGTTTTTGAGGGGCTGCGAATCGAAGACTACGAGATCTGTGTGCTGGTGCCTGCGGCCAAGAATGGAGCAAGCTGTGAGCAGTTGGTCTTCAATGACGTGGACATGAAAAGATTTCGGCATGGATTCTACCTTTCCGATTGCGACAACCTGCGGCTGCAGGACTGCGACCTCCGCCGGTACACCAAGCATGGTTTTCGCTTTGACCAAGGCTGCAACCGTGTCGTTGTGCGACGGTGCACGGCAGACTGCTCCGAGGGAGACAGCGATTGGGAGACGAAGACAGAACTGTTTCCATTCGGTTTTATCGTGAATAATGGTGGCGCTGCTAACACGGAGTTCCTGTTCGAGGACTGCCTTGCACGCAACAACAGAATGCCGCTTCAGAAGAAGAGGTACAAAAACGGCGATGGCTTTGTGGTCGAAGGAAATGCGTCAGACGTCCGCTTCGTGTGTTGTCGGGCCATCCGCAACCAAGACGGCGGGTTTGACTTGAAGGTCAACGACGTCCGGCTCGTCGACTGCGTGGCGCTTGGCAACTCAAGAAACATCCGGATCTGGAAGGCCGCCACGCTCGAGAATTGCTTTTCCGGGTGGGCATCCTGTGGGCTGTGGTGCAACGGCGGTCCGATCATGGTTCACCGGACAACCTTTCACGAATTGCGCCAGGCGGCCGTGCAGACCGATGATCAGGCCAGGGAACCGGTGACGCTCAGTGAATGCCTCGTTTCATCCTGCGGGCAGGTCCATCGCAAGACTGCGCGGGGAAAAGTTGTCCTTAACGAGACGACGGTCGTCGAAGAAGACGCTGGGCAGTCACCGGACTATGTGCAGCCGAGTCCCGATTGGGACGGGCTGGGAGATTTACTGAACAGCCGCACTCATCCCAACATTGGATACCATCGGTCACGATCCAGTAACGCCACTCGCTGAACGTAACGCCGGAGCAACGTGAGCCACGGACACGCGGTGGTTCCCGTCACAAACCCGAGTTAGGCAACCAACTCACCGGAGTTTAGGAAGCTCAGTTGCTGACGGACATGTCGCTTTGAGGCGAGGAGGACGGGGGCTGCTCCGTTTCAACGCGGTCAAACTCAAGGGCGGGATCAAATGGTGCGTCTTGTGATCTTTTTGCCTTCGCGTTCTCCGTGGTTTGCCCTCTTCTCTGATCGGACGTTGACTGAGGTGCCCTGAGATCGTCCGAGCACGCGTATTCGATATCGGTTGATATCGAGACGCAGCTCACATAACACTTCGCTGTGTTGGACCATCGGACTTCCAGTGATTGCCCCGCGAAACCTTCGGTCAGCGTCCGGCGGAACTGCTACGCGGTCAATTGAACCGCAGAGGGCACGAAAGTCACCGAGATTTCTGTCGCACCTCATTTCTGTGATCTCCGTCTAAGAAAAGATACGTGGACTCAACTACGGATTTAAGTCATGAAAGCTTTTACGGTTTGCAGCACAACAAATGCCCCGCTGCAAAACACGTTCATCGATTCCGTTTTCATGACGTTGCGTGATGTCCGATTGAGTGACTGAGTTGCCTGCCACGTTCGAAGATCCGATCTACTCGTTCTTAATTAGTTCAACCATGGCTTTACCCATGCCAAGGGCGACGTTCATGTACGTCTTCGCGTTTCCGCCATAGTGACTATTGGAGGCACCACCCATGCTCAGCGGATTGGTGTAAACCGTGGCGACATCGCCCTCGAGGACCGGATACTTTTGCGGGTTACTGATGGCGAACATGGCGTCGATGATCAGCTTTTCGTTTCCCTCTGCTTTTTCCTTATCCGTTTGACCGAGAGTTGCGCATACGAACTTAGCTTTAGGGGCATTGAAGTCTTTTCGCAGCGAAGCGATCAGGTTATTTAAGTTCTTCTCGTACATTGCGGCGTGACCGGTGTTGTATCGGTCCTTGTCTCCCTGCCACCAGAAGAAGCCCACGATTTCGTAGCCAGTTGCATCGGGGTAGAAGTCATTCAGGTTTTTTAACACATCTTTCGCACGAGCGACATCGCCGTCGTACTGCACGCCTGCCTTCCAGCCGATCGGTTTGGGCTCGGTCCCCTTTTCCCACTTATCCGGACTCTGACCGTAGCCGGCGAAGACAAACGTCGTCTTCTCTAATTGCTTTGTCTCCCGGTTCTTCACTTCCATCTCGAATTCGTACGATGGGCTGCCTGGTGGAAGCAGATCCCAACCGAGGCTGCGATTGCCGATCGAACTTTTAAGAATCAGCACCGGTTCGTCCAAAGCGTTGCCGAGGTGATGTCCGATGCCGGTTTCGATACCGATCTTGCCGCCGGAAACGGTCAGCCAATCGTTTCGTTTGACGCTCGTCTTGCCGGGGCCACCACTGCCCATCACGTGCACGTTGCGAACGTCTTTGCGGACGGTCCAGTTGCCCGAGTCGTCGACCATGAACGGGTAGAGTTCTTCGACTTTGACCGCATGCTCGAGTGAGCCTTCCGCGTCGCCTTTGACCTTGCCCATTTCAAGCGTGTTGGACTGGCCCATGATGATGAAAACCTTCACCTTCTGAGTCATGTCCGCAGGTTTGCCGTCGGGGTCGGGGAGCTCGTTGGCGGTGAGGGGTATTGTGAAAAGGATCGCTGTGGCAACGAATATCGACGCGATCGAAAGTTGCTTCTTCATAGTGAAATCACTTGTAGCCAAGGTTGGTGTCAGACGATGTTTTGCCAAGTGGAAAGAAGCCCGCAACACCGTTGGTGATGTTCTATGCGCTGCAGTTCGCTGACGCTTTGGTTTTTCATGCATGTTCAATCGGGCTTATCATAACATGCTGAACCATCGGTTTTGGGGAAACAACATCGTCTTTGTCAATGCAATGCGGACCCCCCCTGCGAATTTGAGTCCTAGAGCGTTTTGTGGTGCGTCCGGGTAATCAGATGAACCAGGGAATCGACGTACATTTCCCCTTTGCGAGATCGTTGACCAGCAGCCGTATCAGTTTCAATTCATCCGTTGATGCGGGCTGCATCGAAAGGGCTTGCACAGCAAGTTTTGCGGGTGATCCCTTGAACGCCAACGAGAGCAGGTGTTGCACTCATGGCCGCTGCGTCGACTCGGCCGCACATGACGCTCGATCGACGTGCGATGGATATGATTCATTGTGAACGACAAGATCTTTGTCTGTTTCGTCTTACAGGATTGCCAATTTCAAAGTACAGGCGGTCTCGTTCGGAAACGCTTTGCCCATCGCGGGTCCGCCCGTTCGCAAAATCTGCAGGAGCTTTCATTCCCTATCGGTGGGATTGGGGGATCCGGGGTTGAATGCCTCTTCGTGGTCATTCGTCTAATAGGCGACGTCTGGCGTAGGGACTCATCAGCAATCGTCGTCAAGAGAGATCAATTGCTTCGGTTCGCTTGGTCCAACCTCTATTCCAGTTAGATCATCAACAGCACGATACCGGTGAGGATGCCGAGTACGCAGGCGGCTTTGTGGAAGATGTTGACTTCGCCTGCCATGCGACTGCCAAAAATCAGTGCCACCACGACGCTGGAGCGACGGAGTGGTGAGACGATCGAAATCAGCGCGTCGGGGTCGGCGAGGGCAGAAAAGTAGGCCATGTCAGCGGAGAGCAGCAGCGGGCTGATCAGCAGGACGGAGGTTCGCAGTTCAAAGCGGATCTGTTTTTCCGGCGCACCGTGTTGTTGCACGCGATACCATCGCAGCGCCAGCGGCACCATCACGGGGACGAGATAAACGCTGAACCACGCCTGCACCGTCGCGGGACGCAAGCCGAATTCTTGGAGCAGAAGTTTGTCGTAGACCGAACTGCATGCACCCAAAACGGTTGCCACGATCATCCACCAAACGGCGCGGTCGGTGCGGAATCGGATTCCCTCTTTAGCGCCGACGAGGGATAAGGCCCAGAACGACCCGAGCACGACGGCGATGCCGATCCATTGCAGAGGTGCGGGCCGTTCGGTCAGGAAGACGATCGCAATGAAAAGTGTCCACAACGGGCTGGTTGCTCGGATTGGTGCGGCGATCGAAAGCGGCAGATTTTTAAGTGAGAAAAACGCGAGGATCCACGACGCGCCAACCAGGACCGCTTTCGCCGCAAGCGCGAGATGTTCGATGCCATCGATCGCATCGACTTCTAGCAAACGTGGGAACTTAATCGAGGGGAGGAAGGTTTGCACCAACAGCATCACCGTCCAGATGATCGCGCTAACGCTGACACTGACCAGGAGCACCATGGGAACGGCATTTCCACGAACGGAAACTTTCTTGGCGACGTCGTATAGACCCAGCATCAACGCTGAAACGAGCGTCAGGATCATCCATGACATATTGGGCTACGGTGCTGAATTGAGAGGGTGGTCGGCGAGCGTCGGGTTCTTCGTCTCAACCGGTGTGCGTTGGCGATTGGCTTCAAATACCGTTTCCCACCACAACGCGGAGTCAGCTTGGTTCCATCGGCTCGATTCAGGCAGGGCGTCGAGCCGGGCAACGAGTTCATTCACCGAGGAGGGGCGTGCTTCGGGATGCAGCGAGAGGCACTCCATGATTAGGTCTTGCAGGCCATTGGGCAAGACGCGTCCGAGTCGGGTTTCGGGACGAACCGGTGCGCGTTCGAGTTGTTTTAAGCACAGGTCAATCGCAGAGTCGCCGTCGTAGGTTGTTTGCCCGGTAAGCAAGGCGTATCCCACCGCGCCGATCGAATACAAATCGCCCGACATGCTCGCCGCGGAAGGATCGCGAATCGTTTCGGGCGCCATGTAGAGTGGTGTGCCCGTGATCGCGTCACTGCGAGTCATCGTGATCGCCACGGTGTCTTCGACCCGGCCGAGGTCCTTGACCAAACCGAAGTCGAGCACTTTGATGAAATCCCAAGAGTTCGTTTGTGCGCTAAGCAGGATGTTTGCGGGCTTAATATCACGGTGGATCAGGCCAGCGTCATGGGCTTCGGCAATCGACCCGCAGATTTGCAACAACAGGTGAACCACACGGGCGGGATTTTGAGGTCCGTAGAAATCGATGAGTTGTTGCAGCGAAATCCCATCGATGTATTCCATCACGTAGTAGAACACGCTGTCAGTGTCGTGTGTCCCCTTGGGCGAACGTTCCGCAAACAGTCGGTGGGCTTGCCCGTAATCGTAAATCGCGATCGTGTTGGGGTGGCGGAGCGTCGAGGTCAGTTGCACTTCGCGGCGGAATCGTTCGATCGATTGTGGTGAAAGGTCTTCGCCTTCGAGTACTTTGATCGCAACGTCGCGGCGGAGGTATTGATGGCGACCGCGGTAGACCGAGCCCATGCCACCGGCGCCCAGAAGTTCGGTTAGTTCGTATTGTCCTAGACGCCGTCGACCTTGGTCGCGGTCTTGTAAACGCTGTTGCAGTCGGGCGGACCACAGTGCCAATCCGGCGACGCATAGCCCGGCCAAGGTGAGCAATCCGAACAGACCGACGATCACACGTTGGAGAATTTTGACGGGGCCGAATGCTTCGTCCGCATCGATCTCCATTGCCATTCCGAGGTCGTATTCGGGCAGCCACTGCCACGCACCCACGACTTGAACTCCTCGGTAGTCATTGTATCCATCGGTGTCGACGCCAGAGGAACCGCGTGTCGCTCGGTCTGCCATTCGGGTCAACGGTCGATCGGCGAGTTCCTCGGGCGAAATTTCGTCCGGTGAACTGAGGTAGGTGCCGGGGTCGCGAATGAGGACGGGGGGCCACGGCGTGGCGGAGCCCGGAGGGACGTCGGTCGAAACGAAATGCGACAGTCGGTCTTCGAATCGGCTTCGGGTCAGCATGCGGGCACGTCTGTCGAACAGGTAGGTTGCGTCCGTCGGAGTGATCGACATGTGGGCGCTGAGGTATCCGCGAGGATTGATTACCCATCCGAAGGTGCCGATGAGTTGGCTTTGCTCGATCAGCGGTGACAGCACCATCAGCGTCGGTTGGACGGGAGCGTCGACCGGGGCGGGCGGCAGGACGAGTGTGGAGACGTCCCGGAGCAGATGGTTTCGATTGAGATCGGACCAGTGGCAATCTGTGCCGATGCGTGACGAATCATTGGACGCGACAGTGTGTCCGTCGCGGTCTGTCAGGACCCACCCGATTGCTCGCGGGTGCGGTGGAATCAGTTTGTCGAGTTTCTCGACGTAGGCAGATGATCCGTTGGAAAGGGCGTCTTTGTCGCTCGCTTCGAAGTCGGTAAGCGATTGGGTGAACGCTTGCCGAATCGCTGGTTTTGCGAGGAGTTGTTCCGCCTCCCGCTCGAGTTCGACGAAGTGCAGTCGAACGCGAGCCACGTTGCCAACCAATATTGACTGGATTGAACGCCCAGCCAGTCGTCGCATCGAACGATCTAAGACTTGGGTGACCCAAATCATCGTCGTGAACATCACGACGAGATAGGCTGCCGCCAGCCACGACACCAATCGACGATTGGTACCGGTTTTGATTCGGGCTCCCAGCGTCTCGCTATCGTTAGAGCGACGCGACTCCATCTAATCCTTCTCTTGTAGTTGCGCAATCGAGGCGAGGTCTTCAAGGGTGGAAGTGTCGCCTGCGAGTTCACGTCCGGCGGCGACATCGCGCAACAAGCGTCGCATGATTTTTCCGCTCCGCGTTTTGGGCAATGCCGATGTGAAACGGATGTCGTCGGGTTGTGCCAACGCACCGATCTGTTTTCGGACGTGGAGTTTGAGTTCCTTTAAAAACTCGTCGTTGATCTCGCGGTCAGTCGTTGTGACGAAGGCTGCAATGGCCTGACCTTTGAGGTCGTCAGGGCGGCCGACGACAGCAGCTTCACAAACGTTCGGGTGCGAAACCAATGCGGACTCCACCTCGATCGTGCTCAGCCGGTGCCCCGAGACATTGATCACGTCATCGATCCGTCCCATGATCCAGTAGTAACCGTCGTTGTCGCGCCGCGCGTTGTCGCCGGTCAGGTATTGTCCCGGAACGTCCATGAAATATTGTTCGACGAATCGTTTGGGATCACCCCAAATGCCACGCAGCATTCCCGGCCATGGTTGGGAGATACAAAGTTTGCCGCCGTTTTCGCTGTCGACTTCGTTGCCGATTTCATCGACGATTTTTGGGATGACTCCGGGCAACGGTTTGGTACAGGACCCCGGTTTGGTCGGAGTGATGCCGGGCAATGGGCTCATCATGATGCCGCCCGTTTCGGTCTGCCACCATGTGTCGACGATCGGGCAACGGCCACCGCCGATCTTTTCGTGGTACCACATCCAGGCTTCGGGGTTGATGCCTTCGCCGACGCTGCCGAGCAATCGCAGGCTCGAGAGGTCGTGCTTGTCGACGTGCTCGTCGCCCCACTTGATGAAGGCGCGGACGGCGGTCGGTGCGGTGTAGAGAATGGTGACTTTGTATTTTTCGACGAGTTCCCAGAACCGGTCTTCGGCCGGATGGTTCGGGGCGCCTTCATACATCAGGCAGGTTGCGCCCGCGGTTAAGGGGCCGTACACAATATACGAGTGTCCCGTGATCCAGCCGCAGTCGGCGGTGCACCAGTAGATATCGTCGTCGCGGTGATCGAAAACCCATTCGAACGTTCGGCGGGCCCACAAATTGTAGCCCGCGGTGGTGTGGAGGATGCCTTTGGGTTTTCCGGTGCTGCCGGAGGTGTACAGGATGAACAGCGGCGTTTCGCTTTCGAGCGGTTTAGCGGGCAGTTTGCCGGGTTGCGAGTCGACGACGTCATGCCACCACACGTCACGTCCGGATTGCATCGGGGTGTCATCGCCACCGGTGCGGCGGAGGACCAAACATTTTTCGACGGTTGTGGATTTTTCGAGAGCCTCGTCGACAGTTTGTTTGAGAGGCAGGACTTTGCCGCGACGGTACAGGCCGTCGGAGGTGATCATCAGTTTAGCGGAGGCGTCGTTGTTGCGATCGGCGATCGACTCGGCGCTGAACCCGGCGAAAATGACCGAATGGATCGCGCCGATTCGGGCACAGGCGAGCATCGCGATGGCGAGTTCGGGCGTCATCGGCATGTAGATGCTCACCACGTCGCCTTCGCCGATGCCGAGTTGCTCGTATGCCTCGGCACATTTAGCGATTTCGGTTTGCAGTTCGCGGTAGGTCAGCGTGCGTTGGTCGCCCGGTTCGCCTTCCCAAATGATCGCAACCTTGTCGCCGCGACCGGCTTCGACGTGGGCGTCGACGCAGTTGTAGCTCGCATTCGTTTTTCCACCGATGAACCATTTTGCGTCGGGCGCCTCCCATTGGCAGACATCACCGAACGGTTCGAACCAGTGCAGGTGCTCGTTGGCTTGGTCACGCCAGAACGCGTCGGGGGTGTCCCTGGCCGCTGCATAGAGCGATTCGTACTGCTCGACAGTCGAAATGACGGCGTTTTTGGCGAATTCGGCGGATGGCGGGAACAAGCGGTCTTCGGTCAAAACGTGGTCGATCGAGCCACCTTGAGAAGCGTCGGCGGGCGTTGCGGACATCAGCAATCTTGGGGGAGAGGGAGAGGCGGGAAATGGAAAGTTCACAGTCTAGCATCTGGCGCGAAAAGCATGGGGTAGGTAAATCAAAACGAATGTTTGAAACAGGTGTTTAACTTTTGGCTCCGGCTAGTCATGCTATGTCTGTCAGCGCGTCCCAACGACTCCTTTCCTCCTCTTCCGCGTTCAGCATGCCTTCATCCCAGCACGATCCACCCGTTTCCGATGAGGCGTCTGTTACCGACGATCTCGCCATGGCCGGTGATCCGACGGCCCGATTGATCTCGGCGGCCGGTCCGGTTTTCGCCCAACGCGGTTTTGACCGGGCGCCGGTGCGAGAAATCGCCAAAGTTGCGGAGGTGAACGTCGCTGCGGTCAATTATTACTTTGGCGACAAGATGGGGCTTTATCGTGCCGTGCTGGCGGATATCCGAAATCGACGTCAGCGTGAATTTCCGGCTCCCATTGTCGGAAACGATCCTCCTCAGGAAACTCTGCGGAAGCTCGTCCGCACATTGCTCTCCCGGATGCTCGCCGCCGACAACGGATGGGAAGCGATGTTAATGATGCGAGAAATCCAGCAACCCACCACCGCATTGAGCGAGGTGATCCGCGAATATTTCCAACCGATCCACGACGCACTTTGTCAGACGATTGAGCAACTGATCGCTCCCTTGAACACGGCCGACGCGGAGCCGACGCGGTCTTGGCAAAGTGAGGCGTTGGTCTCGCAGACCGCCTTCGGGGTGGTCGGGCAGTGCTTGCATTACCTCGTCGGAAAACCGGTCATCGAACAACTCGTCGATTCCGAAACGCGGGCGAAGTACTACGACCCGGAATCGCTGTGTCGACAGATCACCGCCGCAACGCTCGCCGCTTGTGGGCGGGCCGACATTGTCAGCGTCCGCCAGCAAATTGACCGCGACAGTAACTCGGACCACGGCAACGAGCACGATTCTGCTCAGCCGGCAACAGGTCACACGGCCTAAAAACGAACATCAACGAAGCGTTTAGAAACAAAAGAAATGAGTCGTCATGAGTATTGAATCGACTGAAGAACAATCACCCTCACCGGCGGTCGGGAAACCGTATGGCGGATCGGACAAGAGGTTGCCCGAGGACGCCAAACACTCGTCATCTTCGGCGAACGGCGACGCTGTGAAAGCGAGCCTTGCGGGTGAGGCGCCGGTTGAGGTGCACAATCCGGACTTGCCGGTTCATCCCACTCGGAATTTGCCGAAGTGGTTGATGTTCAATCTATTTGTGCCGATCGCGTTGCTGGCCGCCGCCTTTGGCCTCGTCTGGTATCTCGGCACGGTCGAATCGCCCGCGCGGCCGCCGATCGACGATACTCCCGTCGGCCGGTTGTTTGCGTTGCCTGCCGTCGATGTCGTTCCCGTCCGGTCGCTTAAGAGCACCGGCGAGAAACTGCATTTGAGCGCCGATGGAACGGTTGTTCCGTTTCGCGAAGTCAGTTTGGCAACGGAAGTGGCCGGGCAGATCGTTGAGAAATCCCCGCTGTGTGAAGCCGGGAAATACGTGACCAAAGGTCAGGTGCTGATGCGAATCGATCCGACCGACTATGAGCTCGAGGTCAAACGTCTGCAGCGCCAACGGCAACAGGAATACGAGGCCCTCGGCGAAGTCGATCAGGAAATGGTCAACACGAAACGTTCGATGGAGCTCGCCCGCGCCGACATCGAATTGCAACGACGCGAGCTGAAGCGTCAAGAGGCGCTTCCGAATCAGTTCGCCAGCCAAGGAGAATTGGATCAGGCCAGGCGGGCCTTGTTGGCAGCGGAACAGCAACTGGTCTTGTATCAAAACCAACTCGACCTTGCACAAAAACGTCGAACGCGATTGGAGTCGGCTGAACGTTTGGCGGCGATGCAACTTGAAGCGGCGGAAAACAATCTGCGCCGAACCGAAATCGTCGCGCCGATCACCGGCGTGGTTGTCAGCGAGCAAGCGGAAATAAACACGTTCGTCGCTCGTGGCAGTCCGGTCGTGACGATCGAAGACACGTCCAAAGTCGAAGTGGCTGCGAAGCTGCGGATCGATCAGCTTTACTGGGTCCTCAATCAACGCAGCACTGGCAGCGGCTCATCGGATCCGCTCGACCCGGCGTCGTCTGGTTCACAAGACCGAGGCTATCGATTGCCACCCACGCCGGTCGTCGTGAGCTATGTCGTCTCCGGCCGTGAAGGATTGGTCTACCAGTGGACGGGTAATTTGATCGGCTATGACGGCATCGGGCTGGACCAACAAACGCGGACGGTGCCGGTGCGGATCGTGGTCGATGATCCTCAAGACTTTCATGTGATGCGCGATGGCAAGATGGTTCAGAAACTCAACGCGTCGGACGTGGTCGCCGGCCCAACCGCTTTGGTGCGAGGTATGTTTGTCAAGTTGAGATTGGAAATTGACCCGGCCGTTGAGCTAGTTGTGCTGCCCAGTGAGGCACTCAAGCCCGGAAATCGAATTTGGCAATTCGTTCCCGATGCGAGCGTATTAGACGTTTCGATTGCAGCACCGGAGGAAGAGTCGCCGGGCGAAGAGTCCAGTGGCGAGCAGCAAGGCGACACCGAGGTGACAAAAACTTCCGCGAGTGAGACGGTTGCAATCGGTCCGCAACCGAACACAGCTGAACCAACCGATGCACCGGAAGCTGAAGGATCCGAAGCCGATGTGGAAGCGAAGGAGCGACCGGACACCGATCCGTTGGCGCACTTCGACGCAAGTGCTTGGATTCCCGGGAACCTGGTGATTCGTCAAGGGATTCGCCCGGTTGATAAATTTATTTCAACAGAAGAGTTCAATTCGGCAATGGTCGCCGGGGACTCCGACGAAGAAGACGACGGCTCGGGGCAATGGTGGATTTGTGAGGTGCCAGACAACACGCTCGTCCAAGGTTCGTTTGTCGTGGTGTCGCCAGTCGGCAATTTACGTAGCGATGTGTTTCCCGTTCGTGCGTCATCGGAAGTGGTCGGTGAAGTCAAATCGGCATCGGGTGAACTCGCAGAGTTGACTCTCCAAGGCCCGGCGGTCGTGTCGGACGATAAAAACGGAACGTCGTCCGGATCGGGAGCGAACAGGGAGGCCGCTGCTGCGGCTGACAAATTGAACAATGCCGTGACGGGGGTGAGTCGATGAGACAAGCCATCGCGTGGGCGATCCACAACGCGCCCGGTATGAACGTGGTGATGTTGGCACTGGTGTTGATCGGTGCCGGCGCGTTTATGACGATGCGGCGGGAGGTCTTTCCTGAATTCGAACTCGAGGTCGTGATGATCTCGGTGCCGTATCCCGGTGCGACGCCGCAGGACGCCGAAGAGGCGATCTGTCAAAAAATTGAAGAAGCGATTCGTTCGATCGATGGGATTAAGAAGGTCACTTCGATCGCCCTCGAAGGCACGGGGTATGTTCTCGCTGAATTGCGTTCGGATGTCGAAGACGTGCAGAAGGTGATGTCGGAGATTGACCGCGAAGTCGACCGCATCCCGAGTTTTCCCGATCTCGCCGAGGATGCGAGCGTGGAACAAATCACGTTTCGCGATACGGCGATCCGCGTCGGCGTCATCGGTCCGAATGACCGTTCGCGTCGTGGCGAACTCGCGCTGCGTGACGTGACCGAGCGGGTGCGAGCGGAGATGCTGCTGTTGCCGAGTGTTTCGGTCGCCGAACTGATGGGCACGCGTGATTATCAGATTGATGTGGAAATCCCCGAAGCGACATTGCGTTCGTATGGGCTGACCTTGGACCGCGTCGCCGGCATCATCCGTGCACACAATATTGAGTTGCCGGGTGGGCAACTGAAATCGCAGGGGCAGGAGATTCTGCTGCGGGCGAAGAATAAGGGCCGCGTCGGGCCTGAAATCGAAACCATTCCGTTGATCACCGAACCCGGAGGCGTGGTCCTGACGGTTGGTGATCTCGGTGTCGTTCGTGACGAGTTCGAAGACGTCACCGCGGTGGGTGAGATCAACGGTGAGCCGGCGCTTGTGATCAACGTGCAGCGTACCAAGAGCGAAGATTTGCTCGCGTTGGTTGACGACGTGCGGGGGTATGCGGAGAAAGCGGAGTTGCCGTCTGGATATCGTCTTGTTCTGTGGGGCGATACGAGCGTGGACGTGCGTGACCGGATGTCGTTGCTGCTCCGCAACGGTGCCCAGGGTTTGGCACTGGTGTTCTTGGTGTTGGCGCTTTTTCTGGAAGTGCGTTTGGCGTTCTGGGTGGCGTTGGGGATTCCGATTTCGATCATGGGTGCGGGTGCGGCGCTGTCCTACGGCGACCAAACGCTCAACATGTTGTCGTTGTTTTCGTTCTTGATCGCACTCGGCATCGTGGTGGACGATGCGATCGTGATCGGCGAAAATATCTACGCTCACCGGCAGATGGGCAAAACGCTCATGGATTCGGCGGTGGACGGTGCGACAGAGGTGTTGCCTAGTGTGACAGCGTCGATCGCGACGACCGTGATCGCATTTTCGCCGATGTTTTTTGTTTCGGGCGTGATGGGCAAATTCATGGCGGTGATCCCCTTTGCGGTGATCGCGATGTTGATCGTGTCGCTGCTGGAGAGCACGTTTGTGCTTCCGTGTCACTTGGCTCACTCCCACGCCGGGTTCTTTCGTTTTGCCGCGATCCTGACTTATCCGCTGCGTCCGTTCATGTTGTTGCTCTTGTGGGTAAACTCGCACGCGAGCGATGCGATGGAGTGGTTCGCCGAACATATCTATGTTCCGACGTTGAACTTTTGTTTGCGTAACCCGGTGTTGCCGATCGCGATCGCCGTTGGGATGTTGGTTGGTACTTTTGGGATGGTTCGTGGTGGCATCGTGCAGAGCGTGTTGTTTCCAAAAACGGATAATAACTATCTGCAGGCGACTGTTGTGTTTCCCAATGGGACGCCCGCGGCGGCCACCGACATGGCGACGCGGCGGATGGAAACTGCGTTGGCAAAAGTCAGCCGTCAGATCGCCGAAGAGCGTGCCGCGGAAGAAGGCCGTCCAATTGAGGCGATCTACCCACCGGCACAAGGCAGCTACGTCGGTCCGGTGCGGTTGGCCTACCGTGAGGTCGGCGCGATTGCCAATACCCAGGGGCCGATGGGCGGACAGAACAACAGCGGCAGTAACGCGGGGCAGATTTTCGCGGAACTGCACGGCACCGAAATCCGCGGTGTGCACAGCGATGAGTTGATCAACCGTTGGCGACGCGAAGTCGGCGAAGTTCCCGGTGTTGAGAAGATGACCTTTGGCAGCGTTGGCACTGGGCCCGGCGGGAAACCCATCGAATTCAAACTGCTCGCCTCAAGTGAGCACATCGATGAGTTGCTCGAAGCGACCGAGACGATGAAGACGCGAGTCGAAAAATTTGCCGGCGTGTATGACATCTCCGATGACAATACGCCGGGGAAATGGGAGTTCCAATTCCGCGTGAAAGACAGTGCGCTTTCGACCGGAGTGACGCCAACGGATCTGGGGCAGACGGTACGTAACACGTACTACGGAGCCGAAGTGATGCGTCTGCAACGGGGCCGCCATGAGGTCAAGTTGATGGTCCGGTATCCCAAAGACGAACGCGCGTCGTTGGTCAATTTTCGAGAGATTCGGGTCAGCGACAATAACGGCACGATGCGGCCGATCGGTGAACTCGCGGAGATTGATCTCAAACGCGGGTTCTCAGAAATCAACCGTGTCGATCAACAACGCAGTATCACGATATCGGCGGACCTCGACGAAACGACTGCGAATGCGGATTTGATTATCGGTGAACTCAAACGGGATTATCTGCCTGAGTTCGCACGGATGTATCCCAGCGTCTCGATCCGCTGGGAAGGGCAACAGGAACAGAGTCGTGAATCGGTGGGCAGTTTGTTGGTCGGATTTGCGGTCGCCATCCTTTGCATGTTTGTGCTCTTGGTGTTGCAGTTCCGTAGTTACGCCCAGCCGCTTTTAATTTTGGCGATCATCCCGTTCGGTATGATCGGAGCGGTGTGGGGGCACGCGGTGTTGGATCTGCCGTTGACCCTGTTCAGCATGTTTGGATTGGTCGCGTTGGCGGGCGTTGTGGTGAACGACTCGATCGTGTTGATCGACTTCATCAATTCACGCGTTCGCGCCGGCGAACCACCGCTCGAAGCGTTGTTGCAGTCGGGCCAACGTCGTTTCCGGCCGATCATGTTGACCAGTTTGACAACGATCGCTGGACTCGTGCCATTGTTGATGGAGAAGTCGTTTCAGGCGCAGCTGTTGATTCCGATGGCAACGAGTCTGGCGTTCGGCCTGATGGTGTCTACCGTCTTGGTCCTGTTGTTGGTGCCGGTGCTCTACATGCTCTACCTGGTGGTGTTGCAAGCATTCAACATTTCATTTGTGGAGATTCAGGAGTAATGCGGAGTCGAGAAGTCGGCGCATTTCCGCGACGGCTTCCTTCATTCCCACCATCACGGCGCGGCTGACGATGCTATGGCCGATGTTGAGTTCACGCATGCCTTCGATGGCTGCAACCGGGCGAACGTTGGCGTAGGTCAATCCGTGGCCGGCGTGCAACCGCATACCGGCTTCAGTGATTTGCCGGCCAACGGTTCGTAGGCGTTCAAGTTCCGTGGCCGCTTGCTCACGCGAAGCCACCGCGTACGGGCCGGTATGCAGCTCCACCGCTTGGACACCTAGTTTGGCCGCGGCTTCGATCTGTCGTGGATCGGGATCAAGAAAGAGACTCGTTTGGATCCCGGCGTCGGCGATTCGTTTGACCGCATCACTGACGCGGCCTCGGTCGGATGCGACGTCCAGCCCGCCCTCCGTCGTGACCTCTTCGCGGCTTTCGGGAACGAGCAACGCCCAGTCGGGTTTGAGTCGACAGCAGATGCCGAGGACTTCATCGGCACACGCGAGTTCGAAATTGGTGCTGACGCGGACCGTTTCCATGAACAGTTCGACGTCACGGTCTTGGATGTGGCGTCGGTCTTCCCGCAAGTGAAACGTGATTCCATCGGCGCCGCCTTGTTCGGCCAATGCGGCTGCGATTACCGGATCCGGTTCGGTTGTGCGACGCGCCTGACGCACGGTCGCAACGTGATCAACATTAACACCTAAGGAGATGAAAGAGGGCATGGTTTTGGTGGGGCTAGGTATTGGCTGTGGGGACAGGTTGCAGGGCAACGGCAGGCGAACGACCTGAAACCTGTTTGCCTGCGTTCACCTCTAAAATAACTATTTCAATAGCCCATCGACATAGTCGATCTCATACGCGATGTCTCGGGCCATCGCTTCGTTGCGTGACATCGAGTCGTCGATGGCGAGTGCGCCGGTCCTTTCGGAGTTGGGGAGGACCGACCAAGCATAGGTCTCGACTTCGAGGTGGCCGGTGAACTCCAGCACAGCGCGGTTCGATCGTGAGCCTTTGGGCAGGGGAGTGGCGAGTTGCTCGACCGCATCGAGGGCTTCGTTGATTTGATCACGCGTGGTGGTCAATTGTCCGAACTTCTCAAGAAAGACGGGGACGTGAAAATGGATCAACCAGCGTTGATCGGTAATCGGAGTCGAAGAAACGCTGTCGAGCAATTCTGGTAGGTCTTGTGATAATTCGAACTTCCCGTTTGCGGTAAGGCGTCCGGTTTGATGGAGGTAGCGGTCTTCAGCAAATCCGCGCAATTGATCCAGGACAGCCTGGTGGTCGGAAGGTTCGATGTTTTTCCAATCGGCGACGATCGCGCTACTGATTTGGACTTTGCCCAACACAATCCCTGCATCGGCGTAGCGTTGCAGCGTTTCGCGTTGGTCCTCCATCATTACCGCCGAATGACAAACATCGTGGCAAACGCCGATGTAGCGACGGTGCGTCGGGTCGGGGAGTTCTTTTTTGAACCATTTGACGATCTCTTCGGATCGTTGGAGCAGGCAGCCCGGTTCGGGTTCGATCGCGACGATGATCCGTTTGCCGGTCCGGTTCTCGAGCATCCGCAGGTCTTCGGCCAAGCGGCGGAGGTTGGTGCCGGCGTGAAGTAGTTCGTCTTCGCTGACATCTCGCCAGATCGTTTCCGTCTCGGTGGATTCGAGTTCGTCGATCTGGCGGGGCCAGCCCAGCGGCAGGGTGCTGATCGTGCCCGTCGTCACGTCTTCGGGGAGCAGTTCGCCAAGAATTTTGGCTAGATCGCGTGTGTAGACGACGCGTTCGTCCTGCCACCACGTCGGCTGATAGACAGCGTGCTTGACGCGGTCGCCGTGAAAATCGTCGAATGGGAATCCGTTGATGGTGTACGCGAGCAGTTTGTTTTTCTTGATCGCGTTTTCCAACGGCGGCATGCCGTGACGACGCAGTGCGACCGAGGCTACCGAAGGGATCCACAGTCCGATTCCCAATGGTCCGGTGGACTTGGCGCGGCGACGGGCGACTTCGGCGGAGACTGATTTGAGGTTATCGCAAATCGCGTCAACTTCAATTCCTGGATGGATGTTCGTGCAGTAACCCAGTGTCCAATGGGAGCGAGGTGCAGATGGCATGGATGAATTGGTTGGCGAAGTGGTGATTCGTGCCTCCGACCTGTTCGGCAGCGAGTGGTAAAGGGTAAGCTGCCGAGGCTGACTTGTCGCCCCGCCATCATTTTTCCTTTCTGCGTGGATTCCCTATGTCTCACCTAAACGCTGAAATCATCGCCATCGGTGACGAAATGATTAGCGGAGCCCGGATCGATACCAACACCGCTTGGTTGAGTCGCAGGTTGGCAGAGTTGGGCGTTGATGTGCACTACCACAGCACCGTGGGCGATACGTTGTCACATAACACGGATGCGTTTCGGATCGCCGTCCGGCGTGCGGACATCGTTGTCGCGACAGGTGGGCTCGGGCCGACCCGGGATGATCTGACTCGCGAAGCGATCGCCGAGGCCCTCGGACGTCCCCTGCAACTCGACGAAGCCTCTCTGAAACATATCGAATCCATGTTCTCCAAGCGTGGGCGTGACATGCCCGAACGCAATCGGTGTCAGGCGATGTTCCCGATCGGGGCGACGCCGATCGTGAACCCACAGGGAACGGCCCCTGGTGTCGAGGTTGCCGCGACGCGGGCGGACGGAACAGAGTCACACATCTTTGCACTGCCGGGGGTGCCCGATGAGATGAAAACGATGTTTGACAACTCGGTCGCTCCAGCGATCCTCTCGCTCAACCACGGGGGACGCCACATCCGCCACAGCGTGATGAAGTTTTTCGGTATCGGCGAAAGCGATATGGAAGAACGACTCGGGGACATGATCGATCGTGCGCGTCAGCCGCGTGTTGGTATCACGGTCAGTTCGGCGACGATTTCGCTGCGGATCAGCGCGATGGCTGACAGCGTAGACGAGTGTGAAAAAATGATCGCGTCGACGCGTCAGGAGATTCTCGAACGTGTCGGCGATCTTTACTTCGGCGACGGTGAAGGTTTCGAACAACATGACGCCGTCGAAGCGATGCTCCGAGAGCAAGAACGGCGTTTGGTTGTGATCGAGCTTGGTTACGCCGCGCCGCTGGGCGATTGGTTCGCTGCGCTTGGTGATTCACCGGTGTTGGCCGGCGGGTTATCGCTCGTCGGTAGCGATGATCTGTTGCGATTCGCGGGCCAAGGGGTGACAGCGCAAAGTGTCGAGACGTCGGGAGCGGACAATCGTCAAAGCGAGTGTTTCAAAGTTGTTAGGGAGCGATTCAACGCCGACTGGATTCTGATGGTTGATGGCTATCCCGACCTCAACGCACCTATGAACGGTGTCATGCCCGCGGCACCAGTCACGTTTACCGTGTGTGATCCACAAGGCAATGTGAGTTCAACGGACAGTCGATTGGGAGGGCATCCCAGTATCGTGCATCCGCGAATTGCGAAGTCGGCGTTAATGTTTCTAAGGGCACAGCTAAAAGAGTTCGCGGCCTAGAGGGGCGACGTGTTGTGCGTGATCAATCGCGTCGTCGATCGCTGAACTGTGACCTGTTTCAGGAAAGCCAGTGGAGTGATTTGAGTTGGGCGTTCAACTCACGCGACCGGACGTTGTTCCACGAGGGCGGTGGCGGGCATTCGAACGTCATCATTTCACGCTTCGTCGGGTGTTCGATCGTTAGCCGAAAGCTGTGCAGAGCGATGCCGGATTGCCACGCCGTTTGGCTGCCGTATTTTCGGTCGCCGACGATCGGCCAGCCACGGGCGGCGAGTTGAACGCGGATTTGGTGTTTGCGACCGGTCAGTGGCGCCACGGCGATCACGTTTCGGTCATCACCCACCGTCAGCGTTTGATAGATCAGCGAAGCCGGTTTCGCACCCGCTTGGTGCGTGCGAGTTGCTCGCATCCGGTGTGCTTGGTCATCTTTGTAGATTAGGTCATCGAGCCGGCCCTCGGGGGCCAACGGCGCCGCACGGTTCGGTTCGGGGCGTGCGACGGCAAGGTACGTTTTGCGAATCGACGTCGGTGCGACTACTTTCTTGCCACTCTGGTTTTCCAAGTGGGCGGCGTGTTGGGAGAATTGCGAGTTCAGTCTCGCGGCCGCTTTGCTGGTCCGGGCGAGCACAATGACGCCGGAGGTTACCGAATCGAGGCGGCTAACGATGCCGACGTAAACGCCATGCGGTTTGTTGTATTTTTGCTTGAGATAGGCCGCTGCGAGAGAGTGCAGTGTGACGCGATCGCCGTCGCCCATGGTAGCCAGCCCGGCGGGTTTATTCACGACGAGCAGATGGTTGTCTTCGTAAACGACGTCGAGATGCGATTCAACCGATTCGTCCAATCGATTAGGCAGAGGTGGCATCGTTACTGCTGCTAGGGGTCGTGTCAGCGTCGCTCGATTGCGAGCCAGCGTTATCGTCCGCCGGTGAGTTTGCGATCAACTCGAAGCGGTTGCTGTGGATCCATCGTTCCCAAAATCGGGCTTTGTGAAGTAGGGGATCGTCGGCAGCGACTTGGTGACGTTTTCCGCGTCGGGTGCGGAGCAGCAGGGTGCCGTCATCGCCGACCGAATCGATGACCCAGAATTTCTCAACGGTGTAGCGGTACAGGTTTCCCCGGGGTGCCGCGTGGATGTTTTCCGCCCGCGGCCCAGGGCTCGTACTGCTTTTTTGCTTGCGGTAGATCACCCAATCGCCAGGTTGATAATGGTGTTTCGACGTCATCTGTCTATCCAGGTTTCGTAAGTACGCGAGCTTGTGTTGTACCCTCAGCGGCGGGGGGACGCTACGGTTCTGATTTGTTGAGGCGTGTCATCCGATTTAGAGTAGACTATATTTCCGGTCTTTCCGAAGCCTTTCACCTTAGCTGAATCACCGTTTCCACATGATCTACTTCATCTGTTGGGTCGTCTTTCTCGTCGGGGTCATTCTTTCCGTCATCATCGCACACGTGATGGGCAATCGCGGCAAGAAACCATCCGATCCTCAATTGGCCGAGGGTGGTGGATTCAATGAAGCGATGCCGATGGACGAAGATGGCGATGTCATCGAAGAGCCGCAGGCGTTCGAGGAAGTCGTTGAGTTTGACGCCGCCGGTGGCGAGCCGGCCGACGACTTCGCAGCCTTTGAGCAAGAATTCAAATAAGATAACGAACCAGATCGAGTGATATCAACATCGCTTACTGGTCGTCACGCCAAGTCGGGCGTTTCCGCCGCGCACGCGGGTGGTGGAAGACAATTTCGTACGGCGAGTCGCTCGCTTTGAGTTTTCGCCCAGCCGGTCGGTGAGTCGGGCGGACTACTTTCGCTCGCAGCTTTTTAGTCGCTTCATAATGATCGTCGTCGAGTTCGAATTCGACGTACATCTCGATCTGCGGGACGATTCGCGGGTCGGATTCCCAGGCCATTTTGTGAAAAAACACGTCTTCACGAAAATCTTCGGCGCGGATGAATCCGAATTCGTTGTCCTCGCGGATGAATTTGATCTCACCTAGCCGTTTCTTTTGGATCCGAAACGGCTTTTCAGGTTGGTCCTCGTCGTCTCGACGGCGTTTCGATGAGAAACCAGATAGCGGACGATCGGACACGAGAGACTTCGCAGAAATGAGTCAGAGGCTGGATTGGGCAAGCCAAAGATCTTAGTTCAGTTGGTGAGAGTCGGCAACGTGTTCTACGCCTAACCAACGTGACACGCTGCTCGCCGTCGCCGAACGGATCAGTTTCGGCCATAGCCATTCGTCGGCGGTCGAGAGAATGTCGGCTTTTGCAGGGATGCGATGCCAGACGCCGGCGGCGATCTCATCGGACAATTGTTGTTGCGTCCAACCGAGATGACCGACGATCAACCGGTACGGGTGTGGCTGTCCAGCTTGCATCAACGCTTCCAAATGGTCTCGTTGGGCGGCGACAAAGATCCCTTCACCGGCTTCCGCTTCGCCCAATTCGGGAGCACCGTGGACGGCGACGATGGGGCCGGAGAGCGGACCGCCGAAGTGGAGCGACTTTCCGAGGAGCAGTTTGCCCGCATCGCTGTCGGCGGAGGGGCCCACCAACGCAACGAATGGTTGCTGGGGCGCATCGCCCTCGCGGATGACTGCCTCAGCTTCCGCAGTCGCGTCATCTTGGTAACAGAACTCGCTCTCGGCGGCTTCGTCTTGGTCCAGCAGATGGGCCAAACGATGCGAAGCCGAGACCGGGGCCGATTCACTGGCGGGGGGAGACGAGGGCGCATTACTCGCCGGTTCCCCGGTCGCTTTGATGGCGATCGGAGCAAGGTGGAGTGGACGATTAAGCATCAAGCCGATCGCTGTCTGCTCATCTTCATAAACGAGCAGACACACACCTCGATTCAAAATCGTGCCATCTACGTCTGTGGATGCGACCAACAGATCGCCCACCTGTGAATTTCGCATTACAACTTTTCCAAACGGGGACACGGCTGACAACAACAGTCGCTAGGTTTTCAAACCGCAAAAACACACGGCTACAAACCCGTTTTCTACGCGTGTTTTTGCCGGTTCGTCTGATGGCCGCCATGAGCGAAAGGCGTCCTGGACCATGCCACCTTGGCAGACACGGAAGAACTATTTCCTATATATGGCAAGCGGCGCGCCAAAGCCGCCCGAATTCGGCCCGAACGGGCACTTCCCCAACAAGCGTAGAGCAATGAATGGATCCAACGGAGACAAGGTCCCCGCCGGTCGAATCGACCAAATGAGAAGAAATTACACACTCGGCGGCCTATTAGAAAAGGACGTCGATCCGGACCCGATGGTTCAGTTTCATCACTGGTTTAACGAAGCGGCCGGGCACCAAGCCACCGCCGATCAGGCGGCCGCGGAAGCCGAAGATGCAACGCCATCCGGGATCCCACCCTGGTTCGAACCCAACGCGATGACGTTGGCGACGGCCACCCCGGAGGGAGTCGTCTCGAGCCGAATCGTGTTGCTCAAGGGCGTTGAGCAGGCCCAGTTCGTGTTCTTCACGAATTACGATTCGATCAAGAGCGAACAGATCGCCGTCAACCCGGTCGTGAGTCTCTGTTTCTTCTGGCCTCATCTGCAACGTCAGGTCTTGATCGCAGGCCGGGCCGAGCGGATTTCGCGGCAACGTTCGGAAACGTATTTTCATTCGCGACCACGTGAGAGCCAACTCGGGGCTCACGCGAGCACGCAATCATCGGTGATCGAGTCGCGAGAGTTCTTGGAATCACGGATGGAGGATTTGGCGAAACAGTACCCCGAAGGCACCACGATTCCACTGCCTGACAATTGGGGCGGGTTCGCGGTCACGCCGACGCAAATTGAATTTTGGCAAGGCCGGGCGAGTCGTCTCCACGACCGGATTGTTTATCAACGCCCACTCGATCAGCCACCGGGAACGCCTTGGAAAATATCGCGGTTGTCACCGTGATGTTTTGCGCGTGATGCGGTTACCGTGCTTGTTTCCATATCGGATGGTTGACGATCACGTTGGTCATTTCGTCAACGAGTTGTTCGATCGGCCGTGCGGTCATTTCCACGCTCGCGTCACGACCGGCTTTTTTGTCATCGGTTGGGACACCATTCGCTTTGGCGGACTCTGCGGGTGTGTGGGTGGCGATGCCGCGCATCTCACCGAATGAGCGGAACCAAGTTTCTTGGCGGCGTGCCAATCGTCGAGTATGAAATAAAATCTGTTCGGCCACCACGCTCCAATCGGGCTCGGTGAGCTTTGGTTCATTGTCCGGGAGCGATTGCCACTGGGCGAACTCGGAGCTCTCGAGGACCTCGCGATAGCCGACCGCGGTGCGTGCTGTTTTCGAAAGCTCGGCGAAGTTCTGTTTGAGTCGCCTGATCTCGTCGACCAATCCGGCGGCGAACATGCGTTCGACTCGTGCTGCGATTCTCCGGTGCAGAACCGCGCGTGGGGTTTGTAAAGTGAAAACCAATCCTTCTTCGGGTGAACGTTCGACATCGAATTGGTGTTGCCGGTGGCTGATCGGTGTGCCGACGTGTCGGGCGAATTCGAGGGCGCGGATCATTCGCCGCACGTCGCTAGCGTCGATGCGGGCTGCCGAGAGCGGGTCGACCTGTTGAAGCCTTTGACGCAACGCTTCGATGCCGTATCGCTTCACGTCTTCCATTACGGAACTGCGAAACGTTTCATCGGCGGGCGGTCCAGGATCGAACCCACGCAAGATCGCCTTGAGGTACATCGGCGTGCCGCCGACGAACATCGGCCGGTTGCCCCGTGCCCAAATTTCTTCGACGCAGCGATGGGCGGCGGTGAGGTACTCCGCGACACTGTATTCGTGGTCCGGCTGCACGACATCGATGAGATGATGAACGACCCGTCGCTGTTCCTCAGCGGAAGGTTTGGCGGTGCCAATGTCCATCTGGCGATAGACGGCGATTGAATCGAGCGAGATGATTTCGATCGAAGGACCGGCCGTCTTTGCGAGAGCTTTCGGTGCCGTTTCATCCCGCGTAACCGATCGATCTGTCAAAGCCTCAGCGACCCGCAAAGCGAGCTGTGTTTTTCCCGATGCGGTCGGACCGGTCAGTACCAACACTCGGTCGAGGAGGGCGGGAAAGCAATCAAGAGAATCTCGTTCGGGCGAAAGTTCGGGCGTCATGGAAGCAAAAAAAGAAAGTCCAAACGGGTGTCGCTGATGTGGTAGAATGAAGTGTCGTGCAGCGGCAGCCTTAGGGAAAGGGTGTTGACGCGGCATCCTGGTGCAAATCGACACGTGTCAGTCTTCGCACCGAGTGACCCACCCCAGGTGCTTTTGGCCCCCCCGTATCAATCTCCTTCTGGATCCGACTTCAATGGGCATGACCTATTTTCGCCGATACCGAATGGAATTGAATCTGCGCGGTTTCCGCGCCGAATGGAACCATGAATCTCTCGCCGGGTCGGGATACCAATTAGTCGGATATGACAACGGTTTGATTCGCGAGCACGCCCAAGCGAAATACCACAGCTTTTGCCGCGAGATTGATGCCGACGTGTTTCCCTGTTTGGGACGCCGTGACGGATGTTTGCGTCTGATGCGCGAGATCACGTCGAGGGCCGCCTTTGTGCCGGGAGCGACCTGGTTGCTACGTTACCACGATCGGCCTGGGGGGCGGGGAATGCCGGTCGGAACGGTCCAAGGGATCGAGCAGGAGGGTTGGGGGGCGATCCAGAACCTCGGGGTCATTACGGAACACCGCGGCCGTGGCTTGGGACGCCTGTTGCTGGTCCGTGCCGCCGCTGGATTCCAAGCCGCAGGTCTCGACAAAATGCACTTGGAAGTCACGACCGCGAACACGGGAGCGATCCGATTGTATGAACAAGTCGGATTTCGCCGCGCCAAGGTGGTCTACAAAGCCTGTGAAATTGTTGGCTGATCCGGTTCCCGGTGCGTGACGTGTTCACCCGACGAACGGTGACGTCGTGCGACATCGACGTTTGTTCGAGTCCGCGTCAGGCCTGCGGCGAATTGCTAAAGATCAATCGCCGGACCATGAGCAACGACTCTCGCTGACCGCCACGCAAACGCTTGGCCCGATTGGCTCGATCGATCGCTTGATCAAATGTGGCGGGCGACAGAAATAGTTCGGCGGTTCTGCCGAGTTTCGCCATCCGGGCAACGTGATCGAGGACCACTCGCTGTTGCAGCCCGATGCGATGGGCGCGGCAGAGTTCCAAAGTCAAGTCATCGGATATCGGAATAGCCGGAACGCGGAGTTGTGCGATTGTCCAATATGCGGCGAACGCGACGACCAGGAGCAGCAGCACGGCGGCGATCACCCACCAAGGAAACGAACCGGTCGGTGCGAGTTCGCGAAACTCAGGTGCGAGTTCACTTTGCCGAGTTTCCGCTAGCAGCAAACCGCCGACGCTCAGGGCGTCGATGAGGTTTTGGCAGATCGGATGGAGAGTCACATGGCACATGTTCATACTGCGATTCCTCGCCGAGATAATGATTCTTTGGCCGCATCCCGAAGCGAGCCGAGGGGTGATGTTGTGAGTTCTTTCAGCAGGTTTGCGGATGAGTCACAAGTGGCCGTGCCCAGTGCTTCCGCGGCGGCCAATCTCGCTCGCTGATGATCGGTGTGGACGATCATTTTGAATGGTTCGATCATCAACTCGACGAGACCGAGCGTTTGGGCAAATTCGATCGCTTCGAGTCGGCGACGCATGACGGCATGACGCAGTCCGTCGCGAACAACATCGAGCGTGCTCGAATCGATCTGCATCAGCATCCTGCCGATCCTCAATCGCACATCGGTACTGAGGGTCGGAAACAGTGGCAACATGTTGTTGATGTTCAATTCACCCAATAACCGCTTGGCCGGTTTTGCAAAACGTGCGTTGGACGATTGGGCCCAGCGGATCAGTCGCAGGCACACTTCAGCGGCACGATCCTCAAACGATTCCGAAAGGGAAAATCCTTGCGCGGCATCGGTTGTGTCTGCGGTAGTTTCATCGGATGCGACGGCACCTGACGCGGTGTTGGGATTTTCATCAGCAGAGGGTTGCAGCATCGCGTCGATCCGTTCGCTGTGAACGGCTTGTAACCAATAGTCCAATTTTGGCACCTCGCAGCGGCTCAAGCAAATCGAGACTGAATCGCATGCGTGTTCGCTATTGGCGGTCGGAACACGATGCCGTTCGAGGATCTCGAGCAGCACCGCGATTGTTTCGGGGGCGTGCTGCATTGCCATGGTGTAGGCATGCGCGATCGCCGAATCTCGATCGGTTCCCAGCGTCCGCAGTAGCGACACGCCTCCACGCAGGCAGTCGGGTAAACCGAATTCTTTGAGGTTGGCGAGCGTCACGGGAAGCGGTTCGGGCGAGATGACCTCAAGCAGGGTTTCGCAGTACATCGCGTCGCAACGTTGCAGCATCAGACCGAGGACACACTCCGGAATCGTTCGTCGGCGGATGAATCCGGCGAGCAGTTCCATGACCGCTTGCAGACGACTGCTTCGAAGTCGACGCAATATCAACGTGCGGCAGGGACTTTCGTTCTCGAGGCAACTGCGCAGGGCGGGATCGTTCCACGTGCTCAGCACCAAGAACGCATCGAGAAGTTGTTCGTTTCTGTGTTTTTGAAAGTTCTTGGCGCAGTCCAGCAAGTGGGCGGTTAACGCGAGTCGCGATCGTTCAACATTCGGATCAGTGCGTTGACCGGCATATTGGCGCCGGGCATGCTTGCCCCACGTGTTGGAGAGCACCAGGACGGTATCAACGCAGTATTCACGAACGACATGCGAAGTGTTTTTCCAGGCCGCATCGATCAACTGCGGCATGGCCTCGCGGATCGCGAGTGCCGACACGATTTGCGTCAACACTTTCGCTCGTTCGATGCCAGCTTCCGCGTCGGCAGTTTTGCCATGGATCAGTTCGGTTTCGAGTTCGGTGACGACTGTTGCGGCGAACCGCTCGCGGTGCGTGGTGGTTGCTTCCACGATCTCGTCACGATACTTCGTCCAATTTTCAATCAGCAATTCGTGAGATCGGTGGCACGGTCGAATCGCGAGCGTCCGGAAGCAGCGTTGACGCGTTTCAGCGTCACCGCCAGCAATGCCACTTGCGAGGACATCGACGGACTCGGGGCGGGTTGATACGGCTAGAATACGGTAAGTGGTTTCGAGCGACATGGTCTTGGTGGGTACCACGAATTGGTTCTGATTGGTTGCGTCGATAGTGAACCGTAGGTTGGCTTCTGGCTACCATCTGCCACCTGTTTGGGGAATCCAGTCGCGTTGAGTTCAACCCGTCGGCATGGCCGTCTTTATCCACATAACCCGCACCCGGACGCCTCGCGATGCACGTTTTCCTGATCGCACTTCTCACCATGGGGATGTGGGGAGTTGCGACCATCGGCCACGTCGGCGCCGGCGAACTGCCGGTCGTTACCTTGTGCGCCGAAGCCAGCCAAACGCATGAAGTAAAAGGTTTTTCGTTCGATGGCTGTGTCGCGGTGCTGCGCAGTGGAGACGCCACGCAGCCTCTCACGGTGAATTTAAAGATCGAGGGTACGGCGGAAAACGGACTTGATTACGAATACATTCCACGGGAGATCCGGTTTGCTGGGGGAGAAAAGGTTCATCGGATTGCGGTGCATCCGATCAGCGATGACCAAAGCGAGGATGCCGAGACGGTCGTCCTGAGTTTGCTGCCTGACAACGAGGCATATCGCCTCGAAGCACCAAGTCGTCGATCGGTTACCGTTACCATCGCGGGCGAAATCGCACGTGAAATCCGGGGCGAAACACTGTTGTTTGAGCAATCTTCGCGAGCGGCCGAGTGGGTGGGGAAACCATCGTCGCAACAACGAATTGCCGTCTTTGAGGACGAGCTCCCGTTCGCGACGGCCGAAGCCGTCCGCGTGGATCACGAGGGTAATCCATGGGAAGTCGCACTCCGGTGGCCGCTCGAGAACACGGTTGGGGTGGGTGACGAAATACTCGTCAATTTGTTTGCGCGAGCGACCAGTGATTCAGGTAGCAACGCGAGCGGGAAGTTCACCGTCCGTTTGCAACACGATCGCCCGCCCTACAATGGCAGCGAGAAGGTTTATTGGGTTGGATCAGAATGGAAACCCATTTTGATGCGAACCACCGTGACCGAACTCTTGCCGGGCGGCGAATCATCGCTCAGCATCCGGCTGGGCTACGGAAAGCAGAATCTCGAGATTGGTGGGTTGCAGTTCTGGAACTTTGGCCGAACACCGCCGCCGCATCTGCCAGAACCGATTCACACCTACGATGGACGCCGCGTGGACGCGCGATGGCGTGATGGTCTGGCAGAACAGACCCAACGCGTGCGATGCCAGCGGGTGCAGTTTCGGCTAGACAAGGATCATGACCCGGCTAGCCGTTACCGATTGCGGTTGGTCAAAGCCGAGTATGAAATCGGCACGGCGGTGAATGCGAACTGGGTCGCTCCTACGACGGGAAAATATTCGTCGACAGAGGACGCGCACCGATACCAAGCATTCGTCAAAAAAAACTTTGATCGCGTGACGGATGAGAACTCACAGCAATGGGCTGCCTGGGAGCAAAACCCCAAACGGGCGATTGAAACGGCCGTCTGGGCGATCGAAAACGGACTGACGCTGAGAGGGCACAGCGTCTTTTGGGGCGATCCGATTAAATGGCCGTCGCCTCCCGATTTGTGGACGGACTATCAAAAGACGCTGGCGTCCCGACGTTACGGGAAGAATGTCGCGATGACGGAGATGCGACGACGAATCGCGGCTCATCTTCGCGAAAACGCACTCGTCGCTCTTTCGGGAAATATTCCTGGAACGCCAGACCCGATCATCGCGCAGTGGGATGTGCTCAATCATCCGATCTTGCATGATCGAATGTGGGAGATCACCGGATGGGAGTTTTTGCGTGCTGCCATTCGTGAAGCTCGAACGCTCGCGAATCCGAAGACGCAGTTTTTTGTTAACGAGGATCAAGTGTTGAGCCGTCCTGGGCATCCCAACGCAGATCCACTGTCCCGTTTGCTGCAGTCGTTTCTAGAGGCGCAAGTACCGATCGATGGTGTGGGATTCCAATGTCATTTTAAGAGCGATCAGTTACCGGCGATTGCGAGCATCCGGTCGACGCTTCAGCGTTTCGCAAAGCTCGGATTGCAACTTCACGTCACCGAATTCGATGTCGACAACGATTCGATTGACTCGCAGACACAGGCGGACTTCACGCGTGATTTTCTCGACCTCCTTGCCGCCGACGATGCGGTGACCTCGACAACCGTTTGGGGCTTTTGGGAAGGCGAACACTGGCGAAGCGAAGAAGGAGCCGCGATGATCGACAAAGGCTGGAATCTACGTCCCAACGGTCAGGTTTTCTTGGACCACGTCGATCGCGGCTGGCACGATTTGCGTCTTCCAGCTCCTGACGCTGGGACACAAATGCGCCACTGCGAATCGACACTTCGGCGGGGAAATTACGATGTCCAGTGCCTCAATTCTGAGGGGCATGTGCAGCAAACTTGGCGAATCACGGTTTCTCGCGATCGGACCGAATTCGACCTGATAACTCAATAAATCCAATTCACGCGGGTGTCGTCGGGGTGATCGCAGGCAGCCGGTCCGGCGTGTTTTGAGTGATTTACCTACCCTTTCGGCGTTATTCGCTTATGGACACTTGGAGGCGAGGAAATTCGAGATCGGGTAAGGTTGATACAACCCGCACAATCATTCGTTTACCGGGGATGATCAGGCTCAATCGAGGCAGCCCCTTCGCGAGCTGCTGTTTCAATAACTAACATGGGGTTTGTAATCCCGGAACCCGATGGCTCCATTCCTTCCTTTTACAATCTGTCACGACTCCATGATTGCTACCGAACCTCAGGCAAATACGACAGCCAATATCAAGCCGATTCGTAAGATTTGTTGCATCGGTGCGGGATATGTCGGCGGACCGACGATGGCGATGATTGCCAAACAGTGTCCCGATATTGAGGTCAAGGTCGTTGATATTAATGCGGCCCGGATCGCTCAGTGGAACAGTGACGAATTGCCAATCTATGAACCGGGGTTGGACGACGTTGTGGCTGAAAGCCGCGGACGGAACCTGCATTTCACAACGGACGTGGATCGCGCGATTGCGGAAGCGGAAATGATCTTCATTTCTGTCAACACGCCCACCAAACACTTCGGTGTCGGTGCCGGACGTGCAGCTAATTTGGAGTTCATCGAAAAATGCGCACGCAAAATTGCGGAAGTTTCAGAGGGACATAAGATCGTTGTCGAAAAATCGACGCTCCCCGTGCGCACTGCAGAAGCGATCAAGACGATCCTCGCGGGTGCTTCGACCGGTGCGACGTTCGACGTACTCAGCAATCCTGAGTTTCTGGCCGAGGGAACCGCAGTCGAAGACTTGATTTCGCCGGATCGAGTTCTGATCGGTGGAGAAAGCAAAGCAGCCGTGGACGCGCTCGTCGATGTCTATGCCCACTGGGTTCCGCGTGAACGATTGTTGACGACAAATTTGTGGAGCAGTGAGTTGTCCAAACTCACCGCAAATGCTTTCCTGGCACAGCGTGTTTCGTCGATCAACTCCATCTCCGCGTTGTGTGAAGCGACCGAGGCGGACGTAGACGAAGTTGCGATGGCGATCGGGATGGATTCGCGAATCGGGCCGAAGTTCTTGAAGTCTTCGGTAGGCTTCGGCGGTTCCTGTTTCCAAAAAGATATCCTCAACCTCGTTTATCTCTGTGAATACTTCGGGCTGCCCGAGGTTGCGGAGTACTGGGAACAAGTCATCAAGATGAACGACTACCAAAAGAGTCGCTTCGTCAATCGCATCGTGCGAACGCTATTCAACACCGTATCGGACAAGAAGATCGCAATTTGGGGCTTCGCATTTAAGAAAGATACCAACGACACGCGTGAATCGGCGGCGATTTATGTTTGCCGCGATCTCTTGCGGGAGCGTGCGAA
Organism: Aporhodopirellula aestuarii; assembly: GCF_023701485.1. Lineage (GTDB taxonomy): Bacteria > Planctomycetota > Planctomycetia > Pirellulales > Pirellulaceae > Rhodopirellula > Rhodopirellula aestuarii. Next base: position 36,454 of record NZ_JAMQBK010000043.1, read on the forward strand.
GCTATCGATCTATGATCCGCAGGTCGACGCGGAACAAATCCGTCGCGAACTCGCCGACGTGATGCGAAACGGCGATTCCGAACTGAGCGCCGCATCGGCAAAACTGATTGAAGAAAACGTTGAAATCGTCTCGGACGTCGACGCCGCCTCGAAGGATGCCCACGCGGTCGCGGTACTGACGGAGTGGGACGAATTTGTCGACGCCGATTTTGAACGGATCCACGACGGAATGAAAAAACCAGCGTTCATTTTCGATGGACGCAATATCCTCAAAAACCTGCCGTTGGCCGATATCGGATTCATCTATCAGGGCATCGGTTTTTCGCGATAATGGGTGCTTGGTCATCTGAGTCTTCAGCCATCACGGTTGGCTGTCGAATCAGATTGGTTCCCCGAAACCGTTGAGCGAGAACGAGATGCCGAAGCACGAAACCATCAACTACCTTGAATTTCCGTCACGCGATCTCGAGGCGACGAAGGCATTTTTTGAATCGTGTTTCGGGTGGACGTTCACCGACTATGGTCCAGACTACGCGGCGTTTTCAGACGCTGCGGTCGACGGCGGGTTCTTTCGGTCCGATGCCGTGGCGACCACCGCGACCGGTTCCGCGTTAATTGTTTTCTACAGCGAAAAGCTAGAAGAAACACTCGAGAAGGTGCAGCAATGTGGCGGCACAATTCTGAAACCAATCTTCTCTTTTCCTGGCGGTCGACGATTCCAATTCGCTGAACCATCCGGCAATGAGTTGGCGGTTTGGTCGGACCGCTAGTCGAGTGAAGCGGACGCGTTTGGAGAGACGAGCAGTTTAGCTGACCATCATTTGAATTTCGGTGAGATACTTTTTGGGGTTTCCCCGAAAGATCATCCCGGGGCCTTTGTGATAAATCTCGCGGGTGGGCATTTTGATTTCAACGCCTTTGGCTTTGGCGTGTTCGAGAATCTTTTCGTATGAGCGGCCGAGTTCCTCGTAGGGACCTAGGTGCATGAGTGACAGACAGTCACCTCCGGCGAGTTCGCGGACGGAGATTTCATCCGTTGATTCACCGCGTTGGATCGGCATCACGACTTCGAAATTGGCGTCGTCGACGCGCTGCTCGCTGTCGTGATGCAGCAGCATCGGTTTGCCGCAAATGAATCTACCGAATTTGCTACTGATCTTGGCGAAGCCGGTACCGCAATCGCTGTATTTTCCCTTCATGCGAACGCTAGCGACCAGCATCGGATCGATTCGTTTCTCTTCGACTTGGTAGGTCGCCTGTTGCATTTTCGCGGTCGCCTGAGTTCAGGCGAGTAGGTCCTTCACGACCTCACCGTGGACGTCGGTCAATCGGAAATCACGACCTTGGAACCGATAGGTAAGACGTTCGTGATTGAGCCCGAGTTGATGTAAGATCGTGGCTTGCAAATCGTGAACATGAACCGGTTTTTCGGCGACGTTGAATCCGAGTTCATCGGACGCTCCGTATTCGAATCCGGCCTTCATGCCGCCGCCGGCCATCCACATCGTGAAGGCGTCAGGGTAGTGGTCGCGTCCGAAAACGTTGCTACGCGCGGTGCGGCCTTCACGGAAGGGGGTGCGTCCGAATTCTCCGCCCCAAACAACGAGCGTGTCTTCGAGGAGCCCGCGTTTTTTCAGGTCCCTGATGAGTGCGGCGATCGGTTGATCCATCGTGGCACATTTTTGCGTCAACCCATCGGTGATGCCTCGGCTGGCATTTGTTCCATGGAAGTCCCATCCCCAATCGAACAACTGGACAAATCGCACGCCGGACTCAACCAAACGCCGCGCCAGCAAGCAATTGTTTGCGAGGCTGGACTCGCCAGGCTTGGCCCCATACTCGTCGAGGGTTTGTTGGCTCTCTTGCGAGATGTTCATCACATCGGGAACGGAAGCCTGCATTCGAAACGCCAGTTCGTACTGGGCGATCCGTGTCAGTGTTTCGGGGTGCCCCATCTTCGCGGCTTGCATTTCGTTCAGATCACGAAGTGCATCGAGGCTTTTGCGACGCAGGTCACGATTCATGCCCGAAGGGTCGGAGGAATACAGCACCGGATCGCCTTTGGATCGACACTGCACGCCTTGATAGACCGAGGGAAGAAAGCCGCTGCCGAACGAATTGCTGCCGCCGTTGGGTTGCACGCCGCTGGAGATCAAAACGACAAAGCCCGGTAGGTTTTCGTTTTCGCTGCCCAAGCCATACGTGACCCACGACCCCATCGAGGGCCGTCCTGATCGCGGCGAACCGGTAAAAACGAGCAGTTCCGCGGGGGCGTGGTTGAATTGGTCGGTGTGCATCGAGTGAACCACGCACATCTCGTCGGCCACGTCGTGTAGATGGGGGATCGCATCGGACATCCACATCCCGGCTTTGCCCACACGTGACCACTTGCGTGGAGAGCCCATGAGTTTTGGCACACCCGACGTGAACGCGAACTCTTTGCCTTCCAAGAACGCGTCAGGGCAATCCTGGCCATCGCGTCGGACGAGTTCCGGTTTGTAATCGAACATGTCGAGGTTCGGCGGTGAACCGGTCATGTGCAGATAGATCACCCGCTTTGCTTTGGGAGCAAAATGGGGCGGTTGCACCGCAATCGGATTATCAGCCGGGCGGCCGGCGTCGGCAGAATCGGCGAGCAGACTCGCCAGTGCGATGCCACCCAATCCTGCGGTGGATTGCTGCAGGAAATGTCGCCGAGTATTTAGATGAAGGGATTCGATTCGTGGGTCCATGATTTCGCCTTATCGTTTCATCAACATTTCATCGAGATTCAAAATCACGTTGCTCAACACGGTCCATGCGGCATACTCAATCGCTGCGGATTCGCTGTCGGACACGCTTTGTGGCAATGGCCCCAACGGTTCGGTAGCCATCTTGATCGCCTCGTTAGGGCGATCCGAATAGAACGCGATTAGTTCATCAAGCAACTCTTCCAAGCGAGCCGTTTCCGATTCGCTCGGCTCACGCAACAGTGTCTGGTGAAACGCGAACTGGATTCGTTCGGAGTCCGCCTCGCTCGACGGCACGGTGCGTCTCGCCAATCCCTGGGCGGCTTCGATGTAGACGGGGTCGTTGAGCGTGACGAGTGCTTGCAGTGGGGTGTTCGTCCGGATTCGCCGCACGGTGCAGACCTCTCGGTTCGGCGCGTCGAACTGGGCCATTGAAGGGTACGGGCTCGATCGTCGCCACATCGTGTAGAGGCCACGCCGGTAGCGATCTTCGCCGTTGCTCGTTTGCCAATCGGTAGCCGAACCGAAGGCCGCCTTGAGTCCGAGGTCGGGCTGCACGGGCTTAACCGGAGGCCCGTACATTTTGGGGCTGAGCAAGCCGCTTGCGAATAACGCTTGGTCGCGAACGAGTTCCGCGGATGCGCGGAAACGTGGGCCGCGTGCACAGAGCCGGTTGGCCGGATCTCGCTGGAGCAGTTCATGCGTTGCCACCGAGCTTTGACGGTAGGTCGCCGATGTCACCATCAGTCGCAGCAACGCTTTCAAATCCCAGCCGCCATCGCGTAGTTGCACGGCCAAGTAGTCCAGTAATTCGGGGTGCGAAGGCAACTCGCCTTGCGAGCCGAACTCTTCGCTGGTCTCGACGAGGCCGATGCCGAAAATTTGCTCCCAGTGTCGGTTCGCAATCACGCGCGGTGTGAGCGGATTGTTTTCATCGATCAGCCAACGGGCGAGGTCCATGCGATCAGGTCGTGAGCCGTGCGTGTCGTCGGGTAATGGATGCAGCGAAGCCGGGACCCCTTCGCTGACTTCATTGCCAGGGCTCAAGTAGCTGCCGCGAAGGTGGACGTGGGTGGTGCGTCGTTTTGATTCGGGCAACTGCCGCATGATGGGGACGGTCGTGTCCGGTTTCATTGCGGCGAGTTTCGATTCCAGCTTTTGGATTTGCGCACGTTCGTTTTTGAGCAGCGGTGTGATGCTGCGGAAGTATTTGCTGATCTTTGCGTCGTCCGTTGAGGTCTCGTTCTTGGTTGCGAGGATGCGATTGCGAACGTCTCGTGGAATCACGGCCCATTGCGAGAAATGTTCGTCCGACGTTGCGAGCAATTGGAACTTGGTCGTGCCGACCGGGATCGATGCCAACTCGATGGTAACGGTGCCGCTTGATCGATCATTCGGTGGGGCGATTGCGAATGATTGCTCGGAGACGGTGGTTCCGTCGCCGGATAGAGCTTCAACCGGAGTGAGTTGCAAGTTGACTTTGCCGTCGGTGGCGTATTCACCTTTCGGGGCAGGCGTTTGTTCCGGAGTATGCGTCCAAACCGTTTTTCGGTTCTCATCGAGCAACGAAATCTGGAGCCCGGCGAGACGCCCCGCAATCGCTTTGCCGCCATCGGTGCGATTCCATATGGCGACCGATTCGATCGGCTGAGTCGAGCCGAAATCGACTTCGAGCCAAGGGGCATTTTCGATCTCGGTGTGGGTGACGGAACCCGCTTTGAAATCACCGTCCGTATTTCCGTCGATGGCGTACTGGACGTTTCCACCCGAACGCGTCGAACTTTGTGTCGCGGTGCCGCGTGAGGCAACGTTGTCACCGCCGACGAATGCTTGAACCTCGGCGAGATGCAAAATCTTCTTTTTGCCGGGCAATTCAATCCGGAGATATCTCGCGTCGATCGTTGAGAGATGGTCGGGTTTCCAGAAGGCAGAGATCTGTGTGGGTTTAAAGAGGTTTTTGTATTGCTCAGGGACGCGTAGTTTAAATCCCGTCATGCGCTCCGTCACTGGAATCTGCACCAGGCACCGCGAGTTTGCCGGCGTATCGTCCTCGGTGGTCACCCAACCTGCTTCGTCAACGCTGAGAGAATGTTCGGGCAATGTTGCCGAGACGGGGCGAAGGACTTTCCAGTCGGGCTGGGCCTTTACGGAGGCGAGCCATTCGTTCTGGGCGTTTCGCAGTTCGGGTGTGGGGCGGTCGAGGTTCGATTCAAGTTCGGCGATGCGTTCTTGCAGTTCTTGCTTGGTTCGAAGTCGTTCGTCGGCCCAAACATCCAACACGGGGCGTTCGTCTTTGCGATCCGCGTCTTCGGTGTTGTTGAAGAACGCGAAGAACTGAAAGTACTCGTCGTGTGTAATCGGGTCGTACTTGTGCGTATGGCACTGTGCGCACGCGATGGTCGTTCCCATCCATACCGCCATGGTTGTGTTCACGCGATCGACGACGGCAACGTTTCGGAATTCCTCATCGTTCGTGCCGCCTTCGTTGTTGGTCATCGTGTTGCGATGGAAGGCGGTCGCAATGAGTTGATCCGGCGTGGGGTTTTCGAGCAGGTCACCGGCGATTTGTTCGATCGTGAATTGATCGAACGGTTTGTTCTCGTTAAGCGACCGGATCACATAGTCACGATATGCCCAAATCGTTCGCGGCGGGTCATCGGCGTAACCGGATGAGTCGGCGTACCGGGCGAGGTCTAACCAAACGCGTGCCCAGCGTTCACCGAACGATGGCGAAGCGAGTAGTTGATCGACGAAGCGTTCGTAGGCGTCAGGACGGGGATCGTTGGCGAACGCGTTGGCGTCTTCCCAGGTCGGAGGTAAACCGGTCAAGTCCAACGAAACGCGGCGGGCTAAAGTGAGGCGATCGGCACACGGCGAAGGCGTCAAACCTTCGGCTTCGAGTCTCGCGAGTATGAATCGGTCGATGTCGTTGATCGGCCACTCATTATTTTTGACCTCGGGAAGCTCAGGTGGCTGGGGTCTGACATACGACCAATGCTTGGCGTAGCTGCCGCCTTGTTCGATCCACCGGCGAACGAGTTCGACTTCCTCGGGTGCGAAGGCACGTCCTTTGCCCTCTGGTGGCATCCGCAGGTCTTCATCATCGGTCGTGAGTCGTTCGAGCAGCTCGCTGTCTTCAGGTGCACCGGGCACGATCGCGGCGTATCCGCCGAGGTCTTCTCGCGAACCTTCTTCGGTATCGAGTCGCAGACCGGCGGCACGCTCTTCTTCATCGGGGCCGTGACAGATCAAACAGTTGCCCGAAAGCAGCGGGCGGATATCGCGATTGAAATCAACGGCTTCGTCAGCGATGCAAGGCATCGCATATGTGATCGATAGAGCGACCGCGGATAAGATCCGACAGCGACGCGTTGTTATTGAAAACATTGACAGAGCGGTGGGGGGGAGGCAGGGGCGGGTGAGGCAGGCGGTGGGCACTCTCGCGTAATACGAGTGGAACGGCAGGTCAGTAGCTCTCTTTCACTACTACCGTGGTGCGGCAAATTATACCCGCAAAGTTCCAATTTGACGCTGAATTCGCGGTTAACGCGTTGAAACCACAATACTTTGACGGGTTTTGAAAGTTGTCGCTGGAAAGAAATCGAAAAATCCTGGCGACTGTGGAGAAGGCGTTTTCCGGTCGCTGCCGCGTCCGAGCCTCACTCAGGCGGGAAGGTGAAGTCAAAAACGCAACTTCAAAGCACGCGAGTCGCGTCGTTTCTATTTTCGGCGTAGTGATCCGAAAACGAACGCGTGGAGAAACACGCGTCAAAAGAAACCCCGCCAGACATGAGCATCTGGCGGGGATTTGGAAATCGTATCTGTCGATACTCGATTGTTATGCTTCGTCGAGCAAGTCGACTGCGGCGAAGGATTGCCCTTCGAGCATCGCGAGTGAGGCGCCGCCACCGGTGCTGACATGACTGACTTGATCAGCGAAGCCGAGTTGTTCGACTGCCGCGGCGCTGTCACCACCGCCAATGATGCTGGTCGCGTCGCTGTCTGCGACGGCTTGAGCAACCGCTTTGGTTCCGGCATCCATCGGTGGCTTTTCGAACACGCCCATCGGGCCATTCCAGACGACGGTCTTGGAACCTTTGATGATGTCGCTGTATGCCTTGGCGGTTTCAGGGCCGATGTCGAGACCTTCCATGCCGTCCGGAATCTCACCGGCTTTCACAACGACTTTGTTGCAGCCAGCGATGTTTCCAAAATCATCGCCACAGTGCGTGTCAGTTGGCAGGTGGAGTTTGCCGTCGGCTTTGGCGAGCAGTTCTTTCGCCAACTCGACTTTGTCTTTCTCGACGAGGCTGTTGCCCACCTTGCCGCCTTCGGCCAGTGAGAACGTGTACGCCATCGCACCGCCGATCAGCACCGCGTCGCAGATGCCGAGCAAGTTATTGATCACGTTGATCTTATCGCTGACCTTGGCACCGCCGAGGATCGCGACGAAGGGGCGTGCCGGGGAGCTGATCGCGTCGGAAAGATACGCGATCTCTTTCGCGACGAGGTGACCGACGACTCGTGGTTTGCCTTCCATGGCTTCGGGGACTGCGACCATCGAGGCGTCTTTACGGTGGCAGGTTCCGAAGGCGTCGTTGCAGTACACGTCGGCCATCGCGGCGAGTTTGCCGGCGAATTCGGCATCGCCTTTTTTCTCGCCAGGATTGAATCGAAGGTTCTCGAGCACGAGAACTTCACCGGCGCCGAGGGCGGCGGCTTTGGCTTTGGCGTCGTCACCAACGGTATCCGAGGCGAAGTGAACGGGGCTGCCGAGCATCTCACCCAAGCGGGTGGCGGTGGGGCGGAGTGAGTATTTTTCATCGCCTTCTCCGCCGGTGGGGCGTCCGAGGTGGCTCATCAGGATGAGTTTACCGCCACGCTCGATCACGCTCTTGATGCTGGGCAGGGCCATGCGGATGCGGCGGTCGTCGGTGATCGAGTTCTGCTCATCGAGCGGGACGTTGAAATCGACCCGCATGAGGACAGTTTTGCCTTGGACGTCGGTCTGGTCGATTGTTTTCTTGGCCATCGGAAGGAGTGCTCCGGTTTCTTGGGAAAAAGCGAGTAAGTTCGAAATTGGATTGAAATTCATTCGAGCGGGCGGCCCAGTATCGGACAGATTCCCGTGGTCGCGAAGGGGCCGATGGTTTTTCGATATCCTCGGCACGGTTTCCTCACGTCTTACCATCCGCGTAACCGAAACCAGAGAGTGCATCCCTGCGGTTTGGTTGGAATGAGCCGCAACCGGTGCCGGTCTGTCGCGACTTTGGTGGAACATGTCGCGATCGTTCCGTGAAATGAACGCAAAATCAATGCAAGTTAGGGGGCGGTGCTGGTGATATCCACACCCATGATGGACGATTCATGCACGCGCTTTACGAAACGAACGGTTTGGGCGCTGGTCGCCGGATGTTCGATTTGGCTGATCCTTGCCGGAGATTTGCATGCACAAAACACCCCAGCGCGTCGCTTTCCGAGCGTACCGGGCTGGGGCGGCAACTCCGATAGCGAGCCTCGCGTGGGCTCGGTCGCCCACCGCCGGGCAATCCTGGACTCCCTGCCTCTGGATCGTTTGACTCCAGCGGCTCGTACCCAGATTCTACAAATTGCCGAGAACCCGACACTCTTTCGCCAGCTACCTAGCCAAGCGATCAGCTGCGATCAGGACATGTTCCTATTCCTCACCCGCAATCCCGACGTTCTGGTCGGTTTGTGGGATCTGATGGGGATTACGAACGTGCAAAGTCGACGCGTCGGCCCGTATCAAATCGAGGCCAGTGACGGTGTCGGGACGGTGTGCAAAGTGGATCTGGTCTATGGCGACACGAAGCAGCACATTTTCGTGATTGACGGTTCCTATGACGGCAAAATGACACCTACGCCAATTCGGGGGAAAGGCGTTTTCGTCCTGCGGTCCACCTACGCCCAAGGATCCGACGGGCAGACCACGGTTTCGGGCACGCTCGATTGTTTTGTTCAGCTCGAAAGCCTTGGCGTCGACCTGATCGCTCGCACGCTCAGTCCGATCATTGGTCGATCAGCGGACAGTAATTTCATGCAGACCGCCCATTTCATCGCCCAGGTGAGTCAGTCAAGTAGCCACAATCCGTCGGCGATGCTCGACATTGCCGATCGGCTACCACAAGTCGAGCCGCCGGTTCGCAAAGCGTTCGCCGAAACGATCGTGACCGTTGCCCGCCGCGGCCAGTCGGGAGCCCATTCCCATTCGGCGCGACAGGCGGCCGCGGGCCAAAGTGGCTCTGAAACGCGGGAAATGGCTCGTTCGCGATCGGCAAACGACGGATACAATCGCTAGCGGATCGTGAGTGACCGCGTCGATTGACCGCAGACTTCAGTCGCGTCGCTGATCGAGAATGACCACGTGATTCGGCGGAAAATTGTCCATCGGTGGCCAACTGCGCAGCGTCACTGTCCGTCTTTGGCCATCTCGGTGTGTTCGCATTTGATCCGCAGGATCTCCGCCAGATCCAATAACTGCCGGAGTGAGTCGCAGTGGGCGGTGAAGCGGAGACGTGGACGAATCGCGTCGGTCAAGGCACGTCCGCCGACAAACAACGCCACCTCATCGCTGAGTGAATCGGCCATACGGTTTTGGTCGGCGATGAATTTTTCTTCGTCTTCAATGGTCGAAACGCTGAGCCATACCAGTTTCGGTTTGCAATCGGCTGCCGCTTGTAGAAAACTCTCAAGTGGTAGGTGATTGCCCAGGTTGGTCGCTTTCCATCCAGCTTCTCGCAGCGTGAGTTCGACTAACGCCGTTGGCAACTGATAGGGATCCCCTGCGGGCGAGCCGCCGATCGCGATTGGCGCGTCAGGACAAACAGCGGGCAGCGACTGATAGAGGTCGAAAATTAGGCGAAGTGCAATCTCGCAGGCACGTCGTTCCTGATAAACGTCGATACTCTGGCACTGCCATGCGCGGCCCAGCCCATACATCGCGTCGGCGATCAGACACTCGGCCGCCTGGCTTCGCGTCGCCCCTTCAGCAATGTACTCGTGCAACAGGTTGCAGCAAGCGCTGTATTCACCACGGGCGAGCGCGTCGCGAAATGCCTGATTCCTAGGAGAATTTTTTCCCTCCAAGCGAACCGTTCGCGATGGCGGCATTTTCGGTAAACCCAGCGATTCCGGGCTGCAAAGGCTTCGTTGAGAGTGTGTGAGAAAACGCTGTAACGCCTCGAGTGAAATCTTTCGGTGGCCTCCCGCCGTTTTTTCGATGGAAATGGCACCGCAATCGCACCAGCGTTTCACAGACGACTCGCTAACGCTTAAAGCGCAAGCGACTTGTTTCGGCGAAAAGAGAGGTTGTTGTGCAGCCAATTTTTCAATTTTCGAGAAGTGAATGACGGCCCCGCACTCCAAACGGTCATTTTAGAGTGAAGTACCTACAAAATGAACGTTTTTGGCGTTTGATTTCGTGCAGATGATCAAGTGTAACCCATCGTCAAATCGGATCGAGCCTCAGACACGAGCCAGACATAAGTCAAGAACTTTCGCTGTTTTCAGTATTTTCCTCCATTCCGCTTGCTTTGGTTCCCTTCCACGGATATATCTAGATCAGGTGAACGTTTTTGTTTTAGAAAACGTTCATTGGTCGAGGTGATCGCGAGCCATGGGTTCCATGTCCGCCAGAGTTTCCGTCCTAACGAGCAGCTTTAGGTAAAAAATCATGAGTTCATCCACCAAGTCCAAGACGCGGAAGGCGGCAGCGGCGCCACAGCGGTTCGAAGGGGTGACGGCCTCGTCCTTGGCGGCACGTTTACCTGCGTGGTTGCAGTCTCCCGAACTGGAGGTGGCGATCGCCGAGACTCGCGAGCATGTTCGTGATTTGACGGACGCCGATACCAGCGAGCTTCGAGCGTTGACGAAGCAACGCCTTCGTCAAGAAATCGACTTCATTGGCAATGAACGATTTCGTTCGGCTCGCGAAGGCAAGCGGATCTTTTCGGCAGAACTTGGACTCGCCGAGCGTCAGACGGCATTGGGGATCGCAGCGATCCGCCGCAGCGGAGTCGATCTTCCGATTCACCTGGGGCGTCTTTGCGAGGCCCCGCTATTGACTCCCGAGCAAGAACGCCTGCTGTTCGAGCGAATGAACTACTTGTTGCAACAAGCCGCGATTCATCGCAGCGTGTTGAATCCCGAGCGACCTTCGCGTCAACGCCTTGAGCTGATCGAGTTGTACGTCGCGCTGGCGGATTGGCACCGTGACCGGATCGTCGAAGCCAACCTGCGACTGGTGTTTTCGATCGTCAAGAAGTTCGTCAATGCGAACAACAGCTTTGACGAATTGTTGAGCGACGGGATCATCGCGTTAATTCGCGGCGTGGAGAAGTTTGATTTTGACCGTGGGTTCCGCTTTAGCACGTATGCGACGCAAGTCGTCCGACGTAACGCCTATCGCACCGTCGTGACGAGGCAGCAGGAACGCCAGAAAGTAGTGGGTGGGTTGCAAGACATGGACATTGATATCGGTGAAGAAGAACGGACTTCGGCTATCAGCGAAACTCGTTGGCATGAACTGCGAAGTCGACTAAGTGTCATGCTCGGCGATTTGGATCGACGCGAAAAGTTCATCATCCGGGCGCGTTTCTCGCTGGGGTCACACCGTCGCGTGCACACCCTGCAGTCCCTTGCCGATCGCTTGGGTGTTTCGAAAGAACGTGTTCGACAACTCGAGCGTCGGGCCATGGACAAACTCCGGGCAATGGCAGGCACGACCGATCTGGCAGAGCTCGAAAACTAACCGACAACTCCCGGTGGCGGGAAATCGATGAAAGTCGCACCGACGTTCGCCACGCGGACGTTGGGACGCGATTGAAAGTTGAAGGGGTGCCTGGCTCAGGCGAGGATGCCTTCGACGATGTGGCCGTGAATGTCGGTGAGTCGCATGTCGCGGCCGCTGTATCGGTAGGTGAGCTGGGTGTGATCGAACCCGAGCAGGTGCAAAATCGTGGCATGCAAATCGTGCACGTGCATACGATCTTCCACGGCGGTTAAACCAACCTCGTCGGTGGTGCCGTGGATATGTCCCGCTTTGACGCCACCGCCTGCCATCCAAATCGTGAAACCGTCGTCATGGTGGTCACGTCCCGGTTTGGGGCCGAGTGGTAATTGAACCGTGGGCGTTCTGCCCATCTCACCACCCCAAATAACGAGGGTGTCTTCGAGCATGCCGCGTTGTTTGAGATCCGCGAGCAATGCCGCAAGCGGTCCGTCGCATTCCGACGCCAAACGGCGATGGCCGGCTTCGAGATTGGCGTGGGAATCCCATGGTTGTCCGGCACCATGATAGACCTGGACGTAGCGAACGCCCCGCTCAGCCAAGCGTCTGGCGATCAGCAATTGTCGCCCTTGTTGGTTGTCGCCGTAGGCTTCCAAAACGTGTGCCGGTTCGCGGCTGATGTCGAACGCATCGGATGCTTCGTCTTGCATGCGAAACGCGAGTTCGAGTGATTGGATGCGAGACTCGAGCGAGTGGTCGCCGGGGCGATCGGCCAAATGCAACGCGTTGAGTTGTTGTACCAATGAGATCTGTTGTTTTTGCTGTTTCGCTAGCAGGTACTCGTTTTGAATGTTGGCGACAAGGAGGTCGGGATCGTTGTACTGCGAATCGACATACGTGCCCTGATAGATCCCGGGCAGGAATGCGCTTCGCCAATTGGCCGTTGCCGCGGTGGGCAATCCCTTCGGGCACATCGCAACGAATCCGGGAAGGCTTTGGTTTTCGGTCCCCAATCCGTACAACGCCCACGATCCGACGGCGGGGCGTGGGCGCACGATGTCGCCGCAGTTCATCATCATTAGCGCCGGTTCATGATTCGGCACATCGGTGACCATCGATCGGATGACGCAGAGGTCGTCGGCGTGTTGGGCCAGTTGGGGAAACAGTTCGCTGATCGGGATGCCTGCCTGTCCGTGCTGTTTGAACTTGAACGGCGAGGCGTGGGCGACTCCTCCGAGACGGCGGTTCTTTTCGAGTTTTTCCCCTAGCGTTTTGCCCTGCATCTTTTTCAGCATCGGCTTGGGATCGAACGTGTCGACTTGCGACGGCCCGCCGTTGGCGAAGACATGGATCACGCGTTTGGCGCGAGCCGGGTAGTGAGGTTGGCGGGGCGCGAGCGAACCGGCGCTGTCATCGGATGCTTCCTCGGCCAGCAAGCTGGAGGCGGCCAGCATGCCGAATCCCATTCCCGACTGCCGGAGCAGCGAACGTCGGGACAACGTGAGCGGTTTGTGATCAGTGAACATCGCAGATCAATCCAGATAGAAGAATTCGTTCGTCAGCATCAATGCTTGGGCAAGCTGTTCCCAACCATCGAGTTGCGGTGCGGGTGGCGGTGAAAAGTCTTTGGCTGCGTCCCAACGTTGTCCCTTTGCCGGCCCGGCGATGCAGCGGATTTGAGGTGACCACAGGAAGTTGTCGTTGGACGCGCTCTTGCCAGCTTCCACGATAAAATCAATCACCGTTCCGACCTGCACGTCAACCTTCTCTACTTTCGTTTCCGATTCACTCGCAAACGCGGGCCACGACGGAACCGTTTCAAGTGCGTCGCTTGCAATTTTTGCGATGACTCCATCCCCCTTGTCTCGCGAGTGTGTCAGTTTGCCGGTGATGGTGACGGTGCCTTGGATTGGGGACACCCATCGACGTATCGTTGCTTTGTCGGTCGTCCGTGGAGTGTTTCCGCCTAGAGCAGTCAGACGGGCGTACCCGACCTGCGGATCGGGAAGGGTACTGCTGAATTGATAATGTTGGCCGCTCCAGTGATTGAGCGGATGGAAATCGACATGGGTTCGGTCCACATTGCCGAGGCCGTATTGCCAAACAGCAGGACGTTCACCGCCAACGGTCCCCGCGTTTGTTAGAAACTGACGCACGAGCCGTTGTTCATCGTCCGTGGCATTTCGGGCGAGCACGTGTTGGTAGATCGCATCGATCGCCGCCGCGGTTTCGGATTCGTTTTCTGGATGGACCAAGCTTGCCAGTTCTCTCGCACACTGCACGACGAACGGATGGTTCATCACGAAGAGAGATTGTTGTGGGACCGTCGTCACGGATCGTTCCGCGATCGAGGTCGTTGGCGTTGCGAAGTCAAAAACGCGTAGCATTGGGTCGAGCTCGACACGATCGATGTACGCATAAATGGTGCGGCGCGTCGGATATGGAGTTTGGGAAAGTCGTACGCTGCGTCCGCCGATTTGTCGATCGAGCGTCCCGCTGACGGCGAGCATGGCGTCACGAGTGGCTTCGAAATCGATGCGTTTTCGATTTTGATGGCTCAACAAAACGTTCTCTGGATCTCGTTCGCTGGCTTCCGCTCCGGGCTGGCTGCTGCGTTGATAGGTCGCCGATGAGAGGATCGTTCGGTGTAACCATTTCAGCGACCATCCGTTGCGAATGAATTCAGCGGACATCCAGTCCAGCAATTCGGGATGCGAGGGAGGAGGTGATCGCAGGCCGAAATCGTCAGCGGATTCCGCGAGCCCACGGTCGAAGTATTTTGCCCAGACGCGATTGACGATCACGCGCGGAGTCAACGGGTTTTCGGGGGAAACGATCGCGGCGGCGAGATCGGCGCGGCCGCTTCCTGTTTGAAACGGTTTCGCATTTTTTCCTGCGATGATGGATACGAACCTGCGTGGAACTTGATCGCCACGTCGTGCGGGCTCGCCTCGCAGCATCACGTATGGTTTGATGGGAGCATCCTTGTCCGTGATGACCATGGCCTTGGGAGGGGCGCCAGGATGCGTGGCGTAAACCTCGCCGATCGCTTTCTCAAGATCACCTAGATTTCTCCGCCCGCTGCCGAGCAACCGTGACGCATTGACGACTGCGTCTTCGTTGAGATCAAACAGACCATCTTCGCCCAATAGGGCTTGCCAGATTGCTTCCTGCGAGCCGGTGGGCAATTCGGTGGCCTCCGGATCGTTCTTGAGTGTTTGCTGCCACGCGTCGAGGACGGATTGGAAAACGCCGGCGTAGGCCACGATAAGGTCGAGCCGCGTTTGCGGGGCGGCCTCGATCAACGCGTCCCGAATGAGCGGATTGAGTTTTGACTTCTTCGCATTCCAGCTCGCGATCGAGTCGCTGCGTTTGGCCTTATACTCAGCTTCGGATTGGTTAAGTACGGAAACCCAGGGGCCCCATACAGGATGATCGGCTAGGTTTTTGCGCCGCGTGTATTTGAGCAACTCGGCGGCGAGTGGTGTCATCGCGGAATGCTCGACTTTGCGTTTGCTGACGACTGCACGGATCTGCATTTGGCTCCCGACGTGCATGTCGTAATAGCCCAGGAAATAGGGTTTGCAGTTCTTGGTGAGTTTTTCGATCGCATCGGCTCGCAGCTCGCGACGGTATTTCGTCATCGCGTTTTGGGCTTTGGCGAGTTGCCGCTGGAAATCTTCTTGCAGTTCCTCTGGGATCTCGCCACCAGTGATGTTCGGAAATTCGTCCGGGACTTCGCAACTTGCCATCACTCCGTAGAGCGAATAATAGTCTTCGATAGGGATCGGATCGTACTTGTGGTCGTGACAGCGGGCGCAGGCGACCGTCAGCCCCATTAGCCCTCGTGTGACGACATCGATTTGGTCGGCGGCCCGTTCCAAACGGTCGTTTCGAAATCGGGGGCCGACGGTGATGAAGCCCAGTGCGGCCAGCTCCGGTGCATCATCTGGCATTCCCAGCGAGTCGGCGGCGATCTGTTCTGCGACGAAGCGATCGTATGGCTTGTCTTCGTTGAGCGAACGAATGACGTAATCCCGGTACGTGTACGCGAACGGATACCGAATATCCGCTTGAGCTTGCCAATCTTGCGTATCCGCATAGCGGGCTAGGTCGAGCCAGTAGCGCCCCCATCGCTCACCATAGTGTTTTGACGCGAGCAAACGATCGATCACTTTGTCGAACGCAATCGAATCGGAATCCTTGTCATTGACGAAGGCGGCGATTTCATCGGGAGTGGGGGGCAATCCGATCACATCCATCGTCGCCCGTCGGATCAAAGTTCGCCGATCGGCGGGTGGGACAGCGGAGAGTTCTTGCTCGGTGAGTTTCGCATTGACGAACGCGTCAATCGGATTGTGGGTCGGCAGTTCGGGTTGCGATTGAGGAATAGCGGGTAATTGGATCGGTTGAAATGCCCAGTGGTTTTGGGCGATCTTGTTGATGGCGACTTGATCTCCGAGCGCCGCCGCAGCCGGTGCCGCTTCCTTTGGCCAAGGCAGCCCCATCATGATCCACTTGTTGAAGACTTCGACTTCCTCATCTTCGAGCGGTGCGTCGGGCGGCATCTCCAAACCCTCATACAGGACGGCCTGCATCAAGAGGCTTTCGGCGGGATCACGCACGATCGCTGCCGGTCCGCTGTCACCACCTCGCAGCACGCCCGAGCGTGAGTCGAGTCGCAATCCGGATTCTTGTTTGGCGTCACTGTGACATTCGTAACACTTCGCGATCAATAAGGGACGCACGCGTGCTTCGAAAAATCGTTCGCGACGAAGTTCGCGGTCGTCAAGTTGAGCGAACGCTGTGGTCGCACAGAGAGTGAAGCAGGCAAGAGCAAGCAGGGATCGTTGCATCGGTCAACGCTTCGGCGAGTGTGGGGGAGGGACGGCCTGGGGACATTGATTTAATTACTGCGGGATTTCAAATGTAGCGGAACGGCACGAGCCGTCCGGTGACTCGGGACCGGATGGCTTGCGCCGTTCCGCTAGAAACAGCATTAAAACAATTAACGCCCCGGGGGCGTGGAGGGAGGGATTGCCGTCCGCTATTTTAGCAGAACGCGGATGGAAAGTGTGCAATCAGAGGAACACGCGGGCTGATTGAGGTTTCCAGATGTAGGCTCTTGAAACGAAGGCGAACGCCGCAGCGTGGGGGCGATTTGACACGGCCGTTGGGATGCTCGACAAAGAGACTCGTCGAAAGCGAACTTTGAAATCCCTTTGTGTTCCTTTGCCTGCGATCGCCATGTCTCGCTCCACGCCTGTTTTCTTCGCCGCTCTTATTTGCCTGTCGAATCTCGCGTTCTCGCAAGATGTTGAAAGCCGCGTCCGGGCGCTCGCCGAACCGTTGATCAAGGCGAAACGTGCGATGGGGATTTCCATCGGCGTCATTTCTGGAGAAGAACGATTCTCGGTCCATCTCGGTAAAACAGGAGATGGGGAGGAAATGCCGAATGATCAGACGGTCTATGAGATCGGATCGATCTCGAAAGTTTTTACCGGATTGATGTTGGCCGACGCGGTCGTCGGGGGGAATGTGCGGCTGGACCAACCGGCCGGTGAACTCTTACCCGACGACGTCGTGATGCCGACCTGGAACGAAACGCAAATCACGTTACTGCAGCTTTCGACGCATCGATCTGGGTTGCCACGTTTGCCCGATAACATGACCGAGGTTACGTCCGACAATCCGTATGCGGGCTACACATCGAAACACATGTACGAGTTCTTGAATGCTCATACGCTTGGCCGGGCTCCCGGTGAGAAGGGCGAATATTCCAATTTCGCGGTCGCGCTACTGGGGCATCTGATCTGTTTGAATTCAGAACGATCTTACGAACAGGTGTTGCAAGAAAAGAATACTGGTCCTTTATCGATGGATTCAACGGCAGTCGAGTTAACTGACTCGATGCGGTTTCGGATGGCGACGCCCCATGATTCGGGATTGAACCCGACGAGTAACTGGGAATTCGCTGACGTGCCCGGTGCCGGAGGTATCCGCAGCAGCATCGAAGACATGTTGAAATTCGCCGCGGCGAATCTGAATCCACCTGATGGCGAGTTGGGGCAGGCGATTGAACTCGCGTGGAAGCAGCATCAGCCGAGCACCGGCGGAAGTTTTGCGATGGGGCTGGGATGGCATCTCGCTCGTGACGGACAAACCCGCTGGCACAACGGCGGCACGGGTGGATATCGGACGATGCTCATGATCAATCGTCCATTGCAAATTGCGGTGGTCGTGCTGTGCAATACGGCCTGTGGTGAGGTCGATGCGTTGGCCGAACAAATGGTGCAAATGTTAGCAGGTGCCGAAGTAAGACCGGTGACGTTTGCAGACCAAACCGAAGTCGACGTGCCGGTCGAAAAAATGAAACGACTCGAAGGCCGCTATCAACTCGTGCCCACTTTTATTTTTGATGTCAACGTCCGCGACGGCAAACTCATGGTCGGGGTGACCAACCAGCCCACGTTTCAGGTATTCGCGAAGTCGGAAACCGAGTGGTTTTACAAAGTCGTGCCGGCGAGTTTGACGTTTCGGCTTACCGAGTCAGGCGAATGCACAGCCCTCGAACTGTTCCAAAACGGAATCCGTCAAACGGCGAAGCGTGTTGATGAGTGAGCCGGCAACATCCGGTTTGGCTATGCGTTGGATTGCATCAAACGGTTCGTTTGTGTGAACGTCATCATGGCCTCAGGCGGTTGAAGAAGCCGTTCGCCGTATCCGATCGTGTCGAACTTAACGGGCCGCTTGGATCGCTTCGTCGAAGTTGAGTTGCAGTTCGAGTTGGGTGTCGCGATCGTCGTAGCCGAGTTCGCGGTGCAAGAGGCTCGGCTGGATGTCGGTGCTGTTTTGGTATTTATCTTCGTCGCACGGTTTGCATTTACCGATCAGTTCGTGATACGAGATTTGGCAAACTTGCATGCCGGGATAGATCCGAACCGGTTGGATGCAGTGCAGTTCGAGGGTCCAGGTTCCGCAGTAACCGGCTTGGCCGAGGCTACCGCCCGGGTTGAGGATCACACCCAATCGGCCGAGCGAGGAGCGAGAGTGGAGCACTGGAACGAGGCCGTTGGTCTCGGTGTGTTCGATCGTCCGGCCGAGATACAGCACACCGGGTTGCAGAGTCAGCCCCTCGGCGGGGATTTCTATCCTGCGGTACCGGTTGGGGCTCGCCGCATCAAGGACGACTTCCTCGTACACCAGCAATTCGTCGTGGAGCGAGAGGTTGTAGCTGTTGGCGTTCAAACGAGACGGATCGAAAGGCTCGATCAAGATGTCCTCGCCCATCCGAGACAACAATTCTTGACTGGATAAAATCATGCTCTGACGCTCGTCCGATGCGGAGGGTCGTGTGTGTCGATCTACGAATTGTAATTTAACGAGTTTCGGTCTGCAGTAGCGGGTGTCGGGCTGCATTATTCGCTATATTTCAGCGTCGATGTACGATTTGTAACGTTTCGCACACCAGCAAATATCAAAAATTCCCTGATCAATCGGGGGGATCCTGAAGGCTTTCGGCATGAATCCGTTTTCTGACGTGACCCAGCTACCGGACGATTTTGATGGCCAAGTGCGATTGTTCCCGCTGCCGGGGTTGGTGTTGTTTCCCCATGCGATGCAGCCGTTGCATGTGTTTGAGCCGCGGTACGTTGAAATGCTGCGTGAGGCCCTCGCAACAGACCAACTGATCACGATGGCGACGTTGCTAGACCCGTATGCGGTCCCCGTCACGTCTCCGCCGGCTGTCGCCAAGACGGTTTGTATCGGCAAAATCGTTTCTCATGCCGAGCTGGCTGGCGATCGGCACAACATCCTGCTCGTCGGAGTGCGGCGTGCGAAGATCCGGCGGGAACTCGAAACGACTCGCCCGTTTCGGTCGGCCCAGGTCGATTTGATTGACGACTTTTACGTCCCTGCGGCAACTGCCCAACGCAACGAACTCAAACGCAGGCTGCTGACTTCGTTCGGCAAGATCATTCCGCCGAAGGCCGGTTCGCAGAAAAGTTTGCACGACTTGATGGCTGGGCAAATGGGGGTGGGGCCGATCACCGACATTATCGCGTACACGCTGCCGTTCGAGCCCGAAGACAAACTGAAGTTGCTTGAGATGAGCGATGTCGACGCCCGAGCAGAGCATTTGATACGTTTGATCGATCGCGGCGACATTGATCTGCAGTCGGTTAGCTCGGGGGAAAAGGCGATGGAATCGCACGAGAACCCGCAGCGACCGCTTGATAATCGGTTCCCTCCGCCGTTCAGTGTGAACTGAGCGAACATCACGCTCCTGGGGACTGTCCGTAGCGGGATTGGTCTGCAGGAAGACGCCGGACCGGTCGCCGCAGCACCGGGAGTAGGAAATTGCATCGGTGATTGCCAAAAAGCCGTCTTGGCGGCTAAAGTGGTCAACCCAGGGATTCCCTCGCGGTGAGTCCCCGACGCGCCCGTAGCTCAGCTGGATAGAGCATCGCACTTCTAATGCGACGGTCGCAGGTTCGAATCCTGCCGGGCGTATCTGTTTCCTGTCGCACGCGATCTCGCTGCGGAGTGAAGATTCGTTGTGAGATTGCTCTCACGCAATGAATGGATATCGATGCGTGGTCTCTAGTCAGGTAGCCACAGCGAGGATTCTTTTGCTGTGGATGCGTCAGGTGACGAGCGGTGCGCCGAGGCGGTCCGACGGGCTTTGATGCGAACGTAGGGCGCGATCACTCGGGCCCGGTCGGCAAAAGTGTCTCGAGCGGCATCGGAGGAGGCGTGCATCGGTTCGACCAAATCCTCGACGACGAATCCGGATCGACACAGCCCGCCGATCAATTGTTCCCAACGGTGCAGGAACTCGACGGCACCAGGCTCACGCAACCGACGCGAAACGGGCGTGGTGGTTTCGGGCGGCGGGACGGGATCGGTTCGGTAGTAATCGTGCCGTAGTTCGTAGTGACCGTTGCCGCGGTGCATCGACGCCTGCAAGCTAACTGGAGTCTTGTGCTGACTGACATACAACCCACCCGGCCGCGTCACCCTCGCGACTTGGGCGTAGATTGCCGTGATGTCAGGCAGGTAGCAACTGCTGACCGGGTGGATGACCAAGTCAAACGATTGGGGCGATAACATTGAGAGGTCGTCCATCGATCCTTCGAATAATCGCACGGGGTATTTCCGCTGGGCGGCGGCTTGGCGATCCAGTTCCAGCATCGCGGGGCTAAGGTCGACGACAGTGACGTCCGCACCCGCCGCCGCGTACAGGCAGCTTTGTCGCCCGCCCCCGGCAGCCAAACAGAGCACTGTCCACCCGCGGATATCGCCGCCGAGCCAACCGATCCGGTCGACCGTCTTGAGCGGGTTGGCGAGTTCCTCGTCAGACACGATCCGGCACAGCGGTGCGTCGGCTGCTGTCATCCGCTGGTAGCACTCGCGGTTCGATCTCAGGACGTTTTGGCGATTAATTGTCAATGAAATTTCCTGGGGATGCTGCGGGAGCGAAGGGGGATGTTGTGGCGACAGAGTACGGATGATGCGGTCGTTAAGGGGTAATGCACCGCCCGTGGGGCGATTGCGTGGCCGAGGGGCCCGTCGAAATCTTGGATTTTCTCTGCTACAAGGGGGATTCAGCGTCGAGATTCGGGAGGGTTTTCCCTTAATTTAGGAACTTTTCCTGAGTAGTGGGCATCTCAGCATTGTCAACCGACACGGACGTTTTCTGAAACCACATGGAAGTGCCGCGCCGAATCCTATCGAGCCAAATTTGCTCCGGATTCCAATGCCGCGCCCCGAATCTTGAGACCCGACAGTATGTCAGCTCCTATCCCCGATTTTGATCAACTTCTCAGCGACCATCTTGACGGACGGCTCGACGAGAACGATACGCACCTGCTCGAAGCGAGGTTGCGCGAGGACGCTGCGTTACGATCTCAATACGAATCCATGCTCGCAGACCGTCAGGATCTCAAAACGCTCTTCGCGGTATCTGAGAAGTCTCAACCACGGTTACCAAAAGATTTTGCCGCTCGTGTTGTCGCCGAAAGTCGCCGGCGTGGTTTGAAGGTCGCGTCCGATTCAGCGATCGAACCCGCAACCGTTTACCGTCGCGCGAATGCCGACGTGGCTGCCCGTGGTCGTACGCGAATCGTCTTAGGAGTCGTCGCTGCTGCGGCCGCCGTCTTGCTTGTCATTTCGCTGAACTTCAGCGGCAAAACTGACGTCAACAACGTCCAGTCGGTCGCTCAGAACTCCCCTGGCACAACGTCGACGACCGACGGGCCGATCGGTCTCAATGCCGATGAACCCAAGCCTTCGGCAATCGCCTCAGCGTCCGTCGAACCGGTTGAACGAAACGTCGAACAAGACACTGAACCTGCATCGACGGGCATCGACGGGGCGATGATGGCAGCGACGCCAGATGTCGAAATACAAGATCCTTCCGTCGACTCAAACATGATGAGCGTTTCGCCGAAGCCGGCCCGAGATGCTTTGGCATCGTCGGAGTCTCGCGGGGCGGTAGACAACTCAGCGAGCGTATCGGTTGGAGCCGAAAACTCACCTTTGTTCGCCGACTCGCCGCTTGCCGGAGCCGTGATGGTTTATGACGTGCGATTAAGTTCGAAGGGACGCGTGACGGGGGCGTTCGCCCAAGCGATGCAGCGAAATGGTTTGGATGAATCAAGCCGCGAAAAGGTCAGTCGTGATGTGATCGCGGCGGCCCAGCGGGCTGACGTCTTCGAGCAAGACGAAAAGTTCCAGATCGTTTTCTTGCAAGCACCGGCGAAGAAAGTCGACCGCTTGTTCTTGGATTTGTTGCGAGACCGCGAGTCGGTTGAATCCGTCGGTTTGTCTCTAGTAACCGATACGCCGATTCTGAAAATGACGGATCAGTTGGTGCGAGTGGATGCGACTCAGGTCAAGCATCGAGACGCTGTGAGTTTGCAATTGGGCAGCGGTGGCAATGATGCGGAGCTGAACAGGCTGCGTGATTTGCTAGGCGAACAAGCCTTTATGCCGCTCAATGCACCAGCACCCAACGTTGACGCAGCCAGCGAGTCGTTGTCGACGACCGGTACCGACGTTATCACACGCGTGCTGATCTTGGTTCGCTAAGAACCGGGCGGAAAACATGCGACAGAGTACATGCTGCCAGCAATCTGCGGTGTGCAGAGTTCTGACGAACCGCATCACCGGATCAGGCAGTGGTGTTCCGCACGACCCCACGTGAGGGCCTATCGGACAATGATGTCGGTTCTCGATCCGTAGCTGCGTTCGCCAGAACGCGGGCAAGCATATGACGCCGTGGCGAGAGCAAAATCAAAATGCTGTCGCCAGTCGCGTGAGAGTTCGGGCAGAGTGCACGGCTCAGAGCCTCGCAGACCCGGTCTACTTACTGATGCGAGCTTGTTGTCGTGGCTACGCCCGGGGCAGTTCGATGTGGCGGCCGGTTCGGATGCTTTCGTAGATCGCTTCCACGCAGATCATGTCGCGTAGTCCTTCTTCACCCGGTACGGTGCTGTCGCGATCTTCGAGAATGCATTTTGCAAACGCGTCCATTTCGGCGGCAAATTGATCGATGCTTTCGAGTTCGATCGGACCTTTGCTGGTTTTGCCCGTAATCCCTTTGTAGCTGTACGCCGGTTCGAGGCCGAACCATCCTTTGTCCGCGTAGGCGTTGTATCGGTTGATTCCGTTGAATGCGTACGACGTGCTGCAGTAGCAGATCACGCCGCTAGGCATCTTCATGGTCCATGTGATTGATTCGTCGACTTCGGCGAACTTCACCGGATCCGTCTTGGTTTCTTGTGCGGAGATCGAAACGGGTTCTTCGCCACTGATGTATCGACAGGCCTGAAGTGCGTACACGCCGACGTCCATCATCGCGCCACCGCCGGCGAGTTTACCATCGAGCCGCCATTGGTTTGGGTCGCCGATTTTGAAACCGAACCCAGCTTCGATCGCCTTGAGCGATCCGAACTTTTCGGAGCGAGCGAGTTCGATGCAGTGTTGATTATGGGGTTCGAATTGACATCGATATCCGATGGCGAGTTTGCGATCGTTTTCCTTGCATGCGGCGATCATCTCGCGACATTCGTCGCTCGTGTTAGCCATTGGCTTTTCGCATAAGACGTGTTTGCCCGCCTTGGCGCCGCGAACGGTGAACTCCTTGTGCATGCCGTTAGGAAGCACGATGTAAACGACATCGATCGATTCGTTCTCACTGAGTTTGTCAAAGTTGTCGTAGTTGTAGATGTTCTCTTGTTTGATGCCATATTTGTCGGCCCAGACTTTTTCTTTGGACGGTGTTCCGGTGACGATCCCGACGAGTTTCGCGTGTTTGGTTTGTTGCAGTGCCGGGGCGAGTTGTTTGGTGCTTAGGGAACCGAGACCGACGAGGGCGAAGTTAACGGTCGATTTGGCGTCGGCCGCCATTGAGGTGTGCACTCCAAAGGAAGTTGCCGCGGTGATGGATGCAGTCGTGCCGAGGAAAAGCCGTCGATTGATCGTCATGGGGACACCTGATGGAAGATTGAGACGGGAGGATTTATTCGTGGGGAGTGAGAATGGAGCGTCATCGCCTGGCGTACGTATGTGCTTTGAAGCTTTTCTTTGCCCGCGATACCCAGTGTTACGCCTGCGACTTGGCGAGGCAACACTCGGACGTGCGCTATGTGCCTGTCGAGTGCTTGCACCGGCGTTGGGAGTGGGCCAGAATCCTCGGCTGTGAATTCGTAACCAATCGATTGACGAGTGCGTTGCTCGAATGCGCGACGCTCAATGCGACAATTCGTCCGTGTTCGGCGGGCCAACGGAGTAGTTTGGACGATGCAAAACCACCGTGCCTGCCACTGTTGTGGTTTGATTCATCGCGTTCCTAAGTTGACCGATGGCGAACGGGCGGTTTGCACACGTTGCGGGTCGACTCTAGCGACCGGTATCGAATCGCAGGCGGGGGCGAGTCGTACGGCCGCGGCGGCCGTGGCCGCATTTGTGTTGTTTTGGCCAGCTGTGTTACTGCCCATTCTCGAAATCGAACAATTAGGACAACACAGCGAGCAAAGTATCCTGACGGGCACGATCGGGCTGATTCGTCACGGTAGTTTCTTTGTCGGCGGGATCGTGTTGTTGTTTTCGATCATCTTTCCGCTAACGAAGATTGTGTTGTTGATCGAGTTGAGTTTGCTCGAGATCTTGCACCGCAAACACAAAGCATTGACCCTGCGGGCGATGGAGCACTTGGGACGTTGGAGCATGATGGATGTGATGTTGCTCGCGTTCTTGGTCATGTTGGTCAAACTCGGCAATTTGGTCGAGTTCCAATTCGGTCCTGCTGTGATCGCGTTCACGTTGTGCGTCGTGATGAGCATGATCGCGTCGCTGTCTTTTGATCCACACTCGATTTGGGATGAATCACATGAGTGAAACGGAATTTCCTGTGTCCGATGTTGTTGCGCGTGGGCGTGGAATCCGATCCATGACATTGTCGCCGATGTGGATCGTGACGTTGGTCTGTTTTCTGCTCGCCGTGGTTTTAACGTGGGCGGCATTGGATGAGCCCGGTGTGTGGATCAAGATTCGATTCGATCGCGGACACGGGCTGAAGGTCGGCGACGTGATGATGTATCGAGGCATTGAAGTCGGCAGGGTTGGCAAGCTGTCGCTGCGGAGTGACCTTGATGGCATTGACGTTCATGTGATCTTAGAACGTGATGCGGCGAAGATCGCAACGGAAGGATCGCGGTTTTGGATTGTTCGTCCGCAAGTCAACGTGCAGGGGATCAGTGGTCTGGAAACGGCGATCGGTTCGAAGTACCTGAGTGTGATTCCAGGGGATTCGGATCGGCGTCGGCAGGAGTTTGATGGATTGGAGACGCCCCCGCCGATCGGTGCCGATCAAGGCGGGATGGAAATCGTCCTGCGTGGCGACGACCGCTGGGGCGTCAATCCAGGTTCCCCGCTGTCGTGGCGAGGAATCGAAGTCGGGCAGGTGCTCGCCAGTTCGCTGTCGCCGGATGCACGCCACGTCGATACGCGAGTGAGGGTGGATGTGCGGTACATTTCTCTGCTGTCAAAGGATTCGAAGTTCTGGGTGACCAGCGGCATTCAGATGGATCTCGGGATGAGTGGTTTAAAACTCTCAGCAGAGTCTTTGTCGACGATTGCACGTGGCGGTATCGCATTCATCACACCGGCACCGATCATTGCCGAGGAGACGATCGGTCCTGGCGAAGTTTTTCGACTGCATCGCAAGTTGAAAGAGGAGTGGCTCGAACAGGCGGCTGCGATCAATCGGTTTACCGAAGAGCCGCCGCGTGCTGTTCGTGTTGAAACGCAATGGAAGGAGAGTTTCTTTGGAATCTCCCGCTCACGTTCGAGGTCAGCATGGGCGATGGCCGTGTCGACATCTGGCGACAAATGCGGTTTGTTGGTGCCAAACACGCTGCTCGACAATCGAGATGACGCGATCGATGGTTCGTTCACTCTCATGCTGGTGGACGGCGATACGCGTGTGCCGCTCTCACCAACGGCAATTGAGACTGCGGACGGAGGAACGGTCGGGTTTGTGATTGACTCGAAGCTAGCGGCAGGGGAGACGATCGCGGGGGATCGGTTGCGGGACCCGGTTGGTCCCGAAGATGTCTATGCCGTGTCGTGGAGAACCGAAGGCGAACAGCCTCGGGGATCGTCCAGTGACACTGGCATCACGGAGATGATCGGTCGTGATCAGATGCGGCCAGACGAAAACGGATGGCGCGTTTTGGATACTCTACTCGGCGCAGACGTCTGGAACGGTGCTCCAGTGGTGTCGGCAGCGGACGAAAAGATCGTCGGCATGCTGTTGGTCGGAGAGAATGGCACGTCGATCGCGCGGATTCCCGCTGGCGAATTTTGGGTTGAAAAACATCACGCCAAGGAGAACGACTAGCGTTCGTTGGAGAGCATCTAGCGAGAACACTTCAATGCCGTAGCCACCGTCGCCAGACGGTGGACCACGTTCCGGCGAACGCAACTGCCTATGAGACCCCATGTCATTTTTCATAACGCACTCGAAACGGAGTGAGCTTCACCGGCCGCCGTGTGGGGATTCGGTCGACCGGTGTCACTCCTGGTGCAATCCCTTACCGGGATCGCCAAACGGCTCGGCCGGGCTGCATCGCGTTTGGGTCCGCGAAGCATGGACTGCGATCCCAGCCGACCGTTTGAGTTGCGCGACGAACTATGAGCGGTTCTGGTCCGCAACAACGACGACGCGGTCGCCAACCTTTACGGCAACCCCGGTTACCGCGATCTCATCGCCTTTCTGGGGCGCTTCGTTGGCGGAAGCATCACCCATATCGACCGTCAATTTCTTGCCATCGTCGGTTTTAAGTTTAACAACGTGGTGTTCTTTTCCACGAACCTTGGCGGTCTTGGTCGACTCGACGACACCGTTGTATTGGTGCCCGGTACGAGTGATTTTCTTACTGCCTGCATTTGCGATGATGACTTCCGTCGCGAGCAAGACTTCTTTGTCACCGCGTTTCACAATCGGGCCGTGGAATTCCGCTCGGTCGCCCTTGAAAAGTTGGGTGTCGATGCCGTTGGAACCGAGGTCAACCCAAATCTTTTCACCGTCATCACTTTGCACGTGAAGCATCAACGCGACGTTGTCGAGGCGTTTGACCATTTTGTGATCTTCGACGGTTCCGCTGATCGTATGGCGTTTGCCACTGAGTCCCTCTTGCACAGATTGGGCTACGCTACTGGGATGGACTGCGGATTGCGTGGTGGACGACAACTGCTTGTAGTCGTAGGTGTCATACATACCGTCGTTGTCGGTGTCTTCGTAAGTTACGTAGGCATCGTTGAGGTAGTCGCCGTCACTATCGACGTAGCGTGACGATCGCTCGTAGTTGCCGTCCTGGTTGCGATCTTCGTAGGATTCGTAGCTTTCGTTGTAGTCATCGCCGTAGAAGGTTTCGGCGTCAACGATCAGGTCATCGTTGTCTTCGTCGGTGCTGGTTCTTGCATCGTGATAAGACCAGACTTCGTCGTCCCAGCGTCCGATGGCTTCATCGGTTGGATTGTAGTCATTTCCGTCGAACCACTCAGATATGTCGTACCAAGCATCGTCTTCGACCTTGTCACCTTGTTCTTCACGGTCGTAATCGCCGGTTTGGGCTGATGCCTGCTGCATCGCTGCGACGGGGCCGAACGCGATGGCTGCGCAAGCAATTAGCGAACGCAGGTGGGCGCGTTTTTGTAAAAGCGTCTTCATGTTAATCTCCTATCGAATGTTCATTGCGTGGAATGGGGGCACCAGCAATTTCGGATCAGTTGAGCAGGGGTTAACCGTTGGAATCGCAGCGTAGGTGGCGGGCTGCTACTCTGATGAGCAGTCCGCAGCAGACCCGGCAGGTGCACACTACAGGGTGGATGCCTGCGCTACGAAATCGTTAACTCCGCAATGCTTGAATATCGATAAGGACAGACGCAAACGGCATGCCAAGCAGTGGTTTTGCGGAAGCATGCACGGGCATGAATGGTCCGGGGTTTAGTGCTCGTGAGCTTCTTCGAGGAAGTCGCCGGAATAGGGCGTGCCATCGATGACACCGGTTAGCGTGCCTTCATATTCTTGAACCACACCGAGACTTTCGTGTGTCCCAATGAACCGTGATGATTTTCCTGCCGGGTCGCTTTCAAGCGGCGAAGGCGTCAACGTCACAAGCACCTCGGGGCTGACGATGCTTAGCTCAATTGATTCGGCAGCGATCGGTTCGGGCGATTTTTCATCACCGCCGAGAACGAACACGGTCGCTTGCTGTTGGTCATGATCTACCGTGAATTCGACGTGATACTTTCCGCCACCCCAATCCGCGAGAGTGCCGTCGTGCGGTCCTGCGCCGTGTCCATGCCCAAGGACACTATGATCGTGTGCTTCGCCGTCGGCGTGGGCGTGATCATGGGTTGAATCAGCGACTTCCGGTGCGGGATTGTCGGTGGTCGTGTTCTGTTTGCAACCCGCGAACACGGCGAGGCAGGTAATGGCAACGCAGACATGGAAGGTGGATGTTCGGCGGGTGAAGGATTGAATTTTCATCGTGGTTCTTTCGTAAGGAGGTCTACGGGGAGGTGTGGTTGAAGATTGGGTCATTTCGAGGTCGCGATTCGTATTATTTCGCGTTTGGTATTGTTTCAATTCATGCCAATTCGTCCTCCTGCGTTTCAAGACTTGCCAGTCGCGCGGCGTCTTTACCGCTGAATTTCCAGAACAAACCGGGATGGATGAGGAATTCACAGAAGGTCGAGGTCATCAAACCGCCCAGAATCACCGTTGCCACGGGATAGAGGATTTCGCGGCCCGGTTCTTGACCGCCGAGCACCAGCGGAATTAATCCGATGCCCGCGGTGAGGGCAGTCATCAAGACGGGGGCGAGTCGTTCCAAGCTCCCCCGAACCACCATCGCTTGCGTGAATTCTTCGCCCTCTTCTTTCATCAGGTGCAAGTAGTGTGTCACGAGCAGGATGCCGTTGCGAACGGCGATTCCTCCCAGCGAGATGAATCCGACAAGACTCGCCACGGTGAGACTTTGTTGAGTGATCACCAACGCCATCACGCCTCCGATGAACGCGGTGGGCAAGGCGTTAAGAATTTGGACGACGATGCGCACCGACGGGAACAGAATCAACAGCACGACAAACATGCCGATAACGGAAACACCGGCGAGCACGATGATCATTTGTGTCGCTCGTTGTTGGCTTTCAAATTGACCTCCGTACTCGATGAAATAGCCGACCGGCAGTGAGACATCATCATCGACGCGGCGTTTGATTTCTCCGACGGCGCCGGCCAAATCACGACCTTCGGTGTTGCAGCGAATCACGATGCGTCGACGCGCGTTTTCGCGATTGATCGAATTGGGACCGGTGCCTTCGTAAACGTCAGCGACTTCGTGCAATTCGATTTGTCCGCGTTCGGGTTCGATATCCGTGTGTGGAAGATCTATCCGCAGGCGATCGAGATTGGCGTAATCGGTTCGGTACTCCTCTTCTAGTCGGACCAGCAAATCGAATCGGCGTTGGCCTTCGAGAACTTGGGAGACGACTTCACCCTGGAGTGCTGTTTGCAGAACGTTGGCGACATATTCACGGGTTAAGCCGTGAAGTGCCAAGTCATCGGCTCGCAAGCGGATATGGAGTTCCGCGGTTTCTTGAATCGGTTCGACGATGGGTGGTGTGATGCCGGGGACGCTTTCGATCGAGTCCTTAACTTGCTCGGCGAGACGCTGCAGTGTGTCGAGATCGTCGCCGTGGATCTTGATCGCGATCTGAGCGTACACGCCCGAGATCATGTGGCTGATCAGGTGAGCGAGCGGTTGCTCAACTTCGATGTCGACACCGGGAGCCTCCTCACTGATCTTTTCTCGGAGTCGGGCGATGATCTCATCGCGTTGAGTGTGTGACTCGGGATTCATGCTGAGGATGTATTCGCCGAAGTTGACTGGCGATGCGTGTTCGTCCATTTCGGCACGTCCGGTTCGGCGAACGAAGTGCAGAATTTCGCCCTCGGCGTTTTCTTCCGATTTTTGCATTGATAAAAAGACCGAATCGATTGCTCGTGACACTTTGTTAGACGCATCAAGAGATGAGCCCGGTGGCAACGTTACGTTGACCTGGATGCTGCCCTCGTCAAACGGAGGCAGAAAGTTTTTGCCGAGTTGAGACATCTGCCAAGAGGCGATTCCGACGCCGATCCATGTGAGAATCAACAGCGTCGACGGCATGCTCATGCTGAGCCGGATGAGCGGCGTGGCGAGTCTTTTGAGACCACCGAGCAGGAAGCCATCTCCGGTGCGATGCGTGGCACCTGAATTAGGGAGGAGGTAAAACGACAGAACCGGAGTGACTGTCATTGAAACGACGAATGAAGCCAGGATGGAAACGATGTAGGCGAAACCCAACGGGGTGAACAATCGACCTTCGACGCCGGAAAGCGCAAAGAGTGGCAAGAACGATAGGATCACAACAGCGGTTCCGAACACAATCGAACTGCGGATTTCCCTGCTTGCGTCGAACACGATGACGATGGATGGCTGTTGCCTTTCGATGGGGAGGGCGTGATTCTGTTTCAACCTTCTGAAGATGTTTTCGACGTCAACAATCGCGTCGTCGACCAGTTCGCCCATTGCGACGGCAATGCCGCCAAGTGTCATCACGTTAATCGACAGCTCGCTGCCGCTGAGCAATCCGGTCAGTCGAAAGACGAGCGTTGTTAAAACGAGCGAGAGTGGAATTGCCGTCAACGTGATGAACGTGGTGCGGAAGTTCAGCAGGAACAAGAACAGCACGATGATGACCAAGACGGCCCCGATAACGAGGGCCTCGCCCACGTTGAAGATTCCTCGGTCGATGAAGTTCTTGAGGCGGAACAGTTTGCTATTGACGATGATGTCCGCCGGTAGAGACGCTTCGACTTCAGCAAACGCCGCGGCGACGTCATCGGTTAGTTGCCGCGTATCGATGTGCGGTTGTTTGACGGTCGTGAACACGATCCCCGGTCGACCATCGACGCTTCCGTCGCCACGTTTTAATTGTGGCCCTTCGGTTACCCTCGCGACTTGTTCGAGTAGAACGGATCGTTTCGGATTGTTTCCCACGGGGATTTTTTTGAGTTCCTCGACGACCACTCGGGATTGGGGGCCGAGTCGGCCGAGCACACGGATCGGACGTTCGGTTTCGCCGGTGACGGCGAATCCGCCACTGGTGTTGATGTTGCTTTCGCGAAGCGCTCGTTCGACATCTTGCACGGTCACGTCGTAGTCGAGCAGTGCGGCCGGATCGATCAGGATTTGATATTGCTTGCGATCGCCGCCGAGCATGAAAACTTCCGCGACGCCGGTCACTTTTAAAAGACGTGGGCGAATGATCCAGTCTGCGACTGTGCGGAGTTCGAGTTGCTGCTTCGCCGCGGTGTAAAAATTCGCTTCGTATGTTTTTCCGTCGATTTCGACCGTCGCCGTCCCGATCGGTTCGGTTGGTAGGACATTGTCGTTCTGTGGAGTCGCGTCGTTGGACGCAGGTGTACGTGTTGCATCTGCGATGGAGGGCGTCCAATGCAGGTTTGTTGGTTCGATGCGGTTCCATGTCGAATAGTCGTGACGGTTTCCCGGTTGCCAAATTTGAATTCGGGTCGAGTCGTCCGGACTATCGAGCATTTCGGCCATCATGGACGTTGTGCCGACTTGCGCCAGTCGACCGCCGTTGGGTCCGTCTTGTCGATAGATCCCCGCCACGACGATCTGTCCCATGATCGACGACGGTGGCGTCATCTGTGGTCGGATTCCGTCAGGCAAAATGCCTTCCAGTGTCGTCAACCGTTCTTGGACGGTTTGCCGAGCGGCACGGATTTCCGTTGACCAATCGAACTCGATATAGATCACGTTCAGGCCCGCCGTCGATTGGCTGCGAACGGCTTGCACTCCGTTGGCTCCCATCAATGCGATCTCGATCGGTTGCGTGACCAGCGTTTCGACTTCTTCGGTCGCGAGGCCGGGTGCTTCGGTGATGATGACAACTCGCGGACGGTCGAGGTCAGGAAAAACGTCGATCGACATTTGCGTGGCGAGGTACGATCCATACACCAACACTGCCAAACTGATGGCCATCACCAGCATCCGGTAGCGGAGCGAAAATCGAATGATGGAATCGAGCATAAAATGTCTATTGAAATGAATCGGATCGGATAGGTGGGGGAATTCGCCGTGCGTGCAAACTCAAGTCAATGGGCGGCGTGAACCGTGCCATCGGCGTGGACATGCATGCCTGGTTGGGCCCCGCTGGCCGTTTGAGATTTCAAGACGCGGTTGAGAGACGCGGCTGAGCTTTGAGCCAAGTAGCTCGACCTGGGTATGCTGCCGTCGTTAGCGACGACGATGTGTGTTCGGTCTTCGTGCAGAATGTGCACGGAGAGTCGTTTGAACAGATCTCCGTTTTGGCGAAAGACGTATGCCTCGGGCCCCTCGCGAACGACGGCTTCGGATGGCAGCACGTAGACGTTCTCCAATTGTTCCACTGGGACTCGGATTCGCACTCGCTGTCCGGGGCGAAAACGCCAGACGAGAAATTGCTTGTCGAGTTTCGAGTAGGCGTGTGATTGGTTCGATAGCGGGATGAAGAAGTCAAACGTTCGGCTGTCGGGGTCGACCGAATTGGCCAGATGTCGGATATGGAAGGTTTGGTCGATCTCGGGCCAGTCTGCATTGTCGTCTTCGGTGAACTCGATTCCGACGTCGCGATTCTCTCGGGCGGCATCTTCCAAAAACGAGGCTTCACGCTTGAACGCGTGGCCGACCACGTACAGAGATTGATGGTTCGACAATTTCGCGAGTAGTTGCCCGGCTTGCACTTGCTGCCCCATTTCGACGTTCAGTTCTTGGACTTCATACGCGACAAGTGACGGCTCGGAACCGGTCACCGAACTTGCCAGACGCACGAGTTTGGCGGGAGCGTCTCCTGAAGCGGCCTGTGCGGTCAATGCAGGCGGGGCGGCGACTTCGATGGTTGAAACGAATTCACCTTGCTGTTGCACGCGGTCGATCTGTTCAGGACGCAGCCCACGGGTGAGCAGGTCTTGTCGAGACGATTGGATGATCGCGTGTTGTCGACTCATGTCAGCTCGCAATTCGATCATTTTTGATCGGGAGACGGCACCCGTGCTGACGGCGTCTCCCAGACGATCGATTTGCTCTTGGATGATTTCGGTTTCCCGGTTCGCCTTGAACAATTGGGTTTGGGTGTTCTGCAAGTATTCGCTGAACAATCGCAAACTAAACAAGGCGTCGCCCGGCCGGATCATGTCACCGGGGAACGCGTGGACCTGAGTCACAATTCCGACCGCGGGTGACGTGACACTACGATCGGATAAACCGGGGCGATCGGCCACGACACCTGGGATCGTCACCGATCGCCAATAATCCTGCGGCCGCGCCGGGGCGGATACCAAACCGAGATTCCTTCTGGCTTGGGCACTGATTTCGAGGACGGTTTGCGTGTCGGCCGAACCATCCTTTGAGGCAGGCGTGGACGATTCGGTCACTGGTTTGCCGCCAGATAACTCGTCTCGGAAGATCCAGATCGTGGCGATGACTCCGACGATTATCAAAGGCCCAATGGAGGCTTTGAGCATAGCGAGCAATGGTTTCATGATGATTTTTCGTGCGACGGATTTTCAGCATGCAACACCGACCGCGCAGCCGAAGCCGGGAGGTGAAACATGGGATGGGGAAAGCGTTTGGGATGTCGGAATTCGATCCGAGATCAGACGCGATTAATGGATGGACAAGAGTCGAAACGAAGCCAGGAGATCGTTTCGGGGCGTGATCAGGTGGATCACGCGGGTGTCCGTTACAGCCGTAGAGAAGCTGTTAGAAGAAAGATCGGTAGCGTCGTGTAACGCTGAGGAGGATGTCTTAAAGGCGGGTGAGATGCGTTGAGATCAGCGATGAATTCCTCGCCGATCAGGTAATCCTGCGCAGTGATGTTCTGAACGTCGCAAACCGATCGCCCAGGCGTTGCTGGCGAATTTGCAAAGTAGATCGCGTCGCTATCGTGATCTTGGACACCTGAAATGACCGCATCCTCGCTTGTAGCGAGCGAGCCGTCCTCAGCTGAGGTTTCGTGTTGAACATGATGAGAATGAGCGTGTTCGGCATCATCGTGGTGATCGTGGCCGTGCTCATGAGCGTGATCCGAGGATGATAGATGCAGGTGCGGTCGCACCGCATGATCGCGAGGCGAATCTACGCCGGTTCCCGCATGCGAGTGAGACAGCGCGTGCCCCAGCATGAACATGGGAATGAGCAGTAGAGTGACCAAACGACGCATAGAATCCTCAGGGAAAGAAGCGTCATTGATCATACGCCGCTGGGAAGCCGAGGGATAGGTCAACTCGCGGCGCAGATTAAATCGACGAAGCTAATTCGGAGAAATCTTGGATCGCGCCGCGGACTCGGCTTCGCGTCGACGTTTGTTTTTTCCAATGCTCGACGAGCTCCGTGAGCCGCTCGCGATCGTCGGTTGTGATCATCGGTTCGCCGCCGAGGTCGCGGCGGACCAACAGCCTTTCGACTTCGTAGAGAAGTCGTTCGGCGGTTTGTCCGACGCTGAGTTCATCGAGTTTTGCGATGCAGTCGTCCAGGCACTGGCTCGCTTCCTCAAGTCGACCGAGGCGGCGATAAGCGGTACCAAGGTCGCCCCATACCATCGCTTGATGGATCGAGTCAGGCGGGATGTGCTGTGTCACCTCCGGTCCGGTGAGTAGCTCGGCGGTTTCTTCGGCGCGGTCGAGTTGCAACAATGCGGCGGCTCGAGCGGCCAAACAGATCGCGATGCCAACGTAATCATCGAGTTGACGGTAGATTTCGAGTGCCTGGTTGAGCGTCTCGCAACATTGCTTGCTGTTGCCCGCGTCGTCGGCGGCGAGGGCTCGGTTATTGAGCGACTGCGCGAGGGTGGGGAGGTCACCGAGTCGACGGCTGATCCTTTGACAACGATCGTAGTCTTGTTCGGCAGATTCGAAATCGCCACTTTCGGCGGACGCGGCGGCTCGTCCGAGTAACGCTTGTTGCAAATGCCGTGGATCGGATCGATGTTCAACGCGTGACTGTTGCCGGAGTGCTTCATCGAAAAGGTTTCGTGCTTCGGCGATGCGGCCGCGTTGTAAGGCGATCTTCCCTTTCTGTACCGTTAATCCAGGGATGAAACTTTTGATGGCATCGGTGATCGCGGCGTCAACTTTTCCACTTGTGATCGGGATCAGTTTGTCACCGGTGACGGATTCCGCGATCGCTTCGCCTTGTTCGAGAAATTCAGTGGCGACGGCGAGATGTCCAAGTCGACGGTTTGTTTCGATCAGTTCCAAAATGACTTCGAGGCGAGTGGCATCATCAATTTGTGATTGGTTGGACGGATCGAGGATCGGTTCGAGCAAGCCCACGGCTTCGGTGCTGCGGCTGTGCCGGAAGAGAATCTGTGACAACAAACAACGGGTGTCCACTTCGAGCCCGAGTAGCCGCGAGTCGCGGGTGGTCGGAACGATGCCGGAGCCGGCAGGATCTGTTGCCGGTTCAATGGCATCGAAGTGTTGCAGCAGGTCACGGCACAGCCGTTCGGCATGATCGGTCTGTCCGGCCAACCGTTTTGCGTCAGCGAGTCTCACCATCAGTTCGATGCGATCTTTCCCCGAACTCAGTGTCAGGCCTTTTTCGATTCTTTCGATCCGCAATCGGCTGTCGAGCTGATCAGCACCTATGTGGTCCGCCGTTAAGATCGCTCGGACACAATTCGCGGCGAGCGATTCATCGAGCGGCTGATCCGTTTCCATCAACCATGAGGCGGCCGTCCACAAATTGGTGGCGAAATGTCGAGCGTCGATTTCCGACGAGGGAGCGGGCTCGTTGAGCAGCGAATCGAGCATCGCGGCGGCGATCGTGTTTCGTTTGTGGACGTCAATCGTTTCCAAAATGTAACGACGAACGGTGTTGTCGGCGTGAATGTGAATGGCCTCGTCGTCGTCACGCAACCGCAGCAGTTGTCGTTCGCGGAGTTCGTCGATCCAGTCGAGCGGATCTTCATCGCAGGAGTCTCCGTCGGGCAACGATGCGATGATGGCGGAGATCAAATTTTCGGCGACCGGCATGGGCACGGGAGAGGGCCAAATCGCGAGAGCCCGCAGCGTGACGAGTTGCCATTGGTCGAGAAGATCGACACTCCACCGGACCACATTGCCGAGTGTTCGGTGTCGGTCCGGGCGATCGACGCGGTTGCTCTTGAGCACACCAAAGGACTGTTGCAATCGAGATCGCAGGTTGGGCAGCGTCAGGACGCCCACGCGGGCGGCAGCCAGTTCGATCGCCAAGGGGTTTCCATCGATCATGCTGCAGATTTCCCGAATGTCCTCGCGCGCAGCGGCGTTGATTTCGAGGCCCGGTTTGACCGCTTCGGCGCGGCGGATGAACAGCTCGGCCGCTTCGTTTGATCCGCTCGTTGCTAACGGTTCGAGCTGGACGATGTGTTCGCCTTGAATCCGCAGCGGCAATTGGCTGGTGATGATCAATCGCAACCCGGGATTTCGGGACAGCCAATCGTTGCTTTGTTCCGCGGCGGTTCGAACGATTTGTTCGACGTTGTCGAGAACCAGGGTGACCGGCCCGCGAACCGCAATGGTTTGTGCGACACGCCGACGGGAGGGTTCATTGGGTTGTTGGGTGACACCGAGGGCAGCCAGCACACCCGAGGCGAATTGGTCCGCATCCATCGCGTTGGCCGAGTCAACCCAAACGATGTCACCGACTAAATGCGAGGCGAGGCGTTTGGCGATCACGGCCGCGGTCTGAGTTTTGCCGATACCGCCGATCCCAGTGAGGGTGAGTAGGCGATTGTTGGAGCTGCTCAACCACTGCACCGCCGAGTCGATCACCTCGTCGCGGCCGATCAGGTCGGGGTCGCTCCACGGGCAACCGATCAACCGACCATGGCGGCTGGAGCGTCCCGAGTGCAGCATCGAACTGAGTGCCTCGTCGGCGAAACGCTGGAGGTCGCCGGCAAGTTCGGCGGCGGTTGCGTAACGGTCCTCGACCCGTTTGGACAAACACCTCATGCAGATCTTCGCGAGCTCATCCG
The DNA here is from genome assembly GCF_023701485.1 of Aporhodopirellula aestuarii. GTDB lineage: Bacteria > Planctomycetota > Planctomycetia > Pirellulales > Pirellulaceae > Rhodopirellula > Rhodopirellula aestuarii. Next base: position 73,573 of record NZ_JAMQBK010000043.1, read on the forward strand.
GGATGTCGTCGCGGAGTTGCCCCGGTGGGATCACGCTGCGGGTTTGGATCGCTTCGAAAAGGTGCGATGTCGTCGATCCGCTAAAGGGAAGTTGCCCGGTCGCGAGACGGTACAGCATCACGCCAAGACTCCAGATGTCGCTGCGACCGTCGAGGTGGTGTGTTTCCCCAAAGCTTTGTTCGGGAGACATGTAGGCGGGTGTTCCAAAAACGCGACCGGCGAGCGTTTCTTGGTCGGAGCGACGGATTGCCAGACCGAAGTCCAAAACGGTCGGGTTGGCACGGTCGTCGATCAGCACGTTTTGCGGCTTGATGTCACAGTGAATCAAACCGGACAGATGCGCGTGGTGGACCGCTCGGCTGATCCGGGCCATCACGCCTGCAAGCACACGGTCGTCGGGATTGGATGCGTTTTGACACCACTCCGTCCACCACTCGTCCATCGGTTGGGCTTCGATCATTCGCATGACGAGATGGACCTGCCCGTCGTCAACGATGATGTCATAGATCGTCATCAGATCAGGGTGATCCAACGCCGCCGCCGTTCGCGCTTCGGCGACCATCAGATCGCGGTGAGTCAGGTTGCTGGCGAGTTCCGGGTGCAGCGTCTTGATCGCGACGTGGCGTTGAAGTTGTTGGTCGTAAGCTTTCCAAACGACGCCAAAGCTGCCTTCACCGAGCAGTTGCTCTCGTTTAAATCGCGGCCTCAGCCCACGCCAACTGTCAGTCGGGCTCGGGCCGGTGGCGGACACACCGGAGGAGCCGACAAGTGTGTGAAGGGGATCCTCGCGATCTTCCGATGATGAGTCTTCCGAATCGGCAGCGGTGATGGGACGCGATGCTTCGGGGATCGGTGGTTTATCAGACGCCGATCGACCCGCGCCGGGATTGGATTCGGCGTCGTCCATCCAAATCTGCAGCTTTTGGAGAAACTCCGCGTAGGCGCGTGGCGACTCGAACGCCGTCGACGGATATTCGGCACGCCATTGTTCGATCGTCATCGATTCACCGTGACGATTGCGGAGACGCCATTCGTCTTCAATCAAGTCGGCAGTCAGTGAAATCGACGGATACTCTTGGAGATACTCACGCAGTAATTTGCGTTCGTGATCAGCGGAGCGATAGCGGTATTCCAGGTCGAGCCGTACCAGTTCCACGAGCAGCCGTTGCCGTTCTTCATCGTCCCGAGCGTGAGTATCGAGGAACGAGAGGATGTCCGTTGGCGTCCCGGCGATCCACTGCGATTCGAATTGATCGAGTAATGCTTCTTCGCGGAGGTCGTCTCCGGGGAAAGCACCGTCGTCAAAGGCATCATCGCCGAATGTTACCGAGTTCATGTGGCCAACGTGGCAAGACGTTCGTGCCAGCGTAATCGCATTTTGTCGAGGAGCCTGCGGACGGTGCGCTCGCTGCGGCCAACCTGTTCTGCGATTTCGGTCATCTCGAAACCTTGCATTCGCAACCGGAGGATCTCCACCTGGCAAGCATCGAGATCGCTGGTGAGGTGATCGAACTCTTCCATCACTGCCGCTGCGGCATCGGGGAGAGGTTCCATTGCCGCGGCTTCGAAGCAACGCACATTTTCGTCACCGGGAAGGTTCGCCACCGATTGCTCCGCGTCCATGCCACGCTTTGCCGCTTGGTGATGGGCGACGCGGCGACGCAGTTTATTGAGCGACATCACGACCAGCAAACGCCACAGGTCGCCGGTTTGATCGATGTGGAATTTCTGCTTTTCAACCCCGACAAAAAAACTGCGGAAGGCAGACTGCACGATGTCTTCGGCGTCAACTCGCCGGGTCAGCCGCGAGCTCATGCGGCGATGGACCATCGTGATCAACCGGGCAACATAACGATCAAACAACTCTTGCGAAGCGGCTTGATCGCCTTGGCGACATCGGTCGACGAGGATGACAGATTGTTCGTCCATCGTTGTGCAAATCAGGTAGGCAAATCACGGGACAGGGTGGCTGCCATTGTAGCCCGCAGGTGAACGTTGTGACCCCAGTGACCGAAGAAAAATGAGGTGTCGTGAACATCCTCGGTTGGGCGTGAGGAAATTTCCGATCGCAAGCTTTGCAGCGGCAATCGTTGTTAAAGCGACGATTAGGCGACCTGTGGGAGGGCGGTGAACGGCGCAGCGTGAGACCCAACCCCTCAAAACGCACCGAGTGTCTGCGCCCGAACCCAAAAGCGGCGCCGTCTAGAAAAACACGCAGATGTGCACGATTTTGGAGTGTGTCTTTTGGTGTGGTATTGGCCGCGCCCTGGTTTTTCGTGACTGAGGGGGCTTTCGACGGTTCGAAAGGATAGACAGTTGCGACGTCTGTGGTTCGCTTCTGCGGCGCTAACGTTCATTCCGCTGTTGATCCATCGATTGGACCGGGATACGTCTTTGTCGCGAGATGGCTCCGATCCGGGATCGGCCTGCCATCACCGAGGGCCTCGTCAAGCGACAACGGCGGGGCCCGCAGCGGGAAAGATTCTGGACCGTCGCTGGAGTGGCGTTGTCGGTCATGAAAAAGAAAAACGCGGCTATCCCGGAGGACGCCGCGTTCGATCGACTGGTTAATGACGTATTGGATCAGGTCTGCGGTCAGCGGCTCTGATCGTTTACCGGTCTGCAAACTCGCTTGGTTTCATCGCTCGTAGCCAGATGGGTTTGGCCGCGAGTGGTTCTGAAATCAAGCCGTTGGCTGCCTAGGCAAATGGGCTGTACTTGCCAGGGACCGGGACGGGGTACTTGCCGTCTTCGCCACGGACGACAGGAGGTGTCGATTTCAGGGTGTACTCGTCGATGCCTGGTGCCAAGTCGTGGCCTTTCTCAAGCAGATCGTCCCAGCGAACGATTTTACCTGAGTAGCATGCTTCACGTCCAAGGATCGCGGTGAACGTGGAGTGGGCACCGTATTCACCTTCGTTGTAAACCTCGCCCCGCATCAGAGCTTCGATCAGATCGTGCTGCTCTTGCTGGTGGCCGTTGACGCGTTTGCCTTCGTACTTCCATGCATTCGGGCCGCTGATTTTTCCGCTCGGATCGGAGGTTCCCTTGGTACCTTGGGCGAATTCGCCGACGTGGTTCCAGGCACCCTTGAGATGACGACCTTGGCTGAACATCTTCGTGCCGTCGGCGAACGTGTACTCGCAGAACGTGTGGTCGAAGATTTGCGACTTCGAACCGTCGCCACCTTCACGTTGTTGGTGTCCACCCATGCCGTTGCACTCGACAGGGTAGGCGCCTTTGACCCAGCAACCGACGTCGAGGTTGTGGATGTGTTGTTCGCAGATTTGATCGCCACTCAACCAGTTGAAGTGATACCAGTTGTTGGTTTGGAATTCCATTTCGGTCTGATCGTCGGTCTTGTTCTTGTACCAGATGCCTCCGCCGTTCCAGTAAACTTGTTGCGAGATCACATCGCCGATGGCACCGTCGTGGATCCGTGCCACGGTTTCCATGTAGGACGGTTCGTGGCGGCGTTGCAGACCGACACCGACCATCAAGTTTTTCTTCTTCGATTCTTCAACCGCTTTGAGAACACGACGGACGCCGGGGGCATCGGTGGCAACCGGTTTTTCCATGAAAATATGACGTCCTTTGGCGACGGCATATTCAAACTGTTGTGGTTTGTATCCCGGTGGGGTTGCGATCACAACGAGGTCGCAATCGGTGTCGATCGCTTTCTTGTATCCGTCCAAGCCGGTAAAGATTTGATCTTCAGGGACAGCGACTTTATCGCCGTGGCGACGACCGAGTTGGCTGAGAGCTTCGCGGCATTTGCCTTCGAAAGCATCGTGAACGGCGACGAGTTTGACGTTGCCTTTGGTGTTCATGATGTTGTCGGCGGCGCCTTTACCGCGACCGCCACAACCGATGACCACAAACCGGATCGCGTCGTCGCCGGCAGCGTGGGCGGCGGGAATCGACATCGCGCTCAGGCCGGCGCTGGCACCAAGAGCGGTTCCTGCGAGTACCGAGGAATTCTTAAGAAATCCGCGGCGAGAATCGGCAGATTCGATCGCTGCCTGTGGGGTAATGATTGGAGCGGTAGCGGGAGTCTGCTTCGAGTTTTCCATGGTGTTCTCTAGTCACTGGGGTAGCGATAAATCACCGCCGAGCGTTCGGAGGGATTTGCGGGGGTGGGAAACGTTGGAGGGATGGCCGCACACTTTTGCAATCAGCGATGAGACCAAGATCGCGTTCGAACTCGAGGGAAGCACTTTGGAGAAGTGATCAGGAGCGCCGCGACCTAGCAGGATTGTAAACCAAATCTCGGGCGATGACACCTCGATTGGGGCGAGGTTTCACGGAAGACGGGTGAAAGGGAAGTATATGGATCCACGTCACCGGAAGGCTGAGCTCCATAGACTGCGAGGTTAGGGCTTTACCATGCCGTCATGGAGACGGCTGTTCATTGGTTGTCTCCCCCGACTGGTGTGCGGGGACTGGGGCAACAACAAGCAAAATTAGACGGCAAATTCGGGCTGATGGCGCTGGCAGTCGAACCGGTGCCCAGAAAAGTACGTCTTCAACGGAGTCGGAATGTTTGGTTTTTCGCGATTGTGCCGGTTATTACGAGGATTCGACCCAGTGATGCTGGTGCAAACGACAGATTTCGCTTTGCCGGTCAGCCAATTTGCGTAGACTGAGTGGACAATAGTGGCTTGGCGGTTCACGTTGTACATCCGCGTCACTCTATTCCTTATCCTATCTCGCAATTTCACGCCCACATTTCGATCGTGTGGTCCCGCGTGTTGATTCGCCGCACTGGTTTTTACAGTGATTTTTTGCTCTTCCGAACCTGCAAATCGTTCAACTAAGTGGTGCGCCGCACGCCTCGTGATCGACCGTTGCTTGGTTTTGGCGTTGGCGGCACTGGTTTGGACGGGAGCGAGCTTTTCAAACCTTCATGCTCAGGGCCCAGGGACCTTGCCACCGCCGGGGCTGTTTGAGGAATCCGATCCATGGCCGGAGCAACTCCAAGGAATCCGGCCCGACGCGTTCTTTTTTCAAGATGAATCGAGCACGCCGGTGGTGATGTCGCGGATGTCGTTCGAAGAGATCGACCGTTTGAGAAAACTCGATCAAGGCATGAGATCGGGCGACCGGGTCGCGACGCTCGAGCGGTTGACGATTGATGGCGTCGTTGAGCCGACGCGGGCTCATTGGGATGCGGAATTAATTGTCCGTTTGGAACCGGCCGCGGTGAGCGAGCTGGCGGGACGATCGGTCGTGTTCGATATCGGGTTCTCCGGTGCTCACTTGCTCGAAGCCGCGGAGGTGCGTTTTGTGCATGAGAACCGTGCTGGTGACGGTAACGACGAAGCCCACGGTGCGAGGATTCCCGGAGCTTATGTGCGTTTGCCTCCGCCGTCCCAGTTCACTGTTCGAGGTCGCGCGATTCTTCCCGGCGATGCCGCTGATGCGCCATCATTGACGAGCCCTCTCGTCGGATCGGCTGCAGAGACACCGTCGTTACCATCCCCGTTTCCGAGTCCGCTGCGACAAGCGATCGGAATGCAGCAAGATGCGTGGAACGAGGAAGGTGGCGGATACCAGCTTGTGCTGCCTTCGGAATCGGTATTGGACGAATCAACAACGACGCGAGAATCACCGCTCGTTTCGGTCAAACTCAAAATGTCTGCGAGGTTGTGGGCGACACCGCCTCGCCAAACGTGGTTGCCGATCCAGTTACCCGCAGTCCCGACTCGGATGCAAATGCAGTTGCAACCCGAAGGAAAGGGTTCTGCCACGATCGCTTCGTTAGATGTTGTCGGTTCGGGTCGCGAGGTCGTGCGACGAATCGGTACGTCGAACGTGTTTGTGGTCGAGTGCGATGGGGGTGTGATCGCATTGCGATGGATGACTTCATCGGGCCCGTCGGGTGACACGGGTGATCTGATCGAAGTGGAATCAGAAACCAAACTACAGTGGGAATCGCCAACCGAACCGCCGTCGATGGACGTTCGCTTGATGGCTCGCAATCTACGCGGGCCGCTCAGTGGTTGTGTCATCCGCTTGCCCGCCGCTGCCGTTCTCGTCTCGCCTCCTGAAGTCATCGCGGCGATTACGGATGGTCGCGATGTGACGAGCTCCGGTGCAGCGAGTGGTATGGTTGAGGCTTCGCTGTGGGACATCAGTATCGCGCGGTCCGGTGATGTGAACGGGGCAGAACCTCCTGCGACCCAGAAGAAAAACGCGGCGGAATTATCAGGTGAAAATGACGGTGCCGTTCCGGCCACCAAGATCACGGTCCGGTGGGCGGGTGGAGCCGATAATCGACCGCCGTCGACCGTTCGGTTGCGATTGCAGCTGAGACAATTTCCTCCCGAGGCGACCGCAGCGGAACCGTGGGTACTGACCGTTCCCCAGGTCGCCGGCGCGATCGGTCACCGTGGACAGGTCACGATTCGGACCGCCAGCGATCATCGTTTGCGTTGGCGACCCCGGTTGGGCGTCGACGCCGTCGTGTCGCAGCAGGCCAGCGAGCAGAATGGGGAATTGGTGTACCCGTTTCGTTTCACGCAAACCCGATTCGAATTGCCGGTTTGGTTGTCGGGAAAGCAGCGACAGGTTCGGCTGACTGGCGAGGCTGAGTTGCAGGTGACGCGTCGCGCCGCGCGGGTGCAGATCGATTTGCGTGCCGGTAGTGGAGGGTTTGATCCCAAAGGCTTGCGGTTGGAACCCGGCGCGTGGCGGTTGCTCGGTATCACGACGGACAACCGTGCCGCCGCACTGGATATCAGCACGAGCGGCGATCTCGTCGAGTGGCAGGTGGACACGCCGGATGGAAAGTGGCCTGAGCAATATCGCATTACTGCGGAGCTGTTGGCGTCTGCCGCCACCGCTGATTTTAAGTCGTTGGTGTTGCCGCGGATCATCTCAACCGATTCCTCCACGATCCTGAGTGATGTGCAGTTGACCGTGCTCGATGGACGACGGGAGTCGTGGTTGGTTGATCTCGCCGAAAGCCCCACGCTGCAACGGATTCCCGGACAAGCCGAGTCAAAATTCCGCATCCTCAGCCCGGAGTCGCCTTGGTCCCTCAGCGGTAGTTTTGCGTCGCGTCCGCTGCAACTGCAGTGGTCCGGTGACGTTTCGATTACGCAGTCGAGCAATCGTTGGTTGACTCGATCGGTTTGGACGGTCACCAGCCCGTTGGATCTCGAGGGACGTTTGCGATTCACGCTTCCGGCAGTCGATGCGGAATCCGGTGTGCCAGGTTCCACGTCGAAAAATGCTGCCGGGTCAACGGTTGGCGGGGGAGAAAACGCAACGAAACCCGATGGTAACGAAGCGGAGTCTGCTGACGGCTCACTGCTCGGCGATTTAGATCCCGATGCCTCTGGCGCGGCAGATTCCCTACACAATGCTTCGATGTGGTTGGCGACCGTGGACGGTGGCCCGGCAATTGTTCGGAGCACCGGTGATTCCGCATCGGGCGAGTTTGCGGGCAATCGAACATTCGAAATTGTTTCACCTCAATTGGATTCGGGCACTCATCGGATCGAGTTGGTCTTTCACCAGCCGATCGTGGTTCCGCCTAAAGTCCGCGATCCGAATTCGTTGTCCGATGTCCCCGACAATCGCGGAGAAATCGCAAGTTTGATTGCGTTGCCGAGCCCGGCGGCCGACCAAGTCGATTTGAAGTCGCCGTTGCGGCTCGAGATGCCGATGGGTGTCGCTGATTCGGCCGGATTGTTCTGGCGGGTACTGCCCGAGAGCGACGGTGTGTTGGCGAATCTGCGTGACGCAGCCCGTTTTGATTGGAAGGTGGACCCAATATCGGGCGCCGCCGACGGGGCCGATCTGGCGCAGCGGTCAAACTTGTGGACGTTCAATATCATTCCTGACTTTCCGATCCCCGTTGTTTTGAGAAGCCGTGTCGGGGAGGAACGATTGACCGAGATCCCACGTTCGTTCTTGCGCAGTCTCGTGGGCAAGCAATTTCGGCATGAGCATTTGTTGGCGACGGTTCGCGGCGGCCGGCGGGTGCGGCTGGGGTTGCCGGTCAGGTTGCAAACGATCCGGGTCGAAGTGTTGTTGGATGGTCAGCCGGTAGCAAGCATCCGGGACGCGAGCGGTTTGAGAATCGATCTGCCGGAAACCAACAGCTTCATGTCATCGGGGCCGGATACCGTGTTCCCAACAATGTCAAGCTCGGTGTCGAGTGCGGAGACCGGAGACGCGGCGCGTGGCGAGTCCAATGACGCACAGGGCCGTTCGGATATCCATCTTCTCGACGTTCGAATTTGGACCGAGGAACCGAACAATCCGTGGTGGGCGCGGAGTGAACCTTTAATCCGGTTGCCGGTCGGTTCGGGATTGCAGTATTGGCAGTTGGTTGTGCCGACGGACTCGCATTTGTTCTGGGCTTCGTCGCAATCGGGACGGGCGATGCGGTGGGAGCGAGATCGATTGAGAATGGAACGCGTTCCGGCGATCAGTGACGTGTCGCTGATCCGATGGGCGCTCGACCTCAATTGGCAACTCAGTGACGGCGGTTCGGCTGCGTTCAGCCGTGATACGGGTGTGGCCGGTCCGAGCATTGCAAAGGAGATGGATTCCAGCGGGATATCGGACGACGTTTCTGGAAGCGACAAAGAAGCGGGAGAACGAGCCGGGGCGGACATGATTTTGCAAGCGGCGATTCGCGAGTCCCTGTCCAATTCCACCTTTACAGTTCCCGGCAATCGCTATCTGTTTTTTGCAGGGAACGTGTTTTCGTTTTCAGCCCTGACTGTGTCGCGGACGGTGCTGTGGTTAGCCGTCGGCGGTTTGGTCCTGTTGTTGGCGTCGGCGTTTCAGTGGTTCCCGTCGTTGCACCATCCCTTGGTCGCATTTCTGTTGGCTCTTGCGCTGGCGGGTTTGCTGGTTGTTGCCCCCGACGGGGTCGTGTTAACGGCTCAATTGGTGATGATTTCGCTCACCTTGGTGGCGGTTTTTTATGCCGTTTCGGCGGTCGCGGTTCCACGCACGGGGCAACGCGTCTTGCAACCGCGTCCGGTCGCTCGTGACAGCGTGGTCGGTCGGGGTGAGGGATCACGTCGCGGCGAATCCGAACAGGGAGCGAACAAATCTCCGAGTCGAGATTCACGTGGCGGCCAGTCCGAGACACAAGATTTCGACCAACGATACACGCCCGGGGCAACGGACGCTTCGCCCTCGGGAATTCCGACCACGAGCCTCGCGAAATCGCCGCAGGAACCACCGGGTGAGGGTTCGGCTTCACGCTCAGGCGTCTTTGATGTGTCCGACCCGGATTCATCGGAGGCCGTTCGGTGATGAGGCAATCCCATGCCGTTAAGGGGGCGTCTCGGCTACGGCGGCTGGTTTCGAGGCGGTTCGAACTGGGCATTCCTTTCGCTGGCGTTCTTTTACTGGCGATCTGGTTCGCTCCGGTGACGCACGCTCAAATCGAATCGTCTTCATCGGAAGACGTGGTTGTCGACTCCGGTGCAAATAGTGGTACCGGTGAAGCAGCCGGTGCGGGGGAGCAGAACGGTTCCAATGAATCAATGACGGCTCCGCCAGAGGACAAGCCATCCGAGGATACGGAATCCGAGGACGCGGAATCCAAGGACATGGAGTCGGAGTCGGAGAGGACCGAGCCGGACTCGGATCCGGTCGAGGAGGATCCAAGTTTCCCGGTTGAGTCGGTTACAAAACGTGCTCGCCCCGATCACCCGTTGGCCGCCTCCGAGTGGCGACGCCGCAAGCCACGCTGGATTGCTTTATATGGGTCTCAGTTGGCTGACATGATTCCTGAAACGTTTCGGCCGATCTCGATCGAAGATTTAGCCACAGCGTTACGGGACGCTCCCCAGTCATCGTTGAAGATTTCCGAAGTCCCTGTCAATCGACTGGTGATGATCGCAGAGGTCAATGGGAACGAGCTGGTTAGTCGGGCGAGCCGATTGGAGTTGCCGGATGCGAATGACTCGGAACACGTCGGCCACTTCGATGTCGACGAGACGGCGGATTCATCCCTCTCACTGCTGCGTTACCGGCTTGGCCCGGTGAACGTGAGCCTGATTGATCCGGCCGCTCGCAAGAGAAATCCGGCAGCTGATTCATCCTTATTGGCTGACAATGTTGTGGAGGCCGCTGTGCCGCTGCGTCCGCGAATCGTCAGTGACTTGTCGGGTGAATGTTTTGCGATCGGACCCCTTGGCGGTGTCGTCGATTTTGAATGGTCGGCCCGCTGCCAGCACGTTGCCCGAGGGCGACGATGGGCCTTGCGTCTGCCCAATGCCACCGTCGCCCAGTTCTATCTTCGCGTCGCCGCCGATGAGCGATTGACTGCCGAAGGTGGAGCGATCGTGGAATTGGATCACCCGCCAACGATTGCGGAGATGGAGCTTAAAGACGAAAGGTTCGAGCAAATCCTTGCGGATGCCGATGGCTCGCGGGCGTCCGGAGAAATGCGTGTCGACAAATGGTATTTGATCGAACCAACTCCCGGGGAAACCTTGAGTCTGCTGCTGCAACCGATCGGCGACGTCTCTTCACGCGACGAATTGATGGCGGCGTCGTCCCATTTCGGAGAATCCAACGATCCACCCGTGATGACGGTGGTGCGTGGGTGTCGGATCCAGTCTCGGTGGATGGGGGACCAATTGCGTTGGACGTGTCGGTTGACCATCGACGCGAACGAATCGATCGAACTATCCGAACTCGGTTGGGAAGATGCCGAGATAACCGCAGTGCGACGAGACAATGTTGATTTGCCATTCGAGTGGACCGGAAAACGAGTTCGCTGGACCAACATACCCGTCGGTGAATCTGACGCGCGATCGGGAAGAGTTTTGATAGGCGGGACGGCATCAACCTCGTTGGTGTTCGAAGGAGTTTCCAAGCAGCGGGGCAAGCAGGTTCGTTTGCCGCGCCCGTTGTTTCCAGCCCAGCGTTTTTTTGTGCCCCCACAAACATGGCAGCTCCAGTTGGAAATTCCTTCGTGGAGCGTGTTTAACGAGGCACGGTTGCCGGACGGATGGAACGTCCGTAGCCTGCCGTCTGATTTTTCGCTCGGTGGTGATCGACTTGGGCTTTCCACACTCGAAGGGGATCAGGAGACCGCCGCCACGGAGACGACGGCGACATGGTTGGCATCGGGACCGCCGCCCGCTGCAGGCGATCCGTGGTCGGTTTCGATTTCTGAAAACGACGCACTGGTTTTTGCGAACCATCAGGTGCGTTTCGAGATGGACGAGACTTCGATTCAAGCACGCGGAAAGATTACGGTTGAGATGCCTTATGGCTCGGTGAAGCCGATTCACCTTGAGTTGCAAGATGGTTTTCAGTTTGAGTTTGTCGGTGTCGGCGAAGCGCGGCGGAGCGTGCCGACAGGGCCACCAGCGGGACGTGGTCGCCAATTGATGATTTGGCCGGGCGGCAATGAAGTCGTTGATAATCGGGTTTCGATCTACGTCACCGCGCGGGCACGTCGCAATAGTTTGGCACGTCGGGCCTCAGACAATTCGGCCGAGGAAGGGCAGCCTGCGCCATCCCAGACAGAAGAACAGGTGGTCCAGCCCGGGCGAGATGTTCTCGTCGGAACTGACCAGGCGAAAGAAGCAAAGCCATTGGATGCGAACACGGCGGCGAGTCAGTCGAAACCGAAGGATCCCGCGCCGCCTCGTGCCAGAGGAGTGGTTCCGCCAAGCAACCGTGGTGCCGCGATCGCGGGTCAATCAATTCAATACGTCGGTGCGCTGTGGTTGATCCGAGCGGCCGATTGTCCGGGGCAATTATTGGCCACGATCATTCCGCCTTCCAACTTGAGTTGGTCGGCAAAAGCCGCGATCGAGCCTTCACGCAAAGCGTTCTCGGATTTGTCAGCCGAGCAACGCCGCTTTTTCGCTCCGTTACCCGGAGACGCGATCGTATTTGGCGGCGCGATCCAAGCGACTCCGGTGGTGTCGCTCGAGAAACCGGATGTCAATCTTTCGGTATCGCTGCGAACGCTGTTGCGGGGCGGACATTCGACTCCCACCGCCAAGGTTACGAGTGGGGAAAACTCCATACTGGGATCTTCCACGCGCCCGCGTCCGATCGATCATGTTTGGCAAACTCTCGAGGTCAAGACGGAGGGGACGGCGGGTGAGATCCGGTCGATGCGGCTGCGTTTTGCTGCGGATCCGAATGCGTCCGACGGTAGTTCTAAGTCGACATCGAAGTCGATGCCGCCTTGGTCGGCGATGCAGTGGTCGGTTCAGTTGCAAAGCAATCAACCGGAGTTCGCGCTCGACGACGACGCGATCACGCGGCAATACATTGAAGGGGCACATTCGTGGGAGGTTCGCATCACGCTTCCGCCGCGTTTTTCGAATCAGTCGCTTCTGATTGGACGACGTCGCGAGTCGATCAGACAAGATGGATCGAAGTTGACGATCGGTTTACCCAACGTGCCTGATGCGGCCTCTCAATCGGCGGAAGTCTGGATCGATGCGTCGCTACAATTGAAGCAGCACTTCGAAACTCTCAAAGGTGTCCCCACTCTTGAGAGCAGCAACACCAGTCGCAGCCAATTGCCGGTGCACGCTCAAACACGCTGGTCTCTCCCCGGGGCGTCATCGTTTGGAACTGCCCGGTATCGTTACGAACCGAATGATCGACCGTGGATCGAGGTGATGCCGCGTTGGCACCATTCGCCGACAGGATTGATCGTTGGACAACGGATTACCGCGGTGGCATCGGTCAGTGGCACCGACATCTTGAAATTAAGTTGTTTGGTCCGCTCCGATTCGGAAATGGAATTGACCTATCCGCTCTCGTTGCACCTCGTCGAAGTCCGCCGCGATGGCGAACTGATTACACCGCGAGTTCTTCCGGGACGCGGCATCGTGTTGCCAGCGCCCACGCCAATTGCCACATCGGATGCGCCGCGGGGAATTTCTGCATTGGATGCTGCGGCGATGAAAAAAGCGGTGTGGACGTCGGCGGGTTCGGCACCGCGTTGGACTCGGCTCGAAGTCAGCTGGATTTCACCGACAACGCGCGGCGACTGGTTTCGATGGTTTCAATTCCCGGATATTCAAATCGATCAATTGGTGGTCGATGCCCGGCGGGAACTGTTCGCGGCCACCGGTACGAGCGTGTTTCAGTTTCCTGCCGCGTTTTTGGGAACTTCCGGCGTGTCGATGCCTCTCCTGCTGCCCGCGGGTTTTCTCGGTTCGATCGGTTGGGTGGCGGCGTTCTTTTTAATCGGTCTCGCCCGGCTTGTTGGCTATCGAGGGCTGCCTGCAATCGGAGCGGGGATTGTTTTGGCTGTTTCGGCGGCGTTGTTATGGCCATCGGCTGCGTTGCCGTTGGTTGCGTTTGTGGCGGTGCCGTTGACCCTCGGAGCGTTGCAGCTCACCACATCGGTTTGGCTTCGAGACCGTGAGGAGCCCGCACCGGGTTCCTCGCGTGGCAGTCTTTCGAACGTGAAATCGGCAGCGATATCACGGTCCGCAGATCGAGCTTCGTATCGACCTGACTCGTCGAGGTCGGAAATGTCTCGTCCGCGAGATTTCAAGGCTGGTGACTCGCATCCCTCTCAGACGGGCAGTCGCCAATCGGCCCCCGCTGCCAAACAGCCGCTCAATCCCTTGTCCGCGCCGCCATCGTCTTCGGATTCATGGACACGGCGGTTTGACGCCGGGGAGATTATCTCGAGTGAAGTGCATGCGGAGGAAATCGTTTCGGGAGACGATTCTTCATCGATCAAAAGCGAACGAAAGGATGATGATTCGGAGGGTGATTTCTCGAGTTCGTCGATCGTTCCGTTGCTCATTGCGTTCGTCTTGACGTTTGCCTCGTCGGTCGGGGACGGGCGCGTCGTGCTCGCTCAAGCACCACCAGACGGCATTTCGGCGCCCGTGAATCAAGCGTTATCGCTCAAGGATAAATCGCTGCCGGCGATCGATGTGCTGGTGCCGCTCAAGAGCGATGGGAAAATGCTGGGGAACAAAATCTACATCCCCGAGGCATTTTATAACGAACTCTTTTTCAGCGACGTGAGGTCTCGCATTCAGTCGCCGATGATCCAAAGCGTATCGTATGAGTTAGCATTGCGGTCCCCACTACGTGCAAGCGACCCCGCCGGGGTGGAAGCAGCTGCGTTATCGGGATTCCCGCGGATCGGTACTCACCTGACCGAAGAAGACGGCCTTTTTGAAAGTGGCAGCACGTTGGACCGGAGAGGCGAGTCGGATGCGGTGATCAATCGTGCCACGCTCACCGGGGATCGATTGCGGCAGTCGGGAGCGGCGAAGTTGACCGCGAAAATCGGATTGGTGCTTCCATCGGAATCTCGGCGATTGCGTTTGCCTTATCGATTCGAACAAGTCGCGGGGGTCTCACGCGTCCAGGATGGTGTGGAACGTCAATCGCTCCGTTGGGGTGACGACGGGGACGGATGGGTCTGGGTGGAATTGCCTGCTTCGGAACGCGATCGAGATGAAGTTCAGTCGTCTGAGATCCATCTGACGCTTCATTGCCAATTCGAGTGGGAGGAACCGTGGGTGCTCGTGTCGGCGGTCTTACCGCCTCTGGCCGTCGCCGATCTTCGGATCATGGCTAGCGAAGTCGTCGACTCGGTCATGCTGCAAAACCCGAACTCGAGTTGGCAGTTGGATCTTTATCCCGTCGAAGCTTCTCGCGCTACGATAGGCGAAGCAGCTTCGATCGCGTCCGAATACTCTCAGTCGACCGATGTGATTCATCTCGGACCGAGGGACAAATTGAATTTGCGTTATCAGTTTCAAGACGCTTCATCAACATCCGGCAGGCAGACGACCGATTCCAAGTTACCGTGGGATGAGGAGGACTATTGGCAAAAGCGTTTTTGGGTTCATTCCCAAAGTGGCAAAACCGTTATCGAGTGCGAGATTCAACCGCGCAGCCCGTTGCCTCCCGAAGCGATCGTGGCGATCACGACAACCGTTCCCGAGGTTCATGGTGTGAAAACACCGGACGACCGCGATGTCGGAATCGAATATCGGAACAACCAATCCGACGATAGTGACACCGCGCCGACGAAGGAGGAATCGCAAGCTGAGTCGGGCCGGGGATCGGGAGAAACACCTCGCAACGCCAACGCGACGGTCATACTCGATGATCTCGAGTCGCGGCGGTGCCAATTGCTCACTCAGCACTGGACCAAACAAGAAGTTTCCGGGGCCGAAGATGCTTCAGAGCAGACGTTGCGTCTGATGTCGCTGGCGACTCCCACGCGATCGATTCGATTGGGATGGACGCTCACGACACCGAAGGACGGGGAATGGCAAATACGCATGCCAAGGGTCGAGATCGGCACAGGACGCATCGCGAGCGTTGGTCGGTTGGACGTGCCCTCGCTTGCGACGCAGGATTCCCCGACTTCAGGAGTCGACTCGGTACGACGGCCCGTTCGAAGATCACTGGACGAATCGTTGCCGTGGGTCGCCTGGACATTTTCGGATGACTTGCAACCGGATTGGTCGCAAATCGGCGAACTCGAACCGCTGGCCGTGGATCAGTTTTATGCGAAATGGACGGGGTATCTCAGTTCGATTAATCGTGCTGCGGTCGGGACCGTGACGGACTTGAGGTTGCGAAGGATTCCCAAACCGAAAACGCCTCTTGTCACCCGGCACGAAATCACGATCGACAATGAATCTCAACGGGTCGAGTTCTTCGCTGAGATGAACAAGCCGACCGTCGGCACGCCGGCGGCAGCGGCCACCATTGGAGCGACACGGTACGCGGTGCAATTGCCGGCCGGCGCCCGACTGCTCGATTGGAATTTTGAACCGATTAGTGATGACCCCGTTTCTTCGTTCACAGCCGGTGGCCAAACCGGCGGGGCGGGGGATTTGTCGGGGGTGAGCGAGACGGACGACAATCCCAGGCTCGACTTGGGGCCTAATGCAATCGCAGACACGCCGGCAAACGGGGGTGCCCCGACGCGGCAACCATGGACCGTATTGAAACAGGGCGAGCTGACCACACTCTTGCTGACCAGCGAGGAGGTCGGATTTCGAGTCAAAGTTACCGCGGTTTTACCGTTGGCCGCCGCGGGGAAAGTGAATCGGTTGCCGCTCTTTCGACTCACGAAAATTGTCAATTCCGGAGACGCTGCGAGTACGGACGACGGCGGGACAAATGATTTTGATCAATCGCACGAGCTGTTAATTACTCGCAGTATCGATGCGCTCGTCAAATGGACGAAGCCGATCGGCGGCCAACGGATCGACGCCGGAGTCGAAGACGGTGCCTCTTTGTTGGCTGCGGGGAAGGTGTTGATCGATCGATTCACCGCCACCGGCCCCATTCTCGAAGCGTTTGATGCGGCGCGTTTCCGGGTTCGCCGCAACAGCAAACCTTTTGACGTTGATTCTCGCATCACGCTGCGATGGGAAGAGGGAAGGTGGACCGCACAAACCGATTGCGTGATCACGAGTGACTATTGCCCCGATTATCTGGATATCGCGCTGCCGACTCGGTGGTGTGACTCGTTGCAAATCGTGCCGTTGTGTATCTCATCGCGACAGCCAACGCTCGATCCGGCGTTGCAGGTTTTGCGTCTAGAACTGGTCCGTGAGGTACCGTCCGCTACCGAACCCGCCGTGTCGACTGACGGCGGGCCGGTCTCTGTCGGTGACGAATCAAAATGGGAGCATGTGCGTCGCTTCCGGTTGATTAGCCGACTCGCGGTGAGTGAGATTACCCGCGTGAGTGTTCCTGAAATCCGAATCATGGACGTGCGACGACATCGGATTGACGTGGTGGTACCGACGCGTCTGACAAACGAGCAGGTTCGTTGGCGGAGCAATTTTGCTGGGCCGATCGAAAAGCCACGTTGGCGGATTGATACCTCAGTCGACAGTGATCTCGCCGGTCCCACAGCACTGCCACCATCGCTGGCGTCGTCGACGCAGGAAAATCCCGAACCGAATTCGGAGTTGTCGGTTTATGCCGTGACAAGTCCCGGGTGGTCAATCGACCTTGAGACACTGCCGCGTACCGATCGGATCGCAAGACTAATCCACGCCGATCATCGTGTGCTGGTCCGCCCTCAGGAAGAACAGTGGCTGTTGGTCAGCAGATTTGACGTTGTACCGGGCGATCAATCTTCGGTGCGGTTATCTATTCCGAGTTCGGCGGAGTTGATCGGCGTCTGGGCGGCAACGCGGGCCGCCGACTTGCAACGCCTGCCAGAGTTACCGCGAACGCAACCGACGGACAGTTCGACAAAGTCAATCGACCCGAAAGAACCGAGCGAAGTCATTTGGGATGTGCCCTTGCCGCTGAGCCGATTAAGCCAGACGGTAGAAGTACTGATCGCGTTCCCTGGAGAGTCGCGAGGTGTGCTCCTGCCAACGCTGGTGGATTTGGCGCAAGACGAGACCCCGGCGAGTGTGGATTGGTGTGAACTCCCGGTGCAAACGAGTGCACCGGAGCGGTCGGCGGACCGGTATCGTGAGGTTATGACGGAGCTCAAACGCTACTTGATGGTCCTCGGCGACAAGGCGGATTCGGCTTCTCCGATCAGATCGCAAACGCGGGTGCGTTGGCTCGCCTCGTGTGTCGTCGAGGCGATCAGCTCGTCGTCGGATGCGTTGGCCGATCGACGTGACGAAGAAGTCGCGGTGTGGTTGCGTCCGTGGATTTTGAGGTATCGGATGCTTTGTGATGCCGCGGGACGGCGTATTGGTGCTCCCGTGATTGAAGACCAACCCGATGGTCTCTCCGATGCCGAAAGCGAGATCGCCGAACGTTTATTGAGCTGGGAAGAAATGGACGCCTTCATCCTGGCCCAGGAGACCCGTTATTTTTCGGTAGACACGTTTGGTGATGAACGGCTCCTGGACGCGACCGCTTCACAGGACTCGCTTCGTCGTTCGCAATCGTTGGTGCAACGTAGCGGTGTGTTCAATGCGAAAGTCGCTTCGGCGACGTGGTCGGACTTTCTCGCGGTGTCGACGCCGCCCGGATTCGTCGATCGCTGGACGTTTGCTTGGAAAGGTCGACTGTTGCCGGTGCGATTGTTGGCGAAACAACGTGTTCCGCTCAGCGAATATGCTCGCCAACAGGTGATTCGGGGGGGATTGTTCCTGTCGTTAGCATGCTTGATTTTGGTCGTGGTGATGTTTCCACGGAACCGGACGAGTCCGTCGGATGCCGATCTGTCTCCGCCCACGAAGATGCCTGGTGTGAATTGGGGGCATCCATCATTATGGCTTTTCGTACTCAGCGCGATCGGGTTGGTACTCATGCCGATCCCGATGGCACTCGGATTAATGGTCGCCGCGGTCGTGTTGAGCGGTAGCGAATTGCCTCGTAAATGGATCCAGTCACATTGGAAGCGGTCAAGCAAGGGAATGAAGTAGTGCCGCGGCTGTACCTTGACCACGCGTCGACGAGTTGGCCGAAAGCAACCGGCGTGATTGAGGCGATGACCGATTTCATCCGCGATTGTGGCGTGAGTGCGTCACGAGGTAACTACACGACCGCACGCAAAGCCGGCGAGTTGGTCGCTCATGTACGTGGCCGGTTGTCAGACGCGATTTGTGCCGACGACCCAAGTTGCATCAGTTTTCATGGTGGGTGCACGGTAGCACTCAACGTGGCGATCCATGGGATCGTTCCGGAGCGGGGGCGCAGCGGTGACAACGTGATCACATCGGCGGTGGAACATAATTCCGTGTTGCGGCCGTTGCGGGCGGCGACGCGCGGTACCGGTGCCGAACTCAAAATCATCCCCTGTCAGGATGATGGACACGTTGACGTTGAGGCGATGACTGACGCGATCGATGATCGCACCCGCTTGGTCGCGCTGACTCACGCGTCTAACGTCACCGGCGTGGTGCAAAACGTTACGGAAGTCGGACGTGTGATCGCCCAACGCAATGCCGAACGTGAGCCGTCTGACCGGATCGTTTTTCTCTGCGACGCGGCCCAAACGTTTGGTTATCTACCCGTCGATGTCGCTGGGTTGGGCGTGCACCTGTTGGCGGCGCCGGCGCATAAAGGCTGCGGGGGGCCGGTGGGAATCGCCATGTTGTACGTGCATCCGAGTTTGCATGGGGTGATCGAACCGACAATCCAGGGCGGAACCGGACACGACGGGCTCGCCGAGCAAATGCCCCTGGAAATGCCCGGTCGGCTTGAACCGGGAACGATCAACGTGCCCGCCATTGCGGGTTGGGGGGCTGCCCTCGAACGGTTGATGCCGGTTGCGGGGGCATTCAACGGGCTAGCGAACCGATTGCATGATGGATTGCGATCGATCGACGGTGTGCGAGTAGTCGGCGGGCGCGGGGAGTTGCCGATCGCGAGTATCGATTTTGGACCGATGCTTTCCCCTGCCGAGGCTGCCGCGATCCTCGATTCCGAGTTCGGGATCGAAGTCCGATCGGGTTACCACTGCGCGGCGCTGCTGCACGAGTGTCTCGGCACGCAGGACGGCGGGACGTTGCGGATCAGTTGTGGGCACGGCACCACTCCGGCTGACGTGGACCGCGTGATTCAGGCGGTCAAAGACATTGCGGCCGAATTGTGAGCCGTTTTTCGCACGCGATTCCAGCGATCTGGGACGAGTTTGCCTTCAGCGGTCGATCGTTACGAACCGCTATCGGTCTCGGCCGCGGGTGTGGCTTCCTCGTCTCCGCCAGAACTTGCCACGACGGTTCCGATCACGATCGCGATTAATAGGAACGCCAACGTTCCGCCGAGAATCGCCGCGAGCGCCAGCGGGCTGAGTTTGCCTTTGGCTTTCCCACGAGGTTTCCCGCCATCCTCATCCGGTTGGTCGGCCGGTCCGCCGATGTATTCGCCGAGCGGGTCGCCAGGGATAGGGCCGTGATAAGCCGATCGTGAATACGGGTTGTCGGGGAATTGCGTCACCGCGACGGGGCCGGCGGCCGGAAACTGAATTTGCCCGAAATCAAAGCCCTCGTCTTCGGGCGTCAATAGCTTGCGCTGCCCCGAGGCTGCTGGACGCGCCGCGGTCGGTCTCGCTCCGGCGGCCCCTCCAACGGGAATCACACCGCCACACGCTGGACATTTGATCCGCCCACCCGCTGGCATTTGTTTGACATTGAGCGATTTTTGACAGCTTGGGCATTGAATGACAGGCATGAAACCGAATGTTCTGTCCCCTCTCTGATACGGACAAAATCTGACAGAGAGGGTGAGGTGAGAGGGAAAAGGGCGTAATCGCTGAAAAACAGTGCCCGCATTCTAAACAGTCGACGCAACCTTCGCGACGACGGGCATACAATCGTTGTATCCGCCATCGACGGACCTCGCGACGCGCCACCACCTTCGGTATCGCTCAGATCGTTCGAGTCCAGTCGACAACACGGCTAAACTAAGGGTGTCTGATCGATCGCCGCAAATCAACGCTAGCATGAATTCACCGAATCATCCGATGACATTGCACACGAAGCTCCTCGCATTCCTGACCGTGTTGACGATTTCGCTAATGGGGGACGTGCGTGTGTCGGCCCAGGTGATAGGCCGCACCGGAACCGATCCGATGCAAACGTACTACGAGGCGATGCGTTACTATCGCGACGGTGACATCCAAAACGCGATTCGTGGTTTCGAGTTTGCCGCCCGTGGCACACGGATGGATATCAACGGGAAATGGGTCGACGCGATTCCACCACGTGTCATGCTCGCAGAATGTTACTGGCAGCTTGGACACCTGCCCGCATGTCGACTGCAACTCGATGAAGCCGCACGGATCGCGATCCGAAATCGTGGATGGCTCGGACAACTTGATTTTTCGGGGATTAATCTAGCCGGCCAGATCAAACAAGCGACCAACAACCTCTGGCCGGAAGTCGCCGCGGTTCGGTTGTTGCCGCTGCCGACGAGCATCCCGATCCAACGCGGACAGGCCGTCACCGAACAATCCCTCGCGGCCGGAGGCGTGATCGAAACGCCGAATATCCAAAGCATCGACGCGATCACCATCATGCAATCGATCGCCAAGCTGATGCACCGCCGCCGCGTACTGCTAGGTCCGCTTGGTCCCGACGACACACTTTCTCGCGAAGTGCTCGAAGCGACCAAGATGCCATCTTCGATCAACCATCCGTTGGGCCAGAGTTTGGTGCACGCGATGCGAGGTTGCGAGTATTACGCGATCGGCGAAGACAAGACCGTCGTCGACCGCGCTAGCAAATACGCGTCACCCGGAGGAGCCCACCCGATCACTCCAATCTTGATGTTGTCTGCAATGAAAGTAGCCACCGCGGGCGACGACACGGGAAAGCTCAGCCCGGAGGCTCGCGCGCTGATGATTTCCACTGCCGCACAGATCACCAACGTGTCGGCCGCACTCGACCAGTATGAATGGATCGGGGAAGCGTTGCAGATTGCCGTGGGTGTCGCCGACCCAGCGACTTTAGCCCGAGTCGAACAAACCGCGGTGCTCGCCGGGCGATCGCTCGTTCGGCAATCTCGCCTCGCGTCGTTGCATTGCTATCTGATTGCCGCAGATGCCGCCGTTTCCGCGGGACGAAACGATGTGGCCGCGGAGTACTTGCAGTCTGCACGAACGTTGGCCACTCGTCGCGATGTGGAACTGCCGCGATTGCAAGCCTACGGTGCCTACATCGCCGCGAGATTGGCGGCCCGCAGCGGGCAACCGATCGGTGCGTCGGGCGCCGGTGACATGGCGTCGGCTCTCAAAAGTGTCGCGGACTTTGTCCTCGATCGACGAGATCAGCGACGACCCGTGATCTCGATGCCGTTCATGTATCAAGCCGACATCGTCATGGCGAGTCTCGGCGGCAACATCGGAAACCAATCCGCCAAACGGATGCTTGCCGGGTACTCGGGGACGGTAGGTATCGCGTTGTGGAGACAGGATCCGCTCAATGCCCTCGCGGCGACGTACTACGATGACTCGGCCATGCATGCGGCGTTGATGCGAATGGCATTGATGGAAAACGATGGCCCCGGTGTCCTGCGGCAGTCCGACCGCGTGCTCGCCAAACGGCTGACCTCGCGATTGCCGTTGCAGGGAAGGATGCTGCAACTGCGGACGCTCGCGACCTCGCCAGCGGATTCACTTTGGCCATCTGCTCGAGAAATTCTCGCCGATCCATCGCCCGCGTTCACCCGCTTGCGAGAGAAAACACAGGCGTCACTGATCGTGCCGCCACCGGGCGACAACGTTTCCGTGCGATCGGAGTCGCTGGCGATCGCGATGGAAGCGGAGTTGAGCGATTTAACGCTCTCGCGAATCCATGTTCCCGAACTCAACCCGCCGGCGGTGGCCGCGACCGACGTCGCCGAGGTTCCCGATGGTGTCTGCTTGCTGACGTTTGTGATTGATTCGGGAAAGATCGTTGCGACGGCAACACGCGATGGCAACACACGCGCTTGGGTGATTCCTGCCGCCACTCGGTTGATCCCCATGGTCAACCGTCTGTTGCAAGACATCGGTGCCTCTCGCGTTCGCGGAAAACGATTGCCCGATAGTGATAAAGATTGGAAAGAGGCGGCCTACAAGCTTCGCAGTTTCCTATTGCCCGAGAGTTCAGGTTGGAGCGAAGAGGGGCTCGAAAAGATTATTGTTGTCCCCGATGGGGCCCTGTGGTATTTGCCATTTGAGTTGTTGCCGTCGCTGGCGATTCATGAACCAAAAGCAAACGAGAACGGTGCGACGGAGTTGTCCAGTTCGATGTGGGGCGATGACGTCCGAGTGGAATATGCACCGACACCCGGTTTTGCTCTACGGAATGCCGGTGCCGCGACGACGGCGGATCGCATCGGGATGGTCGCCGGCACGTTCTTCGCCCTGCGAGACCTCGACGCGAATGAAGCGATGCTCAACGACGTTTTGCTGCCAGCGGACAATCCGTTTGTCACAACGCCTGCGAAAGCTCCGCCGACGCAAACCATCGGATTGGAAATTGGACACATGATTGTCGCGGCGCCGCTGACGCCGAACTTAGCAGACCCCCTGTCGACCCACGTCATACCGCTCGATAACTCCGCGGGACGGGCCGCAGGCCGGGGCGATTGGGACACGCTTCGAGATTGGATCCGTTTTCCCGCCAGCGGTCCGAAATCGGTAGTCATCGCTGGGCTCCGCACCAGTGCTGAGACAACCAAACTCGGTGATGGCGGCGAACTGTTCTTCCCGATGGCGGCGCTGCGAGCGTCCGGTGTTCGCGAAGTCGGGCTGTGTCGCTGGCCGACCGGCGGTGCGTCGTCCGCGACAGTGTTGACGGAGATCGTCAATGAAATCCCGCACACGTCGCTCGCGGCGGCACTGAGACGTGGGTCGACGATGCTGCGGCAGGCCGAACTCTCGACGTCGCGTGAGCCTCTGTTGGGGAAACCAGACACGGACACGCCGGCCGTTTCGGGTAACGAGCCGCTGTTCTGGGCGACGTACCTCGGTGCCGGTTCACTCGACCTCGAACCGCCACTCTCAGACGACTAAAGCATTTGCATTTTCGCTGTAGCCACCGTCGCCAGACGGTGAACGACGTTCCGGCGAACGTAGTGACCGTGAAGAACCTACGTCGTTCTCAACAATGCTCTAACCGTAGCGAGTTATGTCGGCGTCAGGCAGAAATCCCCTATCCGTTTCCGCGTGCTCAACCAGATCTTGAGTAGCGGAAACTTAGAAACAACCGATCGTTAAACGTCTGGCAAGCCGTGACTCGAGAGCAGGATGGTTTCGAGATGTTGGCGAACCGCAGGGATTTCGACGCCTTGGACGACGTCGTTGGCAAATGCAAAGATCAACATCTTGCGGGCCAACGGAGCGGCGATGCCACGCGAACGCAGGTAGTAAAGTGCGTTCTCGTCAAGTTCACCGATGGTCGCACCGTGGGTGCATTTGACATCGTCGGCGTAGATTTCCAATTGCGGTTTGGTATTCACGACCGCGTCATCGGATAGCAACAGCGCTTGGTTACTCTGTTTGGCGTCCGTCTTCTGGGCGTCCTGGTGAACAAAGATTTTGCCATTGAAGACGCCTCTGGCGCGATCGTCGAGGATGCCTTTGTACAACTCATACGTGTTGCAGTTCGGTCGGGCGTGGTCGATCCGGGTTCGGCAGTCCATCAACTGTTCGCCGGTCGGCATGTAGAGCCCGTTGAGCGTTGAGACGATCTCTTCGCCATCGAGCATGCAGTTGATCTCGTTTCTCGCCAACAACGACCCGAACGAAAAGTAATGCGACCGAAATTGGCTGCTGTCTTTTTGATCGATGTACGTGGATGCGATGTGCAGCGACTCGGTCTGCTCGTGTTGCAGCTTGTGATGATCGAGGTCGGCCTTTTCGTCCAGCTCGATCTGCGTGATCGCGTTGGTGAAATAGCCGTCGCCTTCGCGGCCGAGGTAGGTTTCGATGACTGCCGCGCCGCTGCCTTTACCGAGGCGGATCAAATTGCGTGGATGACAAACGGTGTGCCCGTCTTCGACGCTGACAAAAATCAAATGGATCGGACGATCGAGCACAACGCCTTCGGGAATGTCGACCACGGCTCCGTCATTGACGAACGCGGAATTCAACGCGACGAACGCGGCGGCCTCGTCGGATGTTTCCAGACCCAGCCGTCCTTGCAGGTCTCGGGATCCGTCGCGGATCGACGAAGCGAGGTTTTCGATTACAACGCCTGCGGGCAGCTCATGTTGTGACGACCACTGCGGCACGTGATGGCCGTTGACAAATACGAGACGATGAAAGGACTCATCGAGTTTGGCGCGTTGCAGCAGTTCTTCGGCGTCGCCGTTGGCCAGAGAGATCGATTGAACGTTCTGGTAAGGCTTCGTCGCGAGCGGTTTCACACTGGTGAAACGCCAATCTTCGATGCGTTTGGTGGGAATCCCCAACTCGGTGAACCGTTCCATTGCGGCTTGACGCAATGCGGTCAGCCATGCCGGCGCAGTCGACGACTGGTCAGTCTGGAATTGGTTAAAGGATTCTTGATACGCGTCGGTTTCGGTGGCAATCATTTTCGTCGTTCGGGTTGGTTTCGGTGTGAGGGTTTATCGCGGTCCGAGAGCGGATTCGAGCGAAGGAGCGTTCTCAGTTGGCGGCGATCGCTTCGGCGCCTTCGCTGAGGAAGCTGTAACCCTTGTCTTCGAGTTCGAGAGCCAATGATTTGTCGCCGGAGCGGACGATCTTGCCGCCGGCCAACACGTGGACTTTGTCTGGCACGATGTATTCGAGCAATCGTTGATAGTGCGTCACGACGATGATGCCACGCTCTGGGCTGCGGAGTGCATTGACGCCTTGGGAAACGATCTTGAGTGCGTCGATGTCGAGGCCCGAGTCGGTTTCGTCGAGAATCGCGAGCTTGGGCTCAAGCATCGCCATTTGCAGGATCTCGTTGCGTTTCTTTTCACCGCCCGAGAAGCCCTCGTTGACGCTGCGGTCCATCATGGATTTGTCCATGCCGAGCAACGCGAGTTTTTCCTTCAACATCGCAACGAAGTCGCCACGGCTGATCAGCGGTTGATCGTTGTGTTTGCGGATCGAGTTGATCGCGGCTTTGAGAAAGTACTTGTTGCTAACGCCGGAGATTTCGACGGGGTACTGGTAGGCGAGGAAGACGCCTTCGGCCGCCCGCTCTTCGATTTCCATGTCGAGCAGGTCTTTGCCTTCGTAGGTGACCTCACCTTCGGTGATCTCGTAATCTTCGCGACCGGCGAGGACGTGAGCCAGCGTGCTCTTGCCCGAACCGTTAGGGCCCATGATCGCGTGGACTTCGCCCGCGTTGACCGTAAGGTTGATGCCCTTGAGGATTTCGGTGTCTTCGCTACGGGCGTGGAGGTTTTTGATTTCTAACATGGATGGTGGTTGAGTGAATCGGGTGATTGGAAATGGGAGGAGCGGAGAACACGTGTTGCCGATAGCGAGCGAATCTGAAGATGGCTCGCGTCCGGCGTAACCGGACCGGAACGCTCACGCTCCACCGCGATGGGGTTGTGTTGGTGCGTTTAACCGACGCTGCCTTCGAGGCTGACGTTGAGAAGTTTGCGGGCTTCGACGGCAAATTCCATCGGCAGCACGTCGTAAACCTCTTTGCAGAACCCGTTGACGATCATGTTGACCGCGTCCTCGGTAGGCAACCCGCGTTGACGCAGGTAATAGATCTGATCTTCACCGACCTTCGACGTCGACGCTTCGTGTTCCACCTTGCCGGTCGTGTTGCGGACTTCAATGTAGGGGAACGTGTGAGCGCCACATTTGTCGCCGATCAGCAACGAATCGCACTGCGAGAAGTTACGAGCGTTCGTCGCGCCTTTCATGATCTTGACTTCACCGCGGTAGCTGTTTTGGCCAACGCCCGCCGAGATGCCTTTAGAGATGATCGTGCTCTTGGTGTTCTTGCCAATGTGAATCATCTTCGTGCCGGTGTCGGCTTGCTGATGATTTGCCGTCACCGCAACGCTGTAGAATTCACCGACCGAATTATCGCCTTGCAGGATCACGCTGGGGTATTTCCAGGTGATCGCCGAGCCGGTTTCGACTTGAGTCCACGAGATCTGCGAATTGTCGCCACGGCACGCGCCACGTTTGGTGACGAAGTTATAGATGCCGCCTTTGCCTTCGCTGTCGCCGGGATACCAGTTTTGGACCGTCGAGTATTTGATCTGGGCGTCTTCCATCGCGACCAGTTCCACAACCGCGGCGTGGAGTTGGTTCTCGTCGCGTTTGGGAGCCGTGCAGCCTTCGAGGTAACTGACGTAGCTGCCTTCTTCGGCAACGATCAGCGTACGTTCGAATTGGCCAGTGTTCTGGGCGTTGATGCGGAAATACGTCGACAACTCCATCGGGCATCGCACACCCTTGGGGATGTAGCAGAACGAACCGTCGCTAAAGACGGCCGAGTTAAGCGATGCGAAGAAGTTGTCCGAGTAAGGAACGACCGAGCCGAGGTACTTCTGAACCAATTCTGGGAAGCGGTGAACGGCTTCGGAGAATGGGCAGAAAATCACGCCGTGCTTTTCCAGCGTTTCGCGGAACGTCGTGACGATCGACACGCTATCAAAGACAGCGTCGACGGCAACGTTGGCGAGCATCTTTTGCTCTTCCAACGGAATGCCGAGCTTCTCGTACGTTTCGAGCAATACCGGGTCGACTTCGTCGAGACTGTTCAGTTTTGGTTTTTGAACGGGTGCCGAGTAGTACACCGACGCCTGGTAATCGATCGGTGGATACTTAACGTTGTGCCACTTGGGTTCCTCGAGGGTCAGCCAGTGGCGATATGCCTTCAGTCGCCATTCGAGCAACCATTCGGGCTCGTTCTTCTTCTGTGAAATCAGTCGCACGACCTCTTCACTCAAACCCGCGGGGATCGAATCGGCCTCGATGTCAGTGATGAAACCGTGCTCGTATTCACGCTGGGCGTATTCTTCCAGCAGCGCGTTTTCAGATGACATTTGTTGTTTCTCCGGTATGGTCATTGGACGCCAGTTCGGGGGAGAGCCGGATCAGGGAAACCGGCGAATCGCTCGCGACTGAAAATCGTTTGAGTATTCTTAAAACTATGAGTGGTCGTAAAGTAGCCCGCTTCTCGCCGATGGTGAACCACCACGACGAGGATCGTGTTAGCTCACTAGAGGTGTTTGTCGGGCCATGGTGGCGTTGAGGTCTCGGAACGGTGCCCAATCTTCCGGTAACCGGTCCTCATGGTAAATCGCTTCCTCAGGACATTCGGGAACGCATGCTTCGCAATCGATGCACTCATCCGGATGGATGTACAGCATGCGTTGGCCCTGATGAAAACACTCCACCGGACAAACCACCACGCAATCGGTGTGTTTGCAGTCGCAGCACGGTTCGGCAACAACGTGGGCCATGGTCGAAGGCTGGCGAAAAAGGGAAGAGACGTAACGAGGAAGATCCATTCAACGTTTGCCGCAAGGTGGCGATGCACCACGGCATGGAACCATCTATGCATCCCCTGTGCCACATCTTCCGGCGGGTGCGTTCCAGCGGGTCGTAAGTGACGCACTACAAACGATTTAAAATGTTTTTTCGGAATGTTTGCCACAAACCGGAGTGACCATATTTGGTCATTGTTGCAGGTGGATGTCTTGCCGCTGCGTTAGTTTTCCAGTGAAACTAGCATTTGGTAAAATGGGCGTGTTGTCGATATTTGGTCATCCGATCATATTATGATGGCTGGGTTCCCTCTTCGTTCGTCCGCAAAGTACCACACATTGGCCGCAGTCTCCCCCACTTACGAACGGCTCGTCGAGCGGATGCTCAAGCAGCTCAACATGGGCCACGGGCTCGATGAGCTGCTCGCTTCCGTGTTCGATCATTTATCCGGAGTCGTGCCGTCGAACCGGATCGCCGTGGCACTACTTGAGGAGCCCGCTCATGTGCTCCGCCTCGTCGCTTGTCGGTCCGATGGGGAAGTGAAGTTGAAGATCGGGTACGCCGCCCGCGTGGAAGGTTCGACACTTGCCCCGCTGCTCGAAACCGGCGCGCCCCGGATCATCTCAGATCTCGACGAGTATCTGCGACAAAAACCGACTTCGAGTTCGACGGAGCTGATCGTTCGCGAGGGAATGAAATCGAGTTTGACGCTGCCGCTGCTCGCCGATGGCAAACCGATCGGGGTGATCTTTTTTTCCAGCCGTCAGAAAGATCGATACACCGACCAGCACGCCGAATTGCTCGGCCGCCTCGCGAGCCCGATCGCGATCGGTGTGGAAAAAACCCGCTTGATTGGCCAGTTGCAACAGACCAACGAGGAGCTCGCCCGGGCAAACTCAGCCAAGGACGATTTCCTCGACACGCTTCGAAAAGAAGTCGACAAACAAACCGAACAGCTTCGGCGGTCCGAGAGCCGCTATCGTTTGCTCGTCGAGATGGGCCAAGTCGTGAACTCGAGCCTCGATGTGCGTCAGGTCTTTCGCCACGCCGCGACCCAGATCCACAAACAACTCGGATGCGACCGAGTTAGTTTGTTGTTGGTGGCCGGACGTGCGACCTCGCGGCATGGATTCGCAATCGAGTTCAACGGCGACCGTTCGCATTGGGCTGAGATCCCGACCCAGCCGCTGCCTGGTTCCGCGTTTGATTGGGTGATGCAGCACCGGGTTCCCCAGGTCGTGCGGTCGCTCAAGCAGGCGCAATCGTTTCCCGAAGATCGCAGGCTGTTCGAAGTGGGATACGGTTCGAAGGTTTACTTGCCGCTGCTTTCGCGTGAACAGAGTGTCGGTGTGCTGGGGATCGTGTCGCGCCGTGAGAACCAACCCGATCACTGGGATCTCGAATTATTGCGGGAGATCTGTGCCCAATTGTCGATCGCACTCGACAACGCTTCGGCGTATAGCGAGATCGATCGATTAAAGAGTGAGCTCGAACAACAGAACGTTTACCTGCGGGATGAAATTCGAACCGACAACGATTTCGGAAGCATCATCGGTGACTCTCCCGCGATGCGGCAGGTTCGGGTCGCGGTCGAGCAAGTCGCACTGACAGATTCGACGGTGTTGATCCTCGGCGAGACAGGGACGGGCAAGGAGTTGATTGCACGGGCGATCCATGACGCCAGTTCCCGCCGTGACAATCTGATGGTGAAAGTCAACTGCGCGTCGCTCGCTCCGTCTTTGATCGCCAGTGAACTGTTTGGTCACGAAGCGGGCGCCTTCACGGGGGCAACGGAGCTGCGTCGTGGCCGTTTCGAGCTCTCGCACCACGGCAGTATCTTTCTCGACGAGATCTCTGAGGTGCCCGCGGAGACCCAAGTCATGCTGCTGCGGGTTTTGCAAGAACGGGTGATCGAAAGAGTCGGCGGCAGCGAACCGATCGATATCGATACCCGTGTGATCGCGGCGAGTAACCGAAACCTCAAGACCGCGGCCGAAGAAGGTCGCTTTCGCGAAGACCTTTACTATCGATTGAATGTTTTTCCCATCGTTGTGCCTCCGCTGCGAGAGCGGCGTGAGGACATTCCGGCGCTTTTGAATCACTTCATCGGCCGCTTTTCGGCGCGAATGAACAAGAGCATTACCCGCGTCGATCGCCGCGGGATGGAAGTGTTGATGCAGTACGATTGGCCGGGCAACGTTCGTGAACTCGAAAACATCATCGAACGGTCAATGATCATTAGCCGCGGCGATACGCTGTCTCTCGATTCGTCGTGGTTGTCCGGCAACGGTGCGTTGTCGGGCAACGAACCGCAAGACACTCATTCGTTCGGCGGCATGTCGTTGGTGGGTGATGCCGATGTGGTTGGCTTCGGTGCAGCGCCACGTTCGGACGCCACGCTCGCGGAGATCGAACGGGGCGCGATCCTCGATACGCTGGATCGGTGTGGCGGTAAGGTCTACGGCCACGACGGTGCCGCGGTCGCGTTAGGGCTCAAGCCCACAACGCTATACGGAAAGATGCGGAAGCACCGAATCAAATCCAGCCGCCAGCACGAGTGAGTCAGCACATTAGCATTTGGATTTTTGCTGTAGCTACCGTCGCCAGACGGTGGACCAAGTTGCAACGAAGGTGGCTACCTAGCCATGTCCAACGTCTCGTTTTAGAAACGTTCTAACAAGATAACGCCACTATTCACGTGGCGTGGTCTCTGCGAGGCCGAGAACTGCGGGCGTTACCCGCCTTAGGAGCGTTGGAGTGGCTGAGCTCGGGGCTAGGCGAAGACTCCGATGCGTCTCTGCCAGAAAGTGACGCTGTTCAACTAACTGCGGGGGGATCGAACGGGGCTCCACATCAGGACAAAATCGCAGTTTTCTGGCCGCAAATTTTTTCTGCGAACTCTGTTTCGTGAATTAAATGGTATGTTTTGTAGGTTGCGAGCGGCCACGAAGGACTTAGGGCCGACACCTACCTGATGACGAGCGGTATTTTTTGATCATGAAGCAACCAGCCACGCGATCTTCCAAAGTATCCACCGCGAAAGCGTCGGTGGCGTCGGTGGACAAGACGTCCGCGCCAGCAGCACGATGGACGTTTCTCACCAATCACGCGCACGTGTTGATCGCGCTCGACGCCAACCCCGATTTGGTGTTACGCGAAGTCGCGGTCCAGGTCGGGATCACCGAGCGGGCGGTCCAGCGGATTGTGCAGGACCTGGAAGAAGAAGGGTTCATCCGCCGCGAGAAAGTCGGCCGAAAGAACCATTATGAAGTGTTGTCAGACCAAACCCTACGGCACCCGATCGAAGCACACCGCACGATCGGGGATCTATTGCAATTGATTCACGGTTAATGCGGCAACTAGCCACCGCGAGTGCCCGCGCCGAGCGGTGCCAAATTTTCGGCGACTCGCTCGAACCTTCTCGGCAGCGATCTGACGTTGCGGTTGTCAGACCAATGCAATCGATCGCGGGCTACAAAATGTTGCCCGGGCGATAGGCGGCGGCGTCGGGATTTGCTGTGACAATCTTTGCGATCTTGGCATTGACCTTCTCGATCTGTTGGGCAGCGTTTCCGATGAATTCGATCGGTGCGCCGATCGCAGCTTGCAATTCTTCGCCGGTCATCGGGATCCGCTCATCAGCGGCGAGACGTTCGAGTAGATCGTTATCATCACGGCCGGTGTCACGCATCGCCAGGGCGGCTGCAACGGCGTGTTCTTTGATCGCTTCGTGTGCCGTTTCGCGTCCGACGCCTGCCTTCACGGCCGCGACGAGGATTTTGGTGGTCGCGAGGAACGGTAAGTAGCGACGCAGTTCCCGTTCGATCACCGCTGGGTAAACGCCATAATCGGCGAGCACGGTGAGGAAGGTTTCGAGTTGCCCGTCGATTGCCAGAAATGCATCGGGGATCGCTACCCGGCGAACGACGCTGCAACTGACGTCGCCCTCGTTCCACTGGTCACCGATCAACCCGCCGACCATCGCGAGATAACCTCGCAACAGCACACAAAAGCCATCGATGCGTTCCGCCGAACGAGCGTTCATCTTGTGTGGCATCGCCGACGATCCGACTTGGCCGGGACGGAAGCCTTCCGTTGCCAATTCGGCTCCCGCCATCAAACGCAGTGTCCGGGCAAAGTTCGCGGGCGCCGACGACAACTGCGTCAGTGCGGACACGACATCAAAGTCGAGCGAGCGAGCGTAGACTTGCCCGACGCTATCAAACACCGACTGAAACCCGAGTCGCTGAGCGATCCGCGTGTCGAGCTGATCCAGTTTGCTGGCGTCGTTCTGGAACAGATCGAGCATGTCTTGCTGCGTCCCGACCGGTCCTTTGATTCCACGCAGCGGGTAGCGAGCAATCAGTTCGTCGATGCGTTGATGGGCGACGAGCAGTTCTTCGGCGATACTGGCAAAACGTTTGCCCACGGTGGTGACCTGAGCGGGCACGTTGTGGCTGCGGCCTGCGATCGCGAGACTCGCGAATTCGGTCGCCCGTTCACCCACCAGCGACAACGCGGTGACGATGCGGTCGCGGACGAGCGTCAAGGCCGATCGGATTTGCAGCTGTTCGACGTTCTCGGTCAAGTCGCGGCTGGTCATGCCTTTGTGAACGTGCTCGTGACCGGCGAGTGCGTTGAACTCTTCGATCCGAGCTTTCACGTCGTGTTTGGTCACTCGCTCGCGATCGTCGATCGATTGCAGATTCACTTCATCGACGACCTTGCGATACGCATCGATCACGTCTGCGGGGATTGTCACGCCGAGGTCGTTTTGTGCTTCCATGACGGCGATCCACAAATGTCGTTCCTGGATCACCTTGGCTTCGGGCGACCAGATCGCGACCATCGCATCGCTGGCGTAACGGGAGGCGAGGACGTTAGGCAAAACGGTGGGCATTGGGGCCGGCACGAAAATCTCCGAAAAAGAGCGGGCAAATAAGCTTGCGAAGGTTGAAAAAATCGCCGTCGGTGCAAAGTCGGGCGACGTCGGCGTGTCCCGGGACATGCGATTGGTGGTGAATATAGTCTCTCGACCGCCGGGCACGAATGACGGGCCCGGTGGGGGATCTACTGGCGATCACGGCCTCAGGGTAAACTCGCAGTTATGACATTGACCAGCCACGCGATCGTCCTTCTGGCGAAATTGTTCAGCGGTTTCACCGTCCGCTGGATCGACTGCCAGCCAGACACCTGCCAACGCATTTACTTCGCCAACCACACCAGCCACCTCGACGCGGTGGTCTTGTGGTCGGCGTTACCGAGGGAGATCCGCGCGTTGACGAGGCCTGTCGCTGCGAAAGACTACTGGAGCGGCGGTTGGTTCAAACCCCACATCGCGGCGAGTTTCAATGCCCTTTTGATCGATCGCAAAGAGATCCGCGTTCACAAGAGCCCGATCGACAGCATGATCCGGCAGATGGGTGACATCTACTCGTTGATCGTGTTCCCCGAGGGCGGCCGGAGCGCGGGCGATGAAATGAGCGATTTCAAAAGCGGCCTGTACTATCTGGGCAAAAAACGCCCAGACTTGGAGCTGGTCCCCGTGTACATGGAAAACCTCAATCGGATCCTGCCGCGTGGCGAGGTGCTGCCGGTGCCGCTGCTCTCGTGTATCACAATCGGGGCCCCGATTTTCTTAGAAGCGGGTGAACCCAAAGCTGACTTTTTAAGACGCGCCCGTCAGTCGGTTTTGCAACTCAAAGATCTTTAGCCTCTCAAATAATGGATTCATCGAATGAGTGATGGAAACGATCTCAATCCCAACCGTGCCCCGTGGACGACTCCGGGTGGAGCCGGCGCGGCGATGAATACTTCCGACGCGTACGCGCCGCACGAATCTGCGGGCGGTCCACAGCCGCCTCAGAAGAAAGGCCTCGGATGTTGGGTGTGGGGATGCCTTGGTGTCGTTGTATTCATGTTGCTCGCGATCGTCGGCATCGGATTCGGCACGTACTACTTCATCACCGTTCAGGTCGCCAAATACACCGACACGCAGCCCGCCGAAATTCCGGTCGTTGAGATGGAGCCGGAGGAGCTGACCGCACTGGAATCCCGTATCGAATTGTTTACCAACCAAGTCCGCGGCCCCGCAGATGGTGTGATGGATGACGACGATGCATCCGCAGCCGAGTCGACGGACCAAGACACCACCACGCCCGTTGACGTTCCTGCCGAACAGCCGCAAATGCGTGAGTTGGTCCTGACGGCGAATGAACTCAATGCGTTGATCGCGTCAAATCCCGATCTCCGTGGGCGAGTTTTTGTAGAAATTGCCGATGGACGCCTGTTCGGAAAAGTCAGTATCCCGATGGACATGTTCCCCGGAGGTGACGGACGTTTCTTCAACGCCGATGCGGAGTTCGACGTGTCGATGCAAGATGGGATCTTGGTCGTGCGATTAACCGATGCCAGCGTTAAGGGCGAACGCATCCCACAACAAATTCTCGAACAATTCTCGAGAGAGAATTTGGCCAAAGACGCCTATAGCGACCCCGATAACGCCGAAGTGCTCCGTAAATTCGAAAGCATCGAGGTGAAAGAGGATTCGATCATCTTGCGATTGCGACAGCCACCCGCCCTCGAGGATGCGAACGCTGACGCAGCAGAAGCCGAAGAAGCCGAAGCAGTCTTCGAGGAAGCGACCCCAGCAGAAACCGCCGCCACGGAAGCCTAACCGCGCCCACCGATTACAGACGGCGACTTAGCGAAGCGCGATTGAAATCCAACCGTCCGTGAAATCGATCGCGGAAACCTTCAACACGCGTCCCGCCAACGCCGGTGCTTTTACCGTGGAAGGCACGGGGAAACTGCGGTGCAGTAGTTCTCGCGGGAACAGATCATTGAAGCTTTTCTCCATGTTGGTCTTGATCGCCGTTTGGCTGATCGTCAACCGACGCGTGCCGGGGAACGACAGGTCGACTTCCTCGTCACGGATCAGCCACATGTTGCCGTCGTCACCGATCACCGGACGATAGGTGGCTGCTACTTCGAGAGTCCGTTTGAGTTCTCGGTCGCCTTGCGAAAACCGTGTTCCTCGCAACCCGATCCGCAGCGATTGATCGACCGCTTCGACGAACACCGGCCGGAAATTTGCCAAGTCAACCTCGAATTCTTCGCGCGGTGGCGGCGTGGTCGCTGCGTCGACGACGGCATCCAAACTGATGTCGTCAATATCAACATCCAAAACGTCTCCGATCTTATCGACCACGGGTGGCGATGCCCCGACCGGAGTTGGCAACACGATACCCATTGCTGTGATTAGTTGATCAATCTTCGCGGGGGAAAGTGTCTGTCCGGCGAGCAAGTTGGCGACCGTGTTATCGAGGATACTCTGGTGGATTTGCACCGCACTGAAGTAGCCGCCCGGATGAACACCAGTTCCGCTGCCTGATCGGATCGCTGACAATGGTGGCGGTTCAAGCAGTGCCGCCAGACCGGTCGGTCGCTGCAGGTTCGCTCTGGCGTAGACCGCCTCGGTCGTCGAACCGATCGTGCGCGTTAGCGGGGGGAAGTCCAAGCGTCGGAACCAAGGATCGATCAGATCGTCGATGCTCGGGAACGTTCGGGCTGCCGCTTCTGCGGTCTGTTCGTCGAACTGATCAAAAATTTGGTTGCGAAGTTTGTCACGAGAAATCGCTTCGGCCAGCGGTCGCTGTTCCGCCGCCTTTCGCCTCGCGATTTTGCGAACGATCTTCAATGGATGATTAATCCGATTGACTCGTGTTGACAAGTCTGCTGTCGCGACGGTGTCTCCGAGAATGATGCGATCCTCGGTAATCGCAAATTGGCGAGCCGCGTATACGTTTCCTGTCCCCGTTGTGTCGAGCGTTATCGGTTTGCTATAGCCCCGTGCATCCGACGTGAACAAACCGTCTATCCGAACCAGCACTCTCACGTATCCGTCTGATGGCAATAGTTGTGCGGTCACGTTGCCCTGGACGCGGGATCGGCCGAGTATCTTCGTCCCGAGAATGCACTCGTTCACGTCCTTGGGATTGTTCACCGGGCGAGTGAGGGCATCGGTAATGGTTCGTCCATCGACCCAGCCACGAAAGTTTGGTTTGCTGTAGTGCGAGCGAATCTTCGCCACCAACCGCTCGGCTTGGTTGGCGTCCGAAAGCCCACCGAGGAGCTGTTCCAACATCGCGACATCGTTGAACGATAACGTGCTCAGCGGTTGCGGTGATGTCGCGGGAGCGGTCGTTTCGCCGTCGTCTGTCGTGCCGGGTTTTTGGGTCGGTTTGGTTTCGGACGCGAATAACTTGGCAATCGCATCAAGCTGCTTTTCGATTGACGCGATCCCACGCTTCGGGTCCGAGTATCGCAGCGCCGCAATGTAACGCTGAATTGCTGTGCGTAATGCGACCATCGGAGCCAATTCCAGGCCCACGTCCAGTCCGCGCAGGCGTGCTTCGAGTTCAACGGCGGGCCTGCCACGCTGTGCGATCGATTCATTCGCCTGGATCGCATCACGTAGCGGATCGAGCTGGAGGTAACGCATCCACGCGTCGTAGTTCGTGGAGTCCGTGTTGCGGCGAAAATAGCCCTCGACGGCAGCCATTCGCTCGATCACTTCCGATTCGGATTGCTCAAGATTCGGTAGACGGTCGACATCGAGTTCCTCACGCGCCCGGTCAATTTCGCGGAGCAAGTCGGCAACTTGGTTGGGGCGGTCGTTATCGACCGTAGCCGTTTCGACCAAGACAGCCCCCGGCGGCAAGGGCGGCGGTCCGCCGCTTGGGATCCCCGAGGAAATTGATGTGTCGATGATCTCGGGCAAATCCGCCTGTGCGGTCGACGGCGACCACATCGACGCAGCGACCTGAGAAAACAGGGCAATGGCGAGGGTGAAGGAAAAACCAGGTTGCTTGAGCATGGATGTTCTGGGCAGGCTGCGGATAATACGAGTTTATGCAGTTTAGCTAGTTTTGCGCCAAAAGCACGACGTGTCGCCAGGAAACCCTGCACGATTAGTGCCAGTCGGATCGTCGCGGCGTCCGGCAACACGCCCGTCGTGGCCGTCAGCTAGGTACAATGTTGACGAATTGTCACTTTCATCCTCTCGAATGGACTCCCGATGGCAGGAACCGCAGTTGCCCAGTCGATCATTCGTGCTGCCAATACTGCCAGTCTGGGGACGCTGGATCGTGATGGTGGTCCCTTCGTGTCGCTGGTGACCGTGGCCGCAATC
The DNA here is from genome assembly GCF_023701485.1 of Aporhodopirellula aestuarii. Taxonomy (GTDB): domain Bacteria; phylum Planctomycetota; class Planctomycetia; order Pirellulales; family Pirellulaceae; genus Rhodopirellula; species Rhodopirellula aestuarii. The sequence goes on from NZ_JAMQBK010000043.1 coordinate 110,598, forward strand.
GGGCCCCGGACATTGGCGATGTTACTCAGTGGATTGGCCCGCCATACCCAGAACCTGCTCGGCCATCCCTCCGCATCGTTGCTGATCAGCCAACCGCATCCGGGCGGTCAAACTGACGATCCTCTCGCGGCGACCCGTGTGACGTTGGTCGGGCGAGTGCAAAAATTGTCGGCTGCTGAAGATTCTTCATCTCGGGAGGCCTTCCTGGCTGCCCATCCATCGGCAGAAATTTATGCCGGGTTTGGTGATTTTGCGATCTTCGAATTCACCGTCACCGAGGCCCATCTCGTCGCCGGGTTTGGCCGCATCGAAACAATCTCGGCCGATGATCTGTCATAATCTATTTCGCTATTTCCTGTCCCTCTTTCGTCACACTAAGGTCCAGCCGCTTATGTCTTCGATGTCTCCGCAGCCCGATGAACCAGATCTCGATAACGACGAGACGGATGACTATCCTGATACTCACGACGAAGCCTCCTTTGACGACATCATCACTGCACCATCGGCGAACCGGGTAACCAACCGCGTCGATAAAGATCAGATCGCGCAATTTGTCACGACGATCAAAAACGCCGAACAACAGGTCGGCGAAAACATCATCATGGCGCTGCAACACGAAGACACGGTCGCGGTGCTAACCACCATCGCGATGGGACCTGACGGCAACCAGCGGGTGATCTCCGCGGCTCTGAACCCGCGTCGCATGAAACTCGTCCAAGAAATCTTGCAGGACGCTGAGCAAGAACGCGAAGACGAGCAACCCTGTTTCGGTTTTCACTGTCTCGTCAAACCGAAAAACCCTGATCCATCAGGGTAATTCGCGAATGCGAAGTTTGCGAAACTGTATCGGCGAGCCTTCGCTTTCCAAACAAAGATAGCCCTCCGCCGGTTCGACTCCCGTGCCACCGGACACTTCTTCGCCGTTGACCCACAACCGCACCTCACCATTGATCGCACGGACGTAATACTGATTCCATTCCCCGTGACCATTCGCTAAATGCTTGCGCGGAAAGCTGCGGCTGCCATCGGGGGAGAGTGGCGGAAATGGCGTCATCTTCACCCGTACAGGAAAGACGTCACCGTTGGTTCCAAACCAAGACGTGTCTTTGCCGCGCGAACGAACCATATCGGTGTATCCGTGATCGAGAATTTGTACTTCGATGCCATCCGGCAAACCTGGTTTGCCAGCCTGGGTCAGCTTCTCGATTGATTCGGGAGTGGTCCAAACAAAACATCCCGAATTGCCCGCTGGTTTCTCGTGCATCCATTCGACCACGAGTTCAAAATTCTTGACTTGCTTGGCCGTTCGCAGCACGCTGACCGGCTTTCCAGTGCAGTGCAACACACCGTCGACCCAGTTCCACGTGTCTTCGGCACTGTTGACATGCACGAAGTCTTCTTCGGTGAGTGAACGCCAACCTGGTTGAGTGTCGTCCATCACCGCTCGCACTTCTTCGGTGGAGGCGGAATCGGATACGTTGTCGTTCGACGGCGTTGCCTTCATCCAACCATTGATTTGCATCCACGCGCGACACGCGTCCGGCCAACTATCGACGGGGCGATCGCCGCGATACATTCCGAAACCGTGGCCGCCGCGATCATAAACGTGCAGTTCACCGGGGACGCCGTGCCTTTGCATCGCGGAGTAATAGCGAAGGCTATTTTCAACCGGTACCGCTTTGTCGTCACCGGCATGCACGAGGAACGTCGGGCAGGTCGTCTTGTCAACTTGCTCGTCACGTGACATTTCACGGACGAGTTCTTCGCTGGGTGATTTACCTAACAGGTTGTTCCTCGAGCCTGAATGCGTGACACCGTCGGCCATCGAAATGACCGGGTAGACGAGAACTGCGTAGTTGATGTCAGCTTCAGCGTCAGTTGCCACGGTGGCGGCGAGGTGACCGCCCGCGGAAAAACCGAGGATGCCCATTCGATTTGGGTCGAGGTTCCATTCAGCAGCATGATCTCGCATGATCGCAATCGCACGCCGTGCATCCGTTAGTGGCACGGGATGCTGGTTCGCCCCGCCGCTACAACGGTACTTCAGCACGCCCGCGGTGACACCATTTTGGGCCATCCATTGCGCAACCGCATGTCCTTCCTTCTCAATCGACAACCCTCCGTATCCGCCGCCGGGACAAATAACAATCCCCGTCCCTGTATTGGATTCCGCCGCAGGGCGATAAACGGCCAAGTTCGGACGATTGATTTTGGTAATCCATCCGTTCGCTACCGGTCGTGCTTCAAAAATTTCCGTGCTGTCGGCTTCGGTGTTTCCAAGTTCATCGTCGGTCCACAGCGAAAACGTTTCGAACGCTGGTGAGGCTTTCACGGCGTCTTCGGCGCCAACCGACACCATACCGAAAGCACTGAATAACAAGGAACAACCGAGGCAGACGCCGCGAGTAAGATCGTGGATGAGCATCGTTTTCGTGGGGAGAGAGGAAGGGAGAGAGGTGGGGCTGGTATCATAGTGCCTGCAAAACCGTGCGTCCAATAATGCTGGCGGTGCCGGAGTGTGAGTCCCAGTGAAAACAGCTGGCTGTTTGGGAGTCAGTCGCGATGGGGGATTGGTGCGATCCCCAATGAAGTATCTGACTATTTAGATACCGCTGTGTCGGTTCGACGCCAAACCGGCCGGGTGTTCGCGGTAATTTCTTTGTCCGCGGCGATCATTCGTGCCTTCAGTCTCTCAGCAATCTCGGGTTCGGTTGCGTAACGGTTGTTCTCTTCGCTGATGTCCTCAGCGAGATTGAACAACAAGTGCTCAACCGTTGTGGTTGTTTTGCCATCTTTGTTTTTGGTCTTCGGCTTTGCGAGCAACTTCCAGTCGCCCACCCGGATGCCTTCCAGTGTTCCTCGCGAGGAATAGAATACGAGTTCGTTGCGTGGCGACTCATCGCTCGTGAATGTGCTCGAGATATCAAACCCGTCGATGGTTGTCCCTTTCGGAAGCGAAGTATTCGTGAGGGCTGCGATCGTGGGCAACAGATCCATTGTTGAGGTAAACGCGTCAGTCGTGGTTCCGGCGGGGATTCGGCCTGGTCCCCACATCACGCACGGCACCCGCTGGCCACCTTCAAACGTCGTGCCTTTGCCATCCCGCAACACGCCCGCGGTCCCGCCGTGGTTTTTAAAACGTAACCAAGGCCCGTTATCGCTGGTGTAGATCACAACGGTGTTTTCCGACAGTCCGAGTTCTCGAACCGTGTCCATCAAACGTCCCACCTCCGCATCAATATGTTCGATCACGCATTTGTATGCGTTTTGGGGATCTGGATCGTAAGCATCCGCTGGCACATACAGCGGAATGTGCGGCATCGAGTGTGGCAGGTATAGAAAGAATGGCTGATCCTGATTCGAGGTCACGAATTCGATGGCACGGTCCGTGTATCGCCGCGTGATCGTTCGTTGGTCGACGGGCAGCTCAATGATCGTTTCGTTTTCGATCAGTGGAGTCTGCCACAGCGTTACGCAAGATTCTTGGTCCGCCCAAAGTTCGTCGGAAGCCATCCGCGGTTTGTTTTGGTTCGCCGGATGGTTCATGTCGTTGGAATACGGAATGCCGTAGTAAGAATCAAAGCCGTTGGCCCTCGGCAGCGTCTCAGGATGGTGGCCCAAATGCCATTTCCCGACGCAAGCCGTCGCGTAGCCGAGTGATTTCAAATGGTCGGCGATTGTGTGTTCGGTTGCATTGAGTCCGTAATCACTTTTGGGGAATAGCACATGTTGATGCATGCCGATTCGTTTCGGATAGGAACCGGTTAGCAACGCGGCACGCGATGGTGAGCAAACCGAACACGCGGTGTAAAAACTCGTGTACGTGTGTCCCTCTGCAGCCATTCGATCAATGTTCGGAGTCGCGATTGTCGTCGAACCGAAGCATCCCAAATCGCCATATCCCTGGTCGTCGGTGAAGATGATGATCACGTTCGGGCGATCAGCAGATTCAGTTGCCGCTTTGGTCGTGCGCTGTGACGCGAAACTGCCAAACAACATGATAAAGAACACGGCAACCGCAGGGAGACGTCGTTGCGAAACGCAATCGACCGTGCAGGCTTGGTGCGAGTCAGGACTGGACGTGAACAATTTCGGGGGCCGGCAAAACATGGGATGATCCTGCAATAGTAGTCGAATGGCTGAGCATTATCGGCGAGGCTACAAGCGGCGTGGTCGGTTTGCACGTCAATCATTCCCACACTCGCTGCAGCCCCCGACAGCATAAACGGCCCAGCGTCGGCCTGCACCCTTGTTGTCTCAATCGGAACGTTTTATCGAGGTCGCTCATCTCGGAAGCATCGGCCACGTCCTTGCCAGTCGCCGGCTACCTTGCCTTCCGCCCCGATAGTGCTCGTTCGCCACGATCCCGGTGCGTACGTCACCGCAAGTCCGATTCATCACTTGCAGTCGCTTTGTGTGGTTTTATTTGGGGGAGGTGTTTGCCAGGTATTCTGCCAGCGTCTTTAGGTGTTTTACCGCGATGGACATTTCGATACTTGGTCCGGACACTTTGCTGTATCGCAATTCGTTTTCGCTCAGCCATGCACCGCGATTGTCTAGTTGATCGATGATGGTTTGAACCACTTTCACACTCGGTGGTCGGCTCGCTCGACCTCGCTCGGCCAACTGTTTTGCCGTCAGTTGCGAGACTCGCTCGTATTGTTTGCGAAGCTTGCCGACTTGGCTTGGGAGTTTGAATCCGTAGTGCGTCGGCACGTCGCTGTCGTCGTACGTCAGTTTGTAATCCGTAGTGAAATACAGCGGACGATTTGTTTGAAGCTCATAGAATCGTGCAACTTGACCGTCAGGAAGTTCGCAGCTTTCGAGGTAGTCGAGGGCACGCGGGATGGTCGCGAGGTATTTTGGGTTACCCGTCTCGCGATACACCATCATCAGCGTCTCGATGACGCCAAAAGATTCGGAAGTTGTGATCGCGGGTGGTTCGAACTTGCGTGCCCAGATTGGTTGCATTTGCGAGTTGTATTGTTGCGCCCAAGCTGGTTGGGGATTGGGCATTTGAGCGGCCAAGAGTGAATCCGCCAATTTGATCGCCGAGGCGTGGTAGGTGTCGTCTCCATAGGCCTGATGTGCCAACAATAGCAACTTCATGACATCGCGTGCCAAGTGATCGTTCAGTGTGTAGCGATACCAGTACTCGTTATGTCCGGGATATTCTCTCGGCCAATCACTGGGGTAGTTGGCTCGTAAGAAAGGTGTATCGAGATCTTGGCTGCGTCGGTCGGTCCAGACTTGCGGAAAGCCTCCGCCAGAAAATTGTCCGCGGCGGATCAATTTGTCGAGTCCGTAGAGCGCCATTTCGTGAATCGTAGGGTCGCCGAATTCGAGTGACCGATCCAACTCGATCAAGAACCGGAGTGCGGATTGTGTTTTGTCGTCATCGAGGCTGGATTGGTCTTTCGCCTTGTTGGAAAGCTTGTCGATACGATAGGCCCAGCGACGACGACGATCGGGCTCGAACTCGACCATCGCTTGCCAACCGCCCGATCGCATTTGACCGCGGCGGAGTGATTCGGCTGCTTTGCGAGCGGCGACGAGGAATTGTTGATCCCCGGTCGCTTGATAGAGTTTGACGAAGGCTTCGCCGACCGACGGTGTCCCGGGCGGTTGGACCCAAATGGTTTCCGTATTAACGACGCCCTCGCCCTCGCGAGTTTTGAGATCCGCAGAGTAGGCCCATAAGTACCCGCCTTCGGTGCTGACATGGTCGACCAAAAAGGATGTTGCTTTCTTGGCCGCTGCCAACGCATCGTCGCGAAGGTCTGCCTGAGCAGGGGCTGATATTGCGACACCGAGCGAGGCCCAGATCACGAATCGAATCAAGATTGGTTGACTCATGGAACCCTCAGGAGGAAGTTGGCAATTCACGGGTTTGCCAAGTTTAACTGACAACCGCTGCTCCGTGTCGATTCTCAAGTCTTCTAGTTGGGGCCACCCACAGAATTTGCCCATGGCTAGTTGGGGCCACCCATAGAAATTGCCCGTGATGTGGACATTGCTAAGATTGAATGGTCTTCCAATCACGCGCAGAGGTCGTCATGTCACGTACTCCTCGTTGTCGAGTTGCAGATCCTGACTGTGTTCAGGTCTTTCATGCCGTTCAGAGATGCGTCCGCAGGGCGTTTTTGTGTGGGAAAGACCATTTCACGGGTCGTTCGTACGAGCACCGCCGGCAGTGGATTCGCAGTCGACTGGAATTTTTGGCGAGTGTTTTTGGTATCGATTGCTTGACGTACGCGGTGCTTGGAAATCACCTTCACGTTGTTCTGAGAACGAGGCCAGATGTGGTCGCCACCTGGAGCGACGAGGAGGTTGCGCGGCGATGGTTGAGGTTGTTCCCGCACCGCAAGAAGAATGATGGGACTCCCGAGGAACCCACCCAACCGGAAATCGACATGATCGTCAATCAGCCCGCGGTGCTGGCTGAGCGGAGGCGGCGACTCAGCGATGTGAGTTGGTGGATGAGATGCACCGCCGAAAACATCGCGCGTCGGGCAAACCGGGAGGATTCGTGCACCGGACGATTTTGGGAGGGGCGTTTTCGGCTTCAAGTTTTGCTCGATGAAGCCAGTTTGCTTGCCTGTGCTGCCTATGTCGATCTCAATCCGATCCGTGCGGCGCTTGCGGAAACGCCGGAATCCAGTGATTACACCGGAGCGAAGGATCGGATCGATGACCTGTCGGAGCGTGTGGACCGGACGCGTCCGAGCACTCATGACTGGGAGCGGAGTCGGCGTCGTCGCAAAAGCGGATGGATGAGTCCGATCGAGATAGACGAGAAAAACGATCCTGTTGGACCTTGTGTAGAGAGTTCGGGGCGTCGAGCCAGCAGGAAGGGGTTTCTCGCGATTTCGATGTCTCGTTATTTGGAATTGCTCGACTGGACGGGCCGTCAGTTGCAGCGTGACAAAGTCGGGAAGATCCCTTCGCACCTGGTACCGGTTTTGAGTCGTCTCGGGCTAGATGCTCCGAGTTGGTGTGACGTTGTCAGCAAGTTTGGACGAGTCTTCAAGCGTGCAGCGGGTACACCCGAGAGTCTCGCACGGGAAGCGGTCCGTTGTGGGCAGAACTGGTTGTGCGCGAAAGAGAATCCGCTCGGACTCTCATCCATCTAACGCGGTCAAGCTTCCCAAGTTAATCGCAAGCGAAAGCGTTCGTCGCTGCGCCGCAGGGCAGCGAACTCTTCATTCGACGCTGCCAAAGGTCTCGCTGTCGTGATATTTGAACGCATTCGTGGAGCATTTGAAGCGGTTAAGGAAATGTCAACACACGCATAGAGTCGGGAATTTGGGTGGCCCCGAATTACACCGGTATTGAGTCGTCTCGGGCTAGATGCTCCGAGTTGGTGTGACGTTGTCAGCAAGTTTGGACGAGTCTTCAAGCGTGCAGCGGGTACACCCGAGAGTCTCGCACAAGAAGCGGTCCGCTGTGGGCAGAATTGGTTATGCGCGAAAGAGAATCCGCTCGGCCTCTCATCCATCTAACGCGGTCACGCTTTCCCAAGATAATCGCAAGCGAAAGCGTTCGTCGCTGCGCGGCAAGGCAGCGAACTCTTCATTCGGCGCTGCCGGAGGTCTCACTGTCGTGATATTTGAACGTATTCGCATGCGTGGAGCATTTGAAGCGGTTAAGGAATGGTCAACACACGCATAGAGTCAGAAATTTGGGTGCCCCTAATTAGACGAAGTCTGAAATATGGGTGGCCCCAATTTGGAGACCCCTCGGCCCTCGCGCCGACGCGACGGCTATTAGCGCCACTCGGCGGACACATAGTCCCTGGTGGTTGGGCCTGTGTATACCTGACGAGGACGATAGATGCGGCTGCCCCCGTCACGCACTTCCTTCCAATGCGCCATCCAGCCAGGCAGCCGACCGATGGCAAACATGACCGTGTACATGTTCAGTGGAATCCCGATCGCGCGTAGCAGGATGCCGGAGTAGAAGTCGACATTGGGATACAAGTTACGGCTTACGAAAAAGTCGTCGGTGAGTGCAGCCTCTTCGAGCTCCCTCGCGATATCAAGCAATGGATCAGTGCGGCCCATGTTTCCCAACATTTTCGCCGCATGCTGGCGGAGGATCGCCGCACGCGGATCGTAGTTCTTGTAGACGCCGTGACCAAAGCCGTAGAGTTTTTCTTCTCTTTGCTTCACGCGTTCAATCAACGATTTGACACTTGTTCCCGAATCATGAATTCGCTGCAGCTGCTCCATCACGGCAACATTCGCACCGCCGTGTAACGGTCCCCACAACGCGCAGACGCCGGCGGCACACGAAGCAAACAGGCTTGCACCCGAAGACGCGACCATGCGGACAGTGGCGGTCGAGCAATTCTGCTCATGGTCGGCGTGTAAGATTAAGAATAGCGTCAATGCCCGCACCGCATCTTGCAGCGGCTCATGCCGCCGCGTCGGTGTGGAGAACATCAAGTGGAGGAAATTCCGGCAATAGCTAAGTTCCGGTTCAGGATAAATCAACGGTTGGCCAATCGAGGTCTTGTAAGCATAGGCAGCCACAGTCCTGATTTTGGACATCAGACGGGCGGCCGACAACTCAAACGAGGCCTCATCCTCTTTCTCCATAACATCGCTGTTGTAGCACGAAAGAGTATTGATCATCGATGACAGAATCGCCATCGGATGGCCGTGGGGCGGATACCCAAGAAACGAGTTCCGCATCCCTTCGTGAATCATATCGTGTTCAGACAGCAACTCACGGAACCGAGCCAGATGGTCGCTTGAAGGCAAATCACCATAGAACAACAACAAAGCCGTTTCGACGAAGCTTGACGATTCCGCCAATTGCTCGATCGGAATCCCTCGATACCGCAAGATACCTTTCTCGCCGTCGATAAACGTGATTCCAGAACGCACCGACCCTGTGTTTCGATAACCCTCGTCTAACGTGATCATCCCCGTCTGCTCACGTAAACTTGAGATGTCGATTGCCAGCTCATTTTCACTGCCAACCACTAACGGCAGCTCGACGCTACGGTCACCTAGGTTTAATTGCGGATTGGTCTTCGATTCGACGGTCGTACTCATCTATGTGTGCTCCAGTGTTACGCTGCATCCAAAGCACAATCCGAGCAAACCGTGTACCGGGGCCGGGTTCGCACGCGGCTTGATAAGATCGCACGCAGAGTGTTCACAATTCCTGAGAATGTGTTCCCAATACGCACACTTCTCGTCGCTTTACCAAGGGGTGCTGCGAGAATTGATGCCGCAAATACCACGGTAGTGCTCGAAAACTTAGCACGTATTGTCTATCAAGCAGGCACCGCTTCTATCCGAGGCACCGGTTCGTGAGTAATCCTGCGGGGCGCTACGCACGATGTCGTACGGAGAATCGTCAAAGCGTTACCGCTTCCCCATCTTACGAATCCCTGCAATGTCAATCGGACCGGTTGCTTGAGACCAGGTCGATTGAGCAAGTGGCAAAAAGCGTGGTAGGCTACTACGGCGAAATTGCTTGGAAATGCAGTCATCAATAGCATGTTGTATGCTGTTAATTCGCTAGCGAGACAACCGCTCACGTCAATGGACTAATCGGCATGAAAGAAATTACTCTCCGAGTTGTTGTGCTGGGATTGTTGCTTTCGGTGATCATGGGCGCCGCGAACGTATACGTGGGATTGAAGGCTGGCATGACCGTTTCGGCATCGATCCCGGCGGCGGTGATGGCGATGTTAATGTTCCGGCTGTTATTTCGTGACTCCAGCATCCTGGAAGCGAACCAAGTTCAGACTTGTGCGTCTGCAGGAGAGTCGCTCGCCGCCGGTATTATCTTTACGATGCCGGCATTGATCATGATCGGGTATTGGCAGGATTTCGACTTTTGGGTGGTCACGTTCATTGCCTTATCGGGAGGATTGCTGGGCATCCTGTTCATGATTCCGATGCGTCGCGTGTTTGTGGTCGATAACAAAGATCTGGCGTATCCAGAGGGTGTCGCGTGTGCTGCCGTTTTGGAGACCGGTTCGAGTGAGAACGCTGACAAAGGTGCGGCGACGGGCCTGATCATTGGTGGAGTCGTCGGTGGGCTTGTTAAGGTCGCGGGCGGCTTTTTGGGGATGCTGCTCGATACACTCGAAACGGCTCGCACATTCGGTGGTCGCATTTTCTATTTCGGTGGCGACCTCTCGCCGATGCTTGTGGCGGTCGGGTTCATTGTCCGTTTGAATGTCGCGGTGTTAATTTTCATTGGCGGCGCCTTGGGCTGGCTAATCGGGATTCCGCTGTATGGCAACGCGGATCTCACGATGGATCCTGTCGAGGGAGCCTACAAGATCTGGAGCAGCCAGATTCGCTATGTCGGTGTTGGCGCGATGGTGATGGGTGGAATCAGTTCGTTATTCTCCGTACGGGCGGGTTTGATGTCTGCGATCAGACATCTTCGCGGCGGCGTTGACGGTTCAAGCGAGGATGACTCACCGACAGCTCGCGACATTCCGACGCGCGTTGTCGTGGTGCTCGGGATCCTTTGCGTTGCGATCCTTGCATGGATCAATTTCATGTTCACGGGCGGAATCGGTATCACGTTACTGTCAACGGTTGTGATGGTGTTGATGGGATTCTTCTTCACTGCAGTAGCGAGTTACATCGTCGGTTTGGTCGGAAACTCGAACAGTCCCGTGTCGGGAATGACAATTACTGCGGTGCTTGTTTCCGGAGGCATGCTATGGCTGTTTAACTATTCCGGAATGGAAGCGATGGTGGCGACGCTCGGTGTGGCGGCGGTGGTCTGCTGTATTGCGTGTACCGCGGGAGACGTTTGCAACGACCTCAAGACGGGGGCGATCGTTGGGGCAGCGCCCTTTCGTCAGCAAATGATGCAGATTGCTGGCGTTTTCGTGGCATCGATTGTGATGGCTCCCGTGCTGACATTGTTGCATGAGAACACGCCGGGAGGCATTGGTGGAGAGAAACTATCGGCGCCGCAAGCGAGCCTGTTCGCAAGCCTGGCACGCGGTTTCTCAGGCAACGGCGAACTTCCTTGGGGAATGATTGCGATGGGGGCCGGCCTGGGGATCGTGATTCTGTTGATCGACGCAAGGTTGCGAGCAGTTGGTTCGAAACACCGCGCTCATTTGATGCCGATTGCTGTGGGAATGTACCTGCCGTTTGGGTTGTCGACTCCGATCCTGATTGGCGGTTTGATCGCGCACCTGCATTCGCGACGCATTCCCCAGCAAGAGCATGATCGTGTGCTCCATCGAGGCATCTTATTCTCGTCGGGCATCATTGCCGGAGAAGCCTTGACGGCGGTTGGCATCGCCGGATTGGCCGCTGCTGGTGTAGCGAGCTTGGAACTCGGGCTGTCGGCTGAAACCAAGACCTGGTTATCGATCTTGGCTTGCGTCGCGATCATTTCGGTTTTCATCGCGATGGTAAAACCTCGCAACAAAGCGATTTAGCTTCAGACGATGTCGCTACGGTTTTCGAGCTTGTGGCGGTGTTCCGCTTTGGTTTGAAAACCGAACACACTGCCGTGACTCGCCTCTCGCCAATTCGTGATCGGCTACGTGCAAGCTCGGTGCAAGCATTTCAGGGGATTATGAAGAACCGTTCCTTGTCCCCTTTACGCGGTGCCTTCATACACGGTCGGTGTAACCAAAACACTCCGTCGCGGACCTGTTTTCGTAACCTGGGTTCAATATTGCGAAATGGTCGGTTGAAACAAGTGAAGGGTGTGTCACGCCGCAGGCATGACTCAGTTGCAGTAACTCCTTACGAAGCGAAACGATGTAATTTGCGAATCGTCCCGCTTTGTGGGTTGGGTCCAGCCCCTTCAATAGCCACCGATTTTGTGTCGCAACACCGGTTGGGCAATGACCGGTGTGACAGCGTTGCGCTTGGATGCAACCCAAGGCCATCATCGCTTCTCGTCCCACGTTGACCATGTCACATCCCAAGGCAAATGCCAGCAGCGCGTTCTCTGGAAACCCCAGCTTTCCTGCGCCGATGAAGATGATTTTCTGATCCAAATCGGCGTCCCTGAAGATTCGATGAACTTTGCTGAAAGCGAGTTTAAAGGGGAGAGCCACGTGATCGGAAAAGACGAGTGGCGCCGCTCCGGTTCCACCTTCACCACCGTCGATCGTGATGAAGTCGACACTCCGCCCCGACTGATTGATCTGGTCGGCCAAGTCATTCCAGAAATTGATTTGCCCAACAGCTGATTTGATGCCGACGGGTAAACCGCTCTTGTCCGCAAGTTGTTCGACAAAATCCAGCATGCTGTCGACGTTTCGAAATTCAGTGTGTGATGCGGGACTGACGCAGTCCTTACCCATCGGAATTCCTCTGATTTTAGAAATTTCTGGAGTGATTTTGGCGGCTGGCAGCAATCCGCCTCGACCAGGTTTGGCACCCTGGCTTAACTTAATTTCGATGGCGCGTACGGGGTTCGCCGCGATCACATCAAGAAAGCGATTCATGTCAAATCGCCCTGCGGCATTTCGGCAGCCAAAATAACCGGTTCCGATTTGCAAGATCAGTTCTCCACCATGCTGATGATGCGGTGAAACACCTCCTTCACCGGTGTTATGCAAGCATCCGGCGATTCCCGCGCCACGATTGAGCGCCTCGATCGCGGTACGACTCAGCGATCCGTAACTCATCGCGGATATGTTGACCACTGACTCTGGAACAAAACGATGGCGTCGTTGGCGATAGGCACCTAATTCCTTGGCACACGCAATCTTATACTGCGGATCGTAGTGTTCATCTCCGGTTCCCGGTGCATTGATCGGAAAGGCCGCATGACGAATGATCAGATAACCCGACGAAGATTCCAGATCATTGTCGGTTCCAAACCCGAAGTAGTTGTTCTCCTTCTTCGACGATGCGTAGACCCACCGCCGTTCATCACGACTGAAGGGACGCTCTTCATCGTTGCCCGTGACAATGTATTGCCGTAGTTCGGGGCCGACCGCTTCGAGCCAATATCGGAAATGCCCGATGATCGGAAAGTTATGCAGGATCGCGTGTTTGGATTGCAGCAGATCAAAGGTAATCCAGATGACCAGACCGATCACGGTAATCACGCTGATCATTTCGAGCCAATACATGTTGAACTCTTCTCGTTGATGGAGTTACCTGGATACGATGACAATTCGTGATCGCATCGGTTCATAAAACGATTCTAGTCTTTATGAACTTGGTTCGGTTTACTTGGCATCGATTTTCGCTTCGTTTTGAACGCTCTGGGAGAAAAATCTTGTCCACTGCGATCCGCCAACTTCGATTGCGACGCGATACTGCAGAGCAACCGACCAAGCGGTGCCTGCCCACATGTCGGATACCGTCCTCGGGCAGTTGAGATCAGGAAGCATTCATTCGAGTTTCTTCGAATCCGCGATCATTCTTTCGGAAATCAGTCAAACACGGATGAGGTGTCTATTCCGTGCCGACTTCGAGATGGATCGATCTCAATCAAGAGAACCGTCGTCGTTCAAAAGTGCAGTTGCAGCATCCACCGACTTGAGATTTTTCACACGAGCGGCTTTCGTGGATGGTTCCAGACGATTAATGAACTGCCGGGGATTACGAGTTCCATATGCGCAAATGCGGTACCGAGCTCGTGGCGTGCGTTTAGTTGAGGCCGAGCCACTGATCAGGCTCGGTATTGGCGGCGAACTGCTAGTGGAAGCCTGCAGCGGTTTGTTGGTTTGGTCGGTTGCTGGAAAACGACGGTGAGACAGGGACCGATTGATGCTTGGGCCAGTGAGACTTGACGGTATCCCCGTCCCCAAAGAAAGTCTGACGAAGCACGACACGACCTTGGGGTGTGAGCCATTTGACACTGTGCAAATGGTCTCACTTGTGACAAACAGTCGCAGCAAACTCCGCACTGGGGTCGCGGAATGGAGTCGATCCGAAAATCGATATCAAGTGCGGCGCCAAACGATTTCCGACGAGGAGGCAATGTGTTTGTTGGTATCACAGTCGACCCATTTGGCTAAAGGCGGCGGACTTTGGTAGGCCTCGTGTGGTATCGCTTGAAGAACACGTAGTCGCATTTTCAAGATGACGAAGGCTCTCGATACGTGGCGCGTACTCCAGAACGTGGACAACGGTCTGGCGGATGTAGACGCTAGACGAGTTTTTCTGGCACGTGGATTGCCTTGGTTATCGACGGAGGGGCAGTGAGGAGCAATAACCATGTTTTCGCGTCGACAGTTTTTTGGTCTTGGCGGCATCGGTATGCTGACGCTTTCGGCGGGGTGCCAACCTGATGCATTTCAGCGGTCTGTTTTTGCAGATGACATATCGACGAGGTCGGTTCCAGACCGAGTCCGGTTCAAGTCGCTGAAGGATCATCTGCTGGGGTATCCGATTAACATGAACACGCCATCGGATGGCTTCTTTCGATGGCGTGAACAGCTCGCAGAAGAGGGAGTGGATACGTTTGCATTTAACAATGTGGGCAATCCCTTCAAAGCGAGTCCCATCCCCTTTAACACACACGATTACGAACGCGATACGATCCTCGCATTTGGAAATTTATTCGAATTCCCTGCCGACGATCTTTGGGGCTTTCTTTCTCATAGCGGTACGGACAGCAACATGCATGGCATGTACATGGGAAGAACGATCCTGCGCGGCCGGACAGGATTGCTTCCCAAGACGTACTTCACTCGGGAAGCTCACTATTCGGTGCAAATTTTGCGGGATTTGTTAGGTCTCGAGACGGTCATGGTTGACACTCTGGCCGACGGCGGAATGAATCCAGATGACCTGGCAAGCAAGCTAGCTGACAACTCGAATTCGCCGGCGTTGGTGGTGGCGACCGTAGGAACCACTTTCAAGGGCGCGATCGACAACATCGACGAAATTCAAAAGGAGTTGGCCCACCACGAAAGCTATGTTCATGTCGATGCCGCGTTGTTCGGCGGATACCTGCCGTTCACGAATCATTCAGCCGAAGTCTCTTGCCAGTCCGGTGACGACTCGGTTTCTAAACGGTACGACTCGATCGCTGTGTCGTGTCACAAGTTCTTTGGTTTTCCGTCGCCTGCGGGTCTGTTTATCACTCGGCAAAGCATTTACGACGAGTTCAACGAACTCTTCAGCCGGATTCACAACCCTGAATACATTCACCATGTGCCGGGGACAATTATCTGTTCTCGAGATGCGGTCAAACCAGCGGAGTTCTACTACTTCACGACGCCCCAGGCACTGACCCGGCAGCGAGACGACGCTAGGCTGATGCTTGACAACGCAGCTTACTTTTTTGATCAACTCAATACTCATTTCCCGCAACTCGGCGCGACGCGGGCCAACGAGCTATCCAACACGATTTACTTCCGCAGCCCCGGTGAGACGATCATCAAAAAGTACTCGCTGGCAACGATGCACCTTGATGTCGATGATCAATCAGAAGAATATGCCCATGTCGTGGTAATGCCACACGTCAGCCGCAATGTCCTGGCGAAGTTTCTGTCCGACCTCGAAGGGCTGCATGAGTGATCTGGTCCGACTTGCCATGGTGAATTGCGCCAGAATTTCTCATTGACACCGCAGTTTTGGCGAGTCCCACTGCGAAGGCTATTGCAAGTTCTCTATCAACGTGGCTGCTGACTTGTTTAGAGCGTGCTTGATCAATATTGGTCAGATGTTTGCGTCGTTTGTTCGAATTTTCTCGTCAGCGTTTTGGGATGGAGCTGCAGCTGATCGCCACGGAAGTTTAGCATTAGCACTTCTCTCGTCATGGCGATTCAGGAACGACCTTCTCGGAGGGGCTAGTTCCTCGGACAGCATCGAATTCGGCTTGAAGTTCCGTCAATTGCTGCATTGCGGTCTGTACTTTTTCGATCACCTCTGCATTCGGATTCGAGACCGTTCCTATCTCGGACTGCAGGCCCCGCAGTTCATCGCGGATTTGCTTGATCTGTTCGATGATCTCTGCTTCACGCTGCAGAACTTCCGGCGTGATGACGACGTTGGATGCCATGTCGGGTGACGTAGTCGTTGTTGACTCGATCAGCGTCGGTTTGGCGTCCCGAATCGGTTGCACGAATTCGGTTTTGGATTCGAACGAAGCGTCGCGATATTGTGGTTCTGGCTGTGGCATGGCGTCCGCCGCGAGCTGCAACAGAAACGGCGTCCCTGCACCCAAGGTCAGCACGGCAAAGATGGTTCCCACAATCGTTCCGGCTTTTCCGCATTCGTAGGCGGACTTGGTTTTCATCAGCTCACGGGCTTCGGCATTCACCGGAATCTCGTGAGCGTCGATCCACTTGAGCAACCCGTCGGCGCCGTAGAGGCCGTCGCCGGTAAAGCAGAATGTCGTCCCGTCATTGATCGCGAGTTGGAAACCAGGGTCCGAGCGTTCGAGAAGAATCGCGGACGACGTTGCGCGCCAATTAAAGATGGAGATGATCCAGGCGGCGTAGCGCAGCCAGGTTGGCATCTTCCACGTGAAGGGATCGATGGATTCAATCTCGGTTGCCAGAAAGTGTTGCGGGGACTTCCCCCATGTTCCCACCGAAATGCCATCGTTGTCCCAGGTAACTCGGCGTGTCTGGTACCACGTCGTGATTACGAAGATGCTAGCGAAGAGACCCGCCATGGCCCACATGAAAAACGTCAGTGGCCACCAATCCGAGCTGAGCGGGCCGCCTGCGGTGTCGCTGGTGATCAGGAACGGCAATCCGAAGAAAGCTCCCGAACCAAAGGCTGCTAAAAAGTCGGGTAGCCATCCGGCAGCACGGGCTTGATAGAACATGCCTGTTTCGGGAGTCGGACGCCGCGGAACAAGGATGTAAAACAAAAGCCCGCTCAACAGCAGCGAGGCTCCAAGTGTGCGGTAGGGATACACGATGTGCGTCAACGCCCCATCCCTTATGCATGATGGGCCGCAGATCGAAACGCTGAGATACTGCGGACGTGCAGTCGATCGAACGGGCTTGATACGAACGTATGTCTGCAAGTAACCCTGCGGCCACGTTGCTGCGAGTTGCTTCAGTGGCCGGGCGGACGATGGAAGGTACACGTAATCTTCGTGGTACTTTTGCCCCCGTCGTTGTGCCCACGCCTTCGAGGGGGCGCGATCCTGGACGGTTGCTGCGATATCATTCCACAGCCCTTCCCATTGGGAACCCGACACATCAATCAACCTTCCCTCCGTCTCCTCGGCAATGAATTCGTCGATCGTTCCTCGCGTATTGCTGGCTAAATCGACATCTTCGACCATCTCGGGGCCAAGATACTGTCCCATCATGCCGGTGATTTGCTGAGACTGCTGCTGGCGATCGTAGACCTCGCGATTCCAATCGATCGGTTCAATCTGATACAGACCGCTATCAACGGTCAGGCACAAAGCGATGCCGCCGTACAAGCAAACCGCCGCAACAATTCGTCTCAAGACTTCTCGCACAGAACTGTTCTCCGAGATCTGCCCTTCCACGGTTCCAAGAATGTTTAGGTTGGCCACATCCTCATGTGTTCTCCCGCGACGACGAGTCGCTCTCCACGAATTCAAGTAAGAGCAGATCGTGGACCGATCAGCGGTCTTGTCGTTTCTCGGCGAGCGGCGAGCTTTCGCCCAGCGAGGGCCCCAACGTTCTGGGGCAATGTTTTGGAGACGTCGTCCGCATGCCTGCTCATTTCGCTACCGTCAATGAACAGTCGGTATCCGTGATCCAGGTCTGAGAACACGTGGGGCATTTAAATCTCCGTCCACGCAGTTCCGGCACGCAGGCCCAATGCCGTTCACTCTCGCACTAACCGCGTGGTGTTTCTAGCGGAGCGGCGCGAGCCGCGCGGTAAATTCGAACGTCTTATTCGCAAAATCGTGGCGGCGTGAGCCGCGCCGCTACCAACGTCGATGGCATTGAACGCAAGTCGACACGACGCGGGAGACTTGCTTTACACTTAAATTGAGAGTTGGTTTTCCTCGACCGGTGGAAATAGGCAGGTGTCTCGTAGGTGCCAGCCGAGATGCTTTGGCCGACGTGTCGCGCGACGATCTCGAAATGTCGAGTACCGCGTGTACGTAGGTAACGCTTTCTGTTTTCAATAAGGTTCACCAGGGCGGAGCGGTCGCGGTCAAACTTCCTGAGAACACTTTAAATCGGAGGTGTAAAAAATGATCGCCAAATGGGGTGAATACGTGAGACGGCATGGCATGTGTGTCTTGGTTTCGTTGCTATCCAGTTGTGTGCATGCCGATCCGCCTGAGTCTCCGACAACTGATAGTGGGCGTATCTCAGTAGAGGATTTTGAGTATCGAGGGGCATTCCGACTTCCGCACGTCGCGGGAGGTGATTCGAACTGGGAATATAGCGGCTACGCGATGACTTATTGGCCAGAAGGAGACCCGTCTGGCGACGACGACGGTTATCCTGGGTCTCTGTTTATCGTCGGGCACGACCATCATCAAATGATCGCCGAAGTCAGCATTCCCAAGCCGGTGATTTCTGATGCCAAACAGGTCAACGTTCTCCCCGCTGCAGCCATGCTGCAGCCGTTTACGGACATTCTGAGCGGGCAAGCCAGCGAGCTTGAGATCCCACGAATGGGAATTGAATTTTTGCCTAGTTCCGATTCGGCCAGCTCCGGTGCATTGCACTGGTGTATCGGACAGCACTTCGAATTTGACCGCCGGCCAACACACGGGATCAAAGGTGTGCAACTGAGTCAAGCGGATGCTCGGGGCTGTTGGTTCCTCGACGGGTATTCGGCCTATGTGCTCAACGATTATCTGTTTGAAATACCAGACTCTTGGTCACAAAAAAATCTCCCGGGATTTCGGTTGGCGACGGGAAGATTTCGCGATGGACAGTGGGGCGGATTTGGGCCCGCGTTGGTAGCGTATCAACCTCCCGATTTGGCCGACGCGCCGGCGGCGAATGAAACGATCACGAATTGCAAGCCGCTGCTGCTGTACGGCCAACCTCAACCGGGCGTTGCCGAATTAGCTGTTCATCCGGATCACAAAATGAATCAGTTTAGTGAGTCCGACGAATGGTCGGGCGGCGCGTGGCTGACCGCCGAGAATCGTTCCGCGATGATGTTGATTGGCACCAAAGCGATCGGAAAAACGTGGTACGGGTTTAGCAATGGCGTGGTGTACCCGATCAGTGGCGACCCCAATGAACCGGTTCCCGACGTGCCCGACTTTCCTCACGATCAGCGTGGTTGGTGGTCCGAATCAATCCGCGCACAAGCGATCCTTTTCGATCCTGAAGATTTGGCCAAGGTCGCGCGAGGCGAGTGGAAAACCTGGCAACCGCAACCCTACCAAACACTCGATCTGACGAAGTACTTGTTCGAGTCCACGTTTGAACACGAACGTCAAAAGCGGTATTTGCTCGGCGCGGCTGCGTTCGACCGCCAGCGCGGAGTTTTATACGTCGTCGAACGCCGTGTGAAAGTTGATGATGAGCGAAGCGTTGTGCATGTGTTCAAAATCAATTAGCCCGAAGAGCCAATCGCGGAGCGCAAACTGCAACGCATCGTTTGAAGCACCGATGGAATCCGGATGCGACGTGCCTTCGAAGAGATTGTTCGTCGTGCATACCGCGAGATATTGACGCAGGCGAAGATTTTGGGAGGGGCGTTTTCTGTTGCAAGTTTGACCCGCGGTGACCAGAGTATATGGCCGCCGGAAGCTGGAACGCATTCTCAGTGGTGCGTGTTGATCGACTCTCCTGGATGTGAATGACAGCTTTGCGAAAGGGCATCTCCAGATTATTTCGATCCGCGAAACGCGGGGCGACATGTTGCCTGAGTAGAACCGTGATTGACCCCCGAGCTTCCGGGATCTGATAGGATACCGAGTCGATTTCCCCATGCGGACGACGGTAAATCGGTCGACATTCGAACCACTCGCTCGAGTCCGCATCGCATTCCCGCCCCATTTCCCACCTACCAGAAAACCATCATGAAACGATTGCTGTTAATCTTTGCTCTCTTGGTGATCTTTCCCGACGTTTGTCGGGCGGAGCTCTCCCTCCCGAATTTCTTTAGTGACCACATGGTGCTTCAGCGTGAACGATCCGCGGCGATTTGGGGCACGGCCAGCCCTGGCAGTGAGGTCACCGTGTCATTCAAAGACGAGACTGCCCGCGTGAAAGCAGACGCGGACGGGCACTGGCGTGTCGGGGTCGATACGGGGGCTGCCGACTCGAACGGCGCGACACTTGAAGTGGCTGCGGGCGGCGAACGCATCTCGATCAACGACGTGCTGGTCGGAGAAGTCTGGTTGGCCTCTGGACAGTCGAACATGGTGTTTACGATGGACCGTGTTCCCGCTTACAAAGAGACGATCGCCGAGTCGGACTATCCACTGATTCGCATGTTCAATGCTCCCACGGTAACCGCAACGGAACCTCAAGACGACATCGACGGCGAATGGACCCTGTGTTCTCCGGAAACGGTGCCCGGCTATTCGGCGGTCGCCTATTTCTTCGCGCGAAAACTGCACATGGAACTAGGGATTCCGATCGGAGTCATTAAGACTGCGTGGGGCGGCAAGCCGGTGGAAACGTTTACAAGCCGCGAAGCACTCAACACGTTGCCTGGCACCAAAGCGATGGTCGACGCTCTGCTCGAAGCCGATGCTGGCTATGATCCCGCCAAGGCAGAAGTGGCGTACCAGGCCCGACTGGATCAATGGGAAGCTGCACGAGCCGAATGGATGAAGAAACCTTCTGACCAACGAGGACGGCTAGCGAGAAAGCCGACACGGCCGAAGCGTCCGCTCGACACTGAAGGGAAGCCCGGCGTGTTATTTGATTCGATGATCCATCCGTTTGTCGGTTACACGATGCGGGGGGCGATCTGGTATCAGGGCGAAGCCAACGCCAAGCCAGGTGCGGTTGCCTACGACCAAACGCTGCCATTGATGATCCGTGATTGGCGTCAGCGGTGGGACGACGACTTCTCTTTCTACTTCGTTCAGTTGGCCAACTTTCGGGCACCATCGACCGAGCCGGGTACGCCTGATGCCTGGGCGTTGCTGCAGGACCGCATGCGCCGGATCCTCGATACCACGCCGAAGACCGGCATGGCTGTTATCAACGACGTCGGCGAGGCCAATGACATTCATCCCAAAAATAAAAAGGATCCGGGCGAGCGTCTTGCACTATGGGCACTGGCCAAGGACTACGGCCGAGACATCGTCTATTCAGGACCACTGTTTGAATCGAGTCGGGTCGAAGAGGGGCGTATTCGCGTGAGTTTTCGTCAGACGGGTGACGGCTTGAAATCACGTGACGGAAAACCGCTCCAGCGTTTCGAAATCGCGGGCGAAGATCGGGTCTGGCACTGGGCCGATGCAACGATCGAAGGAAGTGAAGTTGTAGTCAGTAGCACGGATGTGAAGAGGCCGGTCGCAGTCCGCTACGCTTGGGCGGCGAATCCATCGGGAGCCAACTTGGTCAACAGCTTGGGGCTTCCCGCGTCCGTCTTTCGCACCGACGACTGGGACGATGTTGAAGTCGCAGCCGATTCCTCCGCGAGCAAGGCTCAGACCCGACGCCGGAGCCTTGCCGCCGAGATCAAGGCCCTCAACGCGCGAATCGCCAAGCTGGATCGTCAGAGCGCCGAATTCAGCGAACTGCAGAGTAAACGCCAAGAACTGCTCTCCGAGCTGAGAGGAACCGCCCCGACAGCAGGCAAAGCCAAGTAGTCGTTCCCGTATTCGGTTGCGAACCAACCCGGCGATGTCGCTACGTTCACTCGTTTCGAAGCCGCCGGGATTGGTCGTCTACGTTCTCGTTTGGTGCCACCATCGTCGTCCACCTTTCGCGAAGTTCAACGCTTGCTTCCGAGGACGCGGCGTCGGCTCTCACAAAATCGACCGTCCCGTTTCGGACGCGGTATTGTCATGATCGGAGCCGCAAAGGTGGAACCGTGGGCCGGTGATGGTGGCAGTTGCCGTGTCAGAATCCGGTTTTCCACGACCGCTGATCGTGGCAGAAATCAGCGATCCATGCGGTGAAAAATGAAACGCTCACGTGAGTTGATGGTTGGCGAGTGGTCCGTCTCGACGAATTTTAGAAGGTATCTTTGTGTCTGTGAGTCCCGGTCCGCTAGTGGGCCGCCTCAGGGAGTGCCGTCGGTTGTGCGGCAGGCAAATAGAGCGTCATCGCCGCGGCAGCCAAGACCAATGCGGTCGAAGTCCAGAGGCATCCCGGCAATCCGCTGACGAGGAACATCACCCCAGACAGGAGCGTTCCCAAAAGCCGACCGCAGGCGTTTGCCATGTAGTAGAAACCAACGTTCAGCGCGACGTTGTCTGAATCGGTGTAGGCGAGGATCAGATAGGAATGGACGGACGAATTGACCGCAAACACAAAACCAAAAAACGCGAGTCCGATGAGGATGCTTGTGCTTGGATAGAAGTCAAACTGAATGGCGAGCGTCAGTAGCAGTGAAACCAAGAACAGGGCGAATCCCCATGTCTGTGCGGCGCGAGCACCACCGGCGGATCCACCTTCGCGATTAGCGAACCGGGGTGCAGTCGCCTGGACGATCCCATAGCCGATCACCCAAGCGGCGAGGAAGCCGCCGATCCCGGCGAAGCTCCAGCCGAGTTGCGATGCCAGGAACACGGGAAGACCAACAACGAACCAAACGTCTCTTGACCCGAAGAGGAAAAACCGAGCGAACGAGAGAATGTTGATTTCGCGGCTCTTGGAAAACAGTTCTTTGAACTTGACCTTTGATTTTGCTTTCCCCAAGTCGGTTTTTAACATGGTGGCCGACAAGACGAGTACCACCGCGAGTGCGGCGGCCATCGCCCATAGCGATGGGGCGAAACCGAGCCAACCGAGTAGGACCCCGCCGAGCAGGAAGCCGAAGCCTTTTAGTGCATTCTTGCTGCCCGTTAGGATGGCGACCCATTTGAACAATCGCGACTGGTCCTCCGGTGCATCGCGGTCCTCCACCAGCAGTTTGACGGCGCTCTTCGAGCTCATCTTTGTCAGATCTTTGGCGACGCCGGAAATCGCCTGACTGGTCATGACGTAGGCCACGGAAATCCAGGCGATCCAGTTGGGCTGGATGAACGATAGCATGGTCAATGCTCCGATCTGCAATGCCAAGCCTGCAAACAGCGTCATCCGAAGGCCATAGCGAGACGCAATCCAACCACCAAACAGGTTGGTCACGATGCCACAGAATTCGTAGAGTAAAAACAGGAACGCAAGATTAACTGGGGAATAACCCAGTTCGTGAAAGTGCAGCAGCACGAGCATCCGCAAGGCGCCATCGGTCAGGGTGAATCCCCAGTAGGCGGCGGTGACGAGTCCGTAGCTTTTCTTGTCCACTTGAGTCTCGTTGCGTTACGCCGATACGCGGCTTGGTAAAGTGACGGCGACCTTTTTGACCAATTCCATCATGCGGTTGGCGTAGCCGACTTCGTTGTCGTACCAAACCAGGATCTTCACCAGCGTGTCATCAATCATCATGGTCGATGGACCGTCTACGATCCCGGAACGCGTGTCGTTGACGAAGTCCGCTGAGACGAGTGGTTTGGACTCAAACCCCAAGATGCCTTTGAGCGTGCTTTCCGACGATTCCCGAAGCAGTCGATTCACCTCGTCGGCGGTCGATGGCCGTTGCAGTTCAAACACGCAGTCGGTCAAGGATGCGTTTAGTAGCGGCACGCGAACCGCCAAGCCGTTGAGCTTTCCTTTCAGCTCGGGGTAGATCATCGTGATCGCCTTCGCCGAACCCGTCGTGGTGGGGATCAACGAGTTTAACGCTGAACGAGCCCGACGCAGGTCGGCGTGAGGCGCGTCGACGATGACTTGCGTGTTGGTGACATTGTGAAGCGTGGTGATCACTCCGTGTTGGATGCCAATCTGCTCGTGAACCACCTTCACAACCGGAGCGAGACAATTCGTGGTGCAGGATGCCGCGGTAAGCAGATGATGCTCATCTGGATTGTAAAGGTCGTCATTGCATCCCATGACGACATTCAGCGCGTCGTCTTTCACTGGAGCGGCAACGACGACCTTTTGCACGCCTTGCTCGAAGTAGGGATTCAATGACTCGGGTGTGCGGAATTTTCCCGAACTTTCGACCACAATGTCCACGCCCATGTCCCGCCACGGAACTTCGCCGGGAGTGCTGTAGCTGGAAAATCCGACGCGTTTGTCCGCCACACGGATGGCATCATCGGATACGTCCATGTCGTCACCCCAGCGTCCGTGAACGGTATCGAACTGAAGCAAGTGAGCCGCTGTCGCCGGTCCGCCTTTGACCTCGTTGATGTGGACAATCTCAAACTCGGGCCAATCCCAGGCGGCCCGAAAACCGAGCCGACCCATTCGTCCGAACCCGTTAATTCCGACTCGAATACTCATTTCTTTAGGGCCTTTCGCGAAGGTTGTCGTTGTTTGGTTTCTTTTTTTGCTGGCTTGTCACAGCACGCCGGAACGCAAAGCTCCGGTCGGCCTTGGCAGCAGTCCTCGGTGAGGAATCCCATCAGGCAGCTGACGCCCTTGACGTTGATTGCGTAGATCACTGACCGTCCCTCCTTGCGTGATTCGACGAGCCCCGCATGTGACAATTCCTTGAGATGGAACGAGAGCGTTGCAGGAGGAATGCTCACTTTCTCGGCAATCATCCCAGCCGGTAGCCCCTCCGCACCGAGCTTGGAGAGCAGCCGAAATACTTCCAGCCTCGATTCTTGAGCCAACGCCGCGAGTGCGGTGACCGCTTCATTTGTTTTCATGTTTCCAAAAGTATCGAAATGTTTGTCGCTGTCAATGGAGACTCGAAACATTCACATTTGAGCTGGGAGCTGGGAGCTGGGAGCTGGGAGCTGGGAGCTGGGAGCTGGGAGGAGACCTCGCTCTGCTTGGTCCGGCCAGCTAGCCCGGAGATTGCACGCGATTCGTAGGCCGTATCGCATAAACCATTGCCAAGCCGGAGCTACGGTCGCAAATCGATTGATTTTGAAAATAACAGAATGTATTTCCAGCAAATCAGGTTTATGCGGATACGGCAAGGTTTTTCGCGACCTCGGTCCGGCCTACGCAAT
>NZ_JAMQBK010000044.1 GCF_023701485.1 Aporhodopirellula aestuarii
CCTGAATCAAGCGAACGCTTGATTCATTATCCCAGAAATCTGGCGTGTTCTGAGCGCGCGAGCGGCGAGCTCCCAGCTTGAGCTGGCAATGATTTTCAATGATGTCAGTGGGCATGATGGTGAGTTTCTTTCTGGGTGGGGCGGCCAGCGGCGGTACCAAGAGCATCCACGCCCTTGGCTTCATTGAGCATTGCATGTCAGCATCGAAGTGGCATCGCGATGTGATCCGAGAGCGTCAGTAAACAATCAACGCTTGGGCGGTAAGCTAACAGGCGTAGCTTTAATTGCCGTGCGCTGCGGATCACTTGAGCGGGGATCAGCATCAATGAGTTCAGATAGGTCGAGAATTCCATCCGAATGACTTTGCGTCTGACCTCCGCACGCACTCGACGCTGATTCGGGTTGCCTTTGACACGAACCAGCATCCCGCTCCATAACTTCAGCGTCCATGCCAGCGAAGCCATGACCATGTACGCCCAGTTGCTCTCCAGCGTGTCAAGCGGCGCACTTAGCGCACCACACGCCTTCCCCTGGCTGATCGTGTTCTCTTGATCGCAACGTTGGTTTCCATTTCGAATCACCTCGCGAGCGGAAACCTCCTTCTCCTGTTCGTTGGTGATGTAGAAAAAGTATTTCTGCGTGTCAAAAAGATGCTGCTGCCCACGCATCACCTTGATGTCTTTCCGGACAATGACCATCCGGTATTTGCGATTACAGGCGACAGGCTGGTAGTCGAATTCCGCGTAGCTCTCGCCTTGCAGAATTTGGTTTTCATATTCGTTGGCAACCACAATTCGCTCTTTGTAATTGGGGCGTTTGGCTCGCCCGTTCTCGGGCATGGGTCTTTGACGCGAAAGCGTGTTCCACGCCGATTGCGGCAGTAAATCGGCAATCCCGACAAGTGTTTTGTTCGCATCGTAACCCAGCACAAACGTCACGCCCTCGCGATCCCAATGATCCAAGTGCGTTGTTGACGAGAAGTCGGTGTCACCTCGCAGCCGGATTTTGCGAAAACCAGCTTCCTTGCACAACTCAATCGCTGAGTTGAAGTACATTGCGGAGTTCTCGTGGGAAGGACGATTGCCGCTTCGATTGGCGAGATAAAGAAGCTCTTGTGTCTCGGCGAGCGTGATGACCAACGGATGGTAACCCCACTGACCTTTGTGATTGATACCGATGCCTTGCTTCTTCTCACCGTAGGTTTCCACCATCGTGCCATCGGCTTCGATTGTCGCTTGATCGAGGAACTCATCGGGTTGTTGCTTCCAGACTTTCAGACGAGCTCGGTTGATCCCCTGCATCAACTGCATGATTTTGAACGAATCAAACCGTCGGCAGAAATCTCCAGCGGTCGTTGGATCCGGAATCCTCTGAGCTCCCAAAGCGTTCAGATAGGCTTCGTCGGTTCGACGAAGCTCGATGTGTTCCAAGCAGGTTCCACCAGCGAGCAAATTCATCGCGATATTGAAGACGTGGTCCGCTTCATCATAGGGCAGGTTCATCTTGAACACCGATGCGGCTTCATTGATGTGCTTTCGCAGGTCAAGTTGCTTGACAATCTGCATGATGAGACCGATACCACCGCACGAAATAGCCTGTGTTCTTTCGCTCAATTCAAACTTGGTGGCAGTGGGTCGGATCGCAGGAGACTGAAAAATGCCTTCGCATTTGTCGATGCGTTGTCGAATTCTCTGGTTGCGTTTTCGCAACTGTCGGCGTACTTTGGCGTTCACTCGGAACCCTCGTTTGCGTGCGTGGATTGAAGTCTTGGTAACCTCCAATACACGCGTAAAACGCCGAGGGTTTTCGAGTTTCTTAATTAAGACGAAAATCAAGCTTCGCTTGATTGAGGACTAGTTCGATTTTACCCAACTGAATCACCAGCCGCGGAGTATCGGGCGACCTCAAATAAAAGTCGCCTATCGTTGCACCATGCGAAACACCGTTTTTTATTCAGCTCAGTTCCTTGCAATTGTGCTTCCCGTTCTGGCGGCTGTGAGATTCGCGAAGTGAACTTCGGATCAGATGTCGTAGCGATGACTCTTGCCGGTCCAAGTCGGAAACAACAAGCACACCAACAGCCACAACCAAACGGCGATTAGATAAGCTCGCGGTACCAGCGGTACGCTAAGCGGTCTTTTCGTCTCGGTTCGAGAAACAGCGGTCATGAACTTTCAGCCTTCACGAATCGACGAAAACAGTTTAGTTGTTGTGCAGAGCCCCAAAGCAGCAGTACGCAGCGCTCTCGCACAAGATTTCGTATGGATCGCCAAACCAACAAAGGCAAATTGCGGATGCGAACTTGCTGAGCGGTGGAGAAGGAATGACTGACGCAGTTTAACGCTTACGGTTGCCGTCATGTCATTCAGCCGGTGTGCTGGACGCCAGATGACGTTCGTTGTTTTCAAAATTTCTGAAACACGCAAATTCCTTGGGTTCACTGGTAGATTTGCAGGAAGATTGGAATCAATACGGCGAAGACGCAAACGATGGTTGTCAGGATGCCAATGCGGGTTCGATTTGGATAGGCGGAAAGCAGGTGCAGTCCGCTCAACATGCCAACGATGCCGCCACCTGCCGTGATGCCGGCAAGAAACCCCGCTATTTGGCCTGCCGCAATGAAGGTGGTTACTAAGGCGGCAACAATGCAAACCGTGATAAAAGTCTGGAAACCTGCGGCAGCCAGCCCCGGCGACGCACTACCCTCGGCTTGCAACGATTCGACGACCGCGCGGCGCTTGCGGACGATCCAAGCGATGAGCAAGTGACAGGCAAGAGTGCTACCGATCGCGCTCAACAATACTGTGAAAGCGATAAAGATGGTTTGCTTCGCATCGGTACTGATCAGGGCTCCATAGATGAGCCAAATCACAGGCGCTATCAACGCGACTGCGAGAGCCACCAGGAGGCGTTGTCCTCTCGTCGCTCCACAAATCAAGCCACTCAAAGTTCCTCCTGACAACCCACAGACGGGAAGAAAGACTATCCCGAGCTCCATGAACCCGCCTTGGATGCCGAACCAATCCAAAAGGCCTGACTTGATTGCGATGGCGATCAGCATTACTGCGAGAAATGGAACCAGGCAGCTGCCATAGAGCGATCCAACTATCGCGCCGAGTCCACGATGAAGCACCGCGGGACCTTCGACCGGATCGACTCTGCGGTTTTCGTCCGGAACTCGTCCTGGTTCGTAAGGATTTGGATTGCTTGTCATGTTTTGATCGGGCGCGAGGTCTAGCTCAGTGATCAGCAGCAGGCTATGCGCCATCACAAAGCAGAAGCGACAACTTAATCTGCGGCGCCGTGTGTAAATTCGCTGACTTGCCATAACTTAATGCTCTTTGGTCCCACACTCGCTAAGATCTTTCCGTCGGGCGAGAAATGAAAGCCGGTTGCTGCTTCATGAGATAGCACTCCAAGCATCCGCCCGGTGCGAGTGTCCCAAAGATCAATTCCGGCCACCGAAGACGTTCTCTCGGCTTGTAAATAACCGCGATGATGGCGGATCAGTTTCGTTGATCGAGGCACCATTCTAAGCACGGCAACCACTTCGCCCTCGGGACTGAATTGAATTGACGCACCTCTCGAATGGCCCAAACGCACCACAAGACGTCCGGTTTCTGGATCGAGAATCGTCGTAGTGAAACGCTCTGGCCGGATGCTCCCGGTCACCAACTGACTGTCCGGTGTGAAATCGACGCTTCGCACACCATTGTGGTTGAATACTTCGAGAAGTTCCTTGTTTTCCACGTCCCAAAGTGATATCTCCCCATTAATGGTGTGAAAGCTTGCTGGGCAGCTGGCAATCAACCGGTCCGATGCAATCATCGCAAACTCACCGCTGATCAACACGACGTCCGTTGGTCGAAACACTTGTTTTGCTGAGGGTTGAAGTACAAACTTCCAGTAGCGGGAAATCACCTCGGAGCGGTCTGCTGAAGGTCGTGTTAATTGATCTGCTGAGTCTCCCCGGCCTCTTAGCTCGGAGACTCGAACTTCGTACAAGTGATTTGTCCCGAGATACAATTTTTCTCCATCCTTGGAAAACTGAAGTTGGTGAACGGGGCCGTAGATTCGATCGATGGATCGAAATTCGCCGTTTGGCATATTCCAAAGTGACAATTGGGCATTTCCGCCAACGGCAAGTAGTTTGTCATCGGAAGAAAATGCCAGGCTGTGCGGCTTACTAAGCGTGTTCTGGTGCTTTCCGTATGGACTTTCAGATGGCGAACTAAGCGAGCTCTGGCGCTTTTCGTACTTATTTTCAGATGGCGAACGAACAACGGCATTCGAGGGCGGTAGCTGCAGGCTCAATAATTTGGTTCCAGTCGAGACCTCCCACAAACCGACCTCCGGGCCGGATTGGCTGACAATGCGGC
Organism: Aporhodopirellula aestuarii; assembly: GCF_023701485.1. Taxonomy (GTDB): domain Bacteria; phylum Planctomycetota; class Planctomycetia; order Pirellulales; family Pirellulaceae; genus Rhodopirellula; species Rhodopirellula aestuarii. The sequence goes on from NZ_JAMQBK010000044.1 coordinate 4,380, forward strand.
CAATCGCAAGATGTTCCCCTCGACTATCAAATGCCAAACAGAGAACTTTGCCACCTTGATCAATGATCGTGCGGACGAGTTCCCCCGTTTTAAGATCCCAAAGTTTGACTTCGCCGGTCTTTGCATCCCACTGTTGGATTGCTCCCGACCCCGTAGCAATCAGGCGACTATCGGGCGATAGGCATAGAGAAGAAACAAAATGATTGTGACCACTCAACTGGTATTGACGCTTGCCTGTTGCAAAATCGTATGCCGCTATGCGGCAGCTACGTTGCTTCTGAAGATCGTTCCTCCCAGCTTCCAGTACAACGATTGTCTTGCCATCTTTCGCGACGCGTACCAGCGGTGACGTCGAATCGACTTTCCAGTGCTTCCCGCCAAGTTGCAAGTCGGGTTCGTCGAGGGCGATCGACCGAGCTATCTTGCCATTCGCTGTTTCCCAAATGTCAACCGTGCGAGAAACAACATATTCGTCTTTGGTCGTGAAGCCCAACGCATTGTCAAAGACCCAGGGAAGGCTCTGAATCGAGTGACGAAAATTCAATTGTGGAACCGTATTGACAGGCTGTTCCTTCACGGGATTGATAAATTTGGCAATTGGTTCGCCTTCGTGCGAATCCCAGACAAATATCTTGCCCTCGATGATCCTCGCCCGCTTTTTTGAATGCTGGGAATGTAATCTAGGGTGAACGTACAAGCTGAACCAACTCACGTCGCGTTCGAGATCGAAAGAGTTGGAAATTGGTTTCAATTTGGCAGCTTCGATTTCCCAACATACGTGAGATACGAAGAGCGATTTACCGTCGCGTGTGAATCCGATAAGAGGACCAGACCAGCCAGTAGAAGCCGTGCGAAGCGAATCTGGTAACAACTTTGGGATCGGCAGCTCTCGACCCGTTTCAACTTCCCATAGTTTCAACTGTGATGTCCCATTCTTCACGTTCTGTGGCGCCGGCTTGTACCCAGCAACATATTTTCCATCGGCCGAAACGGTAGGACTAATCAGTGGCATGGAGCGGTCGATTTTTGTCTCAACTCGCTCCCAAGTCTTGGTGTTCCAAAATCGCAGTTCTGACGGAACAAGATCAAGCTGCTCTCTGCCCCGTGTCTGTGTAACCAATAGCTCTGCCTGCAGCAGAAACTGTGCGTGTTCGACATCACGATGAACCAGCGTTGCCAGACGATTTCCTGATTCCGGATCTAGAATGCTGACCTCCTGATCTGTCCAAACCGCCAGCACGCTACCGCTGTTATTGAATGCGAAACCCAACCACCCATCCGCGATTTTCGCTTTCGCATCTCCAGTTTCAACATCCCAAATGATCAAATCCACTCCGCGTCTTATGACTGAGTTAAGAGTTGTTCCATAATTCAACCTGCGAGACGTTGCCAGGAGAGAACCATCAGGACTAAAGATCGGTTGCGTTCGCCCCTGCGTCGTTCCGAAATGAAGTTCAGTTAACGGTTTCACCGACTCGTCATCCAACGGCGCAGCAGCAAGTCGGAAAACCGGAAAAAGGAAAAAGAATGAAAAGAAGAACGGAGTCAGGACGTAGCCCTGGTTCAGTCGCCATGCGATCGAAAGGAATCTAGAATCCATCGTTGAACACCCTCTTAGAAACAGAAAGAACGCTTATGCGGCGTGCTGAGTCTCGTAGCGAGCCGACATTTTACCAGCTGACCTGTTCTCCATCCCGAACCAATGAAGTGTACGATATGAATTTTGGTTCCAAGGGTTCGCATACGCCCTTTGGTTCAATGCTAGTCAGTGCTGCCCTGTGCATTTGGATGCATCGGCCGAGGCGGGCTAGCTCGTGGCAGGAATCGCGTCGGTATCTTCAGAATCCGGACACCGAAGCGCCGAAACGGCCCTCACCGAAAGTGCTCCGGTTTCATCGACCGGTGGATCGAAGGCGGAAACTTCGGCGTCGGCCACCGGAGCGCAGTTGAAAAACAGATTGCGATGTCCAATTTTCGACCGCTCTCACCCACCGCTCATCAACGCCGAACATGGTTGGGAACCCCGGAACGCACCCAACAGTGACATCAGATCATCCCTTACGAAGAAGCTCATCAATGGCGGCAAGTAGATTCTGCTGAAGCGGCGAACGTGCTTGATCAAGAAAGCCTCTGTCCCCAATTTGCCAGCGGCCCAGTTCAACGGGCTGATCATTCGGAAAGATGATTGACGCGCCGGTATACGGCTGCAAGGTGACGACGAAGCAAGAGTCCTCGATTGCCGTTCTCACCGATAACGAAAGGCCGCCAGCCTGACCGTGTCTATGCCGAAACGAAATCGTCTTTTGCGCCATACCTTCATTATCAGCTGGAAATGAAAAGTCGAGCGCCCTATCGGTTGTGTCAACCTTTAAAATAGACGCAGACCCTTCCGCAATTGGAACCAGAATGCGTTCGACAAGATCGAGCAATTTCTTCGACATGTCTTTTCCTTGATTATGAACGTCAAGTTTCGCCTGAATCTGGGATTGTCGAACGAGTTCCTCTGTTTCTAGCTTGAGTCGCTCATCAGGACTTACTGAGGCGTTAAGCAAATGACGCACTTGTTCCAAGAGCACGTCCGCGCTCGCCCATCGTCTATCGGGGTGCCACTCAAATCCCTTGTCGAAAATTTGCTCTAGGGTTTCGCGTTTCCATTTATCGATGCCCGAATCGAGTTTAGCACGGGCGCGCTCGTGCGGCTTTTGCCCAATCTCGTCCAGGAGGATTCCAGGTTCATCGCCGGTCAAAGCATAGAAAAGCAAGCCCACACATTGGCATATGTCAGTAGTATCGTTGCGAGTGGTCAAAGATGTTCCGGGTGAGTGCTCTGGCCCGACCAGAAATCGATTTCCCTTACGTTGACCGATTACGGTTGTGGCGCCGCTTGGCTGGTTATCGTCTATGTACGCCAGCCCAAAATCAATCAGCACGGGTGATTCGTATTCACCCGCGTCGGCGAAGACATGGCACGGTTTTATGTCACGATGGACAATACCCCGACTGTGGCAGTGCTTGATTATGTCGAGAACACCGATCGTCAATTGAAGTGCTTCTTCAAATACCAGGCCTTGCGCCACAAAATCTTCCAGATCATGCCCCATGACCCTCCGGGTGATCAGGTACAAATCCTCGGAGGACTCGTAGTCTTCCGCATTTGTATCCTCGACAGGCAGGACGCCTGGATGGTCAAGCAGACCCATAGCCCGTATCTCCGCGCAGAACATCGCCCGTCGGTCAGCAACGTTTTGACGCCGAAGTTTCTTGAGGATATAGCCAAACCCATCTTCAGGATCGGTTACTCGCCGAGCTAGAAAAGCATGCGATTGATTCCCGGCCTTGTCCGCCGCAATTTGCTCATCGCGAATCCAACCGCGTTCGAGTAGTACCTTGTCGAATTTATTCATAGTTCTCAAGCGAATGGTCGCTTCCACACCGTGCTCCCAGAAATCATCGGCAGGTTCACCAATCCGGTAATGACTTCCTGATGTTAGTGCTCGCCCCCCTCCTTCGCCAGGAGTCCGCAGTCACAAGAGTACAGACATTCTTTCATTCCCAATGTTCGCGGCAATTAGTCTTTGGAGCGCGTGGCAGTGTCGAATTCTGCACTGGAGAGCGGCGCCTACCGGAAGTAGTCGACGGCAATGTGAAAGGCTCTTCAGATGCCAACAGGTTTTCCATCAGCAGTTGGACGCTATTGCAAGTTCCAGAAGCACCTAAAAGGAACGCGCGACGCGTGCAAAGCAACCGTCCGAAAGTGGATCAGTCCCGAGACATCCGCTTTCATGGCTCTGCTACACGGAATCGAGGGCGAGTGCCTTTGCTACCAACGGAAGTTCTTGGGCGAATAGCTAACGGTCGATGAAGCCGGAGCACTTTCGGTGAGGACCATTTCGGCGCGTCGGTGCCCGAATTCTGAAGGCACCGAAGCGAGTTTCACCCCGAACGAGCTCAGTTCGGTCGATGCAGACCTCCGCGTTTTGGGTGAACGAATTGGTGAGGCCGTTAGCGACATAACGATCAACGCGGTGATTCTTAAGAGACGCCCTTTTCTATCCGTTGTGCATGGGGAGTCCCTTAAAACGGTGACGTTTGCATAACGCGTCGCATTGAGTTCGGCGGGCGTACCGGTGTGGCGACATCTCCACGCCCGTCTTCAAGGTGAGAAACACGCCGCGACGAGGCACTGCCTAACGCCGGCGATCAGGAGATTATGGGACATTCGTGTCAGATTACCGCTGCGGCGCGCGGTTCGCTGAGTTTTGCACCCTTCGTAGTTTGCGTTTCAGTTGCGTTTCCCGTACTTTACAAACCCGGACCGACGCTTGAGGGCGGCTCTTTACTTCATCGGCGATCAGGTCGCGAAGTTCACGGCTTCAGCCAGCGAGCGGGCCAAATCATGCCCAGGTCCGTTTCCTGCTGTGAACGAAATCACGCACTCAATCCGCGGCTGGCTGGGTGGCCGACCAAACCAAATGCCGAGCTGTGAGAAAGTGTTGGATCTGAAATGCAAACGTCCTTTTGCATGTGGCACGGCCTGACCTTCAACGGACTTTGTCGGGTCCTTCGCTGCCAGCCTCGATTGGCATGGTCTTACCTGCCGCGTTGGTTCTCGATTGCCGCCATGAGTGTCGTCAACTCGCTTGAAAATGTGGCTGAATCCGCCATCAATGGGCGCAGAATTCGCAACAGTTCTATACGACATCCCCCTCTCTTCATCCTGGGCCATTGGCGAAGTGGCACCACCCTTCTTCACAACTTGATGGCACTCGATACGAGTTTCTCATACCTCAATCTTTATCAGAGCATGTGTCCGGGACACTTTCTGTTGACCGAACCCATCGTCGCGCCACTAACGTCTTGGTGTCTGCCGAAGACGCGTCCGATGGATAATATGCCACTAGGCTGGAACGTACCGATGGAAGATGAAATGGCGGTCGCGGTGGACTGTTGTGTCTCACCTTACTTGATGGCCGCGTTTCAGGATCGCTTTGAACTTTACGAACGTTTTCTTGAGCCCGAACGATGGACCGACAAAGAGATGCGTCGTTGGGAGCAGTCGTTCTTGACGTTACTGAAAAAGCTACAGCTTCGCGACGACAAACCCGTTCTCCTCAAGTCCCCGACTCACACGTTTCGAATCCCAACGCTGTTGAACCTGTTTCCGGAAGCGAAGTTCATCTACCTCTTCCGAGATCCCTACGCTGTCATCCGTTCGACGCTGCATTTACGCCGCACGATGTTGGCGAGCAATTCGCTGGAACCGCCACACGGCCAGACAGCCTTAAAAGATACGCTTGAATTGTACGAACGATGTATCCGTCGTTATGAACAGACCAAACAGACCATCCCAGCCAATCAGCTCTGCGAGATGCGGTTCGAAGACCTCGAACTCGATCCGCTTGAACAGACACGTCGCGTCTACGAAGAACTGCAGCTATCGACATGGGACGAAGCATTTCCCGCGATTGGCGAGCACGTCAAGTCCATTCGAGGCTATCGCAAAAACGATTACACAGTGGACCGTGAATTGAAGCAACAGGTCCTCAGCCGGTTTGAATGGGTCTTCGAACTATATGGCTACAGTCAGTAAGCCGAACAGTTCGCAACCCGACACTCATGCGTGGTCATTCAACCCTTGATTAGAATGCGGACAGCCGGATCCTCGAATTGCATCGAAGATTCGGCGATCGCTGATTGGAGCGTCGTCTCGAAGCTCGAGTTTTACCAACGCCCCATCGGCAGGTTTTGTCGAAATGCCCGCGACGGCTGGGTTGTCCGGGCTTTGGGCAGAAAAGCGAAACAGCCTGATGAACGCCCCGACGACCAACGCGACTTCAAGTTCGCCTAGGTGTTTTCCAGGGCAAACACGAGGGCCGTGCCCAAAACCAAAATGAAGAAACTCCTTCGAACTTCGCTGGTGTTCGGCCAACCACTCCCAGCGTTCCGGTGCAAATGCCATCGCCGGATAACCGGTCGATTCAACTCCCCAATGATCTTCGTGACGGTTTGCATTCCAGTGATCCAACAAAACGTAGGCACCGGGGGGAACAACCAAGTCTCGCCCGTCCGGAAGTTCGACACGAATCTTTGTCGGTGCTCGTCGCGGCAGGAAGTAGAGAGGTGGGGTCAAGCGAAGCGTTTCTTCCAAGACTCGACGAAAGTAGGTTGCGCCCTCGAGCAGCTCGGGTGTATAGCGTTCAGCCTGCTGGATCTCTTGGAAAGCTCTCTGTTGGGCCTCCTGGTTACGAGCGAGGTGGGAGATCGCCCAACTTGCCAATGACGTCGTCGCTTCCAAAGCGCCAGCAAGAACGAGCCGCAGATTGCTCCTCAATGCATCGTCTGGAGCATCGGATTTGAACCGTTCCCACAGGCCACGGCCGGCATGTCGCCCTTCCAAAACAAGATCCACCAGCTCATTGAATATACGGTAATCCTCTCTCGCTGCAGCGACACCTGGAAAGAACCTCGGAAGTTCTCGGTAGGGGACGCCCAGCTTGATAACGGTATCGCCGACCATACGGTCGATCACGCGATCCAACGCAGGGACGTAACGCTCCACGATCTGCTGGTAGGAGACTTCGGCTCCGAAAAAGTTATGGGAAAGCAACTCAAGCATGATGGGCTTGATTTCGGTTTCCAAAGCGACGTGAACATTCGACCCGGTTTGTTGGATCCGCTCGTACAGCTTCTTTAAGCGTTTGCGAACGGTTTCACGGAATGTCTGTTCAAACTCCTGAAAACGCTCCGGCTGAAACAGCGATGTCTTTCCAAACGGCGCGGCAGCAAGCTTACGCTGACGGCGCCATTGAGGTCCGTTTGCGTACAGCAGCATGTCGTAGCCCGTCCCCTTGGCGATCCCCGTTGCAAGAATCGTATCTCGCTCGAATTGGCCGTCGCGATCGCCGGTTTCTTTGGAAATGGCCCGAATCAGTGCCGGATCGCGGGTGATCAGGACCGGTGGGAATCCCAAGACGTCGAGATAGCGTGAATGTCTTCCGTCACCCTCCAAATCATCAGCGTTCCAGTGGCAGCTCTGAAGAATCTGCAGCGGATTGCGGTAGTTCCAAAGGTGCGGGAACGGCAAACAGGGTCTCCCGCGACACACCCACGTCGGAATCCGCACAGGAACAATGCTACCAGCGAAAGGATTGCGTTGAAGCAACTGTCCGGGAAGCCGGCGAAGCATCGACGATCCGGTCACGGAACTTTGATGTTCATTCATTGGTCTCTATGTCCCATGCACTTGATATCACCGGCATTCGCCATCAGCTTTCTCCCTTTAATTATCACATCGTACAACGCCGGACGCTGTCGATGCTACAGTTGCTGCATTGGCCATTAGCAGCGAATTAGGTGAAGTCGGTGGAGTAAGTGCCACGCCGCTCATTCACGATCGGCCGCGACTTCCGACGATTGGATACTGCCATCGAGCAACGGATTACTCCCCACCGCAACCGCTATATGTCCGTCTGTGCCTGATTCGCCACGTCGGACATCGCGAGTCTTCCCTCGCCGCCTCGACAGTGCGTGGCGGCTGAGAGCGGCATTCAGAGATAGCAGACCACGGCGGCGACTGAGGTTGAGATGATGGCGGGAGTAAGATCTCCTGAACAGCCGTTTTGCCGCTATTGTCGAGCGTTGCCAAACCATCGCTCAGTCAGCGAAGTTGGACCAGCCGCCAGCTTGAACTTTTCCCAGAAAATGCCGTCGGTGCCTCACACCGAAGCGACTTTTCACGATTCTGTTCGGTGCCCCGGCGGCCGACTCCGGAGAAATTTCGCTAGACAGCGACCAAACTCAAGCATGGTAGGCTCGAAATTCTGAACCTTCCGCCACGGTTGCGGGGCTCATCGTTGCGATTTTTGTTGTACTGCCTCTTCGTCTGTGGTGATCGCCCCAACCAACACCCCATGTTCGCCGAGTAAGTCACCGCCGAGTACTTCATCAAAACCGAGCGCCGCGGTCGGACTGTCGACGAATGGAAAGCTCGACCTGAACAGCCCAACAACCACTGGCTGGACTGCCTCGTCGGCTGCGCCGTCGCCTCAAGGCATGCCCCCCGAACGCCAGCGACGATGAATTGCGGTCGTTCCTTGAAACCAAAGCGATTCCTCAATGCGGACTTTGTCCTAGCAAGCGTGTTCCGTTCAAACATCCCGACCCGACTCAAAGGAGTGAGATTCAATGAGACGTCCACCTGGTTCATTCAGTGGCGACGGTCCGCCGTCATGGCACCCATTCGTTCCACCATTCGATCCGGCTGGCAGTCCATCACCACCAATGCCGCCACCCACCGATCCGCCTGAAGGCTCAAGCACTGATGACGATACCTCTGCCTCAGAGAACGACGAGCGTCCCGATTGGTGGCCCGAGGATTGGCCGTGGCCGCCTGAACCCGAAGGCTCGACCGAAGTACTCGTCCCGCCGCCGCGGCACGTCTGGCCGCGTCTTCCGCCCGACCACCCATACCATTTGCCGCCTGGATTCTGGTGGCCAGACAACATGCCGCCCGGACATCCGGGCACGCCCGAGCCCGGAGACGAACCAGGTGGTAGCGATACTTCGTCAAGCGGAGAATGGGTGTGAGCCAATAGATAATGTGAACACGATCTCTTCGCATCGTAGATGACAGTCAGTTCTCGTCGAGCGTGACCTGCATTTTCATCATGCCTTTCGACGGTTAAAACACTTGCTAGGAATTCGCTCTACCCACTCCAGCAAGGACAGACTCGTCATGGCAAAGAAGAAAGCAAAGGCAGCGACCAAAAAAAAGGCATTGACGCTCAACGACATCTACGACCAGGTTTCTCGCAAGGCAGACACTCAGGGCGTCAAGATCAACGTCGCAGAAACCAAACGTGTTCTCGCTTGCTTTTTCGATGTTCTCGAAGACTACAAACCGGCCGACGCGTTCGACTTTGTCGCCAAAGGATTGAAGCGGGCTGGCACTCGCCGGCGTTAGCCATTTTTAGTGAGTCTCTGCATGCGGTTTGCTTCGCTTTGAGCGCCGCTTGTTTTGATGGACGAGCTTGAGACGAACGACTATCTGAAAAGTGGAATGCATCCACTTCGATCAGCTTGCTTGCCATCGAATGTATCGCTACGTTCGATAGAAGCGAGAGGCAATCGTGACGACAACGCGTTAGTTCTTGCTATGAATGAACGACCCATGCATTCTAGGTGAACTGAGGGAACTCTTTGCGATGTCCGAACCACTGTTGAAAATCAGTAATCATCACGTTCCTGGATCAGGCGATCCACCAATCATTGATGACGCACAGGCAGATCAGTACATCGGCTACTTTGAGAATCTGTTCGGTGAGCAATGGGTATTTACACGAGATCGGGCAACGGGCATTGCGATTCTGCGCGGAGGCGACATCGGCTGGAACACACCCATCAATGTGACCGATGGCATCACTGGAAAGTTGACGCTCAACCCAAGTGAAGCACAGTGGTTGGAGTCTTGTCTCGCCGCCAGCCAAGCATTTGCGAGAAGGTAACACGCCGCTTGTGCAGCCGATCGGAATTCCTAGCAAGGCAGTCGCACGCCTCCTCTGCTCTTCTGCAGTCACGATTCAGTTCGTAGTGATCGTGACGATCACGCAAGCCTTCAGCGTCCGATAACATGGGCTATGTCGCGAGGAGTTGCGGGTCTCGCCGATTGTGCGGCTCGGGTCTAAGCGATTACTCGCACTGGACCGCTACGACTCAGTAGGCAATCAGGATCGCGAGGACCGCACCAACGATTCGAGACCGAACAGGACCCATCGAGCGACTCCAAGTGCTTCGGGCGTGTCAGTTAGCGGGCGACCCGCCGCTTCCTCATTGCGTCGTTTATTCTTGACATTCGTTTTCTTGTGTTCCGAGCTATCGAGCGATTTCTTCAATTCTCGTTTCCGGGCCCTGCCTCAACTGATGGATCCGAACTCGCACTGTCTTCAATTTCAACGGTGAGACATACGTTGTCGTGTGGTGGGGTCACGGTTGCGATCCGTTGTTTTCCATACCGCTCCACTTGCGGTACTCCGCCCTTGTGATGAGCTCGTCTAGCATGTAGAAGCTGAGGCTGCCACGGAACTCTTGGCGACCGTCGCCAGCCACGCTGTGTAGCACTCCATCGTTGTCATACACAGCGGCGAACACCGGACCATGATGGCCTTGCAGAGTATCAAGACTCGTGCCGTCGGCCGTTTCCAGCACATGAATCTCGCCTTGTTCGGTGGAGCATGCGAGTCTTGAGCCGCTTGGCGAGAAGGCCACGTGATGAACCAGCAAGTTGGCCAATTCTCGCCGGAAGATCAACGCACCCGACTTGATGTCGCGCACTTCAACCACGCCACCCGAAAATGCGATTGCCAAACGCGACTCATTGGGCGAAAAACACAGGGCAACTACCGCGGATTGATCATCGAGGTCGCTTGATTTTGCTGTGGACGGGTTCGAATCTGTCACTTCATCGTCTGCAGTGGTCGCTTGCGGTATGACGGTGATTGCGGCGCTCGCTTCGGCCTCCGACTTGAATATTTCGCTAGTCAACCGCCAACATTGGACGGTGCCATCTTCCCGTCCGACTGCTAGCAGCTTGCGGTCATGGCTGAATTCCAACTTGACCGCGGGGGACATCTTCGACGACAGCGTCCTCCGCTGGCTAGTCTTCACATTGAACAACTGAACCTCGCCTTCCTCGAGACCGCACGCAAGCAGCGTTGCGTCGCGACTTAAGTCGAGCGAGCGGACCTTCGACTCCACCTCGCCCAAGACGGTTCGTTGCTCATCGGTCATTGACTGCAGATAGAGCTGATCGACGCCATCCCATGGTCCCTGGGCCCACGCGACCGTCAGCCCCTGATCGTAAAAGACGGCGCGCGCGTTTCTCGCCGTTTGAAAATTCGCCTGCTCCAGTTGTCGCCCCGTCGTTAAATCCCAAATCATGATCGGCGCGTCATCGCCGTAGGTCGCCAACCGCGTGCGGGATCGATCCAACGTCACTCCGAGCTCGCCGTCGGCGTAGCCGGGCAAGGGCAGAAACTGCTGAGGTCGACTCACCACCCATGATCGCACGGTGCCGTCTTTGCTGCCACTGAGCAGCGTGCCGTTGGTCGACAACGCCAGCGACTGTATCTCGTCTTGATGACCGGTTAGGGTCAGGAGTTGAAGTCCGTTCGTCGCATCCCATACTCGCACCGTCCGATCGCGTGAGCTGCTGAAGAGTCGTCGCCCTCGTGGTCCGAACAGCACCGAGGTGGTGGGCCGGCCATGCCCGTCGAGTACAGCAAGCGACTTTCCGCTGCGCGCGTCCCAGATCTGCAAGCCGCCATGGTGGCTGGCACTGGCAAGTTGGGCGCCATCAGGACTGAAGGCGATGGCGACGCTCACGTTTTCGGCTGTCGGTCGGACGCGGTGTTCGTTGGCGAAGATTTGCTTGCCAGTCTCTGCGGACCATAGTTGGACCTGTCGTCCCCCCGTGGCGACAGATTTGCCGTCGGGGCTGAACGCAATGCCGTTCACACGGCCGTCGATGTCGCTGACGACGAGACGCTGGTCGCCGGTCGTTGCATTCCAAATTCGCCACTCGCCTGGCCGCACGGCGTCTTCGTCGGGGCGTCGTCGATACGCGCCTCCGCCGCTTGCGATCCATCGGCCGTCCGTGCTCCAAGCCACTGACTTCACGGTGACCCGATGTCCCTTGAGGGTCATCAGCTCGTTGCCCGTTTCGGCGTCCCAGAGACGAACGATGCCGTCTTTGCCCGTGTAGCCCCCGACAGTAGCGAGCCGCTTGCCATCGGGACTGAATGCCATGCTCCAGATCGTGTTCAGATGAGCGTTGAATTTGCAGAGCCGCACGTGCCTTCGCCGCTCCCAAACCTCGACCGATCCCTCCGGCCCGTCGACCGCCAAGCGACCACCGTCACTGCTGATCGCGATCTGGCCGACAGGCTCGTCTCGCTGCACTTCATAGGGCTCGGGCTGCGCGGGCCAGAGCCGCACGACACCATCATCGCCGCCGCTGGCCACAAGTTGTTGATCAGGTGAGATGTCAACACTTAAAACGGCGCCGAGATGGCCTCGATGCAGCGTCCTGGGTTCGCCCGTCGCTAGATCCCAGGTCCGCACGGTACCGTCGTCGCCACCACTGACCAACACCTGATCGTTGCGACTGATCGCTAACGTCCGCACATCATCGACATGGCCCGTCATGACTCGCAGCATGCGGCCCAAATCAATATCCCAGACACGAATCAATCCGTCAGCACCTGCCGTCACGAGACGCTCGCCTTTGAAGTCGAACCGTAGGGCATGAATCGCTTGCTGACCGGCCTCCAGCCGAAGCTGCTCCTCGCCCGTCTCGGCGGACCAGACTAGCACCTGGCCATTCTGCAGTCCGGCAGCGACCTGCTTGCCATCCGGCGAGATGCACGTCGTGAGCGCACCGACATCAGTGGCTTGACTCCAAAGCGGCTCGCCGGTCGCGGTGTCGCACCACTGAACCTTGCCTTCAGGCCATCTTGTGGCCACGGCCAGCCGCGTTCCGTCGTGACTGAGCGCCAGGGCATCGGCACGCAGCTTCCGCTTGCTGGCGGTTGCCATCACACGCTTCATCTCCGCTCCATTCCAGAGCTCCACCATGCTGCGGTCGCCAATGGCAATTGTTTCGGACGACAGATTGGCTGCCGCGGCCGACAAACTTAGTTTGGTCGTGGTGGTCGTCATGAGTCGCCCCTCGGCGACATCCCATCTCCGCAGTGTTTTGTCGGTGGCCGCGCTGATCAGTTGCCGGCCTTCATCAGCGAAAGTGACGAACTTGACGGCACGCGTGTGGCCTCGCAACGCGCGACCTCGCGTGAGTTGTGTATGAATAAAATCGTGCTCCCAACCGCGCAGGTCCCAGCGACAACCATCCAATGCGGACCAAGCCGAACGTGTTCGGTTGGACTGCAGGCTTTGAAACGCGTCGCCAATCCGCATTGCATACACCTGTCGCTCGGAGTGTTCCTGAGCGGCCGTGGCTTCGGCCGCCAGTGCTTCGGCCTGGAGTTGGAGTGACGCGGACCTCTGCGAAGCCTCTTCGGCGATGCCCCTCTGTCTTGCTTCTTCGCGAGCGCGACTCTCTGCGAGGATGGCGAGCGAGCTGGAAACGGCAAGACCAATGACCAGCGACAGGCCGAGCAAACTCAACAGCGACGCGACCAGTGGATTCCGCCGACACCATCGCCAGCCTCGTTGCACGCGACCGATAGGCCGAGCCCGCACGGGGCGACCATCCAGAAAGTTGCTCAGATCATCCGCCAGCAGCGCGGCTGTTCCGTACCGCTTGTGCGGTTCTTTCTCGAGGCACTTTAAACAAATCGTCTCCAGGTCCTTGGGCACGTTGGGATTCAGGGTCGCTGGCCATACCGGTTCCTTGTGAATGACCTGCAACAGTGTGTCGACTGCGGAGTCGGCGACAAATGGCGCGCGACCGGTGAGGCACGCGTAAAGCACGGCGCCGAGCGCGTAGACATCCGCGGCGGGGCCAACGAGGTTTTGTCGGGCTGCGGCCTGTTCCGGCGACATGTAGCCAGGCGTTCCCAAAATTTGACCGCTAGCGGTCAACTCCTCCTCACCTGCGCCGCCCTTTTCGTCCTCAAGTATTTTGGCCAATCCAAAGTCCGTCACGTGCGTCTGATTCTCCGCGTCGACCAAGATATTGGCCGGCTTCAGGTCTCGATGGAGCGTACCCTGTTGATGAGCGAAATGGACGGCCTCAGCCACCTGCCGCACGAGCGTGGCGGCGTGAATGGGCGACAGCGTCTGATCCCGAACTTCTTCCGAAAGGCCATGCCCGTTGATATAGTCCATGGCGATGTAGTGATGACCATCATGCTCGCCGACTTCGTGAATCGTAACAATGTGAGGATGCTGAAGACGACCGGCTGCCCGAGCCTCGCGATAGAACCGTTCGACATCACTTGCTCCCGCCAGTCGACCGGCCAGGATCATTTTCAGAGCAACGGTTCGCCCTAGTTTTTGCTGACGCGCCTTGAACACCACGCCCATGCCACCACGGGCAATCTCTTCGATGATTTCATACTCACCGATGTACCGAATCGACTCTCCCTGTTTGAAGTCCTTGGGGCCGGATACCGAATCCATCGTGTTCTCATAGGCGGAAATAGCAACACGCGATGGTGGGACGTCACCAAAGTCTGATGCCACTTGCTCGAGCAATTGCCGATCATTGAGAAACCGACCAATCTCCTCGGCGAACTTGGGAAAGTCTTTGACTAATGCGTCCCGGTCGATGGTCTCGCCCCGCTCGAGCGACTCCAGACAACCAACCAACAGCGATTGGAACTCGGGATCGTCGAGGAATTGGGATTCCGATGGACTGGTCATGACTCTTCAATGAGAACGGAAACGCTACGCAGCAACCTAATCAGCCTACTGATTCAGGCGGGAACGAAAGGTGGAGATGACGGAGATTCTTGACGAATTTACTTGATTGAACCGAATCGACCGCGGGCCTGACCTGCTGGTCGATCTGGAAAAACTCGTGTGGTCGCGGCAGCGCACAACAAACGCAGTTGTAGGCTGCTAAAGCCGATAGACGCGAAATTCAACTTGCCACCAACCAACGCAAAAAGAAAAAAGCGATCAAACACGATGGAATTTGTACGATCACCAGGGCGACTTTCGCTCGCGGATACGATCGAAAGCCAAGCTTCATCCCGATGAAGGAGAGGATGACGACCGGACTGACGGGGAATCCGAGGAACAGAAGCCAGAGAATATCTCGACGCTCGAATGATTCGATGGTCATGTGCAGCAGCGCGGCTGTCGTCAGCGGGAACACGATCGCTGAGAGCACGCCCAAGGCTTCGGGCAGCCCATCGTACCAATGCCCAAAGTGGGTTTCGTCGTGCCCATCATTCGCGTCGGTCTTCTCGTCATCCGAGAGCGGCGCAGTATCGTCGAGGAACAACGAATCATCTGTCCCAGTCATTCGTTGCCTCCGGGCGAGTGGTTTCGTCTTCGGATTGCATCTTCGCATGTCGCCGAATGCCGGAGCCAATGGCGATCCCAAGCACTGTTACGCAAACGCTTGAGATCATTTCGGCTTCTGTGAAGTCCGACGCTCCGAACCGATAGTTTGAAAGACAAAGCTGCGAAACTGCGGCGACGGAAAAAGCCAAGCGAAGCGACTGCTTTCGCAGTCCAGTCGCCAGGATCCAGGTTGTTAATTGAATGACGTGAAACATGTTTGAGCAAATCCAATGTTAATTCGCGATCGCGACGAGGTAATCATAGGATGCACCCGAATTGGGGCGATCAGACCGCCGCCGCGATCCGGCGTACTCCAGCAAGACTGCCGTCACGGCACCGAGAACGCACACGTTAAGCTTGCTGATTATTGTCATGCGAGTGTTTCTTAATCGCGGCATGCTGCCTGGAGCTGTGAATCGAGGAGGCGATGACAAACCCTCCCACCAAGGCGGCCGAAGTCAGAATCAACACGCGCCAGATCGGGACTTGATCGTATTGAACCATCTGCCTTGCCATCTCGCCGATAATTACACCGAAAATCGCACCGGTGAACGATTCAGCGAACCGCCGATTCTTCTTTTTGTTAGTCAGTTTTGGCATTGTTTCGGTGTGTTCTGATATATTGAGCAACGTCTTCAGTTCTCGACGGAAGACGAAGAAGTCCACCAATACGTGTCTACCCTGCGTAGGAAACACTCCAGGCGGTTGGGCAAAGGATCGGGCAATGTTTCTAATCGCCCGGCGTATCGTGTGAGCCGGTGAAGCGTGAGTGATCGGCATCCAGGGCCATCGGTGTCAGGGGATCGAGACGAATGCGCTCGCATGCAACGATACGTTTCGACAGCACACTTCATCAACGACTCAATCTCATTGCCCCAAAACCATGTCATGCTCAGCAAGGATGGAATATTGAATCCCTGGATGATTGCGAGCCAGCACGTTTCGGATGATTTTCTTCGTCGGCGTGACCTCGCCCAGGTCGCCGACTTTGATCCAGATCCGATCGAGTGGTAATGTGGGCGGCAGGTCTCCGGGGCTGGGAACGGGTTGAATCGTCGAAGGCTCCAGATGTGGATTCAGGTCCATGTAGATATCCGCAAGAGCCACTCCATGACGGGTGACTTTCGGTTTCCCCACAACACCAATGATCTTGAATTCACGATTGTTCAGTAAAACCGTTTTGCCTATTGCCTCTGCCCCCGCAAACAGCTCGTCGGCCATCGTTTGCGAGATCACAATCACGGCATGACTATTTTTCGCGTCTTCGATGCTGAAGAAGCGTCCACTGGAAAGTTCGGCTCGTGCATCAGTGAGCAGATCTTGCGCGTCCAACAACGTCGCACAAATTTGCACCTGCCGTGTTGTGTCGCCGATGGATATCGCTGCATCGGTCCGGCGTTCAGGAACTGCTTTCTGTGCGGTTGGAATGCTGGCTCTGAACTCATTGAAATCTCGCTCGGTCAAAATGGCGTCAGAGTCTTGCTGGCCTTCGGCGACCTCAATACGAATCCACCGGATCGGAAGCATCTTTTCGGTTGGTTGTGAAAGCTGGCAACCTGCCATGACGCAGAATGCCAACGTTGCGACGGCCGTTTTCATCAGTCGGATGCTCATTTTTTGGCTTGGAGGTAGTTCACGATCCAACTTGCCAGGTAGCCCAGTGCAAGGATAACGAACATCAGACTCGCACCTAAAGCAACGCCAACTAAGTTCGGTGTTGAGTAAATGGCTGCGCCAAATGCGGCAAGCGCCACAAACACTGCCGTCGGTAAAATAACTCGTTGGATCATGACTAACTGTTGCTCCCGGATCGTGTGTTTCTTTGTGGTGCTAGTGAGTTGATCGTGGTTGTGATGTGCGTCGGCGAGTTTGCTATTCACTGTCTTTCGATCTTTGATGTTGAACTTCACTCTTCTTTGCGAACGCGCGTTCCGGAAACTTTTTCATGGCGACTGTGTAGTAACATGCCCATGGCAAAAGTTCCTTGCCGGTCCCCGTCATCTGATCCGGCGCCGCGTCAAATCCCCAGAACAGGTAGAACGGTTTTTCAGCGATCAAAAGATAGTGATCATCTCGGCTCACTTCGTGACCAATCGGGATGAGACTTGCATTGGCTCCCGAGTGTTGGATGCTGATTTGGCGGGACTTTGTAAAACAGTCGTGAGTGCCTTTCTCGGTTGGCTGCGGGCGAAAACTGTCCCAGAAGATGGCTTCCACGACAGGCTGAATCGTGGTCAGCTCCCCACGATTGACATTCAGGTTGCCGAGTTGCATTCCCAACTCGCTCAATAGTTGTTGGCCGCCGCCGCCCATCGCCAGAATGGGAAGTTTGGCGTTTTTAATCACATCGTCGGCGGCATTGAATCCCCAAACGGGAGTCGTGTCCGCGCCGATAATGATCAGATCTTTCCCAGCGAATACCTGCTCGTCCAGGTCGTAGGCTGGCAGAATCTGCGTATCAATCCGCCGCAGCTTCAGCAGCTTGGCGAATTCTTGCGCCGCACGTTTTTGGTCTGCATAAACAAAGACGACTTTCAGCGGCTCTTTAAAACCTTTGGAGCGTTCACCATCCTGCTGTTCAGCTTGCTGAGCTCGACAATGCGAATCAGGCAAGACGGCAATGCCAACAAACGCTATCAGTATCAAACCCGCAAGGAAACGTTGCTGAGGCCAGAACGACTGAATTGGTGTGGATGGGTTGATGGAGATGGTTGGGGGGCGTCCAACGTTGCCACGTGCTATGCGCCGGCTAGCGTTCAGGTCGTGTCGTCGTTGATCTTCAATCTGATTCGCTGGCTGATTCATTGTTGTGGGATTTGTTCTGTGCTGGGGAGGAATCCTGTTTGGAACTGCGCAACGAGAAGGCGATGGCAAACCCTCCAACCAAGGCAGCCGTGATAAGAATCAACACTCGCCAGAGAGGGACGTGATCGTATTGAACCATTTGCCTCGCCATCTCGCCGATAATTACACCTAAAATCGCACCGGTGAACGATTCAGCGAACCGCCGATTCTTATTTTTCTCGTTCATTTTCGACGCTCTTTTCGTTGTGTTCCGAGAGATTGAGCAATTCCTTTAGTTCTTGACGCAGGGCAAGGAAGTCCACCCATACGTGTCTACCTTGCGTAGGAAACACTCCAGGAGGTTGCTCGAATGACTTTGCAATTGCATTCCCTACGCGAAAAACCTCTTCGGCTTCGTCCGCTTTTCCTTGATCGTAAAGGATCAATCCACGTCGAAAAAAGAGACTCGCTTTGTTGAGTCCTTTCAGATCTGGAAAGATTGCATCGATTCGGTCCAGTTCTTCAATCGCCTCGTCCAGATGTCCGATTCGGTGCAGCACACCAACCAAGGCGATCTGCCGCCAGTTGTTCTTTGGTCGTGCTGCGGCACTCGCGCGTATTTGCTCTAGCAGCGATTGATCAATGCCCGCATCACCTGGAACGAGCGCGGCAATCCTTGCGGCCAACCAGATCGACTCGATGCGATCTGGCTGTTGAAAGCGATCGAGCAACAATTCTGCCACCTGTGCGGCGATCTCGTACTCGCCAGCGAGAATGGCACTGGTCGTCGCTGCTTCAAAAACATCAACGTCGTCGGGATTGAGCTCAAGTGCTCGCCCCAAGTCATTCATCGCGTCGGACCAACGATGCCAGCGGCGGTGAAGATCGCCGCGATGAGCGAGCAGTGCGGCGTCTTCCGGATTGGCGTCAATCGCCTCGTTCAACGCTTGCAGAGCAATCTCGCTGACTTCTCGCCAGATCAGGAGATCCCAGATGATGTCGCTAAAGCCTTCTCGTTCGATGTAACGCCCACGTCCGAGTGGTGGCATGTCGCGTGCGTATCTGTCGGCGGCACGTTTGAGAATCTCGCTTGCCTCGTGAACCTCGCCCAGCCGGTACAGGGCACCCGCATGGAGAAACTGATGCGTGACGCTGGCTCTCCCAATGCCATCATTCTGTTTTCTGAATTCGACAATCTCGTCATCGCGCCCTTGTCGGAACAGAGTGTATAGCAATGACAGTCCGGTCAGTTTTTCCTTTTCTTGCCAGGCTCTTCTGGCGATTCGCAACGATTGCTCAGGATTCGGGTCCGTGTCGGGACGCAATTGGGCTGCCAGAATCAAACGAGCTGCGAGAGAAAGATTACTTTCCTCGTACTCCTTTGCACGCTTCGCGCTGTCGATGATTAGCAACCGAGTCGCCTCCGTTTGTTCCGCCAAGGCTGCTACTTCGGCGGCGTGAACAAACGCCCATGTTAAATCGGGCGCGCCTGTTTCGATCAGCCGCTCGTACTCCTGAAAGGCTTCGTCCCAGAGTTGGCGGAGAGCCAATGTTTTTGCCCGCGCCTGAAGTGACTCAGGGTCAGGTGATGGTTCGCGAACTCGGGTGAATGTGCAAAGCAAGTGAGCTTCATCACGGTCGCGTCCAACCAGCAGGTAGTTTCCGTCGGGACTGAAGATCGGTGCAAATCGGTCATTCTTGTTGCGGTAAGCGAACGGAAACGCCATGACACTTTGCCATGTCTCCGTCTCCCAAAGTTTGATGGTGCTGTCTGTTGACTGAGTGACCAATCGTTGATCGTTGGGATGAAAAGCGACTCCGCGAATTGACTGGGTATGAGACTGCAACTCGTGAATCACTTTCCACGTCGAGGTATCGTAGATGTGCAGCGCGCCGTCAAAGGCTGCGGCCAGCCAACGTCCCGAATGCGAAAACTGCACAGGTCCGGCCTTCTTTTGCTTCATCTGCAAGACTGCCTGATTCTGCGAGCAGTCCCAAACCTGCAAAAGTTGTGTATTGCTACTCGCGACGAACCGGCCGTCGGGCGATATCGCCACATCGCGAATCGAGAAATTAGGTGGATTCATCGGAATCGTCGCAACTTCTTGCCCCTTATCGTTGAGTATGCGAACTTCACCTTCGGAATTGCCGACAGCAAGCGTTTTCCCAGATTCCGCAACGGCAAGACAAGTCAGTGGCTTTTCAAACGAACGTGTACGGATGGGATCGAAAGTTTCCAGATCCCACGTGATTAACTTGCCGTCATGGCCTGCAGAATAGACGTGACCATTTGCAATCGCGACTCCAAAGACGCCGCTTTCATGACCATCCAGCGCCGGCCCCGTCGCTCCGTCGGCAAGGCTATAGAGCCTGACTGCCCCCTGTCGCTCAGTGTCCCACGAAATGCCTTGAGACGTAGCAAGCCATTTCATGTCTGGACTGAATGCGGCATCTGAAATGTCGATTGAATCTCCCTCGAATCGCTCGACACCCTGGTTTTGACGCGTATCCCAAACATGGATCTTTCCGGTGCGATCACACGTAACAAGTTCCTGAAATCCAGGCCGGAATAAGACAGATCTGATCTCGGCTTCGTGACCACGAAACTCCCTGACTGGTTCTCCGTCCTTGAAGTCGAACAGACGCGCGATCTGCTGCCTCCCGGCAGTCGCAAAGTGTTTGCCCGCTCCGTCGGTGGCAACACCATAGATGTCGTTGGACGATACTTGCCATGACTGCATCAGCTTTCCGACTTGCGGATCATGGCGAGCCACAGTTCCATCAGAAGTAACAACGGTCAACCAACGACCATCAGGAGAGTACGACAAGTCGCCCCCAACGCCGCCAATGGACCATTTTCGCAAGCTGACGCCGGTGCGGAGATCCCATACACGGATCATGTTGTCGGCGCAGGACGCAGCGAGCTGATCTCCCGATGGGCTGATGGCTGCCGCGTAAATTTTTTCCGGGACTGAAATGCTGTGAACTACCGTACCGGTCTCTCGATCGCGGATGCGAATTGTTGCGCTGCTCACGCGATTCTTCTCCTCCACGACATTTGCCGAGAGGACTTGTTGGCCATCGGGGGTGAATCCTACCCAAACGGTATGCGGTTCGGATTCACCCTCCCACACCAACGCCTCATCGTCGATGCTCCAAAGCTGGACCAGATCCTGACCAGCCGCGACGAAGCGTCCAGTGGGATCAAATTCGACACCACCCCGCATGGAGTACGGCGTTTCAAATTCGTGAATCAGCGCGCCCGTATCCAGGCGATGGATCATCAGACGCGCGTTGCAAAGTATCGCAATGGATTTGCCATCGGGAGAAATGTCGGCATCCAGAAAGGTCCTTCCAGTTTCGATCGTCAGCCGACTGGATTTCGTCAGGTTGTCTAGCCAGTACCACTCAAAACCTCTCAGGTCATCCTCGTCGCCTTCCGGTAAGTGCTGCCCCAGAAGTTGTTCGACCCCTGCCGTGTTGCCGTCGCTCCATTCCCGCAGTGCACGCGGCATTTGTGCCACGTAGAGTTGCCGTCGCAATTCTGACCCGCGTTGCTGGGCAAGCGCGCGTGCCCGATCGGCCGCGTCACGTTCACGTTCAGCTTCGTCGCGTGCGTCCTCAGCATGTTGCCGTTGTTCGGCTTCATTCGCTGCATGCTTCTGTGCGGTGTTAGCATAAAAGGTGGAAATCGCTGTTCCAGCGACCATTGATACGAAAACCAAAGTCAGCAGGGACGCCACTATTGGATTCCGACGGCACCAGCGAATCGACTTACTGATCTGACCAACCGGCCTTGCCGACACGGGGCGACCTTCGATGAATCGCTGTAAGTCATCAGCCAATTCCTGGGCCGTGCCATAACGTTTGTGGGGTTCTTTGGTCAGACACTTTAGACAGATCGTTTCCAGGTCCTTTGGCACTGCAGGATTCAGTTCGCGTAGAGAGACCGGCTCCTTGTTCATGACTTGTAGCAACGTGTCGACCGGCGAGTCGGCAACGAACGGCGCGCGGCCGGTCAAACAGGCGTACAGAATCGCTCCGAGCGAATAAACATCCGACTCCGGGCCGACTAAGTCTTGGTTGCCGGCGGCTTGTTCGGGGGACATATAACTTGGCGTCCCAAGAATTTGTCCCGATGCGGTCAGCTCCGCCCGTGTTTCGTCGTCAACTCCGCCGAGCATCTTGGCCAAGCCAAAATCGGTCACCATCGGTTGACCGTTTTCGCCAAGCAGGATGTTGGCCGGCTTCAAATCGCGATGCACGGTTCCTTGCTCATGGGCATATTGCACGGCCGCGGCGGTTTCGCGTACCAGCCGGGCGGTCGCTTCCGGAGACAGCGATTCTTCGCGAAGGGTGTCGGCGAGACTTGGTCCATCGACAAAGTCCATCGTGAAGTAGTGTCGACCATCATGTTCCCCGATCTCGTGAACGGGAACGATGTTGGTGTGCTGCAGTTTTCCTGCCGCTCGCGCTTCCCGATAGAACCTTTCCACATCCGATTTGTCAGCAAGCCGCCCGGCAAGAATCATTTTCAGGGCGACAATGCGATTGAGCTTCTGCTGACGAGCTTTGAAGACGACGCCCATGCCTCCACGAGCGATCTCTTCCAAAACCTCGTACTCGCCGATGTACCGAATCGCTTCACCGATCGAAAAATCGGCAGGCCCTGCATTCGAGTCCATTGTGTTCTCATAGGCAGAGATCGCGACACGCGATGGCGGCACATCACCGAAGTCAGACGCTGCCTCCTCCAAAAGCTGCCGGTCGTCGAGAAACCTGCCGATCTCTTCGGAGAATCCGGGGAAATCCTTGGCCAGAGCATGACGATCGATCGTCTCGCCGCGCTGCAGCGATTCAAGGCATCCAACCAGAAGCGATTGAAATTCGGGGTCATCCAGGAATTTTGAATCGAGAGATTTTGCCACGGGATTCTTCAATCGGTATCAGACAAATCAGACAACAGAACGGCTTGCTTACAGTTTTTAGCGGCCTCGAGACTCACATATGACGGTCAATTTTGTGGGATTCGGCTAACCTGACCGTCATCGGCTCGACGAAATGCCGCTTTCAATAATGTAGAGGAGCCTCCATGCACGATGATCATGCAGCTGAACTAGAACAATACCGCGAATACCTCGGTTTGCTGGGCCGGTTGCAGCTGGATGACATGCTCGCCGGCAAGGTCGATGTGTCCGGCGTGGTGCAGTTGACGCTGCTAGAAGCCGGTCAAGCCGGCTGGGACGAGCTTGCGGAGACCAACCGTGTGCCCTGGCTAAGGCAAATCTTTGCAAACAATTTGCTGGACGAGATCCGTAAATTTCGCACTCAAGCCCGAGACGTTGACCGTGAACTCTCAATTCATCAGGCCATGGAACAGTCCGCCTCGAGGGTGAACGAGTGGCTGGTCGCCTCTCAGTCAAGTCCTAGCAACCAGGCAATGCGTCACGAACGAGAATTGCGGCTTGCCAAAGCGCTGTCCTGCTTGCCGGCAGCACAGCGTGAGGCAATTGAATTGCATCATTTGAAGGGCTTACCGCTAGAGGAGATTGGCAAGCGATTGAATCGAAACAAGGGTGCGGTGGCGGCTTTCATCTACCGGGGAACGACGCGACTCAGGGAGCTATTGAGCTCCAGCAGCGAAATTGATTGATGTTCCATTGAACCAAAGACCGTTGAAATTGGGAGAATGCGTCTTAGGGCGAAACTCGAATCTCGGAGCAAGCACATGCTCCATCGCTCTTCAGGTCGGGGCGGCGGGCGATTTTGAGACCATTGCCGATTCGCATTCAGGAAATTGGGCTGAGCTGGATTGAAGGGAAGCTTGCATCGCAATTCATTCTTGCGGAGCCTAAGTGACCAGTTTATGGATTTTTAGCGTCATGCTCACCATTGCGTCGACGCTTCATCGAATAGGCACTCCACTGATCAGCCAATTTGACGGAAAATAGTAATCCAATGAGCGATACGAAGGATGGCGGATTCGAGCTGCACCACTCCCAAAGGACCGAGGAGCGACCGTACAGCCTGAATCGAGGCTGCGAAGGATGTCTCGCTGCCTGGATCGTCATGTTCGCACTGATGATGTTCGTGGCGTTTGTTCTTGGCAAAATGCTGGGATGGATCGACGTAGAAGGACAACAGACGCTTGGGTACCTAAACTGGCTGATCGGAATAGCGGTTGGTGGCTATGTCGCGGGACGTCGTGGAAAGACGACCGGGTGGAGCAATTCGTTGCTGGTTGGGATATTTGCCCAAATCATGATCGTCGCACAAATCATTGACCCAAAAGACATGTTTGCTGGACTTCACGAACTGCTCGCGGACCCGAGTGACTCGTGGCCGAAATTGACGGCAATCATTTTGACAATCCCTGCAGCGTTGGCTGGCGGACTCATTTGGAGCCAAAGTCAGGAAAGCGAGGGGAGTCAGGGAAGCGAGGGAGGTCAGGAATGAGCAGACCCTGGAAATACAGGAGCGTCCTGATCGTTGCGATCATTGGACTGGGACTGATCTGCGCTGGACTGGTGCTAGCTTACCTCAGCGATCCGTCCAGGTACACGATCAATGTTCGCGACGACCACAGGATCGTGAGGCTTTACTTAGCGGGAGTGCTGGTGACGTCAATTGGTTTGATTGCTTTTGTCGCAGCGATCAACCAAACGTCGGTCAACATTGCTCCCAAGCCGCGGCGAGATATTAACCTCGGCATTGGCGGTGGGATCACCTGTCAAGTGTGTGCGTTCTCGGAACAAGATCCCGCCATGATCATTGGTTGGCTCTTGACGGCAATGCTGCTGATCGTCTGGGCGTGCATGCGATTTGCCGAGGCCAAGGGTTTCTCAAAGTGGTATGGCGTATTGGGCGTGTTAGGAATCTTCGGATTGATCATTTTACTCTTATTGCCGACGCGGACCGCACAACCTGGTAACAAGGATTCGGACACTTCAGCTTCTAACTTGTCCCAGCGGCAAGGCGATGAAAGCAACGATGTCGCAAGCGCAACCCGAGTAGAATCAAGCCAAAATCCTTACGAACCGTCCAGTGGACCTGCCGATCATCCAGCGATTTCGACAAGTCGGTTGAAACCGGCCATCACTTTCGGGCTGGTCTTCCTGCTCGGATGTGCGGTGGTTGTATTACCAATGTTTGCTTACGCGATGGCGATCCAAGCGGACGAGACTGCCAGGGGAGAACCAACAATGGCTTCCGGTATCCAGATGTTCTTGGGAGTCGTTTTTGCACCGCTCGGCGGAATCGTAGCGTGCTTCATTTTCCTGTTTTACCGTCGACGTCAGAGTCCATGAACGCAGCAAATCCATACGAACCACCGGATCCGAATTGTGATCCGTCATCGCCTGATGAAGATGTGTCCGCAACCACAGGCAATCCGCAAACGAGGCGGGGTGTCGTCTTTGTCGGGACTGCAGTATGGATGGTGGCTACGTGTTGGTTGACGAACAAGTTGGAGCTGCCTGACTATCAGGTGTTTCTCGCTCTTGGTGTAAGTCTGGCACTGAGCATGTTGGTAACGGGTCCGTTTTTGCCGACTGAAGATGCAGGGAAGTCGAAGTATGCAGCGTTGGGAGTCCTCACGGTTTCCGTCGTCGCTGCCGCCGCGCAGTACATCGGCGGCAATGATTGGAGGGAAGCCGCATTTATGGTCATGTTGTGTGTCTCGCTGGCGGGCTCGCTGATTCAATCGAAGAGGCGTTCGAATCGCTCGGAGCAGAGTTGAACATGGCGACACGCAGCGAAATGCTCCGAAGGGGCTCTGGTACACCAAGAGGTCATCAAAAATGAAACGCATGTTCCAAGGCAGTTGTTATTCGGTGCTGGCTGCATTGATCGGGCTCGTCGCTGCCCAATCAGTTGGCGGGTTGTACGGTGCCTGCTTCGGTTTGCCCGTGGCATTCATCTGGGGGCCAATCGGGCTTGTCGAAAACAGAATGACGTCAGGACGCACCAATGACCAGTAATTCTCCATCGCCGTACAGGCCGCCAGCAGAACCGGCACAGAAACCGTCGGCTCACCAACCAATGACCGAGAAGGAACTGCTGTCGGCGATCGGGTTAATGATGTCGTTGATCTCGCTGTTTGGACCGATGATTGTTTGCACTTTGGCCATGTTCCGAATCATCAAGGTTCCATGGGACTCGGCGCTGGTTCCTCTTGGGACCTTGATGATCGGTTTGCCAGTTTCAGTCATTGCTTTGATCCTCTCGATTGTCGCACGGGTGAAATACCGAACTTGGAAATCAACCATTGGAATCGTCGCAGCGATTCTGGCGATCCCCGTAACGCTCGCTGCTACTTGGCTCGTGGCGATGATCGCACTAGCAAATCATCCCGTATAGGTGTGATCGACATCATTGCGGCAAGGACGACTGCGACAGATTTCATATTTTGTCGCGGGACCAAGCGTACTTTCACGACGAGAATCCTATCGGTTTGGGTTTGGCAATTGCCATATCTGGATCTCACCTGAGCGAAGAAAATCACCACCTCCAGCGACGAGCCGGTCTCCATCTGGACTGAAAACGAGAGTATTGACTTTCGCCGCACTGATATCGAATGATTGAATCTGCCGACCCGTTCCCGTTTCCCAGAGACGCACGGTTCGATCGAGTCCACCTGACGCAATGCGCTGACCATCCGGGCTGAATGCAACTCTTCGAACACCGCGGCGATGCCCCTTCATTTCGATTCGCGTCTTTCTAGTAGCGACATCCCAAATTCGAACGATTCCATCCGAGTAGGCAACGGCGATGTTGCGAGAGTCCGGGCTGAACGCAATGCCGTTTGCTCCGAAACGTTCTTCACCCGGCTGCACGGAATCCTTCAGCTTCCAGAGGTGCAACAGCATTCCATTGCTCACGTCCCAGACTCTCAATTCGCCAGGTTCGGGAAGTTCGCCTCCCGCGCCATGAGTTCCGGCTGCAAAGAGCTTGCCATCGGGGCTGAACGCGATGCTGTCTGATGCATGAGACAGATCGTCAAATCGACGAAGTTCTCTGCCAGACTTTGCGTCCCGGATCGTGATGAGTCCTCCCTTGTAGCCGTGTGGCCCACCCACTTTGGAAGAAGCCCCCGACGTTGCCAATTGTCGCCCGTCGGGGCTGAAGGCAAGCGCCATCACGTAGGGTGGCGAATACTCTTCCGCAGTGGTACTGATCCGCCATAGTTCTTGCCGAGTCTTCAGATCATACACAGCCGTCGATTTGAACCCGGCAATGGCAACCTGAGATCCGTCCGGCGTGATAGCAATCGCGTGGCTGCGGACGCCGGTAATTTTTCCGGCGGCACCGTCGATTGATTCTAATGAATTCTCCCCAGGAACGACTTTGGACACTCGGTCGTTTCGCAGACTGGTCGAAATCAACCTTACGCCATCTGGGGTGAAGATCAAGCCGGTGACTTCAGATGTGTGCCAAGTGTTGGTCCCGTCGTCGGCGACGCAAACGAGAGGGAGATACAGGCAAATGAGAGTGAGCCAGACCCGTGATAAGACGCCGTACTTCATGCTTTCTCTCCGTTGGTGGATATTCCAGCCGGAACGATTCGCTCGGCCCAACGATCAATCGGATCACGTAATCTTTTTCGTTTCAGAACGAAAAGCTTCTTCATGATTGTGGACTAACGAAAGACATTTTTGAGTTCGGTATCGGAATGTCTTGCACCAGTCTGACGCGTAACTCAGTTGCAATGAACTCATCTCATTGGTGTTAGCGGAGCACACAATCGCAGATGACGTTCGTTTCCTGAGGAAATGTTCGTTTCTGTCGTCATTTATCATGCGGATGCCCGCTGGGGTTATAGGCGGCGTTCCATTTGCCCGGGCCGATAACGGCATGGAGTAGAAGCAATAGCGGAAGGTGCGAGTTAAATCATGACGAACGATGTCAAGAATCACTTCGATCGGCAGACGCAAGAAAGAGTAGTTTGAAGGTCCGATCACCTCAGCTATGTAGCAAAGCGCCGCCGCACTTGGCGATTCGTCCGATTCAGGCACTTTGAAACGCACGCATGGTGATTACGCAGTCTCTATAATGTCAGTGACGGTTTCAGGGGATTTGCCGGATGTTTGGATGTCAAAAGAAAATACATTTTGGGCCGAGCAGTATCGGGAGTATCTCCGATTGCTCGGCACCACTCAGCTATCGCCGGAGTTACTAGGGAAGCTGGATTTGTCTGGGGTAATTCAGGTCACGATGCTTGACGCTTGCGAATCCGACGCGACGGAGATCACCACTGAGAAAGACCAGCGTGTCTGGTTGCGTCGAGTATTTCTGAACAATTTACTGGATGAATTGCGGAAGTTGCGAGCACGGAAACGTGACGTGGGACGGGAGCGGTCATTAGACGCCAGCATCAATGAGTCAGCTTCGCGATTGAACGCCATTTTGGCGAACGATGGGTCAACGCCCAGCGTCAAAGCAGGCCGAGTTGAGCAGGCGGAATTTCTGTTGCAGGCGATCGCCGCGCTTCCGCCGCTACAAAGACAGGCGATTGAACTTCACCATCTGCAAGAAATGCCGTTGGAAGAAATATCGCGAATCATGAATCGACCCAAAGGAGCTGTCGCTGCCTTGATCTATCGCGGAATGAAAACGCTGAAAGCGTCCAAGGTCTTGTTGGACTACGATTCGTTAGCGTAAGCCACACTCCGGTCGTAAACTGTCCATCGTTCACACCGAAACGACGTGTCGAAATGGGCGCCGATTAGCAGTGAAAGGATTGTCCTGCTCGTGCCACACTCTCATTTAACAAATGGATACTGGTTTTTCTGACTTTGACCGTCATCCCCATCGATGGTCTCCGCTATTGAATAATAGACTGAAGCGACCAAGGAGGTCACCTGCAATTTGCTGAATCGCAATCACCCGGAGATGGATTTTGTACTGCGTTAAGGCTTTCCAATCACCACCGCAGAGTAATCAATGCCCCGTCACCAAACCTACTTCATCGCCACTTGCTATACGTTCCTCGTTGCCACGTTGAATGGTCCCAACTTGCGTGCTCAAGAGACATCAAGGATCGATCAGCGCTTTCGGGACTTAATTCCTGCTGCCTCCGCAATTGACCAGAAGGTTTTTGAAAGAATTGCGACGTCACCGACGTCACCCACGCGCGATTCATTTGACGAATCGTCTTTAACGGCCGAGCAAGGGGAAGGAATTACTTGTCTGGAGTTGTCGCTTTGCGGCGTCGATGAATCGCAACGTCGAGAATTGAAAATGTCTTGTGCTCCGATGAATCCAGTTTGTCACCGTGATCGGCGGGCACTGCAATACTAGAAACGAATATGAGAGGATTAAACAATGCGTACGTCATTAATTGCTTGTCACAGTCTGCTAATATTCAGCTTGGGCATCCACCCTGGCTTTGCCGACGACGGCCCGGAAATGAGCAGGGACTGGGGGCAAGTGATTCGACCTGACGGTGACAGTCAAGTCCGAATTGATGGGCAGAAACTGACGATCGAGTACGGCCCTGGTGTCAAGAAATTAGACGCCGAGGGCGGCGGCATGAATTCGCCACGTGTGCTGCAAGAACTGTCGGGCGATTTTTCGATCCAAGTCACCGTCGACGGTGATTTGCCGCTGCCCGCGTTAGACGGCAAAAAGACACGGGCTTACATCAGCGGTGGCCTCGTCGTATTCCAAGACGAAAAGAACTACATTCGTCTCGAGCGAGCCAGTTTTACTCGCCAGGGCACGATCTGGCACTACGCGAACTTTGAACAGCGTATCAATGCAAGACGAACACGGATGGGGCGGTTCGCGGACTTTCCGCTGCAGCCTGCCAAGCCCGTTGAGTTGCGACTAGAAATCAAGGGCGAAACGGTGCGCGCTCTTGTTCGTCACGTCGGAGATGACTGGCACGAGCTAGGAATCGCCAAAATGCACAACCGTGACCGATTGCTCGCTGGAGTCTCCGGGGTGAAGACTGATGCAGGCAGAGCGGAAGTTTGTTTCCTAAACCTGCAAGTCAGCAAAGACCCTATTGCCGCTGACGCTGAGTCGGCTTCGGAAATTGACTTGAACGAAATGCGACAAATCATCCGCACACAGAAACCGGAAAACGTGCGTTGGCGAGATTTGATCGCTGAAGTCGAGGAGTTGCAACGACGCGGAAAGAAGGTTGCCACACTTTCAGAAGTCGAGCAAACGCTGTTGATTAACGATGCGAAAAGAGTCGGTACCACGAAGACGCCAAAGATGAAAGCGTATTTGGGCCCTTCCATCGCACGGCGACTCGCCGAAAGTTTCTCGAAAGCCGGTTTAAGTCGGCAATCCATTCGCGTCTATCGTGAGTTCGCTGAGTCGCTGGAGAAATTGGGCGAAGACGGATTGCGAGAGGTAATCGGATCGCTGCGGCAGTCCGCCGATGATCTGGAAAACAAGCTTCTTTCTCGCAAAGCCGAAAAAGATCATTGCTGATTCTAATCTAGTGCGTCATCACTCGCCCGCTCCTGACGCTATTGTGAATAGAATCTTAACAACCCCGTTGGTGACGTTGCCTGAATGACCGCCGAATCTGCCGCTGACGACGAACCCTTTCAAAAACTGCTGGCTGAACTGCTCGAAGCAGTTGAGCGTGGAGAGGTAATTGATCGAGAACAGCTGAGTCGCGAGCACCCACCGTACGCCGATTCGATCTGTGACTTTCTGGATAACAACGCATTAGTCGACGACGCCATCAGGGTGCTTCGAGATTCTGGCGCTGTCTCACCGGTTGATTCTGCGTTTGCCGCAACGCTCGATTCGCAGGCGACTCAACAGCCGCGGCCGTTTTCAATCGGGGATCATCTGAAGTACATCGGTGAGTACGAACTACTGGACGAAATCGCTCGCGGCGGGATGGGCGTTGTTTTTAAAGCGCGACAGATTGAGTTGCGATGAACGGTCGCGTTGAAGATGATTCTCGCCGGGCGGCTTGCGTCAGAGGCTGACGTCGACCGATTTCATCGGGAGGCTCGCGCAGCTGCGGCGCTGAAACATCCTAACATCGTGGGTGTTCACGAAGTCGGACAGCATGAAGGGCACCATTACTTTACGATGGACTTTGTCGATGGCGAAAGTCTGGCACATGTCATCAGCAAAGGCTCGTTGGCGCCGCGTCGAGCTGCCGAGTTGATGAAAACGATCGCTGAATCGATCGAGTACGCTCACCAGCGAGGTGTGCTGCATCGCGACCTGAAACCAGCCAACATATTGCTTGACGCAAACCGCCAACCACACGTCACCGATTTTGGCCTTGCTAAAACGCTGGTCGACGATGCAAGCGGCGTCGACTTGACCACGACCGGACAGATCCTTGGCACGCCAAGCTACATGGCGCCCGAGCAGGCATCTGCGAAGCACCAATTGGTGAAAAGGTCCAGCGATGTCTACTCGCTTGGCGCGATTCTGTACGCCTGCCTCAGCGGCCGCGCTCCATTCGTCGCCGACTCGACCGTCGATACGATCAGGCAAGTGATTGAGAAGGAGCCGGTTTCGCTCAGACTATTGAATGGGCAGATTCCCAAGGATTTGGAAACCATCTGTTTAAAGTGTTTGCAGAAAGAACCGCATCGACGTTATGTAACCGCCGCTGAGTTGGCCGAGGACCTGCAGTGTTTCCTCGACGGGCGACCGGTCACGGCCAGGCCGATTTCAAGCACCGCGAAGGCATGGCGATGGGCACGTCGAAATCCATGGGGCGCTTCGCTGGCGACCCTGTCGGTATTGTTGCTGCTGACGGGGACGTTCGTTTCGACCTACTTTGCGATCCAAGCCGGCCAGCGAGCCACCGCGGAGAAAGTCGAGCGAGAACGAGCTGATCGAGAAGCCGCCGCCGCAAAATTAGCTCAAATGAAAACCGAAGCGGCAAAACGAGACGCCGAAAGGCAACGCGATTCGGCCAAGCTTGCCGAGGCACAGGCCGAAGCGGCACTCGTCAACGAAGCCGCCGCAAGAACATTGGCTGAAAACGCGACTCGGCGTGCTTTGTGGCAAACCTATGTCGCTCGATTGCAACCGATTCGACAGGCCTGGCTGGAAAAGGAGTATGGCCACCTTTCTCGACTCTTGGAGCAGTACTCACCAGCCCAAGGCGAACCCGATTTCCGTGGCTGGGAGTGGGACTTCTTCGCGGATCAAGTGCAACAACTTGCCCCCCGCGTTGCCGATGAGAATTTGCTCGGTGGCGAATTCCTCTTCGACCATCCACGCAATCGCATGTTTGCATGGAAGAATAATCGCTTATTCATTTGGGATTTTGAGTCGCATGCGATCGTTAAAAAACTTTCGATTCCAGTGGGCCGTTGGGAATCGCTAACGATTTCACCCGACGGCAAACTGCTTGCCATTGCGTCGTGGAAGACTGACGTGATCGTATGGGATGCTGACTCTGATACTTTGGTTCAAGAGTTGCCAACCCTTGACAAAACTTCCGCTGATAAAAGTAGGGCTTGGTCAACACTTTGGTCACCCGACGGAACGAAGCTGTTGACTGCCAGTCGCCGAGGTGAAGTACGAATCTGGAATCGCAGCGATTGGAGTCTCGATACCATTTTGCTCAAACCCTCCCATCGCAACACGATGGGAGCCATGGACTGGCACCCTGATTCGGGACTCGTCACCGGTCATCGTTTTGGCTGGTTTCGAATTTGGGATATGAATGCACGAAAAGTATTGCATACCGGTAAGCATCAGAATTCCATTATCGAGAATTTGAAGTGGTCGCCGTCTGGTGATAAGTTTGCGATCGCCGAAGACGGACTCGGTATCTGGAACGCGGATGGAAAACGAATCGGCGAACACCGAAATTTTGGTTTGACACGGGCGGTCGCTTGGTTGGACGATCAAACCGTCGCCTGCGGTGGTGACGATCAAAGAATCAACGTGTGTGATGTCAATGATCCATCGGCCGATCAAACTCTGCGTGTCCACTCAGGCCAAGTTCGTTCGCTTGAACGTTTCAACGAGAACCAGATTGTATCCGGCGCTGCAGGAGACGGCGTTCGGTTGGTTCGACTCGATGTCATCAATCCAGGGATTGCTTCGGTCCGCGCTCATGAGCGGAATGCCGTCGAAGTGCAGTGGAGCCCAGACGGAGAGCGGTTGGCTACTGCGGGCGAAGATCAAAAAGCGAGCGTGCGCGACGCGGACTCACTGCAGGAAATCTTTTCGGTTCGTCACGATGATGGGCATCGGTGGGTATCGGATGTCGACTGGAATAATGCGGGTAATCGCTTGGCCACGATCAGTCACACTGGGATCGTCAAGCTGTGGGACGGAAGTGACGGCACGCTCATCAAACAACGCCGCGTTCTCGGGCTTGACCACCCACGTCTCGATTGGCGACCATCCAGCGACTTGATCATATTGGGCGGAGTAAAACCCCAAGTCATCGACGCCGATACGCTGGAGCCGGTTTGGACGGCCCCGGAAAACGCCGGCTCAAGCTGGATGATTCACATGCATGTCAGTCCCGATGGCAAGCGGGCGATCGGTAACTCACGTTCCGGAACCGTCAAAGTCGTCGGGCTCGATCCGCCATCGTTCGAGCGTGGATTAGCGACGCAAGATCCTGGTGATGGTGCGGGAGCTTGGAGCCCTGATGGAACGAGATTTGTCGCGGCCGGCACCGATCTGTCGATCTACGACACGCAAACATTTCAACGGCTGATGCGTTTGGAAGGGCGTCGCGGTCCAGTAGGCGGTGTGTGTTACCATCCGCGCGGATCCAGAATCGCGTCGGCCGGGCACGACGGTCAAGTTTACCTTTGGGACACAGCGACCGGCGACCTACTCGTTCGGCTGCCGATCCTCGACCAAACAACGTTGACTGCAATCAATTTTTCACCTGATGGAAGCCGTCTGGCCACAGTCGGTCGCAATGGAGAATTGATCCTGCTTGGTAACAAAAATAACGCGCGACGAACCCAACCGGACATCCTGCCAGCGGAAACTCCGGAAGTGGAACTGGCCAAGTTGACGTGGGCGATTGCCAAAGCTCCCAATGACGCGGATCGCATCGTCGCACGCGCGCGTTGGCATGCAAACCATCTGCATTGGACCGATGCACTTGCCGACCTGGAATCATTTCTCAAATTAAATCCGCAGAGCGGTTGGATGCACTGTGAAGCAGCCTGCGCGGCCCTGTTGTGCGACCGAATGGACGACTATCAACGGCATCTGAAATTCAATCTCGACAAACTGTCGGATTGGGACTTTTCTCGGGAAGCCAGCACGGGAGCGTACGTGGCCGAAGTGGCAGCGGCGGTACCCGGATCGATCGACGACCTTTCGATCTTGCTGCCCTTAGCATCGCGACATGGGAAAATCGATCTCTCGAAACCCTATGAAGCCATTTCACTGGCAATGGTGGAACATCGCATGGGGAATGATGAACGAGTCTTGGAAATACTGGCCCCCTTTGAAAATCGAGGCGGACACCACTATGCGGAATTAATTCTTGCCGATGCTTTGCGTGCCCACGCTCTAAATCAGTTGGGTCGTCACGACGAAGCGGAAGCGGTATTGAACAAAGCCGAGCAGATTGTCAGCATCGCCTGGCCCGAGCCTACGCCCGATAACCCGGCGACCTACGGAAACCTCAAGTCATTCGTATTCGCAACCCTACTGCTCAACGAGGCTCGTTCGGCAATCAATCAGCTGGGAGGAATATGATCATGGCGATCCCAAACACACGAAGCCCGATGCGAGCGAGTATGGCTCAAGCTGCCGGGCTGGCTCCCGGTATCCTTTTCCTTACCGTGACACTAGCGATGACTGCGGCCGCGTCCTTAAACTCTCTGGCGGTCGATCCTACAACACCCTCAACTCAAGAACATGTGATCGATGGAAAGCCGTTGGATTACTGGCTACGCACCCTTCAATCGTCCGACTCAGACGCGAAGTCACACCGAGCGGCAGCGACCGCACTCGGAAAGCTGCAAGCTGAGAACGCGCAGGTGCTGGAGACGCTCTCAAGCTGTGTCAGGAGCGGGGATCGTTGGCTCCGTCTGGCGGCGATTCTCGGCCTGAAACATCAAGGCAGCGCTGCGGTGCCCGTGTTGCGAGAGCAACTCGGCTCGGCGGACCAGAATATTCAAGTGGCGGCACTCAAGACACTCGGCCAATTGGGACCCTCAGCGATCAGTGCGCTGCCGGACATGTTGAAATTGATCGAAGATGAGAAGGAATTCGTGTACATCCGCCAGAACGCGGTGCAATGCCTTGCGGCGATCGAGAGCGGTCAATCGGCTCAAACGACAATCGATCGATTGCACGCGTTACTACGAAACGAACAAAACAAACCGGCCGAGGACTATTGGAAGCATGCAATCCTGCGACACCGAATCGTCGGGGCATTGCCTCGACTTGGACCACACGCCGAAGTTGCCATTCCAACCCTAATCGAAATGCTGGAGCATCCTGTGCGGCCCGAAAAACGATACCTAAAAACAAGGGGAGCACCATCGGCGTTGGGATTGGCCACACCGATTCTCCGCCAAGATGACAAGGGAACCTACACCGACCCCAGCGATATCGAAACCATGTATGTCATCGGCAGTTTGGCCGAATTCGGCCCTGCCGCCAATGAGGCTCTGCCAATCCTGCGACAGCTGAGCAAGGATCCCGCCATGCTAGCTGCGACACGCGAAATGGCCAGCAAAGCGATCGAGAGGATCGCGGAAACCAAAGTCAAAACGGATGCTCCTGAGCGTAGGTTAACGCCGTGAAACCGAACATCAATCCCTATGAACCAAACGACTCGTCTACCGATTCAGACGATTTATCAGCAGTTGCTACATCGGCGAGCGACTCCGATCAGTCGACGGCTCATGTCCTACCGGCAGTGATCGCCGGCTTGATTGGTTATGGAACATGGATAGCCGCTGACCGGTACTTCGAATTTTCGGATCCCGAATCATGGTTGGTGCAAGGCGTTTCGCTGGCGACGTGCGCACTTCTCGTTTCCCTTGTTTTCCCGCTGCCGCCGAAGCGGTCGCGAAGATGGCTGCAAATCATTTCGCCTTCGGTGCAGATCATGGGTCTCTGGGGTACTGCATCGATCGTCTCCGCATTCACGAAGGCTGGAGTCGCGAATCTTGTCTGGCTAGTTGGACTGATACTGTTGATCTACCTTGAGAGTGCCGCAGCCAAAAGGAGCCGTAAAAAGAATCCCGGTGGTAACGATGAAGATCGCGCAGTAAGACGATGAGCTAACCGCGATTTCCAACGCGTGGCGATAGTAAGGCAATTTTAGCGATGGCCATAATGGCCGCAGTACCGTTTAATAGGAGTTCGTTATGAACCAGAAGTGGATCGTCATTTTGATGGCGGCGATTGGGTTATTGGCAGTCGCTGCATTCGTTCTCACCTTCAGCCCATTGTCGAAGAACCTGTTTGGTTCCTCTGGCGAAACCGACATCGTGGATGACGCGCTTGGGCTACTGTTTGGAATCCTCATCCTTTTTGGTTCAGTCGCGATGGTCGTCACGTGGATCGTCGCTTGCTGTTATTTGGGAAAGAGACTCGGTTACGATTTGTATGCCGGCCTACTTTTGATCGTTCCCGTGGTCAACGTGTTCGTGTTCTGCTACTGGGCGTTCAAGGAGTCGCCCAATGAACGCAAACTCCGGCGAATGCGGTCAACAAAGCGCGACGGGATGCGAGGACAAACCACCGTTTGTCCTTCTTAATCAAAATGAATACGCCGAGTCGCGAATCTCCGCCGATCCCAATTAGACAATGAAAAACATCCCCTCTCACCTGATCACAGCGTTAGCATTCGCCGTTCCCGGCGCGGTGTTTGCTTGGTGTCTATCAAACGGACAAGGACCAGCGATGTGGCGTTGGATTCCGCTCTCTGCGGGCATCGGCACGTTTGCGACAGCAATAGTGGTTTGGCCGTGGGTTGCACAAGAAGAGACCAGTTGCCTGCGATGCAGCATCGCGGGGGGCGTTGTCGGAATGCTTGCGCATCCCGTCACCGCAGTTGTCTTGATCGTCATTATGAGCGTGTTGTCCGCTTTCGAATTGCTTCCTCCGCTGCCAGAAGTTCGCGCGTCGTGGCCAACATCGATCGAGGAGATGCTGAAGTTCGCCACATTTTTGGTGTTCTGGTGGTGTTTACTCGCGATTTTTTGGATTGGATGGCTGACCGCTGCCATCGGAGCAATCCTCGGTTTTATCGGCGCCTTGGTACGTCGTTGGACTTCTTCTTATGTAGACCAAAAGCAGCTGCGACTGACCGGCCACCTAGCTGTCCCGTCGCTCTTCCTATTGCTGACCAGCATGCTGTCAATCGTGGGATGCGCCGCGTTCATGGTTCTGCGATTACCGCCTCCGACGCAGGATGTCGTGGTCAGCAAGTCCGCTGAACACTTTGAGGGCGAGCCGAATCCAGGCGATGTGTTTGCCGATGTTTTGACCGGCGCGAAGCTGATTAAATACGAGGATCCTGACGGCGATTTGTCGTGGAAATTTACCGAAAAAGGCTTTGGAATTGTGGTCGGCGACTCGGGTTTACCGCCGGAACTGATGTATGAATTGGGACTGCCAACGCGCGATGTGCAGCGGATTCATGGCAGTTGGTCCGTTAACGGGCAATTGTTGTTCCTGACCAACATCCAGGTTGACGGCCGCCCGTCCGAGCATGACGAGGTGGTTTTAGGGTGCAATTATGCCTCCGGGAAACTGCTAATCTACGCGGCGGACCATTACGAGTTTCAGCCGGGGTCGTAGCGGAGGGGAACACCACATGACGCGATTTGATTTACATTCCACAACAGGGAACTCGCTCCTCCCGGCGATGTTTTCTGCGGTGATGTTGGTTGCCGTTGGATGTGACCAGAGTGGGACGTCGCGACGTGAAGACCGAGAGACCGGCCCTATCGATGTTTCTGTCGTACCGGAGATGCTTGTCGGAGCACAATATCGTGGCAGAACGGGCGGTGATCAGTACGACGACATGATTTGGCGATTTGACGAAATGCATTTCCGAATCGTTGCGGGCCGAGCAGGTTTGCCTGCGGATTTAGTCCGATCGCTCTTGCCTGCCGACGCGACAGGCTACCGCATTGAAGGTCGCTGGAGTGTTGAGGACGAAGTGCTAACGGTCAGCGAGCTTGCTGTCGATGGCAAGCCGGTGGCTCAATCACCGCGCACATTGCAAACGATGTGTACTCCCGTCATCCGAATCCATGCCGACAAGCATCAGTACATGTTTGCTCGCGGAACGGCGGAGTCCGCGTGGAGACAAGGGGACATCCCGCCCTGGCCACCTGGAACCACGAGCGTGTCCGGCAGCGTGATATTTGACAAGCAGAAAGAGGGATGGCTATCGGTCGGCTACCACGGCATTGTGGAAGAGAGCGACTCGATTGGCGATGGAGCGACCTTGAACTGGGAACCGGACGATAGCGGCTACGGCTCAGCGCAAACAACAACATTCGCTCCGCGGTTCTGCCGATTACAACTCAACGGCAGCCAACCGGCGACAGTGCGAGGCATGGCTCTTCCGCCTGGCGTCTATTTGTTTTACGCGAAATGGAAACCTTCGGACCTGCGCGTGTCCGAAGAGAAGATCGTGGTGGAGTTCACTCGTTGGCGTTTGCAAGGCCGTTTCGCAGCTCAGTGGGTTGTTGCTAGTCAGCGTCCGGTGAGCGGGCTGGAATTTGATCTAGCCGCTACCGAGTTTGGTGAACTCAGGGTTCATGCGCCTGCAAGCGAGCCGTTCCAGTCGGCATTTCTGTTGCCCTGGAGCGAACCCGATGTGGAACCACCGCCTATAGATGCCGATCAGGCATGGCAGATGTCCCGCTGGGCTGGTCATCAAGTTCGTATCGAGGCAGGAAAAGGTTTGTTCCCGTTGGTACCAGCGGGTCGGTATCGCGTATTCCTAGTAGAACACGATGTGCCAGTCGAAGACGACGACACGGTGGTCAAGTATCGAGTCTCCCACGACGAAGTGGTAATGGTGCGGAAAGACGCAGTCGTAGGGGTGACTTTTTAAGTCTTGCGCTATCTCGCTAATCTAACGACCGCTAACTGAAAGAGTAGTCATGACTGAATTAAATTTTACGGCCCCGTTCGCTTACATCGCTGTTCTGCTCATTTTGCCGATTTGCTGCGGCTGTCCATCGACTCCTTCGTCGCACGTGGGACAGCGACAGGCAACCCCGTCTCGTTGGCTTCGTATCGAATGCACCGACGCCATAGCCGAGTCTCAAGGCGGCCTAGAATATCGTGATGCCGAAGCGATAAAGGCCACCGTTCCAACGCTCGAAAGGCTCGTTCCTGAACGTCTGGGCTTAGGCACTGCTGTGCATGAAGAGGCAAACGCTCGCGTACTGCTCAGTGGAACCGAGGCCGATTATGTTCAAATACTTGGGGACGTCACCAAGGCGAAGGTGATCAGCGGTCGTTTTCTGACCGAGGCAGATGGAAAGACGGCCGCTGCAGTCGTCGTGATATTCGAGCACTTGGCGGAACAACTTTTCCGCACGGGTTCGCCCGTCGGCCAATCCTTTACGATTGGAAATCTAGACTTTACCGTCGTTGGCGTGCTGAGTTCCGATTGGAGCGTAGTGACTTGCGACGCCATTATCCCCATCCAAGTGTTCGATCCTGACCACTTACAACTGGATGAAACGTCGGGCACCGAGTTGGATCGTATTTGGATCAAAGTCAATTCATTCGATCAAGTACCCACTACGAAAGAGATCATTAGCAATCTCCTTCGACAGCGACACCCAGACATCGGGTTTAAAGTCCAGTAGTTGGGGCGACCGAACAGATGGTATTCCTTTAGTGCCAAGGCGATTCGCCAGTCAATCGCTATGATTGTATCAGCACCCGCTACTTTTTGAATCTTTCAAGCGTTCTCTGGCTGACACCGGATTCTTCCGCGCGAATGTCACGCAAGTTCGGGGCAAAGCGTACGTGCCGTAGCCCTCGCTCGGTGATCGCCGTGTTGCTGATGTCGAGTGAGCTGAGTTCAGTCAACCCGCTCAAATGTGCCATCCCCACGTCCGTGACATGCGTCCCATCAATCTGCAGGGTTTTCAATCGGGTCATCTGGCCCAGATCCTTCAGTCCCTCATCGGTGATCTTCGTGTCCGAAAGACAAACAGCGGTGAGCTTCGGAAACGACTGGAGATGTGCCAGCGATGAGTCAGTGATGGCGGTCTCGTCCAGGCTCAGCCAATTCAATAAAGGGAGCGGTTGCAAAGCCAGCACACCCGCGTCCGTGATCGCGGTCTCGGACAACACAAGGGTGGATAGATTGCTTAATGACTGCAAATTCGGGATGCCTGCGTCGGAAACCTTTGTCCCATTCAGGTCCAGGTGACCGAGGCTTTTAATCAACCCTAAACTCGCAAGACCCTGATCGCCGATCGCCCTGCAGTCTCGCAGATTCAGCTCCCGCAAATTCCCAAGACCGATCAAATTCGCTAAGCCAGCTCCTGTCATCGTCCCGCTTCGGAGATTCAGCGATTCCAGCTTAGAAAAGCCAGCGATCAACTCCAGACTGGCGTCAGAGACTTCACAATTGTCGAGGTGAAGTGCTTTCAAGTTTCGCATGCCCTGCAAATACTGCAATCCTTCGGTCGTGACCGGATAGCTGTAGCTGTATCCGATCGAAAGAAATTCCAATCGCGTCAGTGATGAGAGGTGTTTGAGACCCGCTTCTGTACCACTTCCGGATAATTCGAGCCGTTTGAGACCGGTCAGACTGCTGAGATGCACCTGTCCCGAATTACCGATCTTGGTGCCTGACAGGTCGAGTTCTTCCAGGTTCGTTAGACCCGACAGATGCCGTGCCCCCTCGTCAGTCACGTGACGACAACCTGGTAATCTCAATTCCTTGAGCGACTTCAGGTTTGCGACATGGCGCATCGTCTCGTCGCTCGCAGAATAAAAACCGAGATGAGTGATCTCACCCCGTTTATTCCGTTTCCGCATTTGCAGCGAACCTATCTCTCCCAATGCCTTCCACCAGTCCCCAGCGTTCTTTTTTAAGGCTGGCCCCAGGTCGTCGTTGGGAGGCTTTTGCCAATCAGGCACGTCTTCCTTAAATCGTTCCGGCACCTCGTGTTCATAGCTGTACTGCACCCGAATTAAGCGGGGTTGAATCTCAATTACCTCGCCGAAGCGAATCTGTTCGGCAAGCGTATTCGCATCAACGATTGGCGGAATCTGGTAATCACATATATTCCCGCCTGAGCCCCAACTGGACCTTCGAATTCCGCGTGGCAAGATCGCTTCGATTTGATCTCGCACGTATTCGGCGTCGCCGACGCGATAGGTTCCGATGACTTCGATTTTCAGGGTGTCTCCTTCCTCGGCCGCAGAATCCATCGTCGCGGGCTTTGCGTTCTGCATCGTCGCATTCTGCTGCGGCTTTGGGGGAGAATCGACGAAACAACCACCCGTTGTGGTGAGGATTGCGATGAATGCGATTGCCATGAAGGTAGCAACTGACTTTCGCATCAGTGCACGACTGTCGCCGCTACTTTCGTTGAGCAATCGCCGTATCTCTGCATCCCCCTCATCCATCGTCCCCGAAGGGCCGACATAATCTACAACGGGGACCTCAAGGAAATCTGCAAGCTGTTGACCAATTTGCTTGACCCTATCAGGGTATTTCTGCTCGCTGACGTTGCGTCGCGTTAGAGTCGAATCTCGGAAGACCAGATTGACTTGATATTGCAAAGTGATTTTGTCGCGTCCATCGTCGCTACGAATCACCTCGTTCTTTCCACGGCAATATTGAATGGCAAGTAAATCCACCAAACGATGCTCCCAACCACTGCCAAAACAACCGTCGTATTTTATCTCGCGGCGTCCTCGATCCAATCGAATTGGACGTTTAAAAAGCGTTCCGAAAGCCAGTGCCAGGCTAAAGATTACTCCCAGCGACGCGAGGCCAACCAACAGCCAAGTCTCAACTGTGTAAGGGAGATCGCCGATGAACTGTCGCTGCAAGAACCAATACAGAAAAAGGGAGCTGAGGACACCAATTGTCGCTGCCAACGAGAGAAAACCGATACGGCTCAACCTATTCGTTTTGACGATTAAAACATCGTCCGACCACTGCTCCAGAACCACACCACCTGCGTAGACCGATCGCGGTGGCACGTACATGTGGAGAAGCGGATCAGATTCAGATTCTTCGGAACTCATTGATATCATCGGTTGCTGGTTTAATCTTGATTGTACTAACTCTATTCGTTGAAGCGGGAGACTGAACGCCAGATGACGGTCGCAATCAATGAAACTATCTTTTTTGCCGAAACAGTGATTGAAAACGCACTCAAACACTGAAGGCAAGTAGTTTCGTCATCAGTCTGGTCAGAATTGCCCTACCGCAAAACGAAGTCAGCCGACATTTGACTTGATCCGTGGCAGTTCACC
Source organism: Aporhodopirellula aestuarii (assembly GCF_023701485.1). Lineage (GTDB taxonomy): Bacteria > Planctomycetota > Planctomycetia > Pirellulales > Pirellulaceae > Rhodopirellula > Rhodopirellula aestuarii. The sequence continues at coordinate 46,608 of NZ_JAMQBK010000044.1, forward strand.
CTCTTACGATATGTGGTGCAAAAAGCGCGTCATGGTGTCGTCGGAAGCACGCTTATAGTGCTGGGGACATTGCGGCTACTCACACGGATTTCGTGACGGCGTGATGCCGCACGAAAACCAAATCCTCGGAAACACTTTGAGTCAACGAGCCGTTGGACCATTCCATGCGTAAGCACTTAAAATCAGTACTTTTTACGACGACTGTATTCGTGGTGGTCGCGATCGGCGTCGGATTGCTCTATCCATGGATTCAGGCTCACCGTTGGGAACGGCAGATTACCAGTTCGGAATCCTTCGACGATGTGCATCAATTGCTTTCCAAGCTGGTCACGTCGGATAACGTTGCGGCCAAGAAGGTGCTGGAGCGGCTTTCGCGAGAGAACGACCGAAGTGCTTATGATCGACCACACAATGTTTTGTGCTGTATCGATGCTGAAGTCGGGACCACGCATTTGTTTACGTCCAGCTACTCGACACATCGTTGCGATCCGCTGACCCGCTATAGAGACGTGCACATCGTCGAAAGCATTTGCGAAGCGGTCACATTTGCAATGTCTGACGAGGATACTGGTAAGGTCTCACTGCTGGTGGTCGCTTACAAGCATTCTGGCGACATATGCTCATTGTCGGACGAAGAATTTGCAGCTTGGCAGAAAGAAGGGTTCTGGAACACGTACATCCAGCGGCATGGTGATCCTGTGGATGATCAAAGGAAGAACAAAACGTGGACGCCCCAGGACGAGAAAGCCTACGCCCAGTGGCGAGAGAACTGATAGTCGTCATCCATACCGCTAGGTCATTCACTTTTGCAAGGATCGATCATGAACGAATTGCTGTTGCCGCTGATGTTCATCGTTATTGGCTTGGTTTTTCTGTCTGCAGTCGTGGCATTCGTCACGCAGCTCTTCCGACCGTGGCTTCAATGCTTTTTGGGCAATGCACCAGTGTCGCTCCCGGAAATCCTAGCGATGCGGCTACGCGGCTCACCGGTTCGACAAATTTGTGAACAGCGGATCAAAGCTAGCTTCGTTGGAGTCGATTTGTCTGCGCGGCAGCTTGAGGAAGTGTATTTGAAGGGTGCCGACGTTGAAAAACTGGTCGATGCGTTGTGCCAGGCTCATAGAACCAACCAAGACATCGGATGGGATGATCTGCTCCAAACAGATTTGAATCGATCACCGGGGCCGACATGAGCAATTATGAAGGCAATCCATATCGCACCTTTGGGTATCGGACGGAACCAAAGCGACGAGTCTCGGAGAAGACTTGAGCTGCTCCAACGCGTCGTTGAACCGTGTCTCACCAAGCCACTGACAGGACGTGTTCGCTTTTTCAGAATACGACAATAACATGCGTCATGTGGCTTCGGCTACACCGCGTGAATAGATAGTAATACTGACTATTGCTACGAGGAAGACCGAAATGAACCGATCGCTTACTGCATGATTGAAAACCGTGAAGGTGCTAAACCAGCCGAGGCAGTTCGGTTACGCTGAACTGTTGGCTGAATTCAAAAACGACGAACCGAATAACGACGCTGTGATTACAAGCCTGCAATCGTTGGCGGATATTTTTCTTTACTTCGCACACTTCGGAAGCGGTACCCGTCATGCCTCATAAGAATCAAGACTCCGTCACGAGGAAAGCCTCTGGCTTTCAATTCGCCGTCGCTGGCAGGATCGAGTTCCTGAATGCGGATCACTGGGACAAAGTGACGGCAGGGACATCTGTGTTCTTAAGTCGCCGGTACTTGAGCTCCGCTCAGGATGAGTTCTCAGGGGAGATTGTTCGCGACTTCGCCATCATCTACGACAGGGTAGAGCCTGTGGCCGCAGTCGCGACACAAACATTCAATGTCGTCGGAAATCAACTCGTTTGTGACAATTCAGCGGTAGTGCAGAATTTGCCCGAGCAATGGAAACGGAAGTCACTGTCACTTTTGAAACGCCGGATTATGATGTGCGGCAATGTTCATACATGGGGGCCTCATGGCGTTGCAATCGCAGCGGGCCAGGATCATCAGCGGGTTTGGCAGGGCATCGCCGATTGTCTGTATCGAATCCGGCGCGCCAATCGACTCCATGGACAGGTCGACTATGTGATCGTGAAAGACCTACTCGAATCTGACCCTTTGGATGCGTCGGCATTGGAACCGTTTCGCTATCGATCGATGGAAACCGAGCCGAATATGGTGCTTTCGCTCAATCCGAAGTGGCAGTCGACGGACGATTATCTGGGTAGTTTGACAAAGCGTTACCGGGCTGCAGCGAGGAAAGTCAAAAAGCCGTTCGATGGCGACACTCTTTCAGTGTCGCCGATTCAAAACCTGCGGAACGAATCAGAACGAATCTTGGAATTGTACAAGGCCGTCGCAGCGAAGGCGGATGTCTGTCTGTTTGAGTTGAGCGTCACGACGCTCCCGCGAATCGCCGAATCGCTTGACGATGATTTCGCGACGATTGGGATCCGTGAGAATGGTTTGCTTATTGGATTCGTGACTGTCATTCGTGACGGTGAAACAGCCATTGGTTTCTACTTGGGCATGGACTACGAAGCAAACGCACGCTTGCCTGTCTATCACGCTTTGCTCTTGGCCGTGATCGAGCAAGGAATTCGTTGGCGATGCAAACGTATTTCGTTTGGACGAACAGCGTTGGAAGCCAAGAGTCGTTTGGGTTGCAAACCCGAGGCTGTTCACGTTTGGGTCAGGCATCGTGTTCCTCTCCTTAACTTTGTCGTTCACCAAATACTGAAGAACGTCAATCACGACGAACCGCCAGAGCGAAATGCTTTTAAGGATGCCAACAATGAAACGCTACTTTGAATTCTTCGTGGCTGCGATCGCTTTGGCGATTGTTGCGGTCGCAATAGTCGCTGTGTTTCGGTTGGCTGACAAATCGCGGATTCAGCAAGCGAATCTCGAAAGTGAATTTGAGGAGGCGGATGCAGCCACGGTCGCCGACGTTCAGCAGCGACTGGAAGCTCACCTGTCAGCGTTGCCTGTCGATGATCCGATCGTTGGTCGCTTCGGACCCTTCGTGGCCATCGAAGGAACGGGGTATTCTCGGTCGGGTGATCCGCTGGAAAACAGACCGATCACATTGAATCGACAGATTGAATTCCAAAAAGCTACCGTTCCTTGCCTCATCAAGGTTTCAGCACGGGGGACTCTGAAGTTTGATGTTGAGTTGCTGCCACGAAAATCGGGCGACTCGCGCAAGGAAGACCAATCTGGTCAGCCACGGCTTGTCGTCTCGGTGACACACCCTCGCTACAGCATCAACACTTCCGTCTTTCAGGATACGGTTGAAACCAACGACAGTCTTGTCGACATTTTTGAAACCTTCGTTCAAGGTGTAGATGCGAACGACCAGCAGCAACTGACCACGGTTCGACAGTGGTACGATTCGCAGCGGGAAGGCGAGTTGACGGAAGCATTCTTGCGTCTTGCGATCGCCCATCCTAACAAGGCGGTGCGACTCAAGGCGGTGGAATTCATTTCAACTCCAAGCAGGGGCGGGCGCGTTCATTTCTCCGATTCCATGATGAAGGAACTGCTGATCGCAGTGGCGGACGAAAGTCAGCCCGTTGCCGTACGTCAGCAACTCGTTTTCACATTGCTAAAGGAATCCGAACCCTACCGGGCAGATCTCTATCAATTGTTGCGTGACCTGGGCGACAAAGCATCCTTCGCCGTCAAGCCGATTTCGGAATTCATCGTCGATCGGTCTCAGCGTCACTGGGCTCGAGGTGGAGGTTTTGATGCGCCCATTGGGGCTGTCGAGTTGCTGCAGGCATGGGGTAGCGATGCGAAGGAAGCGGCGCCAGCACTGCTCGTTGTGATGCGTGAACATCCAAACCATGGAGCCTTCGCATTAGCCGCCGCTCGGGCACTTGGGACCAGCGGTGTTGAGTCACCGGAACTGATTGCAGAATTGCAACTCGCAACCACCGCGGGGAGCGTGAGTTTACAAGAAGCCGCCACCGAAGCATTGAAGCGAATGTCCTTAGCCACGCCATCGATCGTCGGAGAACCACTCCGCTTTGCTAAACCAGAAACGCGAGAAGCTTTCTATCCGTTGGATCAAAACAAAACCTATAGCTGGCTCTCCGAAGACAGCGAAAGCGTTATGTTCGCAAAAGTCGACTACAACACCGTAACGCTTTACCAAGCCGATCTGCACTCGGCGTCGTGTGAGCAGGTGCTTCGGTGGGAGGGCGAAAACATTTGCTCGGTGGCCGGTCAAGGAAACGAATTTGTAGTCTTGAGAGTACATGATGCTGGTGAAACCCAAACGCTGTTCGCCGATACGTGGTCGACCTCGCCATTGAAACGAACGAAGATCACGACGGTCTGTCTACTTCGACCCGATAAGCCTGGACAGAAAATGACGATCGGTGATGTTCATTGGAGCGAAGATCGCAATTGGGTTTCATTCGTGGCGATGATCTTCCTGTCACGTGATCGTACGCGTTCAAGTGAGCCGGCAACATGGCGGCGGACGTCAGCCAAACAAGGGTTGCAAATCAAATCCATTGACCAGCCGAATCCGTTTCCAGACAAACGACTGAGCGAATACTTGATGATGCCGGTGGGATTTTCGACTTCGGGAAAAGAAGTGTACTCGTACGGTTGGTGCTTCGAGAAGAAAACGCACTTGCTCGGAGTGCTGGACTTGGAGACTCGAGAAATCGTGAAGGTTTTTCCCGATAAGAAAAATCGAACGGGTTTGCAAGCGAACCGCGGCGACCACGATTGGATTGTCACTGATCACCAATCCAGCCGAAGCGGGGCGTCGATCGAACTCTTTGATCCGCACGCCAATTTGAATCGAACGTTTACTCTGAGCGACGCCCCCGCCTTCTACCAGAACCCGTTTGAGATCGCCGTGGCCTTTGCGAACGGTGGTCAGCGAGTGGCGGTTGTAACCCAATCAAGCGTCGATGTCTTCGACGCCGAAACAGCAACCCTGGTCAGTCGAAGACCTCTGCTATGGCCGAAAAGTCTTTACAAGGTGCATCCAATTTTTCTCGCAGCGGATGACGATGGGTTGGTGCTTGCCATGACCCGAGGGTCTGGACCGCAGCGAAACAACCCTTCATCAAAAAACGAATTGCGTCTCGTTCGCATCGGTATTGACCAAGAGAATGATTAGAGAGTCCCTGTGCGATGCCATTTGTGACTGCGATCGGAGGAGAATCGTTTGAACTCTTCATTCGGATTCCATATCGAGTCGTTTCGTCCAAACGATGTTGTAGCGTGTCGTTCCCTGTTCATCGACGAACCACTGACGCCAAATTTCTCTATAGGCATGTCGTTGAATCCCGAGAACGCGGTTGTCACTGCTACGCAGTTGACCTCTGCGATTGCGGAATTTTGGCAAACGAGGAGACTCTTCGGTCGTGTTGTGTCGGGCGAAAAACGTCAGATTCTCAGGTAAGTCAATGAACTGGCCGCGAAACTGGCTTTCTCCACCTTCATTTCTGCCGACAACAGTGAGTGGGTACTTTCCGTCAGCCACCTGTCTCTTGAATTCCGCGTCGTAGTTGCTGCTTGACCTCCATGGGGTCCATTCAGCCTGACTCCGAACCGTGGCGTCCGGCACTTCGACAACCGTTGCTGGCGCATTCTTCTCGCTCGTTCCATGCTCCTTGAACGTCGTCCGATGCATCCAAAGCGAAGGGAAATACGACGATTCGACGCTATCCAACGATGTTCCGACGACCACAATCTGCCCATTGTCTCGGCCAAGAAAGATTGGCTGGATCGACTCTTGGTCATCGGGTGGTACATCAGGAAAACGACTCACTCGAGCTCCCATCTCGGTTGCGTAAACGCTTAGCGTTCTTTCGTCGGCCACCGCAACAAGATCACGACCTGCAAAGAACTCGACCTTCAGGACCCGCCAAGGCGATCCGCCATCGGTGCGAGTAGGAAGTGTCGCGGTTTTCTCGCCGGTCCGCGTGTTCCAAATTTCGACTCTTGAAGGGAACGCGAATGCCACCCTTTCTGCATCGTCGCTGATGGCTAAGGGAAGTATCCGTGGAAGTGCAGGAATTGCGATTGATTGAATTTCACTGGACAGCGTATCGAGGACGACAATGGACCGTTCCTTTTTCTCCGCCTCCGGCGATGCGGCACGACTGTTTCGAATCAGAAACAACCGACTTCCGTCGTGGTTGAAAGCCAAAGCCCTGTGATCGACAAGAAACGGTTCCGAGTCGGGCATCTCGATTGGCAAACCGGTTTGCAAGTCAATGACATAGGTGCGAAACGACAGCACGTTATCTCGACTGGATTGAGCGACCGTGAACGCCAGAGACGATCCGTTTGGGTGCCAAACTGCCTTGGTCGGTCGCGATCCGAAATGAAGCGGCAGATTAAGCAGGGGTCGGGTTGCCACCATCCGATTCTCTGAAATCGAATAGATGTCGGCAATCATTTGGTATCGCCCACGGGTATCCGTCCGCAACAGGTAGATTCGATCTTCGGTTCCAAACGCGTCGTCATACCAGCGCTGTTTCATCTCAGCGACTCGGGTGCCTTCACCAGTCAGCACCGATACGCGATCAACGGCAACTTCATCTCCCCGCAGATTCAGCAAATAGAGAAATTCACTCCCGGTCGGCCACCACCAACGCAATTTGCTGTCACCGGGCATCATCGTGGCATTGACAATGTTCTGACTGCCATGGCCGGGAAACTGAAGCGCAAGCTTGCCGGTCGACTGAATATCGGAATCATCGATACTCGGTGTTTGCGTTTCCTGCGAATGGTTTTCGCGCACTCGACCTGCGTTCCAGACGAGCCCGCCCAGCGCCACTGCGATTAAGCATAGTGTTGCAATCAGAAACACAAAAACATCACGCGAGCCTTTGTTAGTTCGACTCATGGCGATCCTCCGTTTGCTCTCTGGTTTCGCATGCTGGTCAACTGTCTGGCTAGATACGGTGCTCGCCAGAACAATACCAGTGTCGCGGCGAACTGCATCCAAAACAGTGGCCAGACACCCGCTGGTACGCGAATGAAGGGTGCAAACACGTTGCCGCCACGTGGCCAATCAGGCAGGACGTAGATCAACACGACGACCAAAAGCTGGCTCAGCCCGAAAACCTGAAAACGACGCGGCAAAAAGGGAATCAAGACAAATTGAATCCAATACGCCATCACGACTGAATCAGGCTCCAGCCGGTAGGGTCCAAAGACATCACGCCCCACAGGCCACGGTTGGCTTGCCACCAATCCCCATACGAAAAACTGAAATACCAGGTAGGCAGGAACTCTCCACCACCAATTCAAGCTTCGCATTGACGACAACGTAGATGTCTTGGAGGACTCCTTGGGATCCGCGACGGCGGCAGAGTCTGCCGATGTCGATTCGGTCGCGGGAGTCAATTTCGGTGGCGATGGTTCACATTCACCTACTCGCAGAACGACCCCACCAAAGATGAGCCCCAAAGTCATCGCGACGATAAGAACGCCGATGACAACAGGACTAATGAGCGCGAATCCCATCGAGGCCGCGCCGATCCCTGCCAACACAATATTCGCCGTTAGGATGGCGACCGCGATCGCGCCGGCGATCAACAGGACTCGATCCGGTTCCCGGACACACTTCGTCCAGCGCAGGACCAGGACGACGAACCCTGCAAAGAACAATCCGCTGGTAAATCGCCAAAGCGTCGCGGCGAATTGAATTTCAATGCTGTGCTTAGCTTCGATCGGCGCGAGTGGCCAGCGAACGACCGTGGGAAGACCTCCGGACGAACGAGGCGGATTCCAGATCGGGGCGACGCTTGTGAATGGGTTTCCGGATCCCGTAATGCCGAAGGCTCCTCCGTCTCGCCACTGTTCTTTTCCCTCGTCGTAGTGGTAGATATTGCCGGTCCAAATCGGAAACAGCAAGCACACCAATAGCCAAAGCCAAACGGCAATTAGATAAGCTCGTCGCACCAGCGGTACGCTAAGCGGTCCTTTCGTCTCGGTTCGAGAAACAGCGGTCATGAACTTTCAGCCTTCACGAATCGACGAAAACAGTTTAGTTCTTGTGCAGAGCCCCAAAGCAGCCGTACGCAGCGCTCCCGCATGACATTTTCCTAGATCGCCGAGCGGACAAAGCCAGATAGTGTTAATCCTTACTGTGAAGCGACGATGACACCCCAGAGGAATAGACAAGTCAAGAATGAGTACGCCGCGTTTCGCCATGCTTGGCGATTGTTGAGCCAGCTCCATGGCCCGGTCCTTGCATGGGAAATCGCTGCCAGTGTCCCGAAGATGGGGATTCCCCAAAATCCGATGACGATTGGCATAAAGACTCCCCAATTGTCGGTGTTTCGATTTCCTATCACGGCAAAGAGAGTGAATAGGCACACAACGGCGTAAAAGCTGAACCCGCCGAAAAGGAACACAGCAAAACCGTTTGTTCCACCCGTTCGGATCTCTTCTGCTTGGGGCGACTCGCTCGCGGGCGGCGATGGCGTCTTGACGTTTACGTCTGACCGTCGTGTGCCGGTTGCCATGGCGTAGGCAAGCAACAGTACCGCGGCTAGGAGCAATCCCGGAAGCGGCAACATGAAATAGGCGTGCATCAGCGACAGAATCACACCGATGCAAATGACTCCCGTGGAAATCTCCCAACGTCGAAACCTTAGGTAGGCGGCGACGGCACTCGTTCCCCAAATTGCAGCATTCAAAAGTTGAATCAGCCACAGAATCGATCCAGCCAAGGCTCCCGGGCCAAAGCCGAGGGTCAGGGCTAAAACGAGCATCATCGCTGTGTAGGCAGCCGCGGAGTAAACAAGAATGGTGCGGATGACAGAAATGCTTGCAGTCGATGATTGCGGAACGCCGAATTTGTCATCAAGCAAACGGAGGCATGAGGAGACAGAAAGAATGAATCCCGCAATCGCTCCTAAGATAGATAATGCGATTGGAATTAGCCCCAGCGAAAACACGTAAAGTGCCAAGAGCTGATTCGTACTCTGCCGGCCGCCTACCAAACCATACTCAAGGTCGTGCCTAGCTGATTCGGAAAACATCTCACCGGGATCTCCGCCTGATCCCCAAATGGCACCCTTGATCCAAGCACAGATGAAAAGGACCACATGAATGGACACCGCCCCGATGAGCGTTGCCCAAATGATTCGAGACCAAATCGAAACGCGTGATTTGGACTGAGAGCTTTCTGGTTCCATGTTTGATCTTTCAAGAAGGTTGCGGGAGACAGTTGGTTCGCAACTCTCACCCAATTTTCGGCGTGTCCGTAGGACTCCGTTGTCACAGATGAGGGATAACGACTGCCAACAGGATTACGGTTGCAAATCCGAGCACGCCACCAACAAGCACTGCATGCGACGGTGGGAAGGCGCGCTGGTCGCTGCGCTTTGCAAGATCCGCCAATTCGTGCTTTTCTAACTTCATGGATTATTGGGTTTACTGATAGAGTTGCAGGAAGAGCAGAATCAAAACGGCGAAGACGCAGACAATGGTTGTCAGGGTGCCGATGCGGATGCGATTTGGATAGGAAGCAAGCAGGTGCAGTCCACTCAACATGCCAACGATGCCGGCACCTGCCGTGATGCCGGCAAGAAACCCCGCTATTTTGCCTGCCGCGATGAAGGTGGTCACCATGCCGGCAACGATGCAAACCGTGAGAAACATTTGGAAACCTGCGGCAGCCAACCCCGGCGACGCATTGCTATCAGCTTGCAACAATTCAACAACCTTACGGCGGTTTCGCAAAATCCAACCGATAAGCCAGTGACAGAGAAGTGTGCTACCGATCGCGCTCAACAAAACTGTGAAAGCGATGAAGATGGTCCCCTTCACATTGGTACTGAACAAGGCTCCATAGATGAGCCAAATTACAGGCGTTATCGATGCAACTGCGAGAGACAACAAGCGACGTTGTCCTCTCGTCGCTCCACAAATCAAGCCACTTAAAGTTCCTCCTGACAACGTGCAGACGGGAAGAAAGACCAGTCCGAGCTCTATGCTCCCGCCTTCGATGCCGAGCCAAGCGAAAAGGCCTGACTTGATTGCAATGGCGATCAGCATAAACGCAATAAATGGAACCAGGCAGCTGCCATAGATCGATCCGACCAACGCCCCGAGTCCACGATGAAGCACCGCGGGACCTTCGGTCGGGTCGGCTCTGCGGTTTTCGCCCGCAACTCGTCCTGATTCGTAAGGATTTAGCTTTTTTGTCATGTTATGATCGGGCGAGAGGTCTAGCTCAGTAAGAAGAATCGTGGCGGAAAAGAAAGGCTTCCGAACTCGCTCATATGTATCTAGCGGGCAGTTACCATCCTGATGACGAACATTCCCACGGAATATCGATTATCGGCAAGATGTTCGCTAGGAACCCATTTTGCGACCGCGGTCTCGGGCCTCCAACCCGTTGGGATGCTATGCCAAAATATGCCAAGTATGCGCGTCATGATGCGACCGCGGCACCGCTCAGTAGATAGTACTAACGACCACCACCACGAGGACCACCAAAATGAAGCGATTACTTGCTGCGGGATTAGTTGTTGTTCTGTCGATACTCTCGGCGACTGCCGCCGATTCGCTGTACGGGACAATCGACGGTTGGGGGCAAATGGTGGATCCAGACGGAGATTGCCGTTTTGAGATTGGTGACGACTCTGTCACAGTGACATTCGGCCCAGGGGCTCACGGGCTGGATGCTGAAGGAAACCGCATGAATGCCCCACGTGTGCTGCGTTCAGTCAGCGGTGACTTTTCGGCTTCAACGGTCGTCCACGGAAATCTTCCGCTGCCGGAACTGCCCTACGCCTATGTCAGCGGCGGGTTGGTGCTGATGCAGGACCCGAAAAACTACATTCGCTTGGAACGTGCCAGCTTTATTCGCCGAGGTAAGAAATCCTACTACACCAACTTTGAGCAGCGAATCGACGCCAAGCGAACGCGGATGGGCAAGTTTGTTGATTTCCCGCTGGATGCCGAGCGTGATGTCGAATTACGTTTGGAAGTGGTCGGCGAAACCGTGCGAGCACTTGTCCGCCACGTCGGCGAGGGCTGGCACGAATTGGGCACGGCGAAGATTACGGCCGGGCAGACGTTGCAAACAGGAGTCTCAGGGGTCAAAACGACCCCCGATGAAGTCAAAGTCACTTTCTCGCAATTCCGGCTCGATCGAGATGACAGAGTAGAGGCAGAGGAGAGCTCTAAAATCGACCTGTCGCAACCCGCGAAAACCGTTGCACTACCGAGGATACCGAACTCGGCATTGATGAAGCTGCTGCCGAAGCTGAATGCATTGCAGACTCGGTCCAACAATGCGGATGAAATGTCTGACGAAGAAGTGGATCAACTGATCATGGATGCCAAAGAGCTTGCCAGCGAAAAGGTCGACGGTCTTCCTGCACCCTTGGGAGTTGCAATAGCCAAGGGCTTGGCCGGCAGTCTGCAGCAGGCATCGAAGCCAAAAGCAGCGGTTCGGGTCTACCGAGAATTCGCCGAACTTTTGGTCGAACTTGATGGCGAGGAGGGAGACAATAAAGCGTCGATTGCTAGCTTGCGATCACTCGCCGATAAAATGGAGACACAGATCGAGCTGATCGGTAAGCCAATCGTCGTCAATGGAAAATTGTTTAGCGGTGAATCGGTTGTCTGGACGGACTATGTAGGAAAGGTGGTACTCGTCGACTTTTGGGCGTCGTGGTGTGGGCCATGTCGACGGGAGATTCCCAACATCAAGGCGCAATACGAGGCTTATCACGATCAAGGTTTTGAAGTGCTCGGCATTTGTTTGGACCGCGACCGTGAGAAGGCGGAAGAGTACATCGAGTCAGCGGAGATTCCTTGGTCATCGATCTATGATCAAGACGCGGACGGCGAATCGATGGCCAAGCGATACGAGATCACGGCGATTCCAACCGCAATTTTGGTGGATCAAGAAGGGACGATCATTTCGTTCGACGCCCGTGGTGAGACGCTGCCGAAGCTTCTTACGAAACTGTTTCCTGCGACTGATCGGCCAGAAAGCGATCGGCAACCGCCTGCGTTAAGGACAGAGCATTCATCGAAGTAGTAAGTGAATCACCCACAACCAAACATGAAATTCCATGATCGAAGATGTGTTGTTACTGGCACTACGGTTAACATTCCTACTCGCGGTGTTTGGAGTCGCGGCTGTCTTTCACCGCTGCCATCGATTCGTTTTGAAACAGTCCAAATTGCATCTCCTGCCAAGGATACAAAGGTATTCTTGGGCGCTGCCTCCGATCGAGCCTTCCACCGCAAACCGATTCGGCTTGACGAAGACGCGACTGAAATGGGTGGCCGGTTGGTATCTTTCTGGATTGGTCATTGGTGTCGTCGTCGGTCTGCTGCTCAGCTTTGCGGGAGTGTTCCTGCTGTTCTGGGGCTTCGACACGATTGATTCGCTAATATCAGGGCGACGTGCAACGGGGAAGCATTCGGGCGCGAGCTACGATCCGGTCGGAAACGCTGCCCATGGCATCACCATGATGCTGATTACCCTCATAGTAGCCTCCCCATTCTTGATCTCGTCTGTAACGATTAGCGTATCCATCGCACATGCGATTGTGTCAAGTCCGGCGCGACTGAACGACGCAGGTCGTGAATGATGCGCCGAAAAGAGCAGCTCGCCGAGTTTAGAGCGGATGCGATAGTTGCAATCCCCGATTTGGTCGACATACTGCGTAGCAGGCCGATGACGCAACTGTCGCTAACGGCACTTCGATCCGGGCCAGGACGAGACCGTTTCAATTCTGACCAGCAAGCTATGCGGCAAGAACGAAGGCATTCAATTACATACCATTTCGGTACTCGGTTTGTTTCAAAGCGAAAGGCAAACAGCGATCGAAGCACTCGAAGCGATGCCTGATCGGCTAACCCGAAAATCTCATCGTGGGACGCGTACGCCCTTAGGATGATTGCTCCAACAACGCACTCGCTTGTGCCGGCTATTCCGGTACTTGCCGAAACGCTTGGAGATCCGAAGACGAGGCATCGCCAATAAGCTGAACGTCCTAAGCGATCTCGCATCCATCGGGCCAGAAGTAAAGACAGCAGTGACCGCAATCGTGACGGCGATTAGACGAGGAGAGTTGAGGAAGAACGGTGAGACCGCATACTTGAACGAGATCAGTCCCGATGCATCCGTGGAAACCGAAAACTGACGATGAGGACTCACACAATGACAATCAGTGATGGGGAAACCCGTGCTGGCTGTGCAGCAACAATCGCCTGGTCGTTGCTTTGTGGTTTCGCCTTGGCGGCTTTGTTCGCTGCCGGAATATTTGGGATTGCCTACCTGTTTCCGAATACAGAACTTTTAGTAACCCCAACCGCACATGGTGCCTACGGTGTGCCACCTGGTTCGTACGTGTTGCTGTTTGGAACTCCGATACTGTTTCTGGTTGGAATTCTCATCGGTGCCGCGATCGCCTCAAGTCGATGAACTAGGAATAGGTTTCATTCAAAAAACTGCGCAAGCCGTTCTTCGTAAAATCGACAATGTGCCTTGCAATACGCGGTTGTCAAGCTACTGACTTTCGCAAATGCGCGGGCCGACACGCCACGCGTTCAAACGAGTGACCGCCTGTTGGCAATTGTGATCTTTCAAGAGAATCTGTGTGATAAAACATCCAGACCACGATCATGAGATTGTAGATTCGATCGCGATAACCATGACCGATCGAAACGCAAATGGCGAGAACTTCGGTTTTGGGCAGCAGCAGATCAAGGCAGAGTGATTTGGTCGATCGCAGTTTGCTTTGAACATCTGCTGGCAAATCGGTAAACTGATTCTTCACGGTGAAGCCTCCTGGGAGTAGTGATGTAGACAACCACCATTTCAAAGAAACTTCGCCGTGATTTCAAATCCAGATCGGCACTCAAGATGCTGAACGCTGTCGCATCATATTTGCTAGCACTAGGGGTTGAGGGATTCACCCGCCGCATCAACAACTTGTTGATCCGATAGGCTTACGCCCATGCCATTCGTGTCCGACACCTTTTTGCCCACGTGGGGCGGTGTTTGACCACGACATACACGCAAGTGGTGTGAGAACCTTACTATTAGGCAATCACTCAGAAAACGCGGCGTCGAATCTGTGGTGGCATCGCGGGCAAATTCGCGTCCCTTTCGACGAAACGCGTCCGCACTTTGGGCAATCTTTGAGTTTGACAGGTTCTTGCCGATCAGGGTTTACGTGAGCCCCGCCAAGCAGGGCCAAAACAGGTACGGTCGCGATCAGCAACAAGACCGACAGACATACCCAGGCCGTGTCAAAAACGGTGAAGGCGATAGTGGCCACCACAACTGCTCCAGTGATTAGTCCTGCAGGAGTTGCGATCACGATCAAGGCGATTCCTAGGCAACCACCTGGCGGCCCAACGCCGTAATTATGGCTCATCCGACTGACGGGTGCGCGAGGCTGAGTGCGATCGAAAGTTCGGCATATGGAGGTAAAAGCGTGGACATGCCATCTTTCAAGGAGATTTCTCACGTCTTCTTTGAAAAACGCACATGTCCACCACCTTGTTGTATCAGTCCTTTGGCATCCGTGGCTACCGGCAGACCCGGATCGAGTGCACCGGAGGTGTTACGCGATTTCATGTCCAGCC
>NZ_JAMQBK010000045.1 GCF_023701485.1 Aporhodopirellula aestuarii
CTCACCGATGGAGAGGGGACCCGACGAATCGGGCCTCAGACGCGAAGTTGGCTTCGGTCGGTTCACCGCTTCCTTTCCCGTTTGTTGTGTTTCCATCTCGAAAAGGTAATCGCATGTCCGTTTGGGACTCGCTACGCAGATTGATCGCGCCGCCGAATTCAGGTCGGCCGGATCATCTCGCAGCGTCCGAGCACACGCCATCGCATCGGCAGCGCCCTTTATCGGCAGTCCGACTCAAGAAACAACTCGACCTTTCGTGGTTGACTCGGCGTCGTACATCAACCCCCGCAGATCTCTTTCGCTATCTCGGCGATGGTGTTTCATATGAGCTCAGTCAGCGTGAAACGGACCAAGAGCGTTTATCAGCTGCGGGGCTGCCAATGCTTCTAACTCCGGAACAACTCGCCGGCGCGATCGGATTCTCCGCAAGAAGGCTTCGTTGGTTGGCATACCATCGCGATGCACAAGCGTCGTGCCACTATGTTCACTTTCGCGTTCCCAAAAAGAACGGCGGCACACGATCACTCGCCGCCCCGCGGCCTCAAATTGCGGCGTGTTGCCGTTGGATCGATCACGAAATCTTGCGATTGATTCCGCCACACCCCGCCGCACATGGATTTGTACTTCGCCGCAGCACCGTAACGGCTGCAGAGCCTCATGTCGGCCAAGACGTGATCGTCAACATGGACCTATCCGATTTCTTTCCGACGATCACTTTTCCGCGTGTGCGTGGATGGTTCGCATCACTCGGATACAGCCGCCAAGTCGCCACGGTGCTCGCACTGCTCTGCACGGAATCACCTCGCACGCCCGTCGACGTCAATACGAGCGATATAGGTGGCCAGAGCAGCCCGCGTCTGTGGCTGGCAACGGGCTCGCGGCAATTGCCACAAGGGGCCTGCACCAGCCCCGCGATCAGCAACTTGGTCTGTCGATCGATGGACCGACGACTTACGGGCCTTTGTGAAAAATTGGGATGGAAGTACACGCGGTACGCGGACGATCTCTCATTTTCGACGAGCGAGAAGGGCGAGTCGCAGATCGGATATTTAATCCATCGCGTCAGCGGGATTGTCCGCGACGAACGTTTTGCGATCAACGATTCCAAGACGAGAATTCAACGACGCAACAATCGGCAATCGGTGACAGGTTTGGTGGTCAATGATCGCGTGAACGTACCGCGCGAGACGGTTCGTCGTTTGCGAGCAATCCTTCACCATGCAAAAACGGAAGGACTCGCCGCACAAAACCGTGACGGACATGACGATTTCTATGGTTGGCTCACCGGGATGATCGGATATGTCCGCGCCGTCGATCCGGTCAAAGGCGAACGGCTACAATCGCAATTGGCGGAAGTTGTTCAGAAGGAAAAGACAGCATGAGCCTGCCGGTTAGTGACGTATTCGACGCAATCAACCAGGGCAGCGTGGTGGTGGTTTCTTCATCGGACACGCACGCTTTGACATCCGATGATGAGACTCGCCTGCGGACGCTGATTACGAACACTGATCGCTTGGCTCGCCTGGACGCTCCCGGTGAACCGCCTGCGTTATGTTTGCGGAGTGCGTATTGGGCGGCGCAGACCTTGCATTTCCTTTGCCGCACGCTGCTCGACCGGATCGAAACGGGCACTGAGTTACCGCCTGATCTGGTCGCCAGCCAACCGGCAGGTCGCACGGCCGACGAACATTGGTCGGTCGACCTCGTGTTTCGGGTTCTCGCTGACGTCGATCGACGTTGCGCGGGAGCCAATCAGCTCGATCCATTACGGAAAACGATCGCGGACCTCGCCCGGAAGTGGCCGTTGTCGGCGGTCGGCATCAGCGGCGAGTCGACAGCCGATAGCATGAAGGTGGTGTTGTCGCACACGTCGCTGCACCGCATCATGGTAGATCGAATCGTGACACGCGGTGACACCGAGCGGGCGAAATTGCCGTGTTTCGCTGACGCGATTGCCGCCACCGCCCCCACAGTCATTCCAGACGTTTAGATATCCCGATGTTCGTTCTGAGGAACCGTTCTGATGTCGATTGCCGCATTGCATCAAGTGTTCGACGAGACCCGACGGTTGGCGATCGCGGGTAGCAATCTTGCTGCCGACGATTTCCGATTGAAGAAACTGATTCCGGTATTGAACAAGAGCGGAGCGAAGGCTCCGGTGTTCGCAAAGGTTGCCGAGAGCGTGGAGCGATTGATCAAAGCCAATCCAAAAGAATCAGCGGCAGCTCTTCTCGATCTCAGTTCGCTGGTGATGGCGATCCTATACACGCAAGGTGAACTCGGCGGCCAAGGTCGGATCAAACCGATCAAAAGCATCGGGATCCCGCTGACAAAAACGCAAACGCCCGCACGACTGCTCAAACCGGTTATCGACGCTCTCACCAGCGGCGGGTCAGGACGCCTCGAAACGGTCCGTGAAGCCTATCAACAGGGCGTTTTTCAAGATCCGCGATTGGTCAATCACGCGATCGCAGGTCTCGACGATCGATATTCGGAGATGGCCGATTTGATGGAAAAGATCGTCGGTGATTATGGCCCGTCAATCGTCCCGTTGATTGAGTACGCGATCGCTATCAAAGGTAAGAGCGGTGACGGCCGTCGATTACGCATTTTGCATCGTCTTGCGCCGGCGAAGGCACGACCGATGGTGCTCGATGCGTTCGAAAACGGATCGAAAGAAATGAAACTCGCTGCGATTGCGTGCCTCGGCGACGATCCCGCAGATCTCGAACTGCTCATGCAGCAGGCTGGTTCGAAACAACGCGATGTTCGCGTGGCGACTTACTCTCGTCTCGCGTTGTTTGACACACCTGAAGTCAACGAACTGCTCGTCAACGGGCTCCACAGCAACGAATCGTGGCAGGTCGCGGCGGCAATTCGCGAGACTCATTCGAAAGCTCGAACAAAACTTGTCTTGGATGCCTTAAAAGGTGTGCTCGCGGAACTGCAGTCATGGATCGGAAAATCCAAGCTGAGTGCCGCAGACAAAACCAAAGTCGATCAACTTATCAACCAGTTCGATTGTGGTTGGGCATGCTTCACTCATCGCAATGATGCATCGCTGCAAAAGTTTGCAAAACTGATTCTTGATCAATGGAGAGATTTGCTGACGCTGCGCGGAAAGAATTCGACTGGAACCGAAATCCTGAATTCGATCGTGAACTGGGCCATCGACCAGGGCAAGCCTTCCCACGTTGGGCTCATCGCGAGCCATCACGCAGACGCGCCTGAGGAATTACTCTCGCTGTGCTTGCGCGCGGCCATTCAGAGTTACACTCCCGAAATGGTCTATGAGGAATTCTCACCTCTGTACCGACAACTAGCCGAATCCAAGCCGACCGGAAAGAAGACCGCCAAAGCGAAACAAGAGGAATCCAAGTATCAGCATCTCCGAGAGACGATTGAGAGTCTGGGTCGCGATAGTTTGTTTGGCGATTGGTCCTGGAACGACACCGAAGACGGGAACCAAAGCGGTCAAAAGAAAAGCGGCGTTCGCCTTGATCCACGATGGCTAAAAGATTTCATGCAGTGCGGCGACGTGGAGTTGTTGGTTCACAGTGTTTCGGCAAAAGATCGCGAAGCACTCGATTATTTAGCCGATCATCTGACGCAACAGGTCAACAAGAAATCGATCACGTTCGAAGATCAGTTGGCCGCCTATAAGCTCTCGATGTGCAACTACAAAAAGCGGTGCGATACGATGATCACGTTGATCGGTGGGCTAAGCGACGAACGTGTCAAGATCAAGAAACGCAAGGGTTATCATTACTTTCAGCACACGCACTGGATCGCCAAAGCGATCGACTTGTTCACTTCCGATGAACGCAAGAAAGTCGCCAAATCACTTTCGAACATCGATGAAAGTTTGGTTGACGAACTGCTGCCACATCTTCAATAATGTCTGCCAAGGTTGCACGCATAATCGATCAACTTCTTCGCTTATCAAGTTCTGGATTGTGACGCAGCCGAGTTGCCGCGACGGTCGCCTGGAACGGTAGCTCCTGATGCCGAGAGGACTTCGGCGAGGCGTCTCCACATCTGAACGATCTTTCGATAGGCGATGAATGATGCGAGCAAGCCGATCATTCCGGCGACGATCGCAATCAACATGAAGCGTCGCGATTGACTTTCACTGAAGATCAACAATGCTGCGCCGACGAGCGGAATTAAAGCGGCGATGAGCAGGTACGATTCGCTTTGCGAGATAACGCGTGCGGCGTTGCGATCGAAATCCGGGTCCTGCATCGTGGGACGAATCATTTTGGGATAGTAGGCTCCGGCGCAGATCAATCCCAATGAAAAGAACGGATAGATCATCGCAACGCCGCCACAGATCAACGAGGACGCAAAAAGATGAATCGACTGACTGGTCGTGAACCCAGGGAAACGCTGCCCGAGAAGATACGGCATCAACACGCCCGCGAAGATCCAGCATCCACCGCTGATCAACGCGGCGAGGTGTCCGAGTTGCAACGTGGCGTTGAGATCGGAATGGTCGACGGCATGACCAGCGTATGCGGTCCGCAACGCTCGCACCGGTGCCCGCGTCAACACAATCACCAACAGGGCGGCGATTGGAAAGAATGTCAGGTTGATTTGATAAGAGAGCCGGACAAGCCCCTGTTGCGTCTCCGGTGTCATGATCTCGTTCATGTTGTAGAGAAAATGGAATCGGCCGGCGGCCATGTTGGGCAAGAGGATGACCACGATCGTGACCCACCAAGGAGACCGTCGCATCAACCAAGCGGTCCAAGAACGTTGGTTCGGCTCGAATAGTTCAGCCGCCTCAGGGTACAAAGCCAACCGCAGACTCGCAGCCATCTCCGAACCGCTCGATGGCCGCAGCGCCGGATCAAACGAGAGAGACTTGCGAAGCACCGATTCGAGTACCCGTTGCGAGGCGGTATTGTCGCGCGCGGGCGATTTAAGTTCTTCCGACCTGGCGTCGAGTTGATTGCTGACGGCTTGTGACCATGAACTGGCGGAACTCGCACAATTGAATGGCCGCTGGCCTTGCCAAAGCTCCCAAAGCAATACGGCCAAAGAATACAAATCGGCGCGTTCACGAACGTCTTCCTTCGGCGCCATCAGGTTGGCGGTGATCGCCCGCAGATGTTCGGGAGACATGTAGCCGACCGAACCGCCGAGGGAGCAGGCGGCGCCGGCACGCCCTGCCGCACCGGCGAGGCTGACATTGAAATCAGCAAGCTGCGGAGTGCCTTCCGCGGTGAGCAAGACGTTGGCGGGTTTGACGTCGCGGTGAAGCACCCCGGAATCGTGCGCGGTTTGCAGGGCATGTGCCAATTGGATCCCTACCCAAGCGACGAGTTTGGGCCATTCCGCGTCATGAATCCATTCGCGTACGACTGAGTTATCGGGAACGACCTGGGCCGATGCCAAGAGGTTTTCATCGACCGAGCGCAGCAGCAGTTTTCCACGCAATTGGTTGCGATGAGTCGCTTTGACTTTCGTAATCACATCGGCGAGCGTGCCGCCGGGGTGAAACTGCATGTAGAGAAGATGCAGCGGCGGTTCATTGAGAAAACGCTGATCGAAAACGCGGATGATGTTGGGATGGTCAAACTGCGACAGCGCCCGCGATTCTCCATCGTTGGCGTCGGCAACTTTTTTCCATCGCGATACCTTCAACGCGACCAGCCGCGTCATGGAAATTTGTCGGGCCAGGTAAACGTGTGCGAAGGCGCCTTTGCCGAGCAATTGAATAATCTCAAAATCGTCGACGCTGGTCCCTGATTTGATCGGCTCAGGTGGTTGCGTTTGCTCACGCGGCATGGAGGTTTCGCAGACGCCGAGCAGCGGGGCGAGCGAATCGGCGAACTGCGGGTAACGCTGGGCGAAGGCATTGAACTCGGGTTCGCGGCCGCACTCTCGCTGCAACTGGATTTCCTCCATGACGAGATCGAGCGGCGTCGTCGCGGGGGAGATCAGGTCAGGCAGAGCGGCGTAGTAGTCGTCGAGCGGGCGCGGGATTCCCGAATCCATCGCCATGGTCATGTGCAGTTTGATCAATTCGACCAAAACGAAATGGCGTGATTCGGGATCGGTTTCAGGCAGAAACGCGAGCAGAGCCGCAGGCGAGTCCGAGTACTCCGATTCTGCTAATGCCTCCAAGGAAGTGAGCATGATCTCATCGAGCGACTCGCAGTTGTCGCCCGGATCGATGGCATCAGGTGAGGATCGGGGTGGAGCATCCATATCGATCGTTATAACCCATCACCGGCAAAATGACCTCGCGACTTGAACAAAAAGACATCCGTTCGCAGGGTTTCGCCATGCCGAGCGACTTCACTGTTTTTGAAATTCGTGGGATAAAAAGTTCATGGTCCGATCGAGGGATGTCGACGCGGGCTCCGATACCATCGAGTGCGTAAGATGGTGCCGAGGCTGGCTTAGCACCCTAACCCTATTATCACCGTGGAACACTCCGGCCATGCGTTGCAATAGATCACTGTGGAGCCTCAGCGGGATCGTCGTCATGACGCTCACCGGATGGCTCACTCTCGGTGCCAATCCGGCATCCGCCATAGAAGGCACCGAACTCAATTCATCCATCGGGATCTGGGCTCCGCTGCTGCCCGAACTCGCCAACGACTCAGGCGATTCGGTCGGGACCGTTCTCGGCCTTTCGGGGCATCACCGCTTCGACGGCTATCGAACGAGCATCGAATCAGGTGTCACATACGGCATCTCCGACTCGGCCGAAATGATCGGTGTTGATGTGTTGCTGCGCGACACTTGGGACTTTGGCAACCATCATCTTTCTGCGGGCTTCGGCTACAGCATGATGAACTGGGACCAAGACACCGTTGGGCATGACATCCAGTCCGATTACCAAGGTGCCAAAGTCGTCACCGGCTGGCAAACGGCATTCGGTCGCACGCCCGTTTGGCTCGACCTAACACTGGGTCTGTACGACCTTGATGGTAGCTATGTCGGCGACGACGGCGCCGGCGGATTCAATACCGGAACGATCGGTGACTTCACCACCACGTACGGTTTCGATCTAAAAACCGATTTCGATTGCTTCGGAATCCCGGCCCGCGCTGTCTTCGGATTGAACTACATCGAAGACTTTGCCGCTTGGCAAGCTGGCCAGATGACCACCGACGACGCGGTTGTCCTGAACGGCTCGATCGAGTTCCGTTTGTACTAAGCCGCACGTGCGAGGTTGATGGTTTCAGAATCGGCAGCCGGACCGCTCAAGCGAGTCCGGCTAGCCAGGACTGAACACCGATCGACGGAGCGATCGGCAAACCAGTCAACTTGTCTTTCTAAATTGGCCAATCGGCGGTTGATCAGGAGCCTGCCTTGGGCAGGTCCGAGTGGGCGTTGGGGCCGAAGTAGCGGAGTCCGACGAGCGGTTCGCTGCCGAGGTTTTCGATTTCGACGCCCTTGGTGGCCGCGACGTGCGAGATGAAAACTTCATCGGTCGTGTTTTCGCCAAAGCGGATCATCGCTGGAGTTTGCAGATCGAGTGATCCCATTCGGCCACGACCTTGGACCGTGATCCAACTGCTGGTCGCACCGTCCTGCAAGGTGCACTTCGCGCCGGGCTGGATCGTCAACTCCTTGGCACTGAAGAGTTGTTGTCCGTCGACGGTGCCGTAGACGATCCACAAATCCTCGTAGCCGTCACCGCTGCGATTTTCGTCGCGGACCGGTTCGAGATAGTTGCTGTTCTTGAAATGGGTGTCGACGTTCTTGTCCCAATCCAACTGACCGACAATGAAGTCGAGGTTTTGGTGTTTTTCTTCGGGCATGTCTTTGACGAGCAACGACCACGGGACGTAGCGGCCTTCGACGATCGACTGATACATGCCGAACACGTCGCTGCCCCATTGGGGTTCGTACGTGCACAATGAACCGGGTGCATGCAAGACGCCCGGCGGGATCAACCAACCGGTGCCGCGTTTGAGCCGGTAGGCACGGCTGAGATCGAGAATTCCGTTGTCACCGGCGTTCCAGTTTTCCAGGCATCGACGGACGTCCTCGGGCTGCGTTCCCGGTTCGAGCCCCATGAACGTGTAGGCGAAGTTATTGTCGACGTTGTTGAGTTGTGGCGGGAAGTAATAACTCTCCGGCTTGCCCTCTTGGCCGACGAGTTTGGCGTCCTCGAAGGATTGGTGCATGTGGTGGGGGATGGGGCCCATGTTGTCGAAAAACTTCGAGTACACCGGCCAACGTTCGTATTTTTCAAAAATCGACTCGCCAACGAGGTCAGCACCACGCTCGGCAACGGCGTCCTTGAGCAAGAATTTTTTCCCTTCGAAAAGGCAAAAACTCAGCCCTTCGTGCCACACCCGTCCTTCATTGGCCGCCTCGGTGGTGCTTCCGAACCATCTTTCGTCGATTCCGCCCCGATCGGCACCGAACCGGTAATAATCGCCAGGGTGCAGTTTGATCCGGCGGCCGGGATGCAAGAACGATCGGGGGACCCAAGTCGGTGTCAAACGTAAAAGACCGTCACCCGCATCCATTGCCGAATCGAGTAACTTGGTGACACGGTCACCTTGCACGAGGCCTTCAGCTAATTTCACGTTGCTCATCTGGTGAGTTCCGCTAACGGATTTGCAAAATAGGTGGGAGGATCGGGGGCGGCTAGGATCGCCGCGGTCGATAGAATACCCGGATTGTCCCCGAACGCACCAGAACGCTACGGATTAAGCGAACAGAATTCACCTTACGCATTTTTTCAACCATTTGCACCTGTGGCGACTCGAACCAACCGGCGCGCCGCTGGGTGGTTTCGGTATCATTCGCCGCCCATAGATACAACAGTTCACTTTCACATACTCTCAGCCCCCATTCCCGTCATGCCGACCGAATCCATCGTCGTACGAACAACAGAAGACCGCGAAGAGCGAATTGAGTGGGACGAATCGAGCCCGCTGAACCTGACGATCGAAACCCGCGTGGGAGATTTGACGATCCGCCGCGGAGTTTTCCGAGGTGGCGTCAGCGAAGGCGTCGAGATCATCCGCATGGCCAATTCCAAAATGCACGTCGACATTCTGCCGACGCGCGGCATGTCGCTTTGGCGGATGCAGGCGGAAGGAGTTCGCTACCAGTGGCAATCGCCCGTGGTCGGCCCGGTTCACCCCAATTACGTCGACGTCAGCGAGCCGAGCGGTCTGGGTTGGCTGTCCGGTTTTGACGAACTCGTCGTTCGCTGCGGGCTCGAAAGCAACGGTGCCCCCGAACACGATGCCTCCGGACGACTGGTCTACCCGTTACACGGACACATCGCCAACACGCCCGCCGACGCGATTTCGGTCGAATTTGATGAAGCATCAGGACGGGCCGAACTGGTCGCAGAAACGATCGAAGCACGGCTCTTCTTTAAACGTCTGCGGATGCGAACCCGGGTTCGAATTCATGCCGACCGCAACGACGTCGAACTGCTCGATGACGTGACCAACGAACTTTCCACGCCTGCGACAATGCAGATGCTGTACCACGTTAACATCGGGGCTCCCGTGCTCGGCAAAGACGCCCGGTTGAACATTGCGGTGGAGGAAGTTGCTCCCCGTGACGACCATGCTGCCGAAGAAATCGACGACTGGGAACGGTTCGATGGTCCAACCTCTGGCTACCGCGAACGGGTCTACTTCGCCAAACCGATCAGCGATGAGTCGGGAATGGCACACGCCATGCTCGCTGACGCAAAACGGGCTCGCGGGCTGTCCGTTCGCTTCAAGACATCGACGCTGCCGTGGTTCGTGTTGTGGAAAAATTGCGCCGAGATCGAAGACGGTTACGTCGGTGGTCTCGAACCGGCTACCAACTTCCCCAACCCCCGCAGTTTTGAGCATTCGCAGGGACGGACCGTTGAACTCGGTCCTGGTGAAACCGAATCTTTCCGCGTCACGCTCTCGCCGCTGACTACTGCAGCGGCGGTTCAACAAGCCGGCGACGCGATTCGTAAAATGCAAGAAGATCAGTCGATCGAGGTCGTCGTATCGCCAACGCCTCGCCCCCATTGGAGCGTTGGTGTTCCAGGCGACGGACAAGCAAACGGCGACAACTGATTCCAGAACCAACGGCGGAACAACAGCATGAGTGAGTTCGAGTATCTCGGCCCGTACAAGATCGGCAAAGTCATCGGCCGCGGTGGAATGGGCTCGGTCTACGAAGCCATCCATGCGAAATCGGGCGAACTTGTCGCGGTCAAATTGATCGCCCAACACGTTGCCGATGACATGCGTTTTCGCCGACGCTTTGACGCCGAAATCGAAACGCTCCGCCGCCTCCGGCATCCGGGCATCGTCCGTCTGATCGCGTACGGCGAAGAAAAAGGGCGACTGTTTTACATCATGGAATTGGTCCACGGTGAGTCGCTGCAACAACGCATCCGAGATGTCAAACGGATGGGATGGTTGCCAGCCGTCGACATCGCGATTCAGATCACGTCCGCGCTCAAGCACGCGCATGATATCGGTGTCATTCATCGCGATCTGAAGCCCGCGAACTTGTTGCTGACCGAAGACAACCACGTCAAACTCGTTGACTTTGGAATCGCCAAACTGTTCGGCTATGGCGAGCAAACGCTCGCCGGTTCGGTACTCGGCACCGCTGATTACATGGCACCCGAACAAGCCGGTGATGGACCGATCACACCGCGTACCGACCTGTATGCGTTGGGCAGTGTGATGTACGCGATGATGGCTGGACGCTCGCCGTTTGCCGGTAAAAAACTCACGCAGGTGATCGAGTCGCTCAAACGGGACCGCGCCGTACCGCTCGACCTGATCAACCCCGAAATCCCGCGCGAAGTGGTTGAGATCGTTCATCACTTGCTCGAGAAAGACCCCAAACAAAGACCGCCCACGGCGCTGTCGGTATCCAAACGGCTCAAGGCAACTCGTGCGGGTTTGCAGCGTGAGCGAACCGTGGCGTTAGAAAACGACATCACGAGAAGCGGCATCGTCACACGTGACAGTTCCGACGATCCGTCCGATACCCAGCACTCTCATCTAACCGATTCGTCCAACATTCGAAACGCTGATACGGCAAATAAGCCGTCCGACGACGTGGATGTGACGACGGTGAAACCCGTCTCGTTACTCGATGACGGCGAGGATAAAACGAAGAATCGTGATGACCTCGCGACCGCGGCCACCGTGCCTCCAGACAGCGCGACATCAAACAACCCTCGCCTCGATTCTCACGACACCGACTTCGAAACCGAGTCGCCGATCGTTCCGACAGACAGTTTTAAAACGATCGCTACCGAAGAAGCGGAATCCGGATACTTTGGTCCCGAACCCGCGGTCTCGCCGGCTCACCACTGGATGCAGATTGCCTCCATCGCGGCAATGGTCGCCATCCTGGCTGGAGGAGTCTACTTGTTTGTGAGAGCCGTCCAAGTTCCGTCCGCGGATACCATGTTTGCTTCGTTGCAATCGGCTGAACAAGAGGGCGATCTGACGCTCAACTCGACCCTCATCGACCGTTTCCTGGAGTCGTATCCCGACGATCAAAACGCCGAGCAGGTGCGGAAATGGCAACGGCAAGCCGAACTCGAACAAACAATCAAACGGCTGTCCGCCCGGGCACGCCGCGTCGGAGGCGTTGCCAAACTCGATCCGGCATCACAAGCGTTTGTCGAAGCGATGAAGCTGCGTGAGTCATCTTCCGAAGAGGCCCAGACTCATCTTCACGCTTGGCTCGATGTTTTCGCATCGGACGACGTTCAATCCGATTCGCGGGAACTCGCTCGACTGACTCGTCTCGTGCGTGACGAACTCGATCGGCTCGAGTCGGAAGATTCACGCGAGCTGGAAGGCGACTCCCGGGTTGCGATCTTGCTCGAACGCCTCCAAGCAAGTGAAAAGATGAACCCGGCGGCGAAAACCAACTTGTTGCGGGGGCTCATCCGGCTCTACCAAGACGACGCCTGGGCACGTCCGGTAGTCATCCGAGCGACCGAAATGCTCGCCGCTGAGAATTAAACACGGCAGCCATAAGGTGCAGGCGGCAACACCCGCCATCAGCCACACAAAGCCCGCAATCGGCACAAATTCCGCGAGCGGTAATCTCTGCACATGCTCTGCAATCCGCCCCACTCTTTTGACGAGAACGGTAAGTAGGGCAAGCCCCCCGCTGCGAAACAAACTGTTCACGGAATTCCTGCACATCCGCCGATCTAATACAAGGATCACCCCTCGGTGGAACCGTGCAAATGATGGCACGTCTTTAGCAATTTACTAACAAGGATGTTTGAATGAATTTACGGCGGAACTCAAACGCTCCATCACGACGGCGTCAGCTGCTCCTGCAGTTGCTCGCGGTGGCGTCCATTTCGGGAGGCAGCGTGATGGCTGCCGACTCATCAGGCACTCAACTCGTCAACGCAATGGTTCAAGACTGTTGCCCACCGGCAGTGGTGTCACCTTGCTATCCCGGCGAATACGGTGCTCCGATCGTAGACGATTCGGCGACCTCGTCCGAGCCGATGCCTGCGGCACCGCAACCGGACATGAATTCACAAATCGACAGCCCGATCACGGCCAATGCTGCTGCGAACACTTTCGCCAGCAGCGCCGCGGCGACATCGTTGGCCAGCACGACGGGCAGCGGCGGCGGACTCGATGCGCCAAACATGCTGGGCGACTCGCCCGGATATGGGCCGACGTTCGGCGCCTCATTTCCGTACACCGTAGGTAGCCCCGCTATCTTGCGTTTCAAAGTAAGCGAGAACGTCAGCCCGATTCCTCAGGATCGAGTGTTCTTTGCGTACAGCCATTTCGATGGCGCATTGAACGTCAACGGTAACGATTCCACGTACTTGGGTCGGTACATTTTCGGTGGAGAAAAGACCTTCCTCGACGGTCTGTTCTCGTTCGAAATGCGGGCATTGATTTCCGACGGATTCGATGCGCAACAGCAAGCAGCCACTCTGCAAAGAGCGGGTGAATTCGGCAACCTGCAAATGTCACTCAAGAGTCTGTTGTACTCAAGTGATACGTGCATGGTCGGTGGCGGATTGACGCTCAGCGTTCCGACCGCAGATGATCTTGAGATTGGAACGACAACCATCAAGAACGAAACGGTGTATCTGGCTCCGTATCTCGGGTTCGTCAATACTCCGAACGAAGATTGCTTCTTCCAAGGTTTCATGCAAACCGACTTCGCACTCGGGGGTAACTCCGTGCTCGATTCGGTGGCCCCGGCGAACAACGGTGTGTTTCAAGATCAACACCTGTTTTACGCCAGCCTTTCGGCAGGTTGCTGGTTGCTTCGTGACGATAGCAGCAACGCACACATCAACGGCTTAGCCGCGATGACCGAGTTGCACTACACGACCGCGTTTAATGAGGGCGACAACGTCGCAACCACCAACGGTAACTTACGAGGCCCCGGTAGCGTTGACCAAGTCAATACAACCGCCGGTATCGTGATCAACAAAGGTCAGACCAACATCCGTATCGCTGGTAGCGTGCCGTTGGATTGGGAAGACCGCTTCTACGACAGCGAGTTCCAAGTTCAGATCAACCGCCGGTTCTAGAACTTTGTCGATGGCGGCCTTCCGTGGCCGCGTAGTGGGGTCGTTTTTGATGGCATTGGGCTGGACGTTCTCGAAGAGCGTCCAGCCTTTTTTGCTGCGCACTCGAATATTTCCTGCTGTGAAAACCGCCCCCTCTTGCGACCATGCGGTCTGTTACAATCGAGGGAGCAGGGGTTGCTCGCGACCTCGTCGAGCCACCTCGATCGCGACGCCTCATTCGTTCCGACCCGATCTTACGGCGAACTAACGCAGCAGGAACAACGATGACTCATCAAGACCCGCCCGGCCAACCTCAAGATCCGAACCATCCCGCAGGTGCCGGCCCTTATTCCGCGGCTCCCTACACGACGCCGATGCAGCCCGCGACGCCACCGCCCAAAAAGAACTCGACTGTGCTAATTGTCGGTCTGATCGCGGTTGCCATCTTGCCCGTGATGTGTGTTTGCGCGGGACTCTTGTTGCCCGCAGTGCAAGCCGCGCGTGAGGCCGCCCGCCGGATGTCGTGTAGCAACAACATCAAACAGATCGGGTTGGCGATGCATAATTATCATTCGATCTACAATTCGTTGCCGCCTGCCTACACCGTCGACGCCAACGGCAATCCGCTGCACAGCTGGCGAACCTTGCTGCTTCCATACATGGAACAACAAGCGTTGTATGAACAGATCGACCTGACCCGGCCGTGGAACGATCCTGTCAACCTTCTTTTCAGTGAGATGGTCATTCCAACCTACCACTGCCCTTCATCGGGCGAGACGTCGAATCTGACAACCTATGTAGCCGTCGTTGATTCAACCGGCATGATGACCGGCCCAGATCCCGTGGCTTTTCGCGACGTCACCGACGGGCTGAGCAATACACTGTTATTGATGGAGACGTCGCCTGATTCGGCGGTCCCCTGGATGAGCCCGCAAGACGCCGATGCCAGTGATTTCTTGAATCCGGGAGCCGGGCCTCAATCTCACCCTGGCGGGGCGCACGTTCTGATGGGGGACGGAGCGGTGAAGTTTGTTACCGACAGTGCTGACGTCTCGATCCGGAAAGAAATGATCAATCGAGCCGATGGATCCGGCACCATCATGGACGACGTAACACTCGGTGAGGGTGAATCAGACGACGAAGTTGGATATCGGCATCGCCCCAGCGGTGCGGTTTTCTCAGCACCTTCGAGTGAATGGATGATGGCCACCGGTGCGGCGGCAGCCAACTACAACCCGATCGCCAACGCCGCCGTCATTCACAACGGCAACGCTCAACACGGTGAGCGAATGGGCATCCTGATTATTGAGTCGCTCGACGAGGAAACACTCCAAGCGATCGAACTCGACGAACTTGCGAGTAACCTTGCCAACCAAATGGCGCTAGCGAACAAGAAGCTCGAGTCGCTTGAGGAGATCGTTGATTACGGCGTTCCGGTGGCTCGGTACACGATCGTTGGTGATGTCGAAGACGCCGGTCGACTACGGTACAATTGTTCCGTATTCGTAAAAAACGGTTTCCTGTTCCAGATCGTCGCGTTCGGACTAGCCAAAGACACTCCCGCCGGCGACCCCTATCTGGCATCCATCCACGCGGGCCTGCGATATCCGTAATCCCGCCGTCCGAAGTCCATACGATTGATGCGAAAGAGGCTCGGCGTCCCACAACCACATTGAGGGATCATAGCGGTGCCGACAGCCACACTGGCGCGATTTGCCTTCCCTTAAGGGCTTTTGCAACCGATAGTTCACCTTGTCAGTCAACGTTGACCCTCGCCACGAGATCATTAACCCCCGCGTGGCTGGGCAAAGCGTGTTTCCAAGGTACCCATCACAATCGTTATGCTGAACTTTTTTCGTCACCAATCTAACTCCATCAAAAACGATGTTCTGTCCGGGTTGACCGTCGCACTGGCGCTGGTCCCCGAAGCAATCGCATTCGCCTTCGTTGCGGGTGTCTCCCCCCTGATCGGTCTTTACTCCGCTTTCTTCATGGGTCTGATTACCGCCGTCGTCGGTGGCCGTCCCGGCATGATTTCGGGTGCGACCGGGGCAATGGCCGTCGTCGTGGTCTCGCTCGTGGCCCAATACGGGGTCGAATATCTGTTCCCGACCGTGATCCTGTGTGGGTTGCTACAGATTGCCGTGGGTCTCGGCAAACTCGGAAAGCTGATTCGAATGGTTCCGCACAGTGTGATGCTCGGTTTCGTTAACGGTCTTGCGATCGTGATCGGGCTGGCACAGCTGGGCAGCTTCAAAACACTTTCGGAAACCGGCGACCTGGTGTTCCTCGGCGGCGCCCCACTGGCCGTCATGCTGGCATTGGTCGCCCTGACGATGGCGATCATTTACCTGCTACCCAAGCTCACTTCAGCGGTCCCAGCCTCGCTCGCGGCAATCCTGACGGTCACGCTACTGTCGGTCGCGATCAACCATTCGATGCCGACCGAGGACGGCAAAAACATGCTGGCAACCGTGGGTGACATGCTGAAGACGAACACGCAAGCGGCATTGATCGCCGATACCCGCCAAGCGTCGCCAATCGCCCCCACAGTCACGAGCGACAAAAATGCAACCGCCGTCACGGCAACGCTAATCAGCTCGCAAGCCGCATCGGTCGATGACGTCGTCCGTACCAACATCGACAAACTCACACCGCCCGACGAAGTCACCCCGGAGGTCATCATTCCTGAAGTCGAATCGGGAATCAGTGGCGGCTTGCCGATGCCGTTCTTTATGCAGTACGAGGTGCTCGCCCCACTCAACTTGGAAACACTTCGGATCATCTTTCCGTTCGCGATCGTGTTGTGTGGCGTCGGTCTGATCGAGTCGCTAATGACGTTAACGCTGATTGACGAGATCACTGAAACTCGTGGTCAAGGTAACCGTGAGTGCATCGGCCAAGGCGTCGCGAACTTCGTCTGCGGTTTCTTCGGCGGAATGGGTGGATGCGCGATGATCGGGCAATCTCTGATCAACGTCAACTCGGGCGGGCGTGGACGTCTGTCAGGAGTCACCGCTGCGGTCTGCCTGCTCGCCTTCGTCCTGTTCTTCGCTCGCTGGATCGAACAAATTCCGATGGCTGCCCTCGTGGGTGTGATGTTCATGGTGGTCATCGGTACGTTCGAATGGGCGTCGTTGAAGATGTTCCGCCGCATGCCTTCGAGCGACATGTTCGTCATGGTGCTGGTCGCGGCATACACCGTGTTCATGCACGACTTGGCCTCCGCCGTGATCCTCGGCGTGATCGTTTCGGCTCTCGTGTTCGCATGGCAACACGCCACCCACATCGCCGCGGACGTGAAGTTCAACGAGTTCGGCAGCAAGATCTACCAACTCCACGGCCCATTGTTCTTTGCCTCCGTCACTTCGTTCAAAGACATGTTTGACGTGTCAAATGACCCCGAAGACGTCGTAATCGATTTCTATTACACGCGCGTGTACGATCAATCGGGAATCGAAGCGATCAATTCGATTTCGGAGAAATACGTCGCCGCGGGCAAACGCCTGCACCTGACTCACCTGAGCCAAGAATGCCGCGACTTACTTGAAAAAGCGGGCGACTTGGTTGAGGTCAACGTCAGCGAAGACCCTCATTACCACATCGCGACGGATCGCCTCGGCTAAACAATCGCCGATCCAATTCGCCAGCGAATGTTCTTTTATCCCCGTCACGAATACCGACTAGATCGCATCGTGACGGGCGATCACGTTCTCAGTGGTCGTCGTCATGCTTGACGAGGCCGCTCGGCAATGTCCAATGCCACAGCAACACGAACAGCCCCGTGAAAGCGTAGCCGCCGACGTACTGCAAAACCGCCGGCAGCGACTCCGCCGGTAGTGCCAAAGGGCTATCGCTCGCGACACCAAACGGAACGAACAGTCGGTTGCCTTGCAGCGGCGAATGGATGATTCCGAAGAAAGTTAACCCGGCGCAAAGAAACAACACGCCAGCGGCAAGCTTCATCTTGTGATCGATCATCGACGCGAGCATCCACGCCCACAACAGCCCAGTGACGATGAACCCGTTGCTGAGCATGCGTAGCGTTTGCAAGTCATGCTTGAGCGGTCCGCCATCGAGATCGCTCATCGACACGCCCGCGGAAAACATTGCGGCGTCACCAAAGATCCGATCCGGCAAACTCACGGCGAGATAGGCGAGTGCCGGCAAACAGGCGATCGCCACAGCGGCGTAATGCCGCTTCGGTGTCGCAATGAACGTTTGCGAGGTGATCTCCAGCCCCACGAAAACCAAGATCGGGTACACCGCCGGCGCCGGAATCCAAGCGTTCAACCACGCGAAATAGCCCACCGTCCCGGCCGTCCCGATCAAGATCGCCGTGGCTAACGTGTACGCCGCTCGCCCGCCCATGGCTTTGTACGCAGGATGTCCGATGTAAGGCGTCGTCTGGATCACGCCTCCCGATAGACCAGCGATCAAAGTCGCAAGAGCTTCGACTCCGATCACCACCCGAGCATCATATTCGTCGCCCGCCGATGCCGCGCTCTCGGTACAGTCGATCCCGCCCACAACGGTTACAAGGGCAAACGGCAACACGAACGGCAGATACGGAATCGCATCGGGTAACGCATCGATCCATCCGCCCCGCCAACTCGACATCCACTGCACGGGAAACCACTGGATCGCCACCGACTCGGGGAATTCATAACCGAACACTCCCAACCCGCACATTAAATAGTACACCCCACCGGCGACGATCAACGCCCCCAGCGTGCCTGGTGTCCGCCCCGGCAACGGTGCGTGCCCGATCAGCGTTCCCATCACGATCACCAATGCCAAAATCCCTGGAATTGGTGACCCGAGGATGTGCGTCAGCGGGAAAAAGCTGATCAAGATCAAGGCGATCGCGGCGAGCGACCCGAGCAAGCCGGCTCGCGGCACGATCGAACGCACCCACTGTGAAAACGGAGCGCACACCAGTTTGACGATGCCACAGAACACCACACACCAAATTCCGATGTGCCACGTATGCAATGCTGCATTGGTCACATCCATTCCCGCCGCCTGCGCCGCGGTGAACGCCGGACCGAGCACTAATAAAATCATGCCGAACGTCGACGGCGTGTCCAAACCCAACGGCATCGCCGTGACGTCCGTGCGGCCCTCACGCCGTGCCAGCGACAACGCAATCAGAAAGAACGCAAAATCCCCTAAGAAAACGCCAAGAGCCGTCCCAGGAACCATGTACGCGACCGAAAATTCGGGAGGTAACCCGAACCCGGCCAACAACGCAACCATCAACAGTAATCCCGCCAGAT
Source organism: Aporhodopirellula aestuarii (assembly GCF_023701485.1). Classification (GTDB taxonomy): domain Bacteria; phylum Planctomycetota; class Planctomycetia; order Pirellulales; family Pirellulaceae; genus Rhodopirellula; species Rhodopirellula aestuarii. The sequence goes on from NZ_JAMQBK010000045.1 coordinate 18,787, forward strand.
TATCGAGCATCAATCCGAAAAACGCGTTGATGTCCCCCGTCGTCGCCCACCAGAACCGAGTTGGTGTTTCGTCACTGTCTGTCATGAAAGATTCCTAAAGGGGCGTTATTCCATCACGATGCCGGAGCACTGATTTGCGCCAATTGCTCTGCGTCGATCACGCGGATCGAACGTTCCGAATCCACATCCAGAACACCTTGTTCATTGAGCCGACGCAACACTCGCGAGAACGTCTCGCTGGTAAGATTGAGATGATTGGCGATGTCCTTTTTCGGCCCCGGCAGTTTCAACCGCCCCATCCGATCGCAGGGCACATCGCACAACAATCTCGCCACCCGCTCCATCGCATCGCGCAATACGATGTCATCGAGCATTTGAACGAAATGCCTCACCCACAAGGACATGCTCGTAAGCATCTGGCGGCACAGCTCATGGTTGCTCGCGAGTTCTCGGTGCAACGCATCGATCGGTATCAAGACGCAGCGAGTCCGCTGAACCGCGGTCGCGTTGGCAGGCAACGGGAAATGACCGAACGCGGCAACCTCCGCAAACGATTGCCCGGGACCACACAGATGCAACACGTGCTGTTGCCCCCGCGGCCCCACCCGGAAAACGCGGACTAAGCCCGAATCGACCAAGTAAATCCCTGGGCATTCTTGGTCCTGACTCATCACACGATGGTCTTGCGGGAATTCCATCGTCAACGAAATCGCTGCCAGGGCTGATTGGTGGCAATCGTCGAGACCGCCAAGCAATTCGCTGGCGCGGATCACTTCTTCGCAGCTTCGGGAAATAATTGGATGTGACATGTAAAAAAGCTTACTTGATTTAGATCAAGGCGGTAGGCACCGAGGAAGCGTATCATCCCGAACAGAATTTCAAAGTGCTCGCTGATTACGCAGCCCGATCGTGCGCTATACAATTTCAAAGAGACAGCTCCTCATCTTTCGATCGATCGCCGTGCAGGACGTATGAATGACTTCGCAACATTCCCCAACGAAGTCCTCAACCGAGGCCGATGAATCGCCCCCCAAACCCGCAACGCCGCGGCGAAAGCTGGCTTTCGGTCAAGGCTCGATCATCTTCGTGATCTTCCTCGGCATGCTCGCCGGTGTCGGCACTTTTACGTTCGGCTATGGCAAGGGTGCCAGCTACCTCAGCAACAATCCCCAGACGTGTGTGAATTGCCACGTGATGCAGGAGCATCTTGATTCATGGCAAAAAAGCAGCCACCACCACGTCGCTGTTTGCAACGATTGCCATTTGCCGCATCACCCAATCGGAAAATGGGTAACCAAGGCTGACAACGGGTTCTTCCACTCACTCGCCTTCACGCTCGGCGACTTCAAGAATCCGATTCAAATCAAACCACGAAACAAACGGGTCACGCAGAGCACATGCGTCTCGTGTCACTCGGACTTTGTACACTCGATGCTGCCTGAAACTCGCGGCGGCGACATGCAATCATGCGTGCACTGTCACGCCTCAGTCGGCCACGCCGGTCGCTGATCATTCACGATCGAATACTCAATCGATTTATCCACCTTCTAGCAATCACCCCACGCTTCAAGAACGGTTTCACGACGATGGCATCTGAAAATCAACGCAGCTTTGGTTGGCTCGCTCTCCTGACCGCCTTGGTCGCTCTCGCGACGGTAGGCGTTGTGGCTTTGCTCGTGAACATTTTTGAACGCAAGCAAGAAGCTCGCAAACCGTTCGTCCGATTGGTGGAAGTCAACGAAGTCAGCACGGATCCCAAACCGTGGGGCGTGAATTTTCCGTTGCAGTACGAGAGCTATCTACGGACTGCGGACACCGAACGAACGGAGTACGGCGGCAGCAACTCGTTGCCACCGAGCAAACTGGAAAAAGATCCGTGGCTCAAACGATTGTTCGCGGGATACGCATTCAGCATCGACTACCGTGAAACCCGCGGACACGCCTACATGCTCGGTGACCAGCAAGTCACCAAACGCGTCACCGACGTCCAACAAGCCGGTGCGTGTCTGCACTGCCATGCGTCAATCATCCCAACCTATCGCCGTATCGGCATGGAAAAGATGGGCATCGAACCGACCGAAGAAAAACTCGGCGAAGCGTTCGCTCAAGAAGCCGTCATCGAAGGCTTCCGCGCTGTCAGCCGAATGAAATACGAAGAGGTCGCCGCGGAACTCATCAAAACCCCTGACGGCACTACGGAGGCCGCCGAGGGAGATCCACACCTTGGCACCGCCCACCCAGTCTCCTGCGTGGATTGCCATGACCCCGAAACCATGTCGATTCGGGTCACCCGCCCCGGATTCATCGAAGGTATTGCCAAACTCGCTCGCAGCGACGATCCCGTACCGCACTTGCCCAGCATCACTCGCTGGCGGGAATCAGGAGCCAGTGAGTCCTACGATCCGAACATCCACGCCTCTCGTCAAGAAATGCGTTCGTTTGTCTGCGGCCAATGCCACGTCGAATACTACTGTGCCAACAAAATGACCCTAACGTTCCCATGGAGCAACGGGCTGAAGGTCGAGGACCTCGAACAAGAATGGGAAGAAACCGAATTCCCAGGCGAAGACGGCACCCTCGGCGGTGGAGGCGAGTTCTACGACTACGTCCACAAAGAAACCGGGACGAAAGTCTTTAAGGCACAACACCCCGAATTTGAGCTATGGAGCCAAGGCATCCATGCCCGCGCCGGTGTCAGTTGCAGCGACTGCCACATGCCCTACGAGAAAGAAGGGGCCACCAAAGTCAGCAGCCACTGGGTCCGCAGCCCGATGTTGAATATCAACAAAGCGTGCCAGACCTGCCACCACGTCTCTGAATCAGAGCTGCAAGCACGCGTGGACACGATCCAAGACCGCACCCGAGCCCTGATGGACCGCGCCGCTGTCGCCATGACCGACATGCTCGACGCCATCATCGCCGCTCAAGAAGCTGGTGCGTCCGAAGAGGACCTCAAACCGATCCGCGACCTACAACGCAAAGCGATGTGGCGTCTGGACTACATCAGCAGCGAGAATTCCAAAGGATTCCACGCCGACCAAGAAGCGGCGCGAATCCTAGGCGAATCCATCGACTACAGCCGCCAAGCCCAAGCGGCCGCCTACAAACTCTCAGCGGGTACCAAAGCCAAACCCGAAGAGGTAGCCGCGGTGGAGTAAAGACCAGACGCTCCATATCGCTCCACGCTGAACCACCCCAGACGCGGGAGCACGGCTTTTCACAACGCGTGAACCACAACGCGACGACTGAACACAATCTTAGGCGAATTCGTACGTCGTCCTACTGTTCTACGCTGCTGGCTTTCGCGCGGGCCCAACGTATTCATTAGTGTCGAGATCCATTCAGTCTGAGCCGCCTTTCTTGCCTCCGCCACCCCAAGTATCCGTTGTCATCCCCGTTTACAACGCGGAGGCTTTTCTAGCCGAGGCGATTCAAAGCGTCATAGATCAAACGTTTGAAAACTGGGAACTGATAGCAGTCGACGACGGCTCATCCGATCGATCCCTCGAAATACTGCACGATTTCGCCGAGAAAGATCCACGCATACGCGTCCTTCCAAGAGAACACGCAGGGATCTGCAGCACACGGAACGCGGGTATTGATGCTTCCCGTGCGAAATACTTTGCGGCGCTGGACAATGATGACGCGATGGCCCCCACGCGTCTGCAGATGCAGTTCGACTTCCTCGAATCTCGCCCCGACTACGCGGCCGTGGGCACCGCTGGGCTCTTGATTGACGTCGATGGAGACCCCATCAACGAACGGCATTTTCCAACGTCGAGCGATGACGTCGAGGCCGAACTGCTAGCAGGACGCAACCCACTTATGCAGTCAAGCATGATGTTCCGGCGTGAAGCCGTTATTGCAGCGGGAGGCTACCAAGACGGAAGAAACTATGCGGAAGACTACGACCTCTTCCTGCGTCTAACCGAAAACGGAAAGATCGGCAACCTGAGCGATGTACTAATGCGCCAACGACAACACATCTCACGAGCAAGTGCCGCTCATTACGAAGACCAGAATCGTGTCGTCTTGCTCGCACTCAAAGACGCCTACACACGACGCGGATTGACGCGTGAGCTTCCAACAATCGAAGGCTCCTGGCACCCAACGACTCCGACCGACTACCACATCCGCTGCGCCAGCGACGCGTGGGACGCCGGCAACATACAATCCGTCCGCAAACACGCCCGCGCCATCCTACACCAAAACCGCCTGTCCCCTCGAGGAATCGAACTGTATGGACGCACCTTGATGGGACGTCGTCTTTACAGCATTTTTGCGATGGGCAAAGCCATCCTCCGCCCCTTGAAGAATATCCGATAGCCGAATTCCAGAGCTTCTCCCTAGAAAAAAACTGGCTCATCCGACTGACGGGTGCGCGAGGCTGAGTGCGATCGAAAGTTCGGCATATGGAGGTAAAAGCGTGGACATGCCATCTTTCAAGGAGATTTCTCACGTCTTCTTTGAAAAACGCACATGTCCACCACCTTGTTGTATCAGTCCTTTGGCATCCGTGGCTACCGGCAGACCCGGATCGAGTGCACCGGAGGTGTCACGCGATTTCATGTCCAGCC
>NZ_JAMQBK010000046.1 GCF_023701485.1 Aporhodopirellula aestuarii
CGCGTTGCGACTTGCTTCGCTTTGTTTTCCCAAACCACGGACTTACTTCCGTGGCTTTGACATGTCGTCACGACCGTGACTAAGCAGGTACATAGAAGTGATTCGGTATAACGACAATTCCGCAGATCGTGATCGATTCGGCGTAGGCCGGACCAAGGAGCCTAAGCGACGCAGTTCCGGCACGACTGAGCAAGTGAATGTCGGAACTCGCAAAGCCTCGGTCCGGCCTACCGTTCGCGGCAGTTTCGCCAGATGATTCCTGCATAACTGCTTAACCATTCGCGAGATACTGGATCCAGCTAAACGCTAAAGGGACAGCGACACGACTTGTCCAGAGCGAATTTCAGGCAGTCCAGCGATAGCTTTGGTTGAACGTAGGAACCATGGTTAGCATCAAACGACCGATACACCGAAAAACTCCAGCCTAGGTGCTTAGAGCTCCATTTCCCCTCCGCAGGACGCTTTGAACCTGCCTAGCTGGAGGTCGATGACAACAAGACGGCGGAACCTTCTGTGATAGAACAGCAAGTCAATCTAACAGTCTTCGTCGTCGATTTTGATGCGGTGCCGGCGACCGACAAACGCGAAGTCCGTTCCAAGTTCCAGAATGAATGTTTCCAATTCTCGCAGGGTGCCCTGCCGGGGGAGCTTTAAGAACATCGTCCACGAGATGCCGTGCGTGCCAATGCAAAACGGCGTTCCTTGTTCAGGAACGCCGTGGATGCATTGGTTGGGGTACCGACGCGTGAGGGGATGCTCACGCGGGGTAACCGATGGAAACGGCGAGTCTTAGGCGACTGGCTTCTTCATGAACTTGGTTTCGGCAGCGATGTCGCTGTCGTCTGGCGTGGCGTCGCTATCGACGTCGAACCACTCCTCTTCGAACTTCATGTATCCGCTTTCACCGCGGTTGGCGCGTTTCAGTGCCACGTTGGTTCCCAACGCGATCACCGCGTCACCCATTGCGACGGCAGGGTAGCAACGCGGTTTGTTTTCGCCATCTGGGTTGCGGATGCAGTACGCCCAGTGCTCGATCTCTTCTTGATATCCGCGGCTGACTGGACCCGATGCTGCTGCTTGGGCGACAGGTGCGGCGAAGTCACCGGATGCGGACGTATCGAGGGCATATCCGCCGCCCTTCTTGGCAACGCCGGCTTTGCTGCTCGTGTCGCTACCGCGGTACAGATAAACGTCGGTTTCTTTGTCCATCACCAACGTCCCCTTGGTCCCCATGACGACTTCGCCCCATCCTCCGAAACCGTTGCCGTTGATCGACGAGTAGGTCACAACAACCTTCTTGTTCGGGTCGGTTTCGTATCCGGCGACAGGATCGATTTGCTCGTAACCGCCTTTGACTTTCTTCGACTTCGGATAGTTTTCCACCCGGTCGTAGTAGCCGACATCGAACGACGGTGCGTACTCAGGGCCAGGGAACTCGTACATGCAGTAGATGTGGTCGCCGACTTCGCGGTCGAGCGGCATGATGTGACGTCCACCAACCGCGTGCACGGAGAGTGGGTGCACTTTCTTGCCGTCATCCCGCAGCGAGCTGAGGAAGATACTCACGGCGTCGAGTTGGTGCGAACCGAGTTCGGCCATCAGACCGGCACCGGTGCGTTGGAACAATCGCCAACGGTGAAGTTCTTCGGCGGCGGTGAATAGCTTGTCGCCGACGGAGAAATCTTTGTATCCGAATTTTTTGGGATCGACGTTCTTGTCCGCATCCCACGCTTCCCACAGAGCGATTTCCTGTTGCAAACGGATTTGCTCATCGGGGTCGCGTGTTTCTTTGAGGGCCTTCCGACGATATTCGAGGTCCTTGGCGATTCGGTCGAATCGTTCTGAACCGATCATTTCCCCGCCCGGAATCGGCATCGACCAGCTGTCGGCACCGGGAACATTCCCGCGGTGCCATTGGGCGCGGATGTGGTGCAATTGGCCGAGCAGTCCCCAGCGGATCAGGTTGACCGCGTTTTCGTATTTCACGTTGTAGTGGCGTTGGTGCCCGGTCGCCAAGTGAATCGGGTTGCCGTTTTTGTCTTCCAATTCCGCAGCCATCCGAGCCATGACTTTACACTGGGCCACATTGTGGGCCATCAGTTTCTCAGTCAGCACGTGCAGTCCACGTTCCATCGCGAGTGCCGCAACCGGTGCGTGCAACCACAATGGCAATGCGATGATAACGGCTTCGATATCGGGATGATCGAGGCATTCCATGATGCCACCGTTGCTGCCGTCATAAACCTTGACGTTACGACGTGCTTCGGCTTCATCCTTGTATCCAGCAATACGGATCAAACCGGGGCGTCGTTGCAGTGCCGACGGGCTCGACCAGTCACCGTGGAACGCCCGGTGTTGGCTGTAGGGGCGAATGTCACAGATCGCTTTGACATCGACGTACTCGGGGTTGCAACCACCGATCAACACGTTGCCCTCGTCTCCGGTGCCGATCACGGCGACCCGGACGGGATCCTTGACTTTGCCATACCCAAAGTAAGCAGCTCCGACACCCGCACCACCGGCGGCTCCGGCTGCGACAACACCTCGCAGAAAATCGCGGCGGTTGACATCGTAGTAACTGCCGACGGCGTTGTAGTAATTTGATTCGCCAACGTCACGTTGGTCTTTGGAGAGTTTGTCAACCATCGCAGTGAATTTCCCGTCGGGGGTGATGCTTATGAGGTGAGTGAGTTTGGAGGGAGGTTGTTGAGTCGTCGCTTGGGGCCCTTAACTCAACCGATCGGCCGCGAGCTGGATTAACCAGCCTTATGGCCCGGCCCGCAGACTTTTCGAACAATCAGGTGAAGGAAGAAATCGAGCCCGGCAAACCGCCCCGCACCCGTCGCGGCGAGGACAAAACAAGCTAAAGCTTCGATCAATTGATAGTTCGACGATCCCGGACCGGTGGTCGGTGGGAACTGGCTCAGGAAGACAGAAAACAAGAACACGCCCAGGGCGAGCGAGGCGACGGAAGTGAACAAGCCCAGGATCAAGCACCATCCCAATGCCATGTCAAAATACGGGATGATGACGTCGATCACGCTGGTATCCATCATCGCGAGTCGCGGCCTCACCAGTCGGTACGGAGGACGGCGGGCGATCTGTTCGTCGGTGGCGAGCTTATTTTGCGCCGTTTCGTAATTTTCCCAAATCATGTCGATTTGGTCCAATGTCGGCGTGATCAATTTGGTCAGTTCTTTACGGACGGTTTCGCGTTGGCCGCCAAGGGAACTGACGCCGTCACGGACCGGGTCGGAGTCGAGTTTTTCGATCCGGCCGAGCCCCAGTTTGAACTCTTCGATCTCACTCTCGTTGAGCTCGATCACGTAATTGTATTGCTCGACGGCCATGGCGTAGTTTCGCTGAGCGTCAGCCTGCTGGGCATCGTCGAATCCATAGTGTCTGGCGACGTTATCGCGATAGGTCGCCCAAACGACCTTCGTGCGTTCGAGATCCAACCGCATCGCACCGTCGTAATCCCAGACCATTTTGCGGAATTCACCCGCAAACGGACCCGTCGCATTGGCGAAGAACGGTTTCGCGGTCCAGTCGCCCTGTTGGTATTTTTCGGTGCCCTCGCTGAGAAAGTGATATCCGATCGTGATCCGCAGGATCACCAGCATCACAATTGCGATGTGTCCAAGAATTCGCGGTGAGAGCCCATAACCGACGGCCAGACGAATCGGGAGAAGCAGGATTTTGGCCACTAAGGAGGGCTCCAGAAATGGTTGAGGCGGGATCGGATGCTTTCGCAACGACGCGCGACAGTATGCCAGCTGCGTATTCGTTCGCCAAGCATTGTCGCAGAAAAAGTAATGATGTGCGACAATCGATCGACTTCGACATCGCATAATCTTACAAACCGGCAACGCTAAATCATCGCGGCCCCAAAGTCTAATCGGTTACAATCCGCCCCGGTGCCCCATTCCTCCCGTTTTCCGATTGGACGCTGATCTCCATGCCCACGCTTCTCTTGCTCAGCCTCCTGTTTGTGCTTTTTACCGCCACGACGTGCTGTGCGGCGGAGCCCCTGAATCTGCGGATGCTCGATCAACTTACTAACAACGAACGACTGAAGATTGTTGACAACCGGATCCTCCTGGTTCCAGGCGAAGATCACACCTCGATCCAGATTCCTCGAGTCTTCGCCGCCCTCAAGTCTGCAAACTGGTTGACCGCGGACGAAAACACTGGCCTGACTGTTGCGCCCGAACCCGATTACTGGCTCATTCGCTGGGACGACCGGCCCGCTGGCGCCAAAGAGATCGAGCTCGTGTTTGATACTGCGGTACAGTTCGGAGGCGATCTCAAAGCGTCCGAGCAACTCGGCGACGGCCGGATCAACATGCACGCCTTCGAAGCCACCACGACAGGCGAAAAGCTCCGCTACGAACCTCAGCCCTATAAGAACACGGTCGGATTTTGGATCGATCCAGGTGATTTCGCCGCCTGGACGATTAACGTCGAACAACCGGGCAACTTCAACGTGGGGTTACTGCAAGGGTGTGGGGCGGGACAAGGCGGCAGCCAAGCCGTGCTCAGCGTCAGCCCACAAGTAGCCAGCCCACACGCCGCGACTCCCGACAACGCCCCGGTTTCCGAATTAGAATTTGAAGTCGTCGAGACGGGCCACTTCCAGAACTTCGTCTGGCGAAACATTGGCGAAATCGCCATCGCGGAACCGGGAGTCTACACCGTCAAGCTGCGTCCCCAGCGGATCGCGGTGAAGGCATTGATGGATGTCCGGCAAATCCAACTGGTGCGGCGTCCGTCGCCATAGCCCCCTCATCTTGACAGCGATCAAACAGTATTGTGTCCCACTGAAGTCCGAATTGTCTCTCCCGATTGAGGTAGTCCCCATGAAATTCGCTTTGAATCGACCGTTTTCGACCTTGGTGATCGCGGTTTGCCTGGCCTCGTTTGCCACTGTTGCCGCCGTCGCTGTCGGTGACGAAGCCCCCGCAGCGGCTTCGCCCACAAAGGTCACCGTGTTCGAGTCCGGAACGCTCGTCGTTCCCCCCGAATTCAAACCGGCCCCCAAAGCGAACAACATCATCGAACACGAGTTCGCCGCGAGCGCCGGCGAAGGAGACAATGTCGAAACCGCACGCGTCACGATGATGCCCGCCAGCGGTGGAGTGAAAGCCAACATCGATCGCTGGATCGGTCAGTTCAGCAGCACGGATCGCAAGACGGTCGGGCCGAAGGAAACCGAGAGTGGAGGTTGGACCGTACACGTCGTCGAAGTTTCGGGACAATACTCCGAACGCATGGGTGGCGGCCCCTTCGCAGGTGGCCGCGTGGTGCGTCGCGAAGGCTACGCCATGATGGGTGCGATTTTGGTCGAACCCGAAGGCGACGCACCGCATCGCCGTCAATACTTCGTCAAGATGATCGGCCCGGAGTCGGTCATCAAAGCAAATGGCGAAGCCTTTAAGAAAATGGTCAACTCCGTCGGTCAGTAACGACAACTCGCGTGAATACTCAATCCTTCTTAGAACACCACGGTATCCTTCGGAATCCTTTCGCAGAGGAGGACGCTCAAACCGACCCGGTGTTCAAACAGCACTGCATCCGCAACGCCTACCATCCCGCTTGGGACAAGGTCTACGGCGATCCGACCGAACCAGCCACCGCGATCATCTTCGGGCCCAAAGGCTCTGGGAAAACGGCGATGCGGTTACAGGTGGATCGGCATTTGATGCAGTACAACGAACAGCACCCTGACGACAGGGTCTACATCCTGCGTTATGACGATTTCAATCCGTTCCTGGATCACTTCTGCGAACGAATCGGCAAACGCGCGGCGCGGAAACCCGAAAAGGCGCTCGACGCGTGGCGTTTGTGGGATCACATGGATTCGATCATGTGCATCGGCGTGACGCAGTTGGTGGACCAGGTGTTGGCCGACGACACCGACTTCCGCCCTCGGGCAGACGACGGCAATCGCATCGCCCCGGACCGGATCTCACGTCTTGATCGCAACGATGCGCGCGACCTGCTGTTGTTGGCGGCGTGTTACGACCAATCGACTTCGTCGACCTTCACCGGGCGTTTCAAACAATTGCGTCATCGGCTGGGGTATCACAATTGGACCGCTTCGATCGACTTCTACTTCGCGGTCGTGTGGTCGATTTTGGTCACGGGAGTGATCGGCTGGCTGTTTTTGAATTCGGCCGATGAGGAAGGCGTGATGACGTGGAATCTGCTTTGGTTGATTCCGATCCTCATCTTTTTTGGAAAACTGCCCTACGTCATCCGCTTGGTGAAAAACCACTTTGCCGCCGCCGGGATCCATCGGCACATGCGTGTGGGCAAACGCGAGACCGGTGCGGTTCGCAAGGTGCTGATGCAGTTCCCGTCCAAGGAACTCGAGAGCCAGCCGATGCCGCGGTATGACCGAACGGACGATCGTTATGAACTACTCCGCAAATTCCAGGGCGTGCTCTCACGGATCGGTTTTGACGGCATGATCGTGTTGATGGACCGAGTCGACGAGCCCCACATGACGGGCGGCAAACCGGAGCTGATGCGTCGGTTCGTTTGGCCGTTGCTTGACAATAAATTGCTCAAGCACCCTGGACTCGGCTTTAAAATGATGTTGCCGGAGGAACTGTACCGGGACACCGAACGTGAAACGCGAGAGTTTCATGAACGGGCGCGTTTGGACAAACAGAATGTGATTCCTGCATTTCAGTGGACAGGCGAATCGCTCTACGATCTCACTCGTGCGCGGATGCAGGCCTGCGCCGCCGACGGCAAATCGCCCGAACCGAAGGATCTTTTTGAGGACTCGTTGTCGTATGAAAAGATGCTCGTTTCGTTCGAGTCACTGCGGGTTCCGCGGCATTTATTCCGCTTCCTCTATCGTGTGCTCTCCGAACACTGCAACCATTTCACTGATTCTGCCCCCCAGTTCAAAATCGAAAAATCGACCTTTGAGACGTCCTTGGCGGTTTACGTTCGGGAAATGTCACGGGAGTGAACAATAACCATTCCCGCAAATAATTAAAAAAGATACGATTAGGGTGATTTTGACGGTCACCAGCGCTCGATAAAATCCCTCAAGTCCCTACAATCGCGCCTCGGCGCGTTTCTGGGTCTTCGTCACCCCAGGCAAACGGGTTTTTCATAACAAACGGTCGCCGACGAATCGTGAGTCCCCGCTCGAAACCTTCGACGTGGGGCAATGAAACGCCGTCACCAGCCAATCGCCGTCAATATCTCGATCTCGCCCCAGACGTTCGGAACACCAAACACACCGGACTGCGATTCGTGTACCTCACCAACTGACTCGGTTTCGCACGACCGCCCATCGCCCTTTGCCGCTTACTCCCCAGCCCTCTCCGCTCCTTCCATGATTGAAACCAGCACTTCTTCCGCCACCTCGAAGACTGTCGAAACCGTCTCTGGCATCACCGTGCGATTGTGCGGCGACTCGGGCGACGGGATGCAGTTGCTCGGCACCCAGTTGACGAATACTTCGGCGCTGGCTGGCAACGACGTGGCGACATTCCCCGATTTCCCAGCGGAAATTCGTGCCCCACGTGGGACGCGGGCGGGCGTTTCCGGATTCCAGGTGCAGTTCGCGAGCAAGGAGATTTTCACTCCGGGCGATACGCTCGACGCACTCGTCGTGATGAACCCGGCGGCCATGGTCACGAACATCGGTGACCTCCGCAAAGGCGGGATCCTGATCGCCAACGAAGACGGTTTCAACGACAAGGAATACAAGCTCGCCAAAGTTGAGAGCAATCCGCTCGACGCAGACGTGATCGAGCAATCCTACCGCGTCGTCCGCGTCTCCATGACGGAACTCACCCGTGAAGCTGTCAGCGGATTCGGCTTGAGCACCAAGTTCGCCGATCGCTGCAAAAACTTCTTCGCCATGGGGCTCGTCTATTGGTTGTTTGGTCGTTCACTCGACCCGACCCTGCGGTTCATCGAAGAGAAGTTTTCGAAGAAGCCTGACATCATGAACGCAAACATCGCGGCGCTGCGTGCCGGATGGGCGTATGGTGAAACGACCGAAGTTTTCGGCGAGAGCTACCAAGTCGAAGCCGCCAAACTCGAGCCTGGCACGTACCGGAACATCATGGGCAACCAGGCTCTCGCGTGGGGCTTGATCGCCGCGTCGAAGGTCAGTGGCAAGGACCTGTTCTATGGAACGTATCCGATCACGCCAGCGTCGGACATTTTGCATGAACTGACCAAGTACAAAAACTTCGGTGTGCGAACCTTCCAAGCCGAAGATGAGATCGCCGCGGTCTGTGCGACGATCGGTGCGGCGTTCGGCGGAACGATGGCCGTCACCGCGAGCAGCGGCCCCGGGATTGCCCTCAAAGGCGAAGCGATGGGCCTCGGCGTGATGCTCGAACTGCCGATGATCATCATCAACGTGCAACGCGGCGGACCGAGCACAGGCTTGCCCACCAAAACCGAACAGAGCGACCTGTTGCAGGTGATGTTCGGACGTAACGGCGAAGCCCCCATGCCCGTGCTCGCGCCACGTTCGCCTGGCGACTGTTTCGCGATGGCCGTTGAGGCTTGGCGAATCGCCACCGAATGCATGGTGCCGGTCATGCTGTTGTCCGATGGATACATCGCCAACGGTAGCGAGCCGTGGAAGATTCCCGACATCAAGGACCTTCCCGAAATCAAATGCTCGCACCCCGTTGCGAGCGATTCGGATGAACCGTTCTTGCCATACGGCCGAGATGAAAACTTGGCCCGTCCGTGGGCGATCCCCGGCACTCCCGAATTGATGCACCGCGTCGGTGGGTTGGAAAAAGAAGACGGCACCGGCAATGTGTCGTACGATCCCGACAACCACCAACACATGGTCGAAACCCGCGCGGCGAAGGTTGCCAAGATCGCAGAACGACTTCCCGAGCAAGACGTCTTCGGCCCCACCTCCGGTGATGTGTTGGTCGTCTCTTGGGGCGGCACCTATGGTGCTTGCTTGACAGCCGTCGCCCGTTGCCGGGACGCAGGTCATGACGTCAGCCACGCTCACATCCGATACATGAATCCGCTGCCATCGAACATCGGAACGTTGTTGCGTTCATTCCGTACTGTCATCGTGCCGGAATTGAACGCCGGTCAATTGCGAATGCTATTGCGTGCTGAATACCTCGTCGATTGCGTGGGTATCAACAAGGTCAAAGGGAAACCTTTCGCCGTCAGTGAACTGGTGGATGCGATCACGCATCACGCGACCACCCACCAGGCCGCAACACACCAAGCCGCATCGCATCGCCAAACCAAAGCCGGATGATGTTGGGCCTCCTCGACACGACCAGCTCGCTCTGACGAGCCTGCGTGTTTGGCCGGCAGAAGATCGACGCACGTTGATCTCGATGCCACCCGATATCGGTTTCCCCTCATTTCCCAACATTTTCCCGCCCACCGTCCTCAGCCCTCAGTTCTCAAACAATGAATCTTCCTGTCCTGAAAGCTGCTGATTTCGCTTCCGATCAAGACGTCCGCTGGTGCCCCGGCTGTGGCGACTACTCGATCCTCGCGCAAATGAAAAAGGTGTTGCCCGAACTCGGGTATCCTCGCGAAAAGACCGTCTTCATCAGCGGAATCGGTTGCAGCAGCCGATTCCCGTACTACATGAACACGTACGGAATGCACAGCATTCACGGGCGTGCACCGACGTTCGCCACCGGTCTCAAATCGACCCGCCCGGAACTCATGGTGTGGGTCATCACGGGTGACGGTGACTCGCTGTCGATCGGTGGCAACCACTTCATTCACTGCCTGCGGCGAAACTTGGACGTCAACATCGTCCTGTTCAACAACCGGATTTACGGATTGACCAAAGGCCAGTACAGCCCGACGAGTGCGGAAGGGCAGATCACCAAGAGCACGCCGATGGGCGCGATCGATCACCCGCTCAGCCCGCTGTCGCTAGCACTGGCCGCCGAAGCGACGTTTGTCGCCCGCAGCATCGACGCCCACGTCAAACACCTCGGCGAGACGCTTAAGGCAGCCGCCGAACACAAGGGCACATCGCTGGTCGAAGTTTATCAAAACTGCAACGTGTTCAACGACGGTGCGATGGCGTACGCCCAAGAGAAAAAACAACGTGCCGAGAACGTGATCGAACTCGAACACGGCAAGCCGTTGATTTTTGGTGCCAAGGGAGACAAAGGCATTCGTTTGACCGGCAACCATTTGGAAGTCGTCAACACGGCCGACGTGCCCGCGGACGACCTGCTGATCCACGACGCACACGATCCGAATCCCGCGATTCAAATGATGCTCGCGAGAATGCGGTATCCCGAAATGCCCGAACCGATCGGCGTGTTGCGTGCCGTCGAAGGCGTGGCGACTTACAACGACCAGATCAACGAACAAGTCACCGCCGCCAAGGCGAAGAAGGGTGAAGGGGACCTGACGGCTCTCTTCCATTCCGGCGACACTTGGCAGGTCGCCTGAAATTCGTCGTGATTGACGAGCGAACGGAGGGGGGTGATTCCAGTGAATTCACAACCCCTGTCGCTTTGAAATGCCCGACGAATCTACCGTTATCATCAACGCACAACCCCCAACAGCAAGAAGCGAATCGCTGGACGTTAAGTGCACACTAGGAGAATTTTCATGGCTCGTGGAACGACTTTCGCCAACGTAACCCGCACCATTGGTGACACGCCTATGGTGCAGATCAACCGTTTGATTCCAGCCGGCGGTGCAACGGTATTTGCCAAATGCGAGTTCTTTCAGCCGCTCAATAGCGTCAAGGACCGGATCGGCGTGGCGATGATCGAAGCCGGCGAGCGTGATGGTCATATCAACTCGGGCACGCACATCATTGAGCCGACGAGCGGCAACACGGGGATCGCGCTGGCGTTCGTTTGTGCCGCCAAGGGATACAAGCTGACGCTGACGATGCCGGAATCGATGTCTGTCGAACGCCGCGCGTTGCTCCGCGCCATGGGTGCGAACCTCGTCCTGACTCCCGCCGGGGACGGCATGAAAGGCGCCATCGACACCGCTCAAAACCTCGTCGACAAGACCGACAACGCGTTCATGCCGCAGCAGTTTGAAAACCCCGCCAACCCGGCGATTCACGAGGCCACGACCGGCCCTGAAATTTGGGAAGACAGCGGTCATGACATCGACGCCATTGTCGCTGGCGTCGGCACCGGAGGAACGATCACCGGCGTGGCCCGGTTCTTGAAAAAACAAAATCCGAACTTCAAGGCGTTCGCGGTCGAGCCAACCCACTCGCCCGTCATCAGCGGCGGATCGCCTGGCAAACACCGCATCCAAGGTATCGGTGCCGGTTTCATTCCCGGCAACTTGGACACATCGATCATCGATGACGTCGTGCAGGTCGACGACGAAGACGCGTTCACCTGGGGCCGTCGATTGGCCAAGGAAGAAGGCATCGTCGCCGGGATCAGCAGCGGAGCAAACATTTGCGCCGCCGCTCAAATCGCCGCTCGTCCGGATATGAAGGGCAAACGGATCGTCACGATCATGTGTAGCCTCGGCGAACGCTACCTCAGCACCCCGCTGTTCGGCGACCTGGGACTGTAGGCACCCGGATTTCGGGTTCTTAATCGGCAACCCTTCGGACAGGCAACCTGCTGATCGATTCGCACCGATCGGCTCACCGCGGTGGTGTAGAATAGCGATTCCACTTCGCTCATTCACACTTCACGAATGGCATGCCTGCCCAGGCCCGCTCTTGAACCGCCGATACCAAACCCTAGCCGATTACGCGGCAATCGCGATCGCGCCGCTGCTCATCTTTTGGATGCTGTACAGCTTGGCCGGGTTCTTGATGCTGGTGCTCTACCACGGCAACTATCCACAACGCGTGATGTGGACTTTGTTCTGGTACACGATGGGCGCCACCGCACTGGCTCGGGTAACGATCGAAGAGAGCCGCAGCTACTCCTCGGTATACGCGACCGCGCTGGGTGCGGCGACGTTCTTCGTCATGTTGCGGTTTCTCGGCGATCCTATTTTTTCGGCCGCCATCATCATGACGATCGGTTATCTCGCGGACCGAATCGTCCATGACTGCACCATCGTTGACGACGGCATCGACAGCAGCGGGCAGGGACTCGTCGATAGTGCCCGCAAGTGGTTCGAGAATCTCCGGTCGTCACACACTCGACCTGCGATCGAAAACGAATCCCCCTCACCTCCGGCGAAGCAACGATCCGGCAAGCAAGGGCATCAGCCTGGACGGACGGTTCTGTACCTCGCCCTCGGCGCCCTCCCCCTGTTCGGAATCGGACAGTTTTTCCTGAGTGGCAATCCGTCAACTTGGGAGCGAGCCCGGTGGCTGTTGGCGTCGTACCTCTTCGCGAGTCTCTCGTTGCTGGTCGTCACCTCGTTCCTAAACCTGCGTCGCTATCTGCGGCAACGCAACACCGAGATGCCCGGTCACGTGACGATCGCTTGGGTGCTCGGCGGCATCGGAATCATCCTGCTGATCCTGATGTTCGCGTTCATTGCGCCGCTGCCCGGCCAAGCGATCGTGTCGTTTCGGATGCCGGACTTTCTAACCAATTCGCAACCGACCACCGCGAGTCAGTATGGATGGGGAGGCGAAGGCGCCGACCAACCGGGCAGCGAGGGTGACTCAAAAGGGGCTCCGAGGCCAGACGCCAAGACACCATCCGATGCACCGGGGCTTCCCACCACAGCACAAGCCGGAGCACCTCCCGGCGGCGACTCGGGCAATCGCGACGATGGTCCCACCGGCAAAAAGTCCGGTGGCAAGAAGGCGAGCGAAAAATCCGACGACGACTCGGGCAAGACCAAATCTGATGGATCGAAGCCGCAAGCAAACGGCGAGGGCGAAAAAGGCGACGGCAAGAAGGGCGACGACTCAAAAAGCGATTCCAAATCACCCGATCCCGATTCTCCTGATTCCAAATCACCCCAATCCAAACAGCCTCCCCCAGAAACCCAACCGTCCGACAGCAAACCGTCGGAGAGCGGCAAGAAGCCAGATTCCTCCCAACCATCCGATTCTCCCGAGTCAAAACAGCCGCAGGAAAATCAAGCTCCCCCCGAGTCCAACGATTCCGAATCCGACCCGAACCAACCCCAAGCTGAAGAGCCGTCCGATCCCGCGCAGAGCGATTCAGAGCAGATCCAACCGCAACCCAACGAGAATCAACCAAACGATTCCGAGCCCGAGACACCTGACTCCGAACCCGATGAGCGTGCTGAGCAAAAACCTGCCGAAGCCAGCGAACAGCCTGCCGAACCTCCAACACCGCCGGATCCGGGATCGTCGACCGACTGGTCGGGCATGCTGGCGGGATTGGGCGGGCTGATCAAATTCCTCGTGATCATCGGCCTCTTGGTCATTGTCGCCGTCTACATCTATCTCAATCACGCCGCCTTTCTTGCGTGGTGGAACCGTTTATTCGGCGAGCGTGACATGGGCCAGACGAGCGTCTTCGCCGACACTCCCGAGAGTGAACCGAGCGAACCGGCCAGACCGTTTTCCTCATTCGAGAACCCGATCGGTAAAGCTGACGCGGGACAAGTCGTTGTGGTGACGTTCCAGGCACTCGAAGCTTGGGGCCGCGAGCATGGCATCTCACGACAGGACGATGAAACACCGAACGAATACACACGGCGACTGGTCTCTCAATTCCCTAACCTCAAACAATCGGCGATACGTGTGGTCGATGCCTACAATCGCGTTGTCTACGGGCGTGCCGTCGCCGGCACCGAAGACGTGACCGCAGCTTCCTCGGTATGGCAAATCATGCGTCCTCAATTGTGACCCGCCCGCACGGTCAAGAACGGTTCGTTATGAGCGGACTCGCGTCCTGCCAATCAATTTTGAAGCCCCGATGTCACCTCCCAACGTTTTCTCAACTCATGTGCAATCGTTTTCATATTCGAACCAACCTGCATGCGATCTGCGAACACCTCCAAGCCCAAACGACGTTTGAGTTTGACGTTCCTCAAGAAGTCTTCCCGATGACGAAAGCACCGGTGGCCGTTCTCAACCGCGAGGGCATGCGTGAAATCCGGCCGATGACTTTTGGGATGGGCGATGCAAAAGGCAAATCGGGCGGCGCACGCTACATGCTCAACAACACGCGAATCGAGTCCCACACCAAATGGCCATGGAAAACCCCGTTCGAGAAATACCGATGCGTTGTCCCGATGACCTCGTTTCGCGAACCGTGTTATTGGGGCGAAACGGCGGGGACGGAAGTCAGTTTCGCGGCACCCAACGACGAGATCCTTTTGGCCGCCGCAATCTTTTCCTTCCGCAAGGATGCCCCCGATGATCCGGAACTTTCGATGAGCCTGATCATGCGACCGGCGCTGCCGTACGTGATGGAGCACGGCCATCATCGATCACCGTTCTTCTTGAAGAAGGATGGACTCGACGACTGGATGGATCGCAAACCCCGACCACCAGGCCGATCGCTCGAAGTATTGCGTGATTACGCATACGAACCCCCGCTCACCCATCAAGTCGATCGCGAGATGGCTGCGTCGTGGGTCAAACGCAAATCCGCCAACCTTAAGAAACGCGACGAACAACTCGCCGACATCGAAACAACGGGACCACTCGGTTTTGAGCTCCCAAGCTAACGATCCATTCACAATTTCTGCGGGACGTTTAACGCGATGTGATTGAGGTGTCCGGTTGCTGCGGGAACCTGTCCCTACGAAGCGTGATCTGATCAACGACATTGCGACATCGAGAGCCCAAGAGAAGGACACGCTCAAAAAGCACAAACTCTTATCTCGTGGCTCCTCTATGACTCGGTGGTTCTATTGCACGAATCTTTGGCGATCCGAATTTCAATCAACGCGAAATCGCCATCGGCTCCCCACCACACCGCGGTCTTCAATCCCTGACTGGGTCATGCAGATCGATAGCCTCCGCGGCTCACCAACGGGGGGCTGGTTGGCCAATGTGGGTAGAAAGTGCTACTTTCTTGGCTGACTCTTCTCCCCGCCCGATATGCGGACATTCCCCTCATGGCCACCTCTCACTCCTCCGGCAAAAAGACAACAACGGTAGCGGGCGTCGCGATCGCGTTGTTGATCGGCGGTTACACGCTGCTACGGCCTGCGATTAACGATGCGACGGGCTGGAATCTGCCTGCGATCGCTGAGCAAGATCATGGGGGCGTCGCTCAACTCGATGCGCCGACGGCTCAGTCGACAAAAACGACCGCCCCCCAACCCACCTCGGAAGCGAAAACGAAGCCCTCGACGACATCTGAGTCAAAAACGGATTCGCTCGAAAACCAAACCGCTCAATCCAAACCGATCAGTGCGACCTCGGTTGAACCGACGGAAGCCGATGATCCCTCGCTCAAATACGGATTGCTGCGCGAGATCGGAAATGACCGCTATATTTCGCCCGCCGGGTTGATGTACACACCCGGCAGCGCCGAGGGACATCGACTCGAACACTTGAAACGGCACACCGCCGATCAACCGGGCCGGCCCGGTAAACACGGGGTCTTTGATGGCGGCATGGAAGGTGCTTTGAAGACGATCGACAAAGCGTATGAGAATGCCAAAGCGGGCAAACGGACCACCAAGAAAACGGATCAAGACCGCACAATTTACACCGTCGACATGGGAAAACGTGTCGGCTTCGTCGGCGGGCGGGAAGGCAATCAACGACGCAAACCGATGGCGCGGCGAGTGCAATTGGTACTCGAAGGCAATCGCGTGATCACCGCCTACCCTCTCTAAGACCTTGAATCATTCCGTAAGGATAACAACGACGTGACACGACTCGAACCTGAATCGCATGATTCTCAATCTGGACCTCCTGGGGGCGCCGCGGACGACCACGAGGAGCTGCGTTTCTGCGTCGGACAATGTCCGATCTGCGACGGTGGCCTGTGCACCGTCCGTGTCTTCTTTGATGACACCGGTCCCGACAGCACCTCCGAACAAATCTCGCATGGCCTAGTTGCCTGTGACGAATGCGAAGCGATTTGGTTGCAACCGAACACTCGCGGAGTTCACGTCTACGCCAATTCAGAAACACCGTTGTGCCCGGTCAGCGGCAAACCGTTATACGACAATCGATTCAGCCGCTGGGCAAACGCTGCCGATGTCGCTTCTTTAGGTTGGTCCGACGCGATCGATCCTGCACTTACTCATGACCCACGTGGGGATCGATCCGATGCCTGAATCAAATGAACCGAATATGGACGCTGCAAACTTAACCGATCCTGACGAGTTGCTCGCCGTTACCCTCACACCGGACGTCGATCCGATCCAAGCTGGGCTGGCACTGAAAAAACTCGCCGACAACGAACAGATCAGCGGCGATATCCTGATCTCGAAGTTGGCAGACGCGTCCAAGCGGCTGCCTGACGCCGATCCCGCCGTCCTGGGAGGTCTGCTGCGTTTGCTCCATATGCGATGTCTGCAAGCCTTGGCTGGTGGCGATGAGGATGCCGTTCGTCGTTTGCAAATCGATTGGCTGGTCCGAGTCATCACGGCACTGTCACCGGAAGTTGCCAACCGGCACCTTCTGCTGCATTTGCTAGCGATCATACGCACACCTCAATCCCTCTCATCGCTGGTTCAAATCCTGACGGATTCTCCGCCACGTGGTTGGATGGCGGCTGGCCAAATCCTCAGCCCGCTCATGCAGCACAGTGACTGGCCGGTCGACTCCGTGTTCCCCGCGTTGCTGGACTGTTTGTCCGAGCCCTCTTTGGCGGCGCCGATTCTCGACCTCGCCGGTCATCTCGTCCGCAGCGGCCGGGTCACCGAACACCCCGCTGCCTCGCGTGCCGAGTCGCTCAATGGATTGCTGCGTCACGTCGCCCAACGGTTGGCGAAATTCGAAGAGGACCCTCGCAGCTTCGGCACCGATGTTGAACAGGTGCAGGCGATTTTGGGAGAGGCGGTCGCGTTGGCGGTTTCGCTATGCGATGCCGTCGGATTGATCGGCAGCGAAAGTTCAATCCCCGAACTCAACAAAGCCGCGGAACTTCGCCATCGCCGTGTCCAATGCGAAGCCGCTGGTGCGTTGGCGAGACTTGGCAACGAAGCTGGCATCGAACAACTGATCGCGTTAGCGGAAGAACCCTCGGCGCGTCTCCGCGCGATCGCATATGCCGACGAACTCGGGTTTGGCGATCGGATCGACGAATCGTTTCGAACGCCTTCCGCAAACGCGGAAGCCGAAGTCGCGTTGTGGTTGTCCCAACCGCAACAAATGGGCGTCCCGCCGACATCGGTGGAAGTGGTCGATTCGCGGCGGATGTTGTGGCCGAGCTTTCACGACCCCGTCGACGTGTTCCTCGTCCGATTCCAATACGACTTTGGCGATCGCAGCTACAGTAATATCGGTATAGCCGGACCAACCGTGTTCACTCTCAGTGCCGACGTGGCCGACCTGCCACCGGAAGACATCTACGCGATCTACGCGGGCTGGCACGCGGAACACGAAGACATCTTCACGGTACCTGCGGCGGAATTTAACGAGGCCCAGCGGAGATTGATCGAACCGCTACAGACGCACCTCGAACGGAATAGTTACGAAGACGTCAAAGTCGTCCTGCTTGGTTTCTTTTTGGAGGAGAACGCGGCCGTCTTTACCGCAACACGCGGTGGGATCGAATGCGTCGTCGTGACCGACGGCCTCGAAACGATCGATCTCCCTACCGTGGGGCGAATGCGTCCGGCCGGTCCGAACGATTTGTTCCACCTCTACAAGGGACGCAAAATGCTGCGAACCTTTAATCCACAAGGGATCTAACTCGATGAGACCGTTTCCCCTCGGACCGCTGTACGAAAGCCAAAATCGAATCCATCAAGAGTTCTTGGACTTTGCCGAACAATGGCAACGCACCCGCGACGGATGGCGAGACGAACCGGCTCGCAAGTTCGAGCAAGAATCGCTCTGTGACTTGGCGCCAACTCTGACGAGGGTTGCCGCGGCGATGCAGAACTTCGCCGATGCCTGCAGGCTGTCCGACCAACTCTTGCTCGACCCAGATCAGAATGAAGGTGCTTGAATCGTGGGCAACCGGCCACGTCGTACGCAGCGAATCACGTAAATGCGCAGTTGTGCCGCAGCCTGCATGCGGTCCGCTCGAGCAAATCGGAGTTTGCGGCAAACCAAGAACGACGCCAATTCCCCCGTTGCGCCATCTTGATGATGCCACACGTCACATTGCCGCGAGCTAATCGTTACAACCGGAATCGTCTGCACCTGATTTCAGATAACTACTGGCATCAAAATTGCGAGACGCAAAAGAAACGTCGAAACATCTGTTTATGACGTACGCTTTCTTGCGTATCACGATGTCACTAGAACCAAATATGCGAGACACAATCATGTTCGCTCCAATCAACACTCCGATCATCATCCAAACCGTTCACGGGCTGACTTACAAAGTCGCCGCGACTTCGAAACACGAAGAGAATGAGGATCCGCAATTGTCGCGGAAGACCAATCGGGTTGAAGCAAAGCCGAAATCATCGGATGATGAATCACGCTTGGCGTAATCACGGTCGCTCACGGTCATGTCGTTGGACTGATTTGTAAGTCCGACCGGTTCATCCCGATCGGAACAACAAACATCCCATGGTACGACACGAAGCGGATCGAGAGGACCTCCTCGTTGAAGGCGTCAACTTGCCCGAACGTGGTAGGATTTCCGATTCACGAGATGATCACGCTTGGGTTCTAGGATGGCGGAGTCCGGCGGCAGTGAGCGTGTTCGACGGCGTCGATCCGGTATTCCAGTTCAACACGAGTGGGCAACTGCGTCGGGTTTATCTCGATGGCCAAAAACTCGCTGCTCAGAACGGGCGTCTGTCCCAGATGGTTCGCACCGTCTCTGCAAACGGACGGATGACACTGCACCCGCAGGCTCTCTCGGACGAGCAACATTTGCGGGTGCACGATCGCTTGGCTCAGACCAAAGCTGAGCTACTCAAAACACTCAACTCTGGCCAGATCATCGTCGAGACGATTGGCATGGAGCAAACTGAGTTTCTAGAACGAGTCCGCCGTTGGTGCGACGACTCGCTACCGGTGCAAGTCGCCGACAGCCCCAACGTGGCCGGCTAACCGCGCATCACCACATCTCGCGGCATCGGCATTCACCAGGACGCTTTCGCGTTGGCCCCCGACCATACGTTGCGAACGATGTCATTTCGATTTCGGTTATCATGTGCCGAACCGAGCGATCGACACTGGCGTTGATCCGGTGCTCCCCAACATCCCCACCTCCCACCGATCCCATGTCGCCCACCATCCCGCCGCTCCCCGCCGCCCATCGTTATCCTGCACTCGTTTGCCTCCTTGCCAGCCTCTTGGCGTGTTCGTGGACGGTTTCGCCATTGCGTGCCGACGAACGGGTCACTCCCAAACGCCCAACTACGAGTGTCGAATCTGTAGAACGATTCGAAGCGAACGTTCGGGCGAGCGTGATCGACCCACGCGTCCGGGCCTACCCCGAAATCGATTTCTTGATTGACCAACCCGATGGGAAACCAGCCGACCTGCAGCAGGCTTGGTATGACCCACGAGTTCCTTCTCGCGGTCGGTTGGTCATTTGGCTGATGGCGCATAACTCGCCGCTTTTTGAACGACTCACCGGCTATGGCCTCCATGCGATGCGGGTGCACTATGCCAACCGCTGGTTCTCAAAGTGTTGTCAACAGACGCCGGTAGATCCTGAGTGTCGCGGGAACCTGCGGCTCGAGGCCGCGACCGGGTTGGATGCCAGTGATGAAGTCGATATCGCGAAACCCGATGCGATGGCCGAGCGTGCCTATCGGTTTGTAAAATGGTTGGCTGACGAAGAAGCCGAAGGCGATTGGGGGCAATTTTTGAACGCCGACAAATCAGACCTCGATTGGGACAAGGTTATCGTCGCGGGCAGCTCACACGGATCGACGACGGCGTCTCGCTTCGCCAAACATCAAAAAGTGGCACGCGTTGTTGCGTTGTGCGGCCCGCGGGACCAGCATCAAACATGGCAATCGCTGCCCTCAGCGACGCCCGCCAACCGCTACTTCGCGTTCTCCCACGTGCTCGATCAGGGATGGGTGGAGGACCACTATTGCCGCAGCTGGGAAATGCTCGGGCTCAATGAATTTGGTCCGATCGTCAACGTGGATCAATCCGCACCACCGTACGGAAATACTCGCCGGCTCGTGACCGATGCCGATGTCGGCGGCAACGCCGGCCGTGCCCACAGCAGTGTGACACCGGGCCGTGCCGCGGCAAAAGACTCGTCAACGGGTGCATACCTGCACGAACCGGTCTGGGAATACCTCTTCACGCACCCCGTGGATCAAGTCGGCAGCCCCGTTCCACGAGACCCCGGTTGCGACCACGACCAGAAACAGTAGCCCACAACAACAGCAACTCGGTGGGCATAAGCTCCGTGGCCTAGCCGACTTCCGGGGTTTCAGCGCCAATTCTTTCGTTTACCGTTACCGGTGCTTTTTCAGCATTGATAATAGATGTGAAACCGAACGGCTCGCGCCGATCCGCTACACGAACCACCGGTGAGTGCGAAGGTAGATGGCAGTGGGTGTGAGCCCTCCGGTTTGAACAGCTCAATGTTCAGGTTGGATAACGTACCAGTCGGCGATTGTCAGCCTTACCGGCTCGCCTCCTTCATTGGAAAATGACCCGACCAACATTCTCTGAAAGTTGTAGCTTGCGAGGGATCGACGTTCGACGCTCAATTGGTTGCTCGTAGCCATCGGCGGACAAATTCTCGGTGGATGCCAATCGGGGCCGCGGCACGATGCTCCACCCAATTGAGGTTTGCTAGCAGAGCAATGGTCAGGGTACCGGTTTACGAACCTTGTGGCGAAGTATTCATTGCGGCTCACCAACCCGAGCCCGACACTGAGTCGCCCCGATGGCTTCGTCATTCCGATTGTCTCCAAACATGAAGCGGCACCGGTTTCGGTACCGAATCAACCAACGGTTCGCCCCCCAAAAGCTCTGGTGGAGATGCATTATGATTCTGACGCAGAAATGAATTCGTTGATCTCCGTCTCCGTTCGCTGGTTCAATGCGTCGCATAAGCCTCCACGATCCACGCAGGGATGACCGTACGAATGCTGATACAAATCAACCCCCGCCACCGGTGTCCATCATGCGGCGTCCCGCGAATCGCCGAGTGTTACTTTGCCGCCATCCGCATCCCCATTTTTGGACGCAAACGCCCTCGATACGTGTGCATTTCCTGCCACACACACATTTGGTACCAAGCCGAACAGTCGATTGCCCTGCTTCTCGTGCGGATCTGCCTGTTCACACTTTTGCTGACGTGGGGACTCGGTATTCCCAGCATCGCGAGCATTCAATTTGGTCTGTATTTTGTTGTTTGTATCATCGTGGGCGTCCTGCTCACGATGATAGACGTGTTGCGTGGGACCGTGAAAGCGAAGCCGAGCACTCTCTTACAGGGTTAAAGTGAGGCGGAAGGGATAGCGCAGCGGACCATGTGAGGCGGCGGTCCTGATCACTAACTGGCAGCTTGCGTTTCACGCCTTTCTTGCTTTTGGCAATGGCAATGAACCTTTCAAGGCGATGAGGCCTCCGATTGCTACGTCTACTGTGTTTTCGCCTCGCAGGCCGAAAGCGTAAATGACAATCCAAGGTGGAGCGATCGGATTTTTTGGACAAACAAGCAGGTTTCCGAACCCGTCTACAACCAACACGATTGTCGAATCAAACCATCATGTGTCTTGTGCTCTACCTCGCGTCAAACGGGAAACTACCAGCGATCGACTGGGACGCATCCGCGCCGAGCTTCTACGTCACCCCAAACGATCCCGCTGCATCCAATGCCGCGGCTCAATTCACGAAAACGAACCTGGCCTACGTCGGCTCAGACAACGGTTGTGGATGCGGATTCCGAGCTGAACACGACTACGCGATTGATGATCCGGAGCAACTTGCTTCCAAAACCGACAACCAGCGGCGGTTACATGATTACTTGGTCGCTTGCCTCTCCGAAGAAGGTTCAGTGGAACTATTCAGTTGCTGGAGTGGCGACGAATCACTACCACGTGAACATGAGCGAACAGTCAAGATTTCAGAACTGCTGTCGGAAGATTTCTTTTTTCTTGAACGGCAACTGACGATCGTGACCGCAGACTCTGATTTCAATCCTCCGACAACGGATTCATGACCAACCCTGACCGTTCGAGTGAGTGAGTCTTAACATGTTTTTATCCCAAGGATCCTTCGGCAAACCACGTTCTGACGTGGACTCAGAGATGGTGCGAGACACGCTTGATGGCTATTTGTCGGCACTTCGAAAGAATGGCCAAATTTGTGGCGAAGCTCTGCATGCGGTTTCTGGTGGGAGTGCGATCGCCTACGCATATCTCGTTCGGCCCGATTCAATCACCCGCCAATACCATTCGCGCTATGGCATCCAGGATCTAGACGGCGTTTGCGAACTATTTGGGCAAGAACCCAGTTGGCAAGTTTTGGCGGATGAGATTCCTGCGGATTTTCCAGACGTTAGAACGGCGTCATCGTTGTGCCTGTTCCCATCCGCGTTCGACGGCCAATCGCCAGTCTGCTCGATGGATACCTGGGATCGCTTCCCGACATACTTGATCCCGATTGATAACGACGAATGCGAACGGCTGTGTTTCTGGTCTCGCGAATACAATCGCATGGACGACATTTGGTTGTCATCGGGTGAGTTGGAGGTTCCCGCGTACGAGCAACTGGCCTCACCGTCCTCGCTGCTTTCGAAACAGGGTCGGAAACTCGCGTTGGCAGTGGAATCGGCACTTCACATACCGGTCTACTACTTCTTGATGCGATATTATGGGCGAGGTGAGTGCGAATCGGAGCGTCGGTGCCCCGGTTGTGGCAAACACTGGCGACGCGATACCGACACGGAACTGACGCACTTTTGGAATTTCCCATTCCGATGCGAGCAGTGCAGATTGGTTTCGCAATTTGCGAGCGCCAGCTACGACGATTCCTACGCACACATTGGTGAATTCCAGACCAAATCATAAAACCTCGTGGCATAGTAAGCGATTCGCAAAAGTCGTCAGACAGGGTCAAATGCGGTAGCGGCAGGGGCAGTCTCTCTCCGGGACGCAGAGTCCGACTCTCCCAGAGGAAGGTTGCGTCAGCTGTTTGCCCTCTGGAAGCACCGCGTTAAACACGATTCCCTTGGCCGATTGCGCAACTCCGACGCTCGGGATTGCGTACGAATTTGAACTGCATGAGATCCCAGCGGGAGGCACTTCGTCGGCGATGTACGCCGTGCGTCGGTCGGGTAAAATGAATGTGGCAGGCAGACGGGTGAAGACCGGATCACGGGTCTGGGTTGCCAATTGACACCATTCCTTCAAACGTCGGATTTTGCATTAATTGCTTATCCGACCGATGGCATCCGAATATCAATCTGATGAAAACTATCATCACAGTCGGTATCGCAATCATCATTGGGCTCCTTGGGACGGCGGTCCTGCGAGATCCCCTGAGCGGCAACCTCCCTCTGGCGACATCGTTTCTCGTTTCGATCTCGGCCGGTATTTTCGTCGGCAACCGCGTCGCGACTGGGTTGGCTCGAACGCCGGTTCGGCATCGGCACGTTCCAGCTCAACGCACCAGTCCCAATCCAAGACCGTTCGCCGATCGTCTGGCGCGGTACGCAGCGACGGGATCGAAGGGCGTCGGACAGCATGGCATGCAATCGGGGTCAGGCATGCCGTTTTGGAGGGCAAATATCACACTCAAACGCACCCCACCAAAAAGCCCTTCGTACATTCGACGTGTCCTTCGCCGGATTCGCTTTATCCTGATCCGGAGCCGCGGATGATTACTCCCTTGCACCGCCGGACGGCTAACGTTTACTTGCAGACAAAACCATTCGCTCGTCCTCGGCGACGGGAATGTTTGCCGCTCTGAAACCTTCCCAGCGTCTCATCTGATGATCCCCAACCCGTATTCGTTGCCCGCATCGCTAGAGCATCACCGATACTTTACCGATGACATTACACTGCTGCCCGTGAGTACCATTTGGCGAACCATGCGAGGGCAGCCTTCCTTCGTCCGTACGCTCGCCTTCACCTACTTGCTTGCGCGGAAAGCTCTGGGCAAGCGTCTGCCCGCAAACCACGCGACTCAATACCCGCCGGCCCTCACAGAAATCACCCAAGCAGAGGTTTTCGACGACGCGACCCAAGCAATCGCCGATTTCGATAACGATTGCCATGCCGCCGGCATGGACCACGCAGGGTATTTTGCCCCCAGCTGGATTGGCGGAAAACGCGGAGTGCTCTCGGTTTCGATCAATCAACGCGGGATCGTCTGGTGCACCTCGACTTGGTTTGAAATCCTCGTCCGTGACAGCCGAGTTACCCGTGTCGTCTTTGCGTGTCATTCCGAAGCTGCAGACGGGACGGAACTGCACACGGCTGCGGACACGCCCGATGACTTGTATCAGCAACTGATACCGCCAAATGTTGAGGTGGAGCGGGTTCCTATCACCTCAAACGCTTCCGAAGTGATCGCCCGCCACGAGGCGCGAATCACAAATCGAACGGACCTGATCTCGCTGGATCCGACGTCACTCATTTCGCACCTCGAGCAACGCAGCTTAGCACAAGTCGATTTCATGGTTTCGAAGGGGTTCTACTCGCAGCTCACCCAAGACGAAGTGCAGCGACTGCGGAACGACAAGCGATCCTAGAATGGTCAATAAAGTGATCGGCATCCACTTTCAACTTCGAATCTGATCATAGGGTATGAGGCGTTTGATGGCAAAGAAATCGAGTCAAAAAAGAAAGCGACAAAGCAAAAAGAAACGATCACGCCACAATCAGGATCCGACCGCCCCAAAGCCGATCACGCGACTTCAGCTGGGTATCGTGATCACAATCGGCCTTGGGCTTGCCGCACTCATCGTGGTCAACACCGAGGCGATGGATCGACCAATCACAGTTGCATTGATATCCATTTGCATCGGAATCGCACTGATCATCGTCGGGGCTTTCAGTGCACCCCACGCCTGGGTAGAAGCGGTCGATGATGCAACTCGCCACAGGTCTTATCGAGAAGGAGGCCGACGACTCAATCCGCTCCTGTCGAAGATCCAAAAAGTGACCGTACCGCTGCTGTTCTTATTCAGCTTCGTCAACGTGCTCTTAAACCCCAGACGAACGTGGCCCGCAATCGCGTGGATCGGATCAGGGAGCATTTTGATTTTTGGAACGATCGTGATGCTGGCGGCATTGAGTGACGGGTAGCCTTCTACCGAGCTAGCAGAATTTGAATTCACATAACAGGAGGAACGTTCACATGATTGGCGCAATTGTCGGCGATGTGATCGGTTCGTATTTCGAGCACTACCCCACCAAGACCACCAACTTCGAATTGTACTCGGAGAACTCCTTCTTCACTGACGACACGGTGCTAACCGTGGCGGTCGCGGACTGGATTCTCAATGGTGGTGAACTGTATCGGTACTTCCACGATTACGTCGATCGATACCCAGGGGCTGGTTATGGTGGCACATTCATCAACTCGGCCAGATGTCGAGAGACTGAGCCATACGGCAGTTGGGGAAATGGTTCAGCGATGCGAGTTTCGCCGGTTGCCTACGCTCGGGATTCGCTGGCGGAAGTGCTCTTGCTCGCTGAGCAGACGGCGGTTGTGACGCACAATCATCCCGACGGAATTCTCGGTGCGATGGCGGTAGCAGGAAGCGTTTTCGTCGCCCGCCAAGGTGGAACCAAAGATGACATTCGGAAGTTTGTGGAGAGCGAAATCGGCTATGACGCATCCCGTTCGCTCGATTCGATTCGACCAGCTTATTCTTTCGATGTTTCTTGTTCTGGGTCGGTCCCCGAATCAATCATTGCGTTCTTGGAATCGTCGTCGGTGGAGGATGCGGTCCGGTTAGCGATTTCGCTCGGCGGCGACTCCGACACGATGGCATGTATCGCCGGCGCCATCGCAGAACCGTTTTACGGCGGAGTTCCTGAAAGCCTGTGGTCGCCCGCGCGTGATCGACTCGCCCCCGAGCTCAACGAAACGATCGAAGCATTTCGACGTTCGTTTCACATGACATGGTTTCAGGTGACGACGCAACATTCCTGTTAGACTTTCATACCGCTCAGCATTCCGACTCGCTTGAGTTCGGCTAGTAACTCGGTAGAGTCATCGTAGCGGTCCTTGGGGTTCACCTCGATCATCTTCATCACCAGCGAACTGAAACGTTCGTCGACTCCGAATTGAATCGATTTAGGTGGACGAGGACGAGCCCCCATTAGCAATGAGATCAGGTGCGGTAGACTGGTTGCCGGGTATGGCGGGTGACCGGTCAGGAGGGTGTACATGGTCGCTCCGAGTCCGAATTGATCGGAGCGTTCGTCGATTTCGTCGACACCCGTTACGCGTTCTGGGGCCATGTAGCCGAGATCGCCGATGACTTCGCCGGGTTTGGTCAAGCGTGAAGCGTCGGTGAGCTCGAGCGCGCGGGCAAAGATCAGATCGGACAAGAGAAACGCCTTGTCGCTCGAGCGTCGCAAAAGATTGGCTGGTGTGACGTTGCGGTGTACCACTTGATGACGATGGGCTTCTTCCAGCGCTGAGCCGATGTCGATGCCGACCCGCCAGACTTGCTTCCAATCGAGCATCCCCGAAATACCGATGTCGTCGATTAGCTCGGAGACGCTTTTGCCCTCGACCCAATCGGTGACGCACCAACAATGCGGACCACTTCGCCCAGCCATCCTTAAGCGGACGATGTTGGGGTGTTTGATCGGCATGACGGTCTTCATCGCTCGGATGAATCGCTCGCGTTGAACGTCGGACGAAGCGAGTTGGGGACGGAGGACTTTGATCGCGACGGCGCGATTGTGTTTGGTATCAGTACCGCGAAAGACAACACTCGTCGGGCTGGTGGCAACAATCGCTTCGATCTCAAATCTTTCTTGAAACGTTTGACCGACGAGGTCGCGTAGCGATGACTCGACGGCTTTGGAAGCCTGTTTCACTAGGCCAGCGGTGTCGGTTCCGGGGTGAGCGGCCATGGTCGCCGCGTCGAGAGAGTCATCCATCTCCAATCTGAGGCGGGTGTCTCCAATTTGGAACACGGTCCCGACGCTAATCGGCATGCTGTCGGTAATCGTTTTCCCGTTGACGTTAACGCCACCCACGCCACCACGATCCAAGAGGACATAACGACCATCAACCTTTCGCAATTCACAATGGATACGGCTGAGACGCGGATCGCGAATTTTGGTATCGCTATCGCTGCCTCGTCCGATCACCAATGGTTCCTCGTTGGGGACAGGAAACTTCCTACCGGCGTCGGGGCCGGCGATGATCGTTACTTGATGAGTCATGAAAGAGTTTTTTCAAGGAGTGGGGGGCGTCGGAGGGACTGCAGGTGTTGTTTCTAACGAGGGTAGGCCAAAGAGCGTTCGGTCCTCCGCCGACATCGGAAGGATGATTCGTTGTTGAGCTAGAGAGATTCGCTCCGCAAGCGACATCCCATTGGATGAGTCTTCGCCCGCTGTCTCTCCATCTGGCGTCGTCGCCGCAACGAGTAGCGACTCAACTGTCTCAGGTAACTGAATCTCGTGCTCGATCGAAAACTTCGCAGCTTCGATCGCCAATTGCAGCGCGACGTCGGGGGCCGATTCGGCGACCTGCTCGACCGCACTGCTCAGTCGATCCATTTCGTATTGGGTGATGAACGATTGACGGTCCTCATCGGCGGACAAGTTAGAACGCTGCGACAGAAAGCGGGTCGTTAGCCGGCGTTCATTGGCGAGTTGTCTTTGTGTTTGGTCGAGTTCCACTTCGACGGTAGCCAGTTGAACGCGAGTTTGTAGCAGCGAGGCGAAAACGAATCCCATCAATGACAAAAGTACGAGCACTGCTGTTCCGGACACACTCGCAAAGAACACGTGTCGTTGCAAAAAGAGATGCACTCGATCATAGAGACTCGGCGGCCGAGCTTGGATCGGTTTTCCGTCAAGATAGCGTGCCAAGTCTGCAGCCAATTCGCTGGCGTCGCGGTAACGCTGTTGCGGTTTCTTCCTCAGGCATTTCATCGTGATAACGGAAAGCTCGACAGGAATGTTGGCATTAAGCGCTTTCGGCGAGACGGGTTCTTGTGTCAACACTTGGGCAACAACATCGACCGGGGTCGCTGCCAAGAACGGGGGGCGACCTGTCAGCATCGCGAACAGTACCGCACCGATGCTGTAGACGTCAGCGGCGGGACCGAGCGGGCTATCGCAGGCGCCGGCTTGCTCGGGAGGCATGTAGTGCGGCGTGCCGACCAACTCACCTGCGGTAGTCAGATGTGATGACGAACTGAGGTCTTTGCAAACACCGAAATCGGTGATGTGAGGTACCCCTTCGCTATCAATGAGAATGTTCGCCGGTTTGAGATCGCGATGAATGATGTGGCGTTTATGAGCGTGCGCCATCGCTTCGGATACCTGCTGGGCCATCCCCGCCGCTTGCGTAGGAGTCATCGGACCGCTCCGCAGTCGTTCGAGCAGACTCTCGCCATCAACGTAAGCCATCGCGAAGTACGGATAGCCATTCCATCGACCGGTTTCGAAGAGCGCCACGATACCTGGGTGATCCAGCGTGGCAGCGGCTTTGGCTTCGGTCTCAAACCGCTCGTGGACGTCGGCACCCACTGCATCGGGATCCAAAATCATCTTGATCGCCGCCAGTCGACCGAGTTTTTGGTGACGAGCGCGGTAGACGACTCCCATTGCGCCGCGCGCGATTTCGCCTAGCAGTTCATATTGCCCAACGATCGAACCGCACGCAGCGATCCCCGCATTCTCGTCGCCGGCCACATTGCGCGGACGTGAGCCTGATGCAGGACCGATGAATGTGGGCAAATCGAGCAACTCGTCTGGGACGGGTTCGATAGCGTGGGATTCCAACTTCGTTTTGTTGTCCACGGTCGCCTGTGGGGGGAGTCGAGAGGCCGAACAATCGGCGGTCGAAGAAGCCGCGTTCAATGTATCGCGATCAAACCGCCCCCATGTGCTTTTGTGCAACCCCAGCAAACTAAATTGTGAGATTTTCCTGGTTTCTTCACGCAACAGACCATTTGCGTTCCCCCCTACAAAAGAAGATCAGTGCCCTCCCGGCACCTGTATAGAAAGGGGACATTGTCGACAGGTGAGGCGTCGAAAGCTGCAAACGGAACTGAAACGAATCGTCTCGATAAATTGGTGCTTTATTAGCATTGAGAATGAAGGCGAGACCGCACGGTTTGCGCCGTTCCGCTAAGTCATTTAGCGGCAGGCGAGCCCTTCGGTTCTGGCTCCGCAAGCTAAGGTTGGGCGATGCACTCGCGTGATAAGTGACAGTCATCCAAGCGGAAACGTGGACGCCGATACGACGGGTCGATAGAATCTCGCGTTTCAACGTTAGGTCGATTGATTGCGGGTTGATAAGGATGTGCAGCCTGCCATCGATCGATGTGAGCCGATCGCAGCCTGCGTTCAGTCGGCACCTTCACAGTGTTTCTCTCGAATTGACTTACCCGCAATTACCTGGTCAAGATAGCAGCTTTGCATTCGTGAATTGGATTTTTGATAGTGATCGCGTTTGAGTAGTCAGCCACTTCCCATCGTACATTCCTCCGGTGATGCCACATTACCGCGAGCAAAGCGTCGGCGTTTGCTAGCTGCGTCGGTGCATGCAGCTCGCGTGTTGATGGTGGCGGAGTTGTTCGCGCTGCTACCTTCACCTCACCGCCCCCTTGTGACCGGGACGTTTGATAAGGAACACGTCACATCGCCTCCAATGGATGCCGTTCTCCAGCTCATAACGTCCGCGTCGAGTTTGGATGAAAAGCCCAACGAGAACGGAATGTGGGCCGTTCAAGTGCGTGATGACGATCAACCGCGGTGGGTAGCACGCACGATGCCGAATGCTGCGGGGTCACGCGGGTACCGCGGGCCGACCGAAGCCTTGCTCGTGATGGATGAGAATGATGTCATCACGGCGGTGGGCGTCTTGCACAGTCACGATACCGACGAACACGTCACGGCTGTCGAAGCGGATGCGAAGTTTCTCTCGCAATTTGTAGGACTGACCTGGAACGCGGTCGATCAAAAGGGGAACACACCGCAAGTCGACGGCGTCAGCGGAGCGACTCTGACGAGTTTGGCGATGGCGGAGGGCATTTTTGCGAGGCTGGGCAAGTCGTCGAGCGGTTCGCTGTTGTTTGACCAGCCGTTGCAGCCGGATGAATTTGATGCAGAGCTTCCGCCCGAGGACTTTGAGGCAGCGGATCCTGTCGCGGTTGTTCGTGACGAAACCGGAACGCTGCAGTACGTTGTGATCCGCAGCGGTCCGTTTTCGGATGATGTGATCGGCTATCAAGGACCAACCGAACTACTGATTTCCGTCGATCCAACCGGAACGGTGCAGGAATTGCGGATTCGCAAGTCGCTCGACAATGAGCCGTATGTGGATTATGTCCGCGACGAAGCGTCTTTCTGGAATACGTTTCGTGGAAAAACGCTCGGCGAATTGGCTCACTGGGATCCGGTCGCAGATGGTGTGGAGGGTGTCTCGGGCGCAACCATGACAAGTCTGGCGATCGCTGATTCGATGCCGAAGATCGCGAAGGAGATCGAATCGCTGGGCGGGCTTGACCGCTGGACGCAGCCACCTCCGGCACCCTGGTCGTGGGAGTCGATCGCTGGTGTGGTCTCGAAAATCCGTGTAACAAGCCGGGATGTTTGCGTTATCGGGATGCTGGGTTTGCTGTGGTTGTTGACCGCCGCGGGTGTGATGCGACGGCGACGACTGCGGACGGCGTGGTTGATGCTGGTCGTGATCACGATCGGATTATGGACAGGAAATTTGATTTCGCTTTCGTTGATCATGGGCTGGGCCTCGTCGGGCGTGTGTTGGTATTTGGCGGTCGGCTTGCTCGCCCTGTTAGCAACGGCTCTCGCGATGCCTCCACTGACGCGAGGGAATCCTTATTGCAATCATCTCTGCCCGCATGGTGCGATTCAACAATTGGTTCGGCCGCCCGCCAAATCGCGACGACATCTGTCATTATCGGCGAGTTGGTCGCGGCGTCTTTCTTATCTGGCACCGATGACGCTGGCGATCGCGTATCTCGTTTTGTTATGGCGTCCCGAGAGTGACGTCTCAGGGCTCGAACCGTTTCATGCTTACCTGTGGCCGATGGCTGCCGTATCGAGTGTGGTGTTGTGCGTTGCCACTCTTCTTGTTTCACTACGTGTACCGATGGTGTATTGCCGCTTGGGATGTCCGACTGGATTCCTCTTGGGCTACCTGCGCCGCACATCGGCGAGCCATCGGATCGGTCGATTTGATATCGGCCTTGTTCTGCTTCTAACGATTTCCCTCATCAAGGTTTGGTGGTTATGAAAGTGCTCTGTTTCAGCGATTTGCATCGTGATCAAGACGCGGCGCGGAACCTCGTCCATCTGGCGGCGGATGCGGACCTCGTCATCGGTGCGGGAGATTTCGCGAACCAACACAAAGGACTCGCCGATACGCTCGACATTCTCAGCGTCATCGAATTGCCGACGGTGTTGGTGCCGGGCAACGGAGAAACGCTTGAAGAACTGCGTGACGCCGTGACAGGATGGAAATCCGCAGTCGTGCTTCACGGTAACGGCCAGAAGATTGAAACAGCCGGAGTCGACGTGGAGATGTGGGGCGTGGGAGGAGGGATTCCAGTCACCCCATTTGGCGATTGGAGCTACGATTTCGACGAAGATCGGGCTGCGGAGATGTTGGCGGATTGCGGGGTTGGTGGGATACTCGTCACGCATTCACCGCCGATTGATACGGTCGACCACGACAGCAGCGGGCGGATCCGTGGCAGCCAAAGCATTCGCGATTGCGTCGAACGATGCTCGCCAAAACTCGTCGTCTGTGGTCACATCCACAGCGATTGGGGAAAACAGGTGCGGGTCGGTGAGTCACTGATCATCAACGCGGGACCGCGCGGAACGATCATTGACGTGGATGTATGATTTCGCATCGCACCTCTTAGAAAACCAACCACATGCTGATCCTACTATCACCCGCGAAAACTCTTGACTTTGAGTCCCAGGTTAAATTCAAAACCTCAACGCAGCCTGAATACATCGACGACAGTGTTGAAATTGCAGAGTTGCTCAAGCAGCAGACACCGGCGTCGTTGCGCGATCTGATGGGCGTCAGCGAGTCGCTCGCGGAGCTCAACCACGCGCGGTATCAGGATTGGATGGCGCCGATTCCGGTCGAAGGTTCAAAACAAGCGATCTTTGCATTCCAGGGCGACGTGTATCAGGGATTGCAGGCGGACACGCTCACGAAAAAGCAACTCGACGTGGCTCAGGAACAGCTTCGGATCTTGTCAGGACTGTACGGGATCCTTCGGCCACTCGACCGGATCCTGCCCTATCGGCTCGAGATGGGAACACCGTTGCCGAATTCTCGTGGGAAAGACTTGTACGCGTACTGGCGTGACCGCGTCACGGCCTCGGTTGTGAAACAGATGCAACTTAACGGGTCACGTTTCTTGCTGAATTTGGCATCAAACGAATACTTCCGCTGCGTCGATGCGAAGGCGTTGCCGGCACCGGTTGTGGCGCCGGCATTCAAGGAACTGAAGAACGGCAAGTACAAGATGATCAGCTTCTTTGCCAAGAAAGCTCGGGGCACGATGGCCGCCTGGGTGATTCGAAATCGTGTGAAGACAATGGCAAAACTCATCCAGTTTGCTGAAGATGATTATCGGTATGATGAGGAATCATCGACCAAGAAAGTCCCGGTCTTCCTGAGAGGCTGAGTGCGTTTGCGGAGCGAGCCCCGGTGCATTGCCGCCGTATCCGGAGATGAACGGTATTGGATGCCGGGTGGTGTCTAAATTCACACCCAGCGGCTACAACGCATCATTCCGCGTCTGATCCTGTTTTGCCAATTTCTTTCTGCCTCTGGTCTACCGATGATGCAACCAACGTTTCGTGTTGATGTGAGCAAAGAGCAGTTTGTTTTTTCGGCTGCTCATTTCATTACCTTCGCCAGTGACATTTGTGAACGCATCCATGGTCACAATTACGGAGTGAGAGTCAGCGTCGAGGGGCCGCTCGATGAGAACCGCTACGTGGTCGACTTCATTGCACTTCGTGATGCGGTGCTGTTGCAAACTCAGCAGTTCGATCATCACGTGATTTTGCCTCGTGATCACCGTGAAATCTTGGTGTCGCAAGACGAAACCGAAACGACGGTGCGTTTTCGCGAACGACGCTGGGTTTTTCCCAATGAAGACGCGGTCATCTTGCCGGTTGTGAACACAACGGCCGAGGAGATCGCGAGGGTAATCGCCGAGCGGGTTCGCGAACAAACAGCTGAACAGTTCGGCGACGCGTTGAGCTGGATCGAGGTCGCCGTCGACGAAAACTGTGGCCAATGGGGCGTCTGCCGCTTGCCGTGGAAAATCGACAACGAATGAGCTAGCGCCCGTCATGCCGGACGGCCAGCTCTAGTAACCGACAAGACCGAGGGCGAGCCGATCCGATTCAGGAACGACACGGCGAAACATTTCGGCCGCAGCCGGGTTGTCGGTTGCTAATGAACTGAGATCACCACTGATCTGAGTTTTGAGACGCGAGGCTTCACGCACATCGCCAGTCGCCACCGCAATGGTGTGCCGATGGACCATAGCAAGGATTTGATACAAGGGCTTGACTGACGATGAGGCTTCTAGCTCATTGAGCAATTGGATTGCATCGGCGTACTCTTTTTGATCGATGTAAAGCCTCGCTAACTGCAGCTTGGCTTTGTCGTGATAGTCTTCCTGGGGTGAATCCGGCGCCGCCGGAAAGGAGAGCACCGCTCGCCATGCGGGGACGTCGTTTCGAGTGAGGGCGGTTAAGTATTGCTGCTCGATCGACGCGGCGGTAGCGACGATGGGGCCGCGAAGTTCCCTGGCGATCGAATCGGGACGCGACGCGTTCGCGGCGAACCATCCGGCGACACCACAGAGAACCGTCGCGACGAGGAATAGCATGCGAAAGAACATCAAACGACGCGCACGACGACGCTGCGTCGCTCGCACAAGATCGGTCGCTCGCTGCAACTGCAGCGTGACCGAACTGACGCCGATGCCCTGCGGGACCGTCAGCCCCAATTGCGCACCGGCGTTGCGAACATCAGAAGGAGAAGGACCAGATCCAGCAGCGGGGGTGTTTCCGCTTGCCCGTGTTTGCGTCGTAGCAACCGTGTCGGAAACGACGGTTCGTGATGCACTCGATATGGCCGGGCAATGGGTATCGATCACCTCCAGCAACGTGGCCGCAGATTCAAACCGCGCGTCAGGCGATTTCTGCAAACACTTCATCACGAGCGAGACCAGCCAGGCGGGCAAGTCGGCGTTTCCGCGCACATGGTCGAGCGGACGCGGCATCTCATGCAAATGCTTGATCGCTAACGCGAGCGGTTCGTCCGCTTCATAAGGAGGCGACCCGGTGAGCAAGTGATACATCGTGACCCCGAGCGAATACAGGTCGCTGCGGGCGTCAACGGTTTGACCTTGGATTTGCTCGGGACTCATATATCGCGGAGTACCGAGAGTTAAACCGGCCCGAGTCAAATTCGCGGTGCTTGAGTCCACCTGCGTTAGCATCCGAGCCAAACCAAAGTCGGTGACTTTGATCGTATTGTGATGGCCCCACATGATGTTTTCGGGCTTGATGTCCCGGTGGGTCACGCCGCTTTGATGAGCCAAATCGAGCGCGCAGGCGACGTTCCGAAGGACCTCCACCGCGTGCTCGGTCGAGAACGGCCCGTCG
This sequence comes from Aporhodopirellula aestuarii, assembly GCF_023701485.1. Lineage (GTDB taxonomy): Bacteria > Planctomycetota > Planctomycetia > Pirellulales > Pirellulaceae > Rhodopirellula > Rhodopirellula aestuarii. The sequence goes on from NZ_JAMQBK010000046.1 coordinate 34,816, forward strand.
CGATCAAGGGCTTGCTTTAAATTGATGCCATCGACGAGTTCCTGGGCGATGAAGTGCACCCCGTCGACTTCGCCGAACTCGTAGATTTGCACGATCGACGGATGATTGAGCCGAGCCGCCGCTTGCGCTTCCCGGCGAAAACGCTTGAGGTGATCGTCGTCATTTTGCGTGACCGACTTCAGGACCTTGAGGGCGACGTCCCGTTGCAGGGTCAGTTGGCGGGCTGCGTACACATCCGCCATTCCGCCGCTGCCTAAGCGGCGGAGCACTTGGTAATCGCCGATGCGGCATCCGATCAGATCGCTCATGACCGTTCAATCGAAAGTGTGACAAGACCTTCGTTAAGACTGCCGCTGCGCAGTCCTCGCAAGTCTAAGGTGACGTTCGTAAAACCCATAGCGACCAATTTTTCTGATAACGATTCGTGAGTTTGCAGTTCAATGATCCGCGAGAAATTTTGAGGCGTGACTTCGATCCGCGCGAGATCCCCGTGATGCAGTCGGACCCGCAGGTCTTCGATTCCATGGGAACGAAGCCATGCTTCGGCGGCGTCGATCCGTGCCAGTCGCTCCGGCGTTACCTCGACATTGTATGCAATTCGGCTAGACAGGCATGGTGAAGCCGGCAAGTCGAAGTTACTCAGCCCGAGGGATGCAGCGATTTCGCGAACCATCGGTTTGGTGATCCCGAGATCCGCCAGCGGTGTTTGCACCGACGCGATTTGACCGGCGCGGATGCCAGGACGGTGGTCGCCCAAGTCGTCTGCGTTGGTTCCTGAAAGGATGACTGCGTTTCGCTCTGTCGCGATCGGCTGTAGGAATTCGTAAAGAGTCTGCTTGCAGTAGAAGCATCGATCGGAGTGATTGCGGACATATCCGGGCCGCTCGATTTCGTCCGTCGCGACAAACCGATGTTCGATCCCAATTTCGCTGGCGACACGGAATGCGAGGTCAGCCTGCCAGCTCGCTAACGACGGCGACCGAGCCGTGACAGCGACGCAGTTGTGACCACCGTGTCGCCGGATCGCCTCGAATGCCGCGGCCGCCACCACGCTGCTGTCGACGCCACCAGAAAACGCAATCACCACGTTGCCTAGACCATGGAGATGGCTGATCAGTCTCTCCGTGGTGGAGGAAAACGTTGATGATTTCGTAGCGTTCATTTGGCCGTTACTGAAGAGCCGTTCGACGAGGGGACCAGTGCGGCAGGCATCTGCATCTCACAGATTTTCAGAGCGTCGGTGGCAAGTTTAGGATCAAGCGCGGGCGGGATCTCTTCGCCCGCGACGACGCGTGCCGCCCAGTCCACTTCCGCCACGAATGCGTCAATCGGGTCAGAGTCTTTAAGGACAGGCCGTTCCAGTTTTCCATTGTTGTGCATGACAACCAACGGGATCGAGTCCGACGTTCCGTCGGAGTAGGCAGCATGTTCGAATCTTAGAGTTGCTTTTTCGAACGAGACTTCAAATCCGTGGGTAAAAGGACGGGCGGGGGAATCGATCACGCCGCCGGCAACCGAAACGACAAAACCATCATAATCTAAAACCGTCTCATAACGTTTCGGAACCTCCGAAACGCAGTGCGATACGGTGTGAGCGGCCGTGGGCATGCCGAACAACATGCGGATCAGATGCGCATCATGGATTTGCAAATCCAGCAACGGTCCGCCGACACGAGACATTTTGTAGAAACCGGGAACCCAGTCAGGCGGTCCGATAGTTCGTTGGAACCGACCGCTGAGTATTGCACCATACCGTCCGCTCGCGGCGGCATCGGTCAAGAACGTGTACTCAGGCATGAACGGCAAAATGTGGCCAACCATCAATTGCCCGGGGGCGGCCATCGCCGTCAACTCCGCCGCCGCCGAAGCTGAAAGAGCGAGCGGTTTTTCGCAAAGCACACTCTTGCCCGCCGCCAGTGATTTCGTTACCGCCTCGACGTGCAAATGCGGTGGCAAGCAGATATCGATGAGGTCGATGGAATCATCAGCGAGCAATCCATCAAGGCTTTCGCAAACGATCATCTCTGAAACATCAATACGTTCCCCAGGCGGGCCGAAATTGCCCTGGATACCACACCAGTCGCCATCTCGCTTGGCCGAGTCTCGACTGGCGAAACCGACCAATTGGGCGTTTTCGCTGCGGCGATACGCGAGCGAATGAATCCACCCCATAAAACCGACGCCGAGGATTGCCGCTCGCATGATTATGCCCTCCGGGTCAGACGCATGATGCGAATCGGGTGCTCCGGGTCATCGTCGAGCGTGATCGATTCCTCCCGGTACTCCCACGCTGGAAAATCTTTGAGCCATTCACGAAACTCGTTGCCAATGACTCGGAACGGATCACTGAGTAAAAGTTCTCCTCCTTCGGCCAAATGTTCGTCAGCGGAAACGAGGAGCACCGGCCAGAGATCACGCAGGTACGTGACATCGCTGCCGAGGATAAACGGGAACTTTTCGCCGGAGAGTTTATCTTCGCCCAAACGAAGCACCCGAACGTCTGCTTTCAGACCCAATCGAGACAAACTCAATCGGACGAGATGCAGCGGATCGGCAACGCCATCGGTCATCGTCACTTCGGCGCCACGCAGGATGGCGGCGATGCCGGCGTGCCCCGTACCACAGCCGACTTCGAGAACTCGTTTGCCGTGGATATCAACGCGGTCGAGAAATCGATCCAGCCCCGAGGCGGCACGCCACGTTGTCGCCCAAAAAGGATCAATCACACCTTCTTCGCCGTCGTCTTGCCGACGGCAGGCGTCGAGCAACATGCCATCGGGATCCGAAGCGGCGGCGAGGGGGCGGATTTTACCTGCAATCAATGTGTCCTCCCAATGCCACGGGAAGGCAAACGGAGCCGAGTGATGCGGAGCCGATTCGTGGGATGTGTCTGAACTCATTTGAGTAGCTCCGCGGCGGCGTCGGCAAAGTAAGTAAGGATTCCGTCGGCACCGGCACGTTTGAACGCCAGCAGACTTTCCATCATCACGGCATCTCGATCGAGCCATCCGGCATCGGCGGCGGCACGCAACATCGCGTACTCACCACTGACTTGGTAGGCGTAGGTGGGAACGCCAAAGGACTGTTTCACTCTCGCGACGATGTCCAGATATGGCATTCCCGGTTTAACCATGACGCAATCGGCACCTTCGGCCAAATCCAACGCGACTTCGTGAATCGCTTCGTCACTTTGGGCAGGCGATTGCTGATAGGTTTTCTTGTCAGCGGCACCGAGATTGGCGGCTGAGCCCACCGCGTCGCGGAATGGGCCGTAGAACGCACTGGCATACTTCGCCGCGTACGACATGATTTGGACGTCGGTGTGTCCGGCCGTGTCGAGTGCTTCGCGAATGCGTCCGATTCGCCCGTCCATCATGTCGCTCGGAGCAATGATGTCACAACCGGCGTTGGCCTGCACGATACTTTGCTGACACAGCATGTCGACGGTTTCGTCGTTGAGGACGCGACCGTCGCGAACCAGTCCGTCTTGCCCGTGACTGCTGTAAGGATCCAACGCGACGTCAAGGATCACTCCCAACGAATCCCCCACAGCCGACTTGATCTCACGGGTCACGCGACAAACAAGATTGTCCTCGTTAATCGCTTCGCGAGCGTCTTCCGTCTTCAATTTCGGATCAGTCGCCGGAAAGAGTGCGATCGCGGGAATGCCAAGATCGACGGCGCGGCGAGCGGCATCACGAGCTTCGGGAATTCCCAACCGCGAGACGTCCGGCAAGCTTGGGATCGGTTGAGTTCCCAGTCCGTCGAAAACGAATAACGGCCAGATTAAGTCATCAACACTCAGGGTGTTCTCGCGGGTGAGGCGGCGGGTCCAATCATGAGCCCGGACACGGCGCATGCGGGTGGCGGGGAACGGTGCACGAGCGGGGTAAGGCACAGGCGTAAGCAGGTCGCAAAAGGGGGCAAAAATCCTGCCTGGCGAATTGGTAAAACGCTCAGCCAGGAAAAGGAAAAATCATACCGCGACACATCAAACTGCGACACACCCTAGCGGGCACTGACAACGACGTCGTCGAATTCGTTCATGTCATCGAACGAGCCGATGCCGACCCGTCCTTTGCTGAAGCTTTTGTCGATCACGCTCAGATGCGGCGTTTCCATGTCGTCGAAATACACGTCGATCGCACCGGTTTCGACAATTCGCACAACGCGTACGTGATGCCAATCGTCGTCCCACGGTGTCGGTTTTTCGTTTTGCGTGATCGCCAAACGTGGAGCTTCGTTGACGATCATGATTTGTCCACTGTGTGGATCGGGTTTCGCCCCGAGATGCACGTAGTAGAAATGCTGGTCGTCTTGGTAGTTAAAGAACACGCAGCAATCGCGGTGATTGCCGGTGTCCTTGGTGCTGCGAACTCGGAAGTTGATCTCGACGCTCTCGAGTTCGAGGTCTTTGACCAACGCGACATGGAATGGACTGCGCACGGGCGGCACATAATCAGACTGCCGCGCCGTGATTGCCAGCGTGTGATTCCCGTCACGTTCTGCCAATTCCCAGGTTCCTGGATCCAAGGTTTCCCAAGATCCGGTCCCCGATTCAAAATCGTCTTGAAAGACTACTTTTCCATCGGCATTTGGCGTTGCAACCGAGGTATCCTCCGCATGAAGTGCAGACGGAACCGCGAACGCCGAGAGTGCGATGCTGTACAAGCCAGCGTAGAGGGCGATGGACCCTCGATGAGACATTTTTCGCATGGTGGGGAACTGGAGGGAGAGGGGGGGTCTGTGTGGGAGATACGCTCGGGATATTGTAGAGTATCATGTCTCGAAAATCAGGCAGCAGATGGTTGCCAACCGAAATTCCCTCGCGGTGCCAAACGCCCGCCCTCGATCGCTCTCCCTATGCCCAAAAAACAACGCATTCCCCACAAATTTCAACCCTGGATTGACGTTCGAAGAAAGTTTCATCTCTCCCACAAGCATGTTCAAATGGCGAGAGAACTGGGGTTGAGTCCCAAGAAATTCGGCAGCTACGCCAACCGTGACAAGCAACCCTGGAAATTGCCGCTGGTCGAGTTCATCGAGTTTCTCTACCAGAGACAATTTGACAAGACAGAGCCCGATCAGATTAGGACCATCGAAGAGATGGCAGCGGAGCACGTCGCCAAACGGGCCGAACGCAAGCTCAGGAAACTGAACAGCGAAAACGATGCGAGCCCATCAATCGAAATTGACGGGGAAACTGAAAATGCCGTCCCACAGGCGGAAGGCGGCGACAATCAGATTCAGGCAGTCGGTGACGAGGAGAGCGGGCAGGCTGGAACAATCACTCAGGACCAAACCCCCGACGATTCGAACGCCTCGTAAGACGTGAACAACTCGTAGGGTGTCAACCATTCAGGCAGCGTCTCAGTTCGCCTGCGAGTTCGATCCGATGCTCTCTACCCATTCGTCGTCACACAACAGCCGTCGCCGGATCGGTTTCTCGATCTTTGACGCGTCCAGATTTGGTTGGCAGCGGGTTTCCCACTCGGGTGCATCGGATGGTACGCGTCGGTCGTTGGCCGCCGATCGCAAGATCTCGATGTGCTGGTTTCGAAACTTGGGATCACGGAACAGTCGTTCAAAAAGACTCTCGTGCTTCTGTTCGCCACGCATTGCCGTGAGTTCACAAACCCAGTGCTGGTGGCGTGACAGGATCGGTTCGGGGTAGCGTTCAGAGACGATGCGGAGCAAGCCCAGCTTGGCGAGTTTTCTGCCGACGGCGCGACTCCCCATGGCGACCGCAATCGGAATGGAACACGTCCAACCGATCAGCAACGGTGAAAACCAAATCAGCCATCCGGGCTCCACCGATGCGAGGCCGACGGTGGTAATGATTCCCAACAGCGTCAATGCCCACATCTGCGCGGTGGCTTCCGACCACGAGACGCCAGTCTCGGAGCGTTGCTGGGCATTCCATTTAACGTTGTGTCCGGTGAGTACAGAGACCACGCATCGAGCGTGGTAGATCGCGATCACTCCCGCCAGAATCGTCGACGCGATGGTTTCGAACGTCGAACTGAATAAGATCGCTGGCACCCCGCCGAGGCGTTTACGTAGCTCGCTGTTCATGCAGACCGTGGCGATTGCCAATACTTTGGGAAGCAACAGCAACCCCATTGAACCGACAAAAAGCGTGACGCACATCGTCGTCGTGTCCGGAGCAATGGAATCCCCTCCGAGTTGGGCATTCACGACGGCGGCGATAACCGTCGTAGCAAGGAACAACAACCACAAAGGTGCGGCGACATAGGAAAGAATCCCGCTGAAAAAGTGCAAACGAGAAACGGGATGGATCCGTTCGGCCAACATGATCTGCCAATGCTGGAGGTTGCCTTGGCACCACCGATGATCGCGTTTGACGAAATCCAAAAGGGTCGTCGGACATTCTTCGTAACTGCCGCTCAGGTCGTTGGCCAACTTGACCTTCCAACCCGCGCGGACCATCAGCGCGGCTTCCACGAAATCGTGGCTGAGAATTTCACCGCCGAGCGGTGGCAGGCCATTGAGTATTGGCAAACTGCAGTGACGCATGAAAGCGGCCGTACGAATGATCGCGTTATGCCCCCAGTAATTGCCACGATCGCCCGCAAAGCGGTCAAATCCTTCGGCGAACATCGGCCCATACACCGCGGCAGCGAACTGCTGCAATCGGGCAAACAACGATTGGCGACCAACCGGTACCGGGGGCACCTGTAGAATGCCAATCGCATCATCCGCGTCCATCCGGCGGACCATTTCGTTGATTGTCGGAGCCGCGATCAGACTGTCGGCATCGAGAACGATCATGTAGCGATAGTGGACACCCCAGTTTTCACAGAAGTCTGCAACATTGCCTGCTTTCCGAGCGGTGTTTTCGGATCGGTGACGATAGTAAATCCCGATCTGGTCCGAGGCCGGGTCGGTGTCGACGTTGATATCGCCCAACCGTTCGACGAGCTCGGACCAACACCACTCTTCTTCTAGCCAAACATCGGTATCCGTCGAATCGCTGAGCACAAAGAAATCGTATTTTCCGGCCCGGTTGCTTTCCAACAATTGTTCCCGCATCGCGGCGACGGCGGCAAAAACTCTTGTAGGTGATTCGTTGTAAACGGGCATCAGGATCGCGGTGCGATTTGACGAAGCCCGTGGTGCTTCAGCCGGGGACGGTGGACCGGCCGATACCGATTGGAGCTTTCCAAAAAAACCTTCCATCGCCAGTGAGAACGAAAACGCAATCCAGCCAAACAGCACGCTAAAGAGCAGCATGCTCAGCGATTCAAAGAAGCGAGTCGAACCATCAGCAATGGTGATGGAATAAAACGTCAAACAGCCCACGAGCCAGATCAGCAACGACATACCGATCACTCTCGATCGGACGAACACGATGTTAGGAGACGACTCACAAACAGCGGGGTCAGAAGTGGCCATGGGATACCGACTTTAAAAGTGAAGAGGAGACGTCCTTGCAAAATTGCACGTCCGTGCATCGACGGCGTGGTTGATGCGAACGTTGTGCCAAGTTTGAAAACTTGTTGTTAGACGAACGATGCTTCCAAGCGAGGCAGAGCATCACTGCTAGCCTCGCGGAACAATTTCAAGACGCAACAGTCAGAAGCAAACGAAATCAGAGACTGATGCGACGGCAGCACGCGACGACGAGAACATTCCAACCCGTCTGTTGAACACAGATAACACTCTGCTGATCAGACGGGAGTTTCCCATCGTCGCTGCGCGTACGACAGCACGTCCGTTAGCGACCGCGACGTGTCGAGTCGTTAAGAACGCTAAACGATCCGCCTTGCGGAACCATGAGGAAACGTAGGATCATTTGGGATCCATCCGCGATCGAGCGTGCCCACCAATCCAACCTTAACGGTCCCGCCATCCGTATCGGTTCGGGGTGGTTCATGGATCTTTGAATAATGGGCGGCACGCTTCGTCTCCTGGTGGAGTCTGCGGATTGCGTGCTTATTGCGTTGTTTGTGTTTAATTTGTTGTTCGTGTCCATCTGGGCACCTTTTTTGTGAGATGAGGATCGGGACTTGGAGAAGCGTTGACGTCCCGCACGTCGTTATTGCCGACGGCTTTGCTAATACTTCAAAGCGTGTGCCAAAGGCACAAATGGGTATCGGCAGTTGCCTCTGACATGAACAGCTTTGTCTTTGTGGTTGCCGACGCGTCTTTTCTTATCGCGCCCCTGAACCACCTAAGGCGGCGATCGAGGTATTCGAAGACAACCATGCAATGAATTCCAGACAAAGATGATTGGAAGTTCTTTGCGGCTGGAAATTGCAAGCTATTTCAATAGTGGGCCTTGGCCGTTTGTCATTCGATCCAAACGTGATCGTAAAATGACCAGAATGCCTTCCACTTATTGAGCGTTTGGCGGAAAATGCTCCAAAATTAAGCAGGGCGCATGCGTTCTCGTGAACAGACAGGAACCCATTGTCGTAGCAAACGCACGCAATGGAACGAACCGATCCCGTAAACGAGATTTAAGGACATCTTGACGCCGCTTGGGTCATTTCTCTATGTTCGTGATCCCTTCGTTACTCCTGCCTCGCCTGCCTCCCGCCTTTCGTCTCACTTGGAACTTGCAATGTCGCATCTTTCCAGCGCATTGACGCGCCGTCGATTCCTTTCTAGCGTTGCGGTTGCTAGCGTTCCGCTAATGAGCGGAGCAACCTTCGGCGAGACTTCTACTGTGTCGAGCACCGATTTCTTAACTGATTTGCGCAAGCGGTGCTATCAATATTTTATCGACGCCGCGGACCCATCAACCGGATTGGTGAGTGATCGCGGGATGCGCGACGGAAGCGGGTTTAGTGAACACGCCAGTTCAGCGAGTTGTGGCTTTGGGTTGGCGGCCTATGCGATCGCGCCCGCTTCGGGACTCGAAAGCTTTGAGAGCGCAAGGGAGCGTTCCCGGACGATGCTCCGCTCACTCGTCGACCTCGCCCAACATCACAACGGGTTCGTCTATCACTTCATCAGCCGCACCGATGGCGACCGTCGCATGAACAGTGAGGCGTCGACGGTCGATACCGCCCTGATGTTGGCAGGTGTGATCTGTTGCGAAACGACGTTTGGGGACGACATCGAGATCAAAAACCTTTGCCAAGAATTGATCGGCCGGACGAACTGGCAATCGATGCTCGGGGAAGGGAATTGTCTGCACATGGGATGGACGCCCGAGCAAGGGCTATTGCCGTATCAATGGGACCGTTTCAGTGAACTGACGATTCTTGTTTTGATGGCGATCGGCGCGCCCAATCACGCGATCGATCCTTCGGCTTGGAAAGCCTGGAAACGCGACCGTTTGCTCGTTCATCACGGTGAGTCGTTCTTGAGCTACCCGCCGCTATTCGTTCACCAGTATCCGATGGCGTTCTTCGATTTCCGAAACGTGCGAAGCCCGAGCGGTCGTAGCTACTGGAAGAATTCGATCACGGCTCATCACGCTCAGATCGAATTTTTGTCGCGACTCGCCGACCGTTTCCCACAGGATCTCGGCCATTATGGCGAGCAGCTTTGGGGGATCACGAGCAGCGATTCCGTATCGGGCTATCGCGATTGGGGCGGACCGTACGAAGACAACCGCTTCGAACCGGATCGTGGCATCGACGGAACCATCGTGCCGAGCGCTTCGGCAGGCGGGTTGGCGATCGTCCCCGAATTGGCAGTTTCAACATTGGAACATCAACGCGATCAATTCGGTGACCAGATTTACGGTCGATACGGGTTTGCAAACGCGTTCAATCCGGCCACGGGTTGGGTCAGCCGCGACGTGATTGGGATCGATACCGGCATTTCTTTGCTGATGGCTGAAAATCTACGCAGTGGTGGGGTATGGAGCGCTTTCATGAAGCATCCGCTGCCGCAACGGGCATTCCGCCTGGCCGGATTCACACCAGCCTAAATCGTGTTATTGCGTCGCTCGTGAGCCTCTCTTATGCGTGCTCCGAGCCGCCCGCGAAACAACGGGCGTCTGCGCACCGTCGCAGCGGCATAAGGTAGTGTGATCGCGTCGATGATCGTCGGCTTTCGGGCGGACATGTGAGAAGCGGATTCATCGCTGGATCGGAGATGAAGGAAGCTGGTGATTCGAGCATTTTCGGCGCACAATTCGCTACTGCGAGAGGACAGCGTTTTGCCTCAATCGCTCCTCCTCTTTTCTTGTCTGCGTCATGCGTCCCCCTCAATTGCTTCTGTGTTTGACTTGGTTCGTTGTGTTCCATGCTTGTGTGCCTGGTTGGGCCGAGCGTCCTGAAACCATCACCGTCAAGAAGGTTCCGGCTGTATCGGCAAGCTTCGATGAGAAACCCGAACGACGCGTCTCCAGCTTCGCCGACCTGCAAGAGCTCGCGAGACAGACCGCGGCATCCAGCTATGTTCCCGAACCGCCATTGATCCCGGTTCTGGCGAACATGAATTACGACCAGTACCGGGAAATCCAGTTTCGCCATGATCAAGGCGTATGGAATGATTCAAGACACCCGTTCTGGGTTGAGTTCTTTCATCGCGGGTTTGTTCAGCAAGATCGGGTCGATGTCTACCAACTCGATCGCCGCTCACGGACCGGGCTCGCCACCGAAGTTAAGTATCACCCGTCTCAATTCAACTTCGGCGGTGTCGCCGCTGACCTGCGGATTCCTCCGTCAGTCGGCTATGCGGGTTTGAAAATCGCAGGCCGATTTCAGCGAGGTGGCGATCCCCAGGAGTTGCTGACGTTTCTGGGCTCGAGTTATTTTCGATCGCGTTCGTCGGACACCGTCTATGGAACCTCTGCACGAGGTCTGGCCGTCAACATCGGCATGAACCAAGACGAGGAGTTCCCTGACTTCCGGGCGTTTTGGGTGCAGGAGCCGGCCCCCGGGGATCAAACCGTTTGTGCGCTCGCCTTGTTGGATAGCCCAAGCCTCAGCGGTGCGTATGAATTCCACTTCGATCCCGGCGAGAAGGTTTCGCAACTCGATGTACGAGCGAGTCTCTATTTCCGTCAGACGCCCGACAAGCTTGCGCTCGCTCCTTTGACGAGCATGTGGATATGGGGTGATGGATTGAAGGGGCCAGAAAAAGACGAGCGTCCCTCAGTTCACGATAGCGACGGCCTTCTCATTCATTACAACGACGGATGGCAGTGGCGTGGGCTGGCACGGTTGCCATATCCTTCGGTCACGAGCACGAAGATCGACGAAGTCAAAGGATTCGGATTGCTGCAGCGCGATCGCAACTTTGAACACTACCTCGATTCCAACGCCCGCTATCACGAGCGACCGAGCGTTTGGGTTCGTCCGAACGAGTCGTGGGGTCCGGGGCGAATTGAGTTGCTCGAAATCCCCGGGGCTCACGAGGGGATCGACAACATCGGCGCTTACTTCGTCAGCGATTCGCCCGTGGTCGCGAGCGAGCCGATGATGCTGAACTACTCGGTGTTTTTCTTTTCTGATGAATCCGCGTTGCGATCGGCGGTCGTGCCTATCACTGAGAACGGAACGAGCATGTTGACCTGCCGCGAGTTCGACGTCGTGCGCGACGAAAAACAGATCACATTGAAAGTGAACTTTGGACTTTCCGACGCACACGATGGGGAAGATGCCGGCGTTGCGACTGCGACGAGTCAGAAAACCAATACTGTCGCGGACCAAGAACTGGTCGAATCGGTGCAATTGATTCGCGGCAAAAAGCTCGACCAACGAGTCACGCAGACGTTACAGGGTTGTCTCGTGGAGTTGGTGTTTGAGCCGACGGAAGATGCACCGATCGAGATCGAGCTGCTGCTAAACGATTCTTCCGGTAGACCGGCCAGCGAGACGTTTCGCTACCTCTGCCCCCATGAGACGCCGACATTCGTGTATCCCGCCGTTTATACCCGTCAGGAGTAAGCTAGAATCGGGGGGATGAACCATGCCTCCGATCCGAAACGCAGCACGACAGGCGATTCAGCCGACCCGCACGAGGTTGCGGAGCAAACGACGCTGCACGATCCGATTCCGCTCGGGAAAAACGCGAGTCTTGAATCGGTATTGGCCTTTTTTATCGAACGTCACGAAGCCGGGCGGCCAATTCGGCTCGACCAGATCGCCGATCGCTATCCGCAGCACGCCGAACCTCTGCGAAGCTTTTTGGCGAACCAGAAATGGCTCGATCCGGGGCCATCGGAATCTTCGCCAAGCCTCATCGGCGAATTGCTAGACGATTTCTTACTCAAACGCGAGATCGCTCGCGGAGGAATGGGAACGGTCTACGAAGCGACGCAGCAGAGCTTGCGGCGCGACGTGGCCGTGAAGTTGATCAGCGACGGCCTGCTCGCCGATGACGAACTCAAGATGCGATTCCGGATCGAGGCAGAGGCCGCGGCAGCTTTATCCCACCCCAACATCTTGCCGATCCACGCGATCGGTTGTTGGCGTGGTATGGATTATTTCGTGATGCCGCTGGTGAGCGGTCGATCCTTGCAGGTTCAGGTTAACTCGCGAAAGAAACATCTCGAATCCATCGCCGACGAACCGCGATCTCAGTTTTGCGATTCGGAAGAACGCGATGCGATTCGGCAATCGATCGCGACGGCGAGAGACATCGCCCGAGCGGTAGCGTACGCTCATCGCCGGGGGATCATTCATCGCGATCTCAAACCCGACAACGTACTCATTGACGATGAAGGGCAGCCGAAAATTGTCGACTTCGGGTTGGCAAAATGGCACCGCGATGAGCCGGGGGTGACGCTCGACGGACAGATTCTCGGCACGCCACATTACATGAGTCCTGAACAAGCCCGAGGGGAATCCGACGTCACCTCAGCAACGGACATCTATTCGATTGGAGGAATTCTGTTTGCATTGCTGACCGGTAGCCCACCGCATCGCGGTCAATCGACTGCGGAAGTTCTCTCAAACGTGTTATGTTCGGACGCGCCATCGCTGCGGTTGACCTGGCCTGGCGGGATGCCACGTTTGCCTGAACTCGCGGATCTCGAGCATGTGTTGTCGCGTGCGATGGCTCCCGAGCGCGCTCAGCGATATCGATGGGCGGATGATTTTGCGGATGATTTGGATCGCGTGTTGGCCGGCGAACCTCCCACGGCGGGCAATGACGGGATCGTCTCGAAGGTCACCCGTGAACTCGCCCGAGATCAGCACCAGGCCTCGTTCGCCAATTGGGGACGTGCGTTGACGCGAATCGGCATCGTGGTCCTGGTCGCTCACACACTGATGTTTGTGATCCAAGAATCGATGACCACCGAGGTGCGTGAGTCGATGTTGTTATCGGCATGGAGCAGCAGTTCGTTTTTGGGCTACTTCCTCCCGCGGATGTTCATGTTGGCGGGAATCGCGTGGACGATTCACTATGCGCGCGACGGACAATGGATGCCTCGCGGTGTCGCCGAACGCCCGGTTTGGTCGATTTGGCTCGGGTATTTGGCGACCCTCACGATGATTAACGGTTTCTGGGCGTTCGGTTACTTCGATCATTCCGACGTGATGGTGCTGGCGGGCGTGCTCAGCGGATTTGGGTTTCTCGCGATGGCGGGTCACTTGTGGGGAGGCAACGCCATTACCGGGTTGATGTTCTTCGCGATTGCCGTCGGCAGCGCCGCGTGGCCGCGGGTCAGTCCGCTGTTACTCGGGACCGGTTGGATGATTGCCATGTCGGTGCTCGCGCGACGCTATGCCGCACCGCGCATTCCCACCGAATCGCGGGACTCCGTCAACGAGTGAATCCGTTTGATCGGTACAACCGCTATTTTTGACGTGATCGGCTAGGTTTCTCTGTCGCAAAGGGTTTGTGTTGTTTGCCATATGACGGTGTGTCATCAAACGCGTCGTACATTTGCGTGGGTCGATTCAGACATCTCGCAAAGGAAAGCACCATATGCGCACGAACACCGCCACCGTCCGGCCAGAAACCAGTCGCCAAGAACAATTCGAAGAAATCAAACGGCGCATCCACGGCAAGTTGGTCGATAAACTCGACCTTTCCCGCGTGGGTGATTTGCAAGGCGATACGCTCAAACGTGAAATCCGGATGGTCGTCGAGCATCTTTGTGATGCTGAAGACACTCTTTTGAACCGTCAAGAACGCGAACGGATTGTCGACGAAGTTCTCGACGAAACATTCGGCCTTGGCCCCCTCGAATTGATCCTCAAGGATCCCAAGGTCAGCGACATTCTGATCAACGGCCCTAAGAACATTTATGTCGAAAAGGGCGGCCAGATGCAGAAGACCGACGTGGAATTCCGCGACGGCAAGCACCTGCTGCAAATCATCGACCGGATCGTCAGTAAGGTCGGTCGCCGCGTGGACGAAACCTGTCCAATGGTCGACGCTCGACTCGAGGACGGATCGCGGGTCAACGCGATCATTCCACCGTTGGCGCTTGATGGTGCCGCGGTTTCGATTCGTCGATTCGGCAGCAATCCGCTGAAGCTCGAAGACTTGCTCAACTACCGTGCGTTCACACCTGAGATGGTGATGTTGCTCGAAGGTTGTATCAAAGCTCGATTAAACATGATCATCGCTGGTGGTACGGGTTCGGGTAAAACGACGCTGCTCAACACGCTCTCATCGTTCATTGGACACGACGACCGGATTGTGACCATCGAAGACGCGGCCGAGTTGCAACTGCAACAGGATCACGTTGTCCGGTTGGAAACCCGCCCGGCGAACATTGAAGGAACCGGAGCGGTGACTGCAACCGATCTGGTGAAAAACGCCCTCCGGATGCGTCCTGAGCGGATCATCATCGGGGAATGCCGTGGTGGTGAAACACTCGACATGTTGCAGGCGATGAACACGGGTCACGACGGATCGCTCACGACGATTCACGCGAACACGCCACGTGACGCGATCGCCCGTCTCGAAACGCTCGTCATGATGGCCGGATTCGACCTGCCCGTCAAAGCGATTCGTCAGCAAGTGTCCGGTGCCGTCGACGTTCTGATCCAAGCCAACCGATTGCAAGGTGGCCCGCGTCGTGTGACGGCGATCACCGAAGTCGTCGGGATGGAGCAAGACACGATCGTGTTGCAAGACATCTATCGTTATCGACAAATCGGAATCAACGAAGAAGGCAAAGCCCACGGCGTGTTCGAATGCCCGGGTGTTCGCCCTGGATTCATGAGCAAGCTCGAATCGGCAGGCGTGCGTTTACCTAGCAGCGCCTTCCGCGAACGCATCATGATGGAAGCCTAATCAGTAGGGAGGCGTGGTGACGGAGGCCGGCGTTCCAAACCGGCCTCACGTAATCGCCCTTTGTTTTTCTGTTCTCACCTCTTGTACTCAGACCTAGTTCTCACATGTCATCGCTCATAATCATTGCTGCCGTCGGAGTGTTTGTCGCCGCGATGGTGGCATTCGCCGCGTCGGTCTTGATGCCGTCCGAAGAGACGACGGCGACTGAAGATCGCCTAGCCGCTTTGGCGTCCAAAAACCGTGGCGGTGGTGCCGAAAAATCGCCGTCGTTGTTGCTGGTCGACGAGATGGACAAAGCTGCGTCGCTACTCGATCGCGTGAGCAATCATGTTCCCGCGATTCACAAGTACATCGAACAAGCCGACATGAAGCTTTCGATGGTGCAATTCATGGGGATGACCGGCCTTTGTTTCCTCGCGGGTGTTGTGATCTGCGTGGTGACACCCGTGCCGGCATTGCTCGGTCCGATGTTGGGACTCGTGCTCTCGACACTGCCCTTGTGCGTGGTGCTCTTCAAACGCAAACGACGCTTGGCCCGCTTTGGTCAACAGATTCCTGAAGCCCTTGAATTGCTCGGGCGATCACTTCGTGCCGGTCACTCGCTGCAAGCCGGCTTTGGTTTGGTGGGCGAAGAAATGGAAGCACCGTTGGCGACCGAATTCAAGCGATGCTACGAGGAACAAAAGTTCGGCATTCCACTCGATGAATCGATCGAGGACATGGCGGAGCGGATTCCCAACATGGACATTCGCTTCTTCGCCACAGCCGTGCTGCTGCAACGACAAACGGGCGGTGACCTCAGCGAAATCCTTGACAAGATTGGTCACCTTGTTCGTGAGCGTCTGCAGATTCTCGGAACCATTCAAGCTCTCACCGGGGAAGGCCGGATGAGCGGTGCGGTGCTGTTGGCGTTGCCGCCCGTGCTGTTCCTAACGATGTTACGACTCAATTACGACTACATCATGATGCTGTTCACCGATGAACTCGGTCGATACGCACTCGGAGCCGCCATTGTTTCGCAGATCATCGGCGCGTTGGTGATCAAGAAGATTATTACGATCAAGGTTTGATTTCGCACGATCGCTGATCCTACTCATTCCATCCATATCCATACATCGTCATTCCCATGTGTACTCTCTTCGCTGAAACCGCCGCTCCGGGCTTCATCAATCCGATGCTTCTGACCACCGTCGCGATCTTTTTAGGGGTTGCCTCGGTATCGTGGTTGATCATCAACAAGATGAGCGGGTCCGACCAAGAACCTGCCGAATCGCGATTGGACCGGATGAAGGATGCCAAGCGTGGCGTCCGCAACATCGAAGCCGAAGAGAAAGCACGCAGCAAGAATGAAGCGTTGACGGCCGCACTAGAAAAAGCGGCTAATCCGATCGCAAATTCGGTGTCGGGCAACGAAGAAGAAATGGGCAAACTGCGTGAGAAACTCGTTAACGCGGGTTTCCGACGCGAGAGTTCACCAATCGTTTTCAAGATGATTCAACTCGTTTGCACCGGAGTCGGTCTGTTCTTTGGTGGCGTGCTGGGACTCCTCGTTGATGGCATGACGCAGGGTCTGCTGATCAAGCTGTTTGGCGGCATGATCGTCGGCTTCGGCATCCCTCAACTGGCGCTGGGTTATCTCGCGAGCAAGCGAAAAGAATCCATCTTCCTGGGCCTGCCTGACGCACTCGACTTGATGGTCGTTTGCGTGGAAGCGGGATTGGGGATGGACCAAGCCCTGCGAAAAGTCGCCGAGGAAATGGGGAAAAGCCACAAGAACATTGGCATCGAGTTTAGTATCGCCAACTCGCAACTGCAGTTCGGCCGGGCGCGTAGCGAAGTGTTGCAAGCGTTGGGCTATCGCAGTGGTGTGGACGATCTAAAGCAACTCGCCTCGATTCTGATCCAAGCCGACAAATTCGGGTCCAGCGTCGCGACGGCACTGCGGGTGCAGAGCGATTCGATGCGAACCAAACGTCGTCAGATTGCGGAAGAGAAAGCAGCGAAGACGGCCGTGAAAATGATTTTCCCGCTCGTTCTGTTCATCTTCCCAGGCATCTTCGTGGTGCTCGTCGGCCCGGCCGCGATCAACATGTACCGTCAGATGCTCGCGAAATAATCGCTAGCGGAGCTTGTCGTTGCTCTGATGCCGATCTCGATCTCGGTGCGTCTTTTTGATGAGGTTCTTTCGCAGAGCCTCAGTGAGGTCAATACCCGATTGGTTTGCGAGACAAATCAGCACGAACATCACGTCGGCGAGTTCGTCAGCGAGTTCGCCGGGCGACTCCCCCGGTTTGCTCGATTGCTCTCCATGACTGCGAGACAAAATTCGAGCTACTTCGCCGACTTCCTCCATCAACTGCGCGAGGTTCGTAAGCTCGTTGAAGTAGCGGACGCCGATCGTTTGGATCCACTGGTCGACACAACGCTGCGCGTCACCGATGGTGAGAGGGCCTGAGTCGTTGCCGCGATCATCCATCATGGTTTGGCAATCAAAAGATAAGTGCCGCTCTTGCCAGCCACGGCAATGTCCATTTTGTCGTCGTGGTTCAAATCTTCGACGACGATTTGCAGGCCGGTACCGACGCGTCCCTCATCGATCGTGTGACGGGTGAACGATTTTGACGTTGGGTTCCATTGATACCAGTACAAGCAGGGAACGTCCTGGCCGCCTGGATCTCGTCCGTTGTGGGCGTAGTAGCGTTTACCTGTGATCAAGTCAGGGCTGCCGTCGCCATTGAGATCTTTCCAGATCATCGAGTGCGGTTGCGAGTAGCTTCGATCGATCGGATGCTCCTGCCACTGAATCGTCCCTGATGAAGCTTCGGCAATGCCCTGGTTCTCCCACCACTGCAGTCCAAAGTCGTGACCGTTTCCAAAAATCAGGTCATTGTCGCCATCCTGATCGAGATCGGTCACGATCATCGGAAGACTCGAGTGGATATTCCAATCGGCATGATACGTCCACGTTTGCTCCCACGGATTTTCGGCAGGTTGTTCGTACCATCCGTTGCCCACGAGGATGTCTTTGCGGCCGTCACCGCTGATATCGCCGATCGCGATCCCGTGACCGTTCGCGTTCTCGCCAATCAGTTGGCGTTTGATCTCATAGGCGGCAGGGCGATTGGCCGATTTCGCATTAACCTTCTCGGCAGACTTAGGTAGCAAACGCCACACGACCATCGCCGAATCCGCCTTCCAACTGTTGACGATCCATTCGAGGTTTCCGTCACCATCGATGTCTTCGAGTAATTGCCCTTCGTTTGCCGATGCACCTGTATCGACGAGCAGATTGGCTTGCCACTGCTTGCCTAGCCGCAGACCTTCTTCGCCGGGATTTCGGAACCACTGAACCTGCGTCGGCAGAAACGAGCCGGCAATGACGTCGAGCCGTCCATCACCGTCGACGTCGAACAGGTAATCGCCATTGCTCTGTACGTAACCGTTCCAATCATCGATGTTTCGAAGCGGCCGTGGCGACCAGTCGCCACCGCGATACCAGTTTCGTCCGGCAACGAGGTCGAGATTTCCGTCACCATCCACATCGCCCGCGGCGATCCCCTCGTTGGCGTCAACGGTGAGCAACCGAATGTCAAACTGCAGAGCCTCATCGGCGACGCAGGGAACAGCAGGTGCAATCATCCAAGTGAGCAGTAAAAACTGACTGATTCGACTCATCCTAATCCGCCTTCTGGGGTTGCGAGGTGGCGATCCGCCCACCTTGGGTGAGGACGTCAAGTTCGTCCTGAAACTGTTTTTTTAACGCTTCCTTACCCGGATAGCCGACGTGCACCGCTTCCACAATTCCGCTCGGTGCGATCACCAGCGTTAAGGGAATCTTTCCCGCGGAGAACGTTTCGATCATCGTGCCTTTGGGATCGACAGCAACGTCAACACCCCAGTCTTGTTCGCCGGCAAATCCGTTAACCAGTGACGCGTTTTCGGCAACGTTGACAGCGTAGAACACGACGTCTTGGTCATTGAATTCGTCGACGGCCGCCTTGATGATCGGCATCGCTTGGATACACGGGGTGCACCATGTCGCCCAAAAGTCCAGGACGACAGTCTTGCCCTTGAGATCATCCGAAGAAATCTCCGTACCGTCGAGCAGTGTGAGCGTGTAGTCGGGGGCAGCTTTGCCGAGCAGCGGATGACTACCGAGCCGGACCGCCGTCTGTTTTTGGTAGTCGGCGAGTGACTCGTATTTCGTCGCGTCTTTCGGGGCAATGAATCGGAATAGCCTGTCATCGACTTCACCCGACATCCGCCAGGAAACGAAGTCGTAACGCAACGAGAGCTCGTAGCCTTGGGGAACACGAACTTGTCCCGTCGCGATCAACATCGGCGTCAGGTTAACGAGCAACCGAAGCGGGCGTGGTTGTTTCTCGTCGGTCATCCACAAATCCCAAACGACTCCGTCGTCTTGTTCGCCATGCAGATGAATCGAGTCCACCCGGCCACGGAATTGCGTTTGTCCAACAATCGAGACTGAGAGCATGCCGCCAAAGAACGTCACCGAGGGATCGACGCCGGCGACAGAAAGGGCGAGCATCGGCTCGGGGTAGGGGCCGAGCCCGATGGGTGTTCGAGTGACGAGCGTTTGGTTGTTGAGTGCTTCGGGCAGCACGTAGTAGGCTTCGGGCGACATCGCCACGGTGCTGGTTTCCCCGTCGGAATAAAGCCGCTTCCGTTCTTCCTCGGATTTGTGATAGATGGTGTACTTGCCGGGAAATTTCGACGCGATTTGAAATGTCGATTTTTCGTTCGAGACGATCTCACCATGCATGACGGTTTCGACGGACAATTCGACCTTGGTGCGAGACACATCCGCATCTGCGATCGCGGTGAACAATGGCAGCAGGGTGGCCTTGACCTCTTCGCTAGGTTGGAACGCATTCGCGGTCGAGTCGGAGTCGGCGAACGCGGGAGATACGAAGCAAACATTGCCGACGATCAAAACCACAATCGCCAACAATCCGTTGCACCGGAGACTAGGAGAAACGCCGAGGCCGGGGAGATTGATCTTCACTGGGATTTAGGTCCGGTGTGTGTCGGGAGAGATTATTTCGTCTTCAAAAACTGATAGCTCTGCACGATACTCTCAAGCGGTGCAGGCGATTGATCTTGTTCAACGTGGCATTCGTCGACCCCGATCTCCTTGGCCAATCGCATGACGGCGGGGATGTCGATCGTGCCATCGCCGAGTTCTTGAAAGGCATCTTTGGGGACTTGAGATTCGTCGGTGATCACGGGCGTGCCCGACAACAAATCCTTAAGATGGACTTGGCTGATTCGGCCGGCGAGACGCCTCATCATCGCGAGCGGATCGTGGCCTCCAATTTTTGCCCAAAACACATCGAGTTCGAATTCCATCTGATGGGGATCAAACCGTTCGGTGAAAATGTCATAGGCCGTCAACGGTGAGGCATCATTCTCTTTGCCCGAGTCGACTGCGAACGGTTGAAACTCGAAGGAGTGGTTGTGGTAGCACATCCGCATCCCGGCCGCCCGCGTTTGATCCGCGGCGGCGTTGGCGGAGTCGGCGATCTTACGACACTTGTCCGCGGTGTCACGTTGGTTCTTGGCGATGTAACCAAACACGACGTGACGCAGCCCGATGCGTTCAGCGATATCGAGCGTTTCTGAAAGCGAAGCGACACCTTCGCGTTTCGGATCTGTGATGATATTGAAATCGAGAAATCCGCTGTGAACGGCGAGGCCGTGGTCACGGGCGATCGCTGCAATCTTGATCGCTCCCTCGTCGATGTTCATCAGTTCGACTTGCCAGTAACCGGCAGCCGCGATGGCGGCGAGCGTCGTTTCCGGGTTCGCCGCCATTTGGTCGCGAACGGTGTAGAGTTGCAGACCGATGCGATCGAGATAGGGCAGCGATGAATTCCCCAGCGGCGTTGATTCGCCAGACTGCGTCTCCTCGGCAGGGGGGGCTCCGTTTGCAGGATCGGCCGCAGGTTCATCCGCGAAGCTGAGCAATGGCCGAGCGAGCCAGGAGGTGAGGGCTGCCGCGGCGGTTAACCCGGAGGCGGTGCGGCGGCTGATTCGTGGGGCGCTGGGCATCGTTTTCGCTAGGTTTCGCGTGATTGGCGTTTTCGACGGCTATATCGTTCGAGGGTCCGGCGTTCGCGAGCCGTCAGACTGGATTCACCGGACTGATGAATTTTAGCCAAAATTCGGTCTGCTTCCCGTTCTTCTTCGCGAATTTTCCTTTCCGGATCGTGGATCTTTAGTTTAGCTCGACGAGATCGCAGTTGCAGCTGCCCGGGCAAATCCGCCAAGCGGGTTAAATCAATCCACTGGAAATCCCAACGACGTTTCACATACAGAAACCCAAAAAGGGCGCCGGCGAGGTGAACGTCGAAAGCGGTCGCGCTGCCCGCTAGACCCGCCGCACCGAGCAAATCCATGACGACCACGAGGCTCGCGAGCACCCAAGCCTTCATGGGGAACACGAACATGAACAACAGTTCTTGATTCGGGAAAAAGCAGGCAAAGATCACGATCATGGCAACCACACCGCCGCTGGCCCCCAAGGTCATCGAGTGGACCGACGCCGCGGGCATGAACGCCGACAAAATCCACGGAGAGATCATCGCGACAATCCCACCGAAGATGATCGCGGCGAGGTAGGTTTTCAAAAATTCTTGACCGCCAAGCCGCTGTTCAATCGGTCGTCCAAAGACGAAGAGCAGGAACATATTAAAGACGAGGTGGAAGATATTTCCCGTGTTGTGCAGGAACCCGTAGGTGAGCGTCTGGAACCATAGCCAGGGCCGGACGAGCGAAACTCCGCGGACCGCAAAGATTTCGTCGATGTAGCTTTGCTTTCCGGTATTGAGCACTTCGAGTCCGTCCGCCGTCGTACTCTGCACACTGTGCATGAACAGCAACTGCAGCACGTAGACGATGACGTTGATCACGATCAAGACAATCAACATGCTGCGTGGGTTTTCGATGCGGTCCCAGGGCGTTCGTTCAGAGCGACCGTAGTCGCGATCGTAGATCCCCATCGTCAGCTAAGCCTCGTCGAGAATGATGCCAATCGTAGATACGCGAATAGCCAAACCGACTATTCAAAGAGAGCCAATGGTCCACTGGAACATGATAGGCCCATTTTCAATTCACCGTGACCGTTTTTCAATCGGGCGAGTTACATCAACCACGAGCGATTGAAAAAACGGCGGCTTGAAGGAAATGCCTCGAGCCGCCGTTGATGATTGATTGCTGAATTACTCGGTGCCCGGTCATTCTTCTTTTGAGGGAAGGTTGACGAGAGCAAACTCTTTTTTGCTGTAGCCACCGTAGCCAGACGATGAACCACGTTCCGGTGAACGTAGCTATCTATTGAAAGCCTACGTCCGTTCCCAGAATGCACTCGATCCGTGTTGATAGAGACACGAAAGAGCCACGAGATTTGTCACGACGCGGCAAAGCGTTTCTTCCACCCGATGACACCGGAGGTGCATGGCTCGACTCTTGAGATGCTCGGCTCGATCACCCCGCCCCAAGGTAACGGGGCGGGATGAAGAGCGTTTGCATTTTTGCCAGAGCGAGTCGCCTCGTTAGGAGAGCACGCTTCGCCTGCCGAGAATTGCGTTCCCGGCAAAACGTGCTTTAGTCGCGGGAGCGTCCGCCACCGCCACCACCATCCCGGCGAGGTCCGCGACCACCGCCTCCGCCGCCACGGCGACGGCGTGGGCGTTCTTCACCCTCACCACCTTCGCCACCAGCGTTCTCTTCGAGTTCAGCAGCCAAAGGATCGTCTAGACCGAGTTCTTCGAGTGCACGACGGCGGCTGAGCTTGACGCGGTCATGCTCATCGACGTCGATCACGAGGACCTTCATTTCGTCACCAACGGCAACGACGCGGTCGAGGCTGCTGATGTAGCCACCGCTCATTTCGCTGATGTGAACGAGTCCGTCACGGCCAGGAAGGATTTCGACGAACGCACCGAATTCCTTGATGCTGCTGACAATCCCGTCGTAGATCTTGCCGATCTGAACGGTCGCGGTGCAGGCTTCGACTTGCTTCATCGCTTCCATAGCAGATTCTTTGTTGCTGCTAGCGACGAGGACGGTGCCGTCGTCATCGACTTCGATCACGGCGCCGGTCGATTCTTGGATACCACGGATGTTCTTTCCGCCAGGTCCGATCAGGGCACCGATCTTATCGGGCGAGATCTTTGTGCGGAGCAAACGAGGTGCGGTCGACGAGATTTCACGTCGTGGACGTGGGATCGTCGTGAGCATCTTCTTCAAGATCTCAATACGGGCTTCACGCGATTGCTTGAGCGTCGCACGGATGACGTCTTCGCCAATACCGGTGATCTTGAGGTCGAGTTGGATACCGGTGATACCGTTTTGGGTACCTGCAATCTTGAAGTCCATGTCGCCGAAGTGATCTTCGGTTCCGAGGATGTCGGTAAGCAGGTGCCAATCGTCAGCCGAATTTTGGACCATCCCCACCGAGATACCCGCGACCGGGTTGCTGATCGGAACGCCAGAAGCCATCAGGCCGAGGGTCGCACCGCAAACCGAAGCCATCGACGAGCTACCGTTGGACTCGGTAATGTCGCTGATCACGCGGATGGTGTAAGGAAACGCATCTGCGGGCGGCAAGACGGGAGCAACACTTCGCTCAGCCAAAGAGCCGTGACCGATTTCGCGACGTCCCGGTCCTCGGATCGGACGGCATTCGCCGACCGAGTAGGAAGGGAAGTTGTAATCGAGCATGAACTTCTTGCTGTACTCGTCTTGCAGACCGTCAACGCGCTGTTCGTCACGGCTGGTTCCCAGAGCAATGGTCACCAATGCTTGGGTTTCGCCACGTTGGAACAACGCCGAACCGTGAACGCAAGGCAACAAGTCGGTTTCGCAGTGGATCGCTCGCAGCGAGTTGCGATCACGACCGTCGGGCCGGGTGCCGGCGCTGATCAAGTCGCGGACGACCTTTTCTTCCAAGTCGTGCCAGACTTTCTTGAATCGATTGATGCAGATGGCGCCTTCGGCGTTGGGGTCAGGAATCACTTCGCCCATCGCACGGTCACGCAGCACACGAACAGCTTCGGCGCGAGCCAACTTGCCCGACGTTTGCTGAGCGGCACGGAATTCATCGTAGTATGCGTCGTTGAGACGACCGAACAGGCCGTCATCGGCAGGCTCTTCGTAAGGAACCTTGGTTGGGTTCACCTTGGCGTAGAGTTCTTCTTGCAACTCGATCACTTCACGAATGACGTTATGGGCGAACTGAATCGCCTCCATCATTTCGTCTTCAGGCATTTCATTGGCAAAGCCTTCGATCATGGCGACCATGTCTCGGCTGCCGCTGACGATCATGTCGAGCTCGGACTCTTCAAGTTGATCGAAGGTCGGGAATGCGACGAGTTTGCCGTCGACTTTACCAACCCGAACGCTTGAGATCGGGCCTTTGAACGGCAGCGGGCTGACGTGCAGCGCCGCACTGGCTCCGTTCATGGCGAGCACGTCGCCATCGTTTTGCAAATCGCTCGCGACGACCATCGCTTGGATTTGCACTTCGTCCATGAAGCCGTTTGGCCACAGGGGACGAATCGGGCGGTCCATCAGACGCGAGCTCAGGATTTCCTTGGTGCTCGGCCGACCTTCCCGCTTCAGAAATCCGCCAGGGAATTTACCAGCAGCGGCGAGCCGCTCGCGGTAGTCGCACATCAGCGGAAAAAAGTCGATGCCTGGACGAGGGGCTCCCGAAGCGGCGGCCACCAGGACCACCGTGTCACCGTACTGCACCAGCACACTGCCGGCGGCCTGTTTAGCGACGTGCCCCGTTTCAAAGGACATGACCGAATCGCCGATTTTTCGCTCGACGCGAATTTTGTGAATACTCACCGCAACCTCTATTTTCTTTCTTTTCCTACAAACAACAAAACGGCGGCTTACTACCGCCAACAACCCCGAAACAATCGACCGACCGCGAGACACCGTCCAACGAATCCAGCCCTATCTGCGGGCACGGGAACCGACGGATGCAAAACAGCGATCGATGGGAAGCAATGAATGTCGGTGGCGTCGTCTCGACGCACTCTACCGACTCGAACATCACCGCAGCATGGCTCGAGAAAGACCATGCCGCTTTCACCTGCGTGGGTTCGATCAGTCGATCGTCGAAACCATGCGTGAATGGACATATAAGAGATGTTCACCTGGGGTGAACGGTCCGCTTGGATCTGCAGCGAACGTCTCGAGATTGAAACGTTCGGATTCGAACGGACTGCCGCGGAAACCGGGGTTTCGTCAGCAGTCCATCGCAGCAGCAAAGAGAGTGAAAGCACTCGTTAACAACCAATCCGGGGTTCTGCCCCGATGGCCGACCCAAACACGGTCGAAGGACCGCGCCGACGACCGATCTGACAAGAACTACTTGCGGATACCGAGTTTGGCGATAACGTCCAGGTATCGCTGTGGATCGTGAGCGCGAACGTAGTCGAGCAAACGCCGACGACGGCTAACCAAGCCGAGCAGGCCGCGACGCGAAGCATAATCCTTACGGTGCGTTCGCATGTGTTCGGTCAATCCGTTGATCCGTTCGGTCAGAATCGCGATCTGAACTTCAGGGGAACCGGTGTCATTTGCGGTCGCGCCGTGCTCGGTGACCACTTCTTTCTTACGTTCTTTCGAGATCGTCATGCGGAGAAACTGTTTCCTAGATGAATCCAATACGGAGGTCACATGCCATCCGCGTCAGACCCAAGTTTAAATTAAATGATTTGCCCGCGAAGTCTAACGTGCCCCCCTGTGAACGCAACGTCAAATCGACCCTCACGGGCGTAATTTTGGATTTTGCTGCGGGGGTACTAACGTTATTGCCGCTCCGCTACGTAGGGGTGCCCGCCGCTCACCCCAATCACGTTCGCCTGCCGAAACGGGCTCAATCGCGTGCCCAAAAACCTCAAGCTGAGTCCGTCAGATGGGGTGCCAAATGAGCCCCCAAGCCGGACGGACGACAGCCTGTCTTGTATCGGGTCGCGGAAGGCTCAACGTGCGGTGAATCTGCCGAGATCGACCATCGCTTGCAAAATCTCAGCTGCCGCGTCCGCTGGAGTCATCCCCTCCCGGAACTTGAGGTGGATTTCGGGGGCTTCTGGGGCCTCGTACGGGTCGCTGATACCCGTGAAGTGAGCGATTTCGCCAGCGATTGCTTTTTTGTACAGGCCTTTGGGGTCCCGCTGTTTGCAGATTTCCAACGGAGTATCGACGAAAACCTCCAGAAAATCGCCCGGCTTCCCATCCGACTCGACCATCCGCCGCACTCGGTCGCGGTCTCGTCGGTAAGGGCTGACGAAAGCCGCCAGCGTGATCAGCCCAGCATTGGCCATCAACGCCGCGACCGCCCCGATCCGGCGGATGTTCTCTTCGCGATCGACCGGTGAAAACCCGAGTCCGAATCGCTCAGCGAATGCCTCACCATGCTCGCCGGAAAGCCCAGACGGTGGCGCACACAGTCCATGTCGAACGTTGTCTCCGTCGAGTAGCGTCGCCGCGGCGCCTCTCGCAATCAGCAGCCCGTCGAGTTCATTGGCGATCGTCGATTTCCCGCATCCACTCAGTCCGGTGAACCACACGACGGTTCCGCGCTGCGTCAGGTTGGCTTCCCGCGCGGCTCGATCGACCGTCGTTTCGTGCCACACGATGTTCTGCGAGATGTTCTTTTCGGTCGCGTCACTGTTTGCGGAGGGATCAGAAGTGCCGGCGGAAGGCCCGATGTTGTCGTTCATGTTGCGGATCGATGGAGTCTTGTTCAGGAAGCAGCAATTTACAAATTGTATCGAGCCTTCAGGCCGTCTCGGTGCACGCCCGCGAGACGTTCATGACCGCTCCATCCGGCATCCTGGCACGCCTGGATGTATCGATCGAGCAGCTCACCATACCGTCTCAGCGGTTCGGCTCCGAGATCCCATCCGGCGGCGTACAGCAGGCGGGCGGACGTGGCTGGCGACGAGGATTGCGCGGCCTCGTCGATCAGCATCTGAGAGTACTCTTTGCGGACCGAGGAGGCTCCGTCGGCGGTGCACCGGCCGAAGTACGACAGCAACCGGTCGCGTTCGATCGCGTTAGGCAGGCGTCCGATTTGATCGGGGAGCCGGTCTTCGTGGCCGTTGCCGGACGCCGAATTCGAGTCGGCTGATGAAGTGATCTGCTCCAGAAAGCGAGCCGAAAACTTGGCGACGCCGTCGGACGACGTGGCCCAGTGGGTTCGCAGCCGGACACTCTGGTCGGTGAAAACGCTACAACGCAGTGCTCGAGAAAACGCCGCCTCGGCAGCCTGCATGTCACCCGCGGACCATCGAACGTATCCCAGCAAGTCGTGCCCCCACGACAAATCAACGTTGGACTGGCAAATCTTGGTGGCGTGATTAGCGACTTCGTCCCAACGTTGCTGAGCTGGATCATAAGCGTGCGCCGGCATTTGCAACGCCTGCTGCAGGCGTTCGGCGATCTCAGGTGGCATGGTGCGTAGATCGAACGACCAACGCATCAAATCATTCCAGGCCATTCCCAGATCGTGAGCAATCTTGGGGGCCAAATGCCCGGCGAGTTCGCTCGAAAGTGCATCGATCACCAGTTGGCAGCGAACAGGCGTTTCGCACAACCGATGCTGCAGCATTTCGCTGGCAAGACGCTGCGGATCGTCCGCTGATTTCCAATCGATGGCGTGGACGGCGGGCAAGCATTCCGCGACCCAGCGGCTCCACGCGTGGCTCTCCCAGTCCAATGGTTGGGGCGTCGGTGCCACGCCCAAGACAGTTTCGGACGAGTCATCCTGGGCCGGTTCGGCATGACGCCGATCCGACTGTGGAAGTTTGGCGAGCGACCAATCAAAAAGAAACGCCTCAGCCAATCGAGTGCCCCAAGGCAGCCAATCGCCGCCACCGTGATACCACTGACAGATATCGGTCGTGATGCCGGTTTGTGCCGCGACGTCGGGGTCGATCAAGCGAAGACACAACCAATCACCGGCTCCATTGCCCACCAGCGGCAGGAAATTCGGCGGCATTAAGGGCGGCCAAATCGGATCAGGGACCATCGACAGCAACGTTTGCGGCGTGGCCGCGTAACGAAACTCGCCCCAATGCAAATCCTGAGCTCCCGGCTGGTTCGAGCCAGGACCGAGCATGCACAGTTCATCCCACCAGTGACAGAGGTCATCGTTGAATTCGATCCCGAATCGATTGGTCAACTGCTGTGACCAACTTACCGAACCGTCGCCCTGACGCCTCTGGGGCGCGTTCAGACTCGCAGCATTTCCATTTTCAGCCGCAGAGTCGTCGTCGGTAGTCGAATGCGGAATGGTCACGTTCTATTATGAGAGGCCAGATCGGCCGTCCGGTCAGACTGATGCGAAGAAAAGAATGGCGAGTGACGGCAAAGGCCATCTCACGCTCGCCAGAGTAGCGGTCTGATCCTACCAAACGCAAGACAAACGGTTTTCGATGGAGAATGCCTCGCGACACGAAATCTGATTGTACCGAAAACTTCCGTTTCATACCGGGGGGCGGACTCCGCCGTCTCGCAGCGGTGCGAAACGCTCCCAAGTCGGCACCCGTTTGCCGCAAGCGTTTGCGATTCACAGTCAACCGTGAATTGCCGGCGCTGCAAAATGCGCGAGCGAAAAAATCACATCCAACCGCTGATCAGCCAGCGATGACTCCTATGCCGGTGCTTCGAATCAAACCTCCGCGTCGCATCAGGCGGCGCGGTATCGAATCAAACCGCGAACGGTCTGCATCAGCGTCGAAAAACTCGGGCGAAATTGTTCGTCGAGGAATTCCCCTTCGAAGCTGGTCGGGACCTCCATCACAACCTTCGCCCTTCTAGCGACCTTGGCGGTCACTTCGGCGTCGAACCCGCGATCGCATTCTCGCAGTTCGAGTGATCGAATCAGATCGCCATTGAAAACCTTGTGCGAACTTTCCATGTCGGAAATCTTCATACCCGTTGCCAGGTTGGCAATCAGAGTCGTGATCCGACCCGACAATCGCGACGCGAGCGAGATGCCGCGGCGAGTGTCACGTCGGAGCCGACGCGATCCATAAACCGCGTCCGCTTTCTCCTCGAGAATCGGCCAAATCGCACCGAGCAAATCGGCAGGATCGTACGCCATGTCGGCGTCTTGGATCGCAACAACGCGTCCGGTCGTATGTCGCAGGGCCATGCGGATTGCCGAACCGCGTCCATGATGTTTGCGACGATGCAGCACTTTGAGATTCGATTTAGGCATCAGCCCTCGCGCAAAATGCCAACTGCCGTCGGTACTGCCATCATCAACCACGATCACTTCGCACGACATCGGCATGACTTCGTCGATACGTGCGAGCACTTCAGGCAAACTCTCACGTGCGTTGTAGACCGGGACGATGATCGAAATATCGAACGACGTGATGGGTGCATTACCGGCCGCGACGTGCTGTGCCTCGGCGATCAGATCGAGCGTGTCATCAATCCGCTGCAACACATCATCGGCATACGAACACGATTCTGACTCCGCGAGCAAATTGTCATCGACGACGGCTTCCAACGTTGGGACATAGTCCAGTGTCGAGATGTCGTCGAGTCTGGGTGTGTGTTGGGTCGGACTCAGTGCGCCGGTGACTGAACCGCTTTTGCTCGGTGATTGAATCGTTGAAGTTGCCATATGCCCATTACTCTGTGTTGCTGAGAAAGACGATCGCTCGCACCAGTGAGTGAGTTCAACGGTGTCGAGCAGATGCTCGCCAACGGAACTATGGGGAACGATCCTTATGCCGGTCGCGAGTTCCCCCAAAATCCAGATGATTCTGCGGCGAACAGTTCGGTAGGGTGTACCGACAACTCCGATCGCAACGATTGTGCTGGTCAAGTGTTCTGATGAGCGTCCGGTCCAACAGCGTAGTTTGAGCATTGGGAAACGAGATGCAGTTAAGGCGATCATTTGCCGCGTCCCAACGTGATGCCTCTTGTGCACGCGAGTGGTGATGACGGCTGATTGCGGCCTGATTCACCGACGCTTACCTTGTAGGTGACACATTCCCTCCCCCCTATTTCCGCTATTACGAGTTTTGGGCCATGAGCCAGCAAGCACAAGCCAACGCTCCGGATGATGCACCCCGGTCGCAATCGCAAACACAGCCTTCGCAAACCGGTTTGGATACCCGTTCGACGTCGATGCGGGACTATCTCGACCGGGCCTTGGAAACTCTCAAAAAATTTGGAGGGGCCAAAAACGAAGCTCCTCAGGAATTAATCACGCTGCTCGAGGATGTGAAGTACCTCGACGAAGCCAAAGTGCTCGCGATCGCCGAAGTCATCAAACACATGAGTTCGTTCAACGCGTTGGTTCGTGAGAACGTCGAGAGTGTCGAGATCGGCAACCGCTACATGGACATTGCACAGATGTTTGATTCGATTCGCGACGATAGCAAGCGGCTGATCGCGCAGCTCGATGACGGCAAAATCAGCGGCACCGAAAAGGTTTCGAATTGGTGGATGAAAATGCGGCGTGGCACGCCGAGTGACCGCTTTGAACAGATCGTCGAAGTGTACGGGGCCGTCGCCAAAGACACGAAAGCAGCTCTGAAATCGGAAGAGCAAATCATGGACGCGTACATCGATTTCCGGTTTGCGTTGAAAGAATCCGAAGTACTCGCTCGCGAACTGCTCGACCAACACCTGCCGATTCTGGAAGCCGCAAAAAACGGTCTCGCCGAAGCCCAGACCGCCCTCGATAACTATGCGGGCACCGACGAAGGCGGCAAGAGCCAACTCGAACTCCGGCGTGACGAAGCCCGACACCGCTTCGAAAAAGAAGACAAAACCTATCAATTGCTCAAGGACATCGCCGAAAACCTCGAAATAGGTTACGACGTCGGCGAAACGCTGATCACCAAGCTGAAACAGACGCACGACGTAAAAGAACGCGTGTTCCGCCGGGCCGTGACATTTTTCACCACCAATGAACACGTTTTCACGATCCTGGGCACGGTGTACACCAGCCAGCACGGGTTGCACGAAGTCACGCAAGCGACCGAGGCGATGAAAGACGGTGTCAACCGCGGCCTCGAGGATGTCGCCAGCCTCGGACGTGAGCTCGAACGGGCGGCTTTGAAGGCCGGCTACGGCAGCACAATCGATCCGGAATCGGTGCAGAAACTCGTCGACGCGATCAGCGGGTTCCAGATCGAATCGCTGCAAATGATCGCCGACCTCCGCAAGGAGAGTGAAGAGAGCACGAAGGCGATTCGCAAGAGTGTCGAAGAAGGCAAACGGAAGTATCAGGCCACCTTGGGACGTTACGCTCGCGGCGAGTCGCTAACCGATTAGTCCCTCAACTCAATCGAAATTCCTCAAACCCCACGACCCGCGTTGCGAGTCGTGGGGTTTTTCGTCGCGCCGCCGGTCGTTTTGCGAGCGAGTCCGACGACAGCGGATACGCAAGCAAAAATCACTGAATTTTGCGACATCCTTGGGATTCCTGACCTAGGGTTGCTACTAGAGGAACCTCCCGGACTTTCGTTGGAAGGCTTTCTTCTCGATGGATATTCACCGATCTATCGCCAATTGTTCACCAACCCAACTTTTCTCTTGGTTGTCACATCCGCGTGCCATGCCACGCACCGGAGAATTCGGGAACCGAGATTTTTTGCATCATGAACGCTCCTAAACGCATCACGCCAGCCGACAACGACCGATCGAACCGTCGGTTTCGCTTCGGACGTGCTCCTCGCCGTGTCCGCTCGACACGTCATGGCGGTGGATTTCTCGGCATCAAACGCGCCGCAACAGCGACCGCTGAAGTGGCGATCTGCTTGCCTGTTCTGATGACCCTCACACTCGCGACGATTGATTTGTGCTCGGTGTTCTTTTTGAAAGAGACCATCTCGATCGCCGCCTACGAGGGTGCTCGACGCGGAGTCAACCGTGGCGGTACCAACGCGGCAGCGATTTCCCGGGTGCAGCAAGTGCTCAACGAACGGGGAATCGACTACGGCGGTGGCAGCATCACGTTTGAAGGGGCGACTTTCGACAACGCCGAAACACTCGAACACGTGACACTCGTCGTCACGGTTCCTGCAGCAGGCAATCTCGCCGCACCGGCAGGATTGTATGGGGACCTCGTGCTGACCTCTCGTGTCACCATGCGCAAAGAATTCCAGAACCAAGAGTAGTCGTATCATGAAATCGCTCAATCGAAAACGAACGACGCTCGCTCCCAAGGGGCGTCGCTCTCAACGCGGAAGGCCCGCCAAACGCGGCCCAAAACGCGTCGCGGCGACGTTGGTTGAATTCGCACTCGTGTGCAACGTATTGATCGTGACGATCTTCACGTGCATGGAGTTTGCGAGAATGAACATGGCACGCAACCTCGCGCAAGATGCCGCGTACTTTGCGGCCCGTGCGGCGATCGTGCCTGGTGCCACGGCAGCCGAAGCCGAAGCCGAAGGTGAACGCATCATGAGTGCGATCTTTAGCAGCGGATACACAGTCACCTGTAGCCCGATCTCCGACGAAACCGAAGAGGTTTCGGTTCGTGTCGCGGTCGAGCTTGATGATGTCGCATTCTTCTTGCCGATGTTCTTGGGCGGAATCCAGCTCGAGTCGACGGCCAACATGCAAACCGAACGATACAGCGGTTACTACGAACAATGACGCACAGCCAAAATCCACTCGATTGAACGCGGCCCGGGGGGGCCCTGTTGTCAAACTCTCTCACGCCTTTGCCTCACTCAATTTGAACGAGTCTATCACCATGCACCATTCCCCCCTCGCTCGTCACCGAGATCATTGTGTTGACGCCAGATCGCGTATCAACTTTTTGGAAATCCAATCGCGCCCGCGTCATGGTGGTGTCACGGTGTTGCTCGCCGTCGTGTTGCCTGTCCTCGCGATTCTCGCCGCATTCGCGATCAACTCGGCACACATGCAGCTCACCAAAACCGAGCTGATGATTGCTTCGGATGCCGCCGCACGTTCGGCCGGACGAACGTTCAGCGAAGAGCAAACTGTCGACGCGGCAAAACAAGCGGCTATGATCACCGCGGCGCTGAATGACGTTAACAACGAACCTCTGCAATTAAGCACTTCTGACGGCTTCAACGAGATCGAATTCGGGTACTCCGAGCAGGAGGGATCCGCGGGGCGATTCGTGTTCAACAAAATTCCGACCAGCCAAGTGGACGGGAACGAGTTGACAGTGAGTTCGGTGCGGATCAATGCCAAACGCGACGGTTCTTCGCAAGGCGGTAAGGTCGAATTGATCTTCCCGAGCCTGATGTCACGCAAAGACTTTTCGCCCACCACGACCAGCGTTGCGATGCAGGTCGACCGCGATATTTCCTTGGTACTCGACCGAAGCGGATCGATGGAATGGCCCGATTACGACTGGCCGTCTGGATTCAACATGTGGAGCCGATCGGCGATGAATGCCGCGGCAGACGCCGACATCATCTATTACGACCGACGCGGCTATGCCTACTACTCCAGCGGACAGGACGAAAACACTTACAAAGAGTTTATGTGGGAGGAATACCTCGATCTCGGACCTCGGCCACCAACCCCATGGGAAAACTTGGTTGTCGCCGTGAACGCATTCCTTGACGTGCTCGACGAGACTCCGCAAAACGAACAGGTCTCGATCGCCAGCTACTCCAATTATGGAACACTCGACATCTACCTAACCCACGACTATGACGACGTCCGGAACATCGTGGACTCCCTGAGCACGGGCGGCGGGACGGGTATCGGCCGCGGGATGCAACAAGGCGAACTTGCCTTTGAACACGCCAACGCTCGGCCATTCGCGTCCAAGACGATGGTTGTGATGACCGACGGAAACCACAACTCCGGTATCGATCCTGATGATGTTGCTCGGACGATGATGAGCAACGACAACGTCAACATCCAAACGGTGACCTTCAGCGACGGTGCAAATCAAGCCGACATGCAGGAAGTCGCCCGGATCGGTGCCGGCAAGCACTACCACGCATCGTCGGGGAGTGAACTGGTCAGTGCATTCGAAGAGATTGCCAACAACTTGCCGACGATTTTGACAAAGTAGTCAAAATGACGCAGCTTTTACCTTCATCTGCACATGAGTCACCTACACTCGTAGTATATGAGCAACAGCGTATTCCAAAATGAAAGCAACCAATCCGTCTCTGCCCATCTCGGCAAAGACGGATCGCCACATACCCCGACGCCAAAGAACAACTCGTTGTCGAAGGCGTTGCTGTCTGTAGGCGCGATGCTCAGCGTCATCCTGCTCTGCGGTTTGGGACTTCGGATCAGCGTTGGAATGATCAGTGAGCAGAGCCGCGTTTCGACCGATGTGACCGCGAGCCCGGTGTCACGATCAAAAGCCGAGAGACTGACCGAGCGACAGCTCGAGAACGAACGGATTCGCGAAGAAGCGCGTAGAAAAGATCGCGAACTACTGGATCGCCGGCGAGAACGCCTGTGGCGCGAACAATGTGTCGACCGCCCCGACAAAACCGCCGCCTATCAAATTTGGTATCGCGAAGTCGAGGAAATCGAACAACAGCTTAAAGTCGCTGAAGAAATCCAAGCGACACTTCGTCCCGAAGACGCCAATCATGGACCGCTCGCTGAGGGGACGGTGCTGTGGCATCGCAAGCAGCGTTTGATGGAACTCAAAGCGGACGCACCGCGGCACTAGTCGGCCCACCGGAAGACCGATCGTGGTGCGGTTCGGCCCTCGAAAAAAGGGTCAGGAACGACAGCCTGGCAATGCGGTGGCACATTCTCCCACACACCACTGAACCGATTCAGTGGGAACACTGATCGTCGGGACCTTTTCGCTTACGTCGAATACCAACCGGGTTAGATTCTGATCCGTCATTCGGCGAAGCCCGATGTAGGACGTCGTCAGACGCGAGTTGATTTCGATAACGGCGTCATGGTTCGCGTTTTTCCCCAAGATCAAATCGATCCCAACAAATCCGCTGAACTTCCCTGGTAACGCTTGGATAACGCGTGAAACGAGTGCCTGCGCACGCAACTGCATCTCAGCAGGCACCGGCCCACATCCGCCTCGATATACCAATTGGCTCGTTGCGTGTCCGTCGTCGCCGATCTCTCGTGGGACGTCCTCTATCGTCTGCCAGACCGCGGGTAGCATGTTGACCTTTCCGCTCGTACGATGGCCGGTCAACACGACGGATGCCGAACGCCCCACCAGGCGCTGCTGCGTGATTTCGCGTTCCTGCATCGAAGCGAGCGCCGGTTCGAGCTCGTTGTAGCGTCTGACGTCCATCGCGCCGCAACCATCACGTGGTTTGACGATGTAGCCCCCTTCGGGAAAATCGCTAAACAGCGGACTTGTTTTGCCAGCCGACAGAGGCCGCGAGCACACGTAGGGTCGCTCCTGCGTGCTCTTGGTGCGTCGTTCGATACACCAGGTCACCGGATGAGCGATGTCCTCCTTGTGTAGCCATTTCGCGGTCGCCCACTTGTCACCCGTCAAACCGATCGCGTTACCGTTGGGGGCAAGAACTTCGATCCCAGCCGCCCGCATCAACGAAATCCCTTTCGTCAACAAGCCATCGTTCTCGGGAATGATGACGACAGCAAAGTCACAACCCGAAGCCACCGAAATCCATTGACTCCACGGTGCCGGACAAGTTTCCATGGCGACAACCTCGATGTTCGGTGTGTCGAATTTAGGGAACTTCAATCGCGGATCAACCGGCGTTCGCACGTGTGCCCACCGAGAGAAATCTTCGACCATCGCCCGCCACATTGAACTGCCTTCGCCGAGCAACGAATCAGGGATGGCGTGCGGCGGAGTGTCAAACATACCGCCACCACTGAGATACTCAGCGATGAAAACTCGGGGAGAATTGGGGGAGAGTCCAGGGGCGTTGTCATTCATGACAGACGGTCCGTCCGAGATGGAAAAAAGGGATGCAGTCCTTCGCTGCGACGACGACTCGAAAAACTCGGCGACGCCGCGATTGCGAACAGACTATCGGTTGGATTCAGGGGCCGGTTCATTCCATCGGGTTTCGACTTGGACGCCCGGTGAGTTCACGTTCACGCCGCGTTGGAGTGAGGCGTCGACAGCGGTATCCGGAGTCTTCACTTGAACGCCGTTGCCAGGAGCCACGTCCACATCAACATTGTCCGTACGGACGATGACGCCCTCGCCAGCCTTTCGCTTGACATCGACGCCAGGTGCCTGAACATCCACGCCGCCATCGCCGTCAATCTTCACGCTGCCGCTGCCCCAATTTAATTCAAAGCCATCAGTTTTCGCCTTCGACTCTGAACCGCCGCCATTGTCGCATCCGGTCAATCCGAATCCCAGCGAAGCGACACCAATGGTCAGTGCCGTAAAGATTAATTTCGTCAGACGCATGGCTAAGTTTCCGTGAAGGTCGGGTAGGAAATGTAAGACAGATTTGGGCGTGAACAGGGTCGATTACGGCGTCGGCGGTCAGATCGCGACATCGTTGGTAGGATCGTTGGCAATCGTCTGCGTCTGCATTCGCAGCGAATAGGGCGGGAGCGACTTCGGACGGACCTCTCCACTGTGTTGAGTTTGTGACAGGTCGTTGAGTTTGCGACAGGGCGTCTCATTGTCCAGCTTCATTTTGCAGCGTATCCGACATAAACGGTACTGGGCAGCCATCGAGGCTTCTTCTTAAGGACGTTTCGAAAACCATACGGCTTCATCACGACGCGAACCAGTGAGTCCGGCAAGAAGATCTCTTGAACACCAAACACCACGCAACCGCCCGGAGCCAAGTATGCTCGCGATTGGTCCAAAAACTCCCTCAGCACATCGGCTCCGTCATCCCCACCGTCCCACATTTGATCCCCGTCAACTTCGAGCCGGCGGGTGAGCTGTAATTCCTGTCCGGTGCGGGTCGGTACGTAGGGTGGGTTGAAATAGATGAAATCGTAGGCCGACTCCGCTGGGATGTCGGAAAACAGGTCGCTGACCCAGAAATGGGCGTCACTGTCGTTAAACCTGGCAACCTCTTGAGAACTATTTACGCGACTCGCGGAACAGTCAACTCCGTCTACCTTGATTCGTTCGGGGGGGTAACTCGCCGCTACCGAAAGGCTCACCAGCGCCCCTTGGCCGATTCCCATCTCCAATAGGCGGACGGGAGCCTCGCGATCGACTTGTTGAAGTAATTCACCGACCAAATCCTTCATCGTTCGCGACAGCAGCACGGTCGTCGGGTCGTATTGAACAGCGACACCGGAAGGCAAACGGACGCCAAAGACGGCTCGAATAAGAATCGGGTTGCGGCGCAGCATCCGAAGAATCGGTTGGACGATCGGATAGACCAGATGACTCAGTCGCATGTATAAGCTGCGATTCGGATGCGACCATGCTCTTCGCTCGCCGTCCGTCCGAGTCGACAAAACACACAGCCTCGAAAGAGACACTCCTCGAGCGGCTCATTGGGGAAACACTGCACACCCGTAGTGTATCAAATCACCGCCTAAGGTCTATCTGGCGACGAGCTACGTCAAAGTCGTGAATTTGATATAACGGTTATCACTCACCTGCGACACGATGTCCGGTGGACGGACGTATCGACTCGGACCTCGCAACCGGACGCTCAAAATCGTTCGTGCGTTTCGGCGACATTCGGTCAATTCTCTTCTCATTTCCCCTCTCACCTCCCGCCCAGGCGTTTCGGATGACACCGCCCGCGACCACATCGACCGCATCCTCGGCCGCCCCTTCGGCAACGGCGCAGTCTCGCGTCGTCCGGCTGAAAACGAATGATCCCGAATCCCTGTTGCCACGTTTCGGTCTGACATCGTTCCGTCCGGGACAACGCGGAGTTGTCGATGCACTCGCGTCGGGCGAAGATTGCTTGTGCGTGATGCCGACCGGTGGCGGCAAAAGCCTGTGTTACCAATTGCCTGCGCTGGCGCGAGAAGGCACCACGATCGTGGTTTCACCGCTAATCGCGTTGATGAAGGACCAAGTCGACACGTTGGTGTCTCGGGGCATCCGCGCGAAATTGATCAACAGTTCGCTCTCTCAAGCCCAGCAAGAGTCCGTGATGGACGCGATGGCGCGGGGCGAACTCGATCTCGTGTACGTCGCCCCCGAACGGCTTCGAAACGGACTCTTTCTCGATGCCGTCGGGAAGGCCGACATCACCTTGCTCGCCGTCGATGAAGCCCACTGCGTCAGCGAATGGGGGCATGATTTTCGTCCCGACTACGCGCGTCTGGGTAAATTCCGCGATCGCTATTTGGGCGGCGTGCAGACGATCGCGCTGACGGCGACAGCGACCCCCACGGTTCGCGATGACATTTGCGAACTGCTCAATCTCAAAGAACCTCGCGTGTTCGTGACGGGGTTCGCCAGGACCAACCTGAAATTCGGCGTCGAGTCGTGCAACAACGACGCTGCCAAACGCGACACGCTGCAAAAATACTTGCGCGGTCGCGACGGCACCGGAATCATCTATGCCGCGACGCGTAAGCGTTGTGAAGAGATCGCCGAGTGGTTGCCCGAAAAGACGGGGCGCAAAGTCGGTGCGTATCACGCCGGGCTGCATCCTGATGAAAGGCGTCGCATTCAAGAATCGTTCATGAAGGGCGAGTTATCGGCGATCGTGGCGACGAACGCGTTCGGGATGGGGATCGATAAATCGGACATCCGTTTCGTCGTCCACTTCAACATCCCCGGCTCGTTGGAAGCCTATTACCAAGAGGCCGGCCGCGCGGGACGTGACGGCGAGATGAGCGATTGCCTGTTACTGTTTGCGTATTTCGATCGCCAGATTCAGGAGTTCTTCATAGAGAACCGGTATCCTTCCAAGGAGACCGTCAAGAAGGTTTATGAGTTCTTGCTGTCGCGCGAGGAGGATCCGATCGAGTTAACGCTCGACCAACTGCGCACCGCTATCGAACTGCGTGACGGCACTGAGGCGATTAGCACATCAGAAACACTGCTCGCGCGCGCCGGAGTATTAAAACGGCTCGACGCCGGATCGAACCAAGCCATCGTCAGGATCGACAGCGACGCTCCGACCATGTTGGATTTTCTGCCTCGCGAAGCCAAGATCAAACGGCGGGTGATGTCGGCCGTTGAAAAAGTCGTCGGTGATCGAAGAGGCGAAGACGTTTACGTGCGCCCCGACACGCTTGCGAAGCTCGCCGACATGGATCGAGCAAAAGTAACGACGCAGCTCCGCGAACTGACCAAACTGCGCGCGTTCGATTACGTGCCTCCGTTTCGTGGGCGGGCCGTTCATATCACGCGTCGCGATCTCCGCTTCGAACAATTGTCCATCGACTTTGAAGAACTCGCCCGTCGCAAAGCCGCGGAGTACGAAAAACTCGAAGCGGTGATTCAGTTCGCCCGAGCTCCGGCATGTCGACAACGCGTCATCTTGGATTACTTTGGCGACCCTAACGCGGCCGACTGCACACGCTGCGACCGCTGCGATCCGGTCGGCGGAAAACTAATACGCGATGGGAACTGGACGGGTGGGAACACGGGTACCGCGCACGTGCCGACGCCTTCCACCTCGATCGCTCATCCCGACATCGATGAACGTGTTTTGCTCACCGGCGTTCGCGTGGTGCTGTCGGGAGTCGTTCGAACACACGGCCGGCTGGGCAAAAACTTGATCGCCCAGATGCTCGCTGGTTCCAAGAACAAACGCGTGACGCAGTTGCGCCTCGACCGGCTCAGCACATACGGCATGTTGACCGGAATGACGCAAACCGAATTAGCGGACGTCATGGATTCGTTACTTTCCGCCGGTCTGCTCGAACAGAAAGAGATCAGCGAGCGTCGACCAACCGTTCACATGACCGAACCCGGTCGCCGAGTGATGAACCGCCTCGACCCGCTGCCGGCCGCCTTTCAACTGAAGCACCGATTGGCGAAGAAGCTCGCAAAGGCGGCATCGAAAATCGAATCGGGAGATGTCGCCGATGACGACTCCGTTGACTACGCGCCCGCGACAACATCGCCGACACCAGATGCGTCAACCTCCGCTCAAACGTCTGCGCCGGTTGCTGATCCATCGCGGACGCGGGAACCCCAACGCAACGCCACTCCCTCGACGCCCGCACCGCCAAATTCCGCGACGCACCAATCATTCGAGGAACCAGTTCAACCGGTCGCGTCCGCCGTTTCCCCAGCAACGAACGCCTCTCCGGACGCGTCTCCAGATAAACCCAGTTCCCTCGGCGGAATCGATCTCAAGAGCATCATTGCCGAGGATCCGGAACAGATTTTGATTCGCGAGCTGACCGATCGGATCAAGCGTTTCCGGCGGAAACGTTCTGCGGCCCTCGGGGTC
The DNA here is from genome assembly GCF_023701485.1 of Aporhodopirellula aestuarii. Lineage (GTDB taxonomy): Bacteria > Planctomycetota > Planctomycetia > Pirellulales > Pirellulaceae > Rhodopirellula > Rhodopirellula aestuarii. Next base: position 75,327 of record NZ_JAMQBK010000046.1, read on the forward strand.
TCGCCGCATCAAATTTTGAGCGGTTCGACGATCGAACGACTCGCACAAAGTCGTCCCGCCAACGCGACGCAGCTTGAAAGCGTGTCTGGAATCAGTGATGAGTTCATGGAAGCGTACGGGAGCGATCTGTTGGAGCTGATCGCGACCACGATGTCGCAACACGAAATTGACTATCCGCATTTACCTCCTGCGCCTTCTCAACCGGACTTGCCCACGGCTTCCATATTACCCGATCCCGGCGAAGTGGAACTCGTGCTCGACGCGGACGGCTCGGCCGGTGTCGAACAACATGTACGCAACGTTGAACCGGAACCCACCGGCGAAGAGTCCTCCGTCGACGATGCCTCGATCCGCGCCGATCAACAAGCGTGGCGAACGGATTATTGGACATGGCGATTGTGTCGCGATGGTTACACCCTCGAACAGATCGCGGAGATTCGCGGCGTTAGCGTGGAGGGGTTGATGGCGCACCTCGTGGCCGCCGCTCGCGCCGGTCACACCGTCGATCCGGCTTGGGGCGGCACGCCAGATCGCGAAGCAAAACTGCGACGAATTCTGGCCTGATTTCCAACTCGTTGCCGCATCACGCTGGCGTGTTTCCTAGAATTCGACTTCGGTTTTTTCGGGGATCGTAAGCCGCCGTGCCGATCGCCGCGTCCACCGACCTACGATGGACACCCCCATTCAGTTACAATCAATCTCACAGGCAGCGTGCAACGCGAAGTTGAATCAACCATACGCAGTACAAAGAAAGGCGGGTAGCAGTGCGAATTATCTACAAACTGCTACTAGCTACACTTTTACCTGCGGCACTGATCTGGACCGTTGGCAACTACGCGGCCAGTGTGGGTCAACAAAGCCTGCAAACCGCGATTGAAAAAACATCGCGGACGCGCGCGGTCGCCGTGATGGACGAGATCGACCGAATCGTCCAATCGCGTTTTATCCAGTGGAAGGCTTACACCCGCAGCGATCTAGTCCAGCAAACGCTCGCTGACTCCAACGCCGAGTTTCTGGAGTTTGATGATATCGAAGCGATCATTGACCAGCGTGAAAGCAAATGGCTGGAAACTCCTCCCGATGTACTCACATCGTTCATGAGGTCGATGACACACAATCGGGTCGCGAGGGATTTACGCTCGCTGGTGAACAAACTCAGCGAAGGTAGCGGCTACACGATCTTTGGCGAAGTGTTCATCACGAATCGGTTTGGGGCGAACGTCGCGGCGTCCAACCGAACGTCCGACTATCGCCAGAACGATGAAGCATGGTGGCAAGACGCGGTTCGCGATGGTACTTCGATCAGCGACGTGAATTTTGATGACAGCGCAGACATCTATTCGATCGATCTGGCCATTCGCATCGATAACAGCGAGGGCGAGTTACTGGGCGTCTTAAAAGCGGTGATGAACATCCGCGAAGTCTTCAGTGTGGTCGATCGCCGGGCGGACAAATTCGGCGAAGGCGAACGATTACTGCTACTCGACAGCCAAGGTCACGTCCTTCACATCGGACACCAATCGCCTATCCCGATGAGTGACGCCTCGGAGTACCTCGCCAACGTGGATCTCAACGACGAACTACCCTTTGCCACCACATACCGGGTGGATCAGGAGACCGGTGAGAAGTACCTGGTTGCGTTAGCGATGTCTCAAGGATACGGCGACTTAGAAGGGCTCGGCTGGGTAATCGTCAGCGAAACACAAGAATCGTTGGCGTTCGCGCCCGTCATTGATCTGAGACGGAGGCTGCGTTGGTTTTCCTTGACAGCCACGATCATGGCGGCTCTCGCCGGAGGGCTGATCGCGTGGTCGCTTTCACGACGGATCGGCCGGCTGACCGAAGCGACCGTTGCCATCGCAAGTGGCGATCTCGACACCCGCGTTCTCGACGGCGGCCACGACGAAATCACCAAACTCGCCAATCATTTCAATCGAATGAGCGAGCAGTTGCAGGAAACCCAGACTCAATTAGTCGCCGCCCGCGATGACGCCTTTGAAGCCAACCAAGCCAAGAGCGCGTTCCTGGCGAACATGAGTCATGAGATTCGCACGCCGATGAACGGCATCATCGGCATGAGCGAATTGCTCAGCGACACAGCGTTGGCCCACGAGCAGCGCGAGTATCTCGGGATGGTACGCAGTTCGGCCGATTCGCTGTTGCGGTTGATCAACGACATCTTGGATTTTTCGAAGATCGAAGCGGGCAAGATGGAGCTGGAAGTCATCCCGTTCGACTTGCGTGAATGCGTCGAAACGACCGCCCGATCGCTGAGCCTAAGGGCGACCGACAAGGGGCTGGAAATGGCGTGTCGCATCGACCCTGAAATCCCGCAATGGGTGCAGGGCGATCCTGGACGACTCCGACAAATCATTATCAACCTCGCCGGCAACGCGATGAAATTTACCGAACACGGCGAAGTTGTCATTTCGGTCGAAAAGGATGCGGAGACGCAAGAAAGCGTGGAGCTCCATTTCAAGGTTCGTGATACCGGCATCGGGATTCCGCCCGAGAGTTTGGCGAAAGTGTTCGATTCGTTTGCGCAAGTCGATTCGTCGACGACGCGAAAATACGGCGGCACGGGACTGGGGCTCACGATTTCGTCGCAACTCGTTGGCCTGATGGGCGGGCGGATTTGGGCGGAGAGCGATCTCGGCGTCGGAACGACGTTTCATTTCACGGTGCCGCTGGGTATATCGAGCGCCGCACCGCCTCCCACTCCCACCGAACTCGAAGCCCTGGTCGGCATGTCGGTTTTGGTAGTCGACGACAATGAGACGAATCAACAAATCTTTCGCGAGATATTGAAATCCTGGAAGCTGTGTCCGACCTGTGTCTCCGATGGACAAAGCGCGCTTGCCGAACTCCGCCGTGTCGCCGGAGCGGCCCCAAACGAACACAATAAACTGCCCTGCACCTCCCCTTCGTCGTCACCCTATGAGCTGGTTTTATTGGACTGCATGATGCCAAACATGGATGGGTTCATGGTTACTCAAGAGATGCGAGATGACCCCGATTTAGCCGATATCGATGTGATCATGATCTCATCGGCAGGCGGCGGTGACGACTCTCGGCGATGCAGGGAACTCGGGATCGCGCGTTACATGACCAAACCGGTGGTACAATCGGAACTGCTCGAAACGGTCTTGCAGATCAAGCATCAACACCGACGGCCGCCCGCCGAGGTGGCTCCCTCAACCCTCGCCACCGCGGCGTCCTCGCTGAATGTTTTGCTAGTCGAGGACAGCTACATTAACCAAAGAGTGGCGATCGGATTGCTCGAGCGATTCGGGCATCGTGTGCAGACTGCTGAAAACGGACAGCTCGGCGTGGACGCCTGGCGAGACGGCGATTTTGACGTGATCCTGATGGATTGGCAAATGCCCGTGATGGACGGCACGGAAGCCACCTCGCTTATCCGTTCCGAAGAACAGAATACGGGTCAGCACATCCCAATCATCGCCATGACCGCAGCGGCAATGAAAGGTGACCGCGAGATGTGTTTGGAGGCGGGCATGGACGACTATTTGAGCAAGCCAATCGACCCGGAATTGCTATCTGAGACATTGTCGCGTCTCGTTCCATCTCGATCGGATGCCCCCCATCAGCCAAAATCGCAAGCGAGCATGTCCGATGACGGATACATGCCAAATCAAACCAAGGAGAGCACTGTGAACCATGAGAATGAAGGATCCACCGATCGGGGTGCGATCAGCATCGAAGCCGCCCGCGCCCAAATGGGCGGTTGTAACGATTCGATGTTGATGGAACTCGCCAAAGCCTTGATCACAGAAGCTGAGTCGAAGCAAAAAGAAATCGGCGATGCGATCGAACAACAGGATACCGAGCGGGCAGGTCGTGCCGCTCATACGCTCAAAGGCGCAGCCGCATTGTTCGAAGCGTCGACTCTCGTCGAACAATTGCAAGAAGTGGAAGCCGCTGCTCGCGAGCAGAACCTGCCACGAGCCACTGAGCTGTTGCCACAGATCCAAGAGTTGACTGACGAGATGATTAGGCAGCTCCAAGAATTTTGTGGCAATGCCTGAGGCTTTGCTGCACTCACTCTCGGGACGGCCCCCGACAACCTGCGTCATTTCGTAATGGCGCTTTAGAGGCAGGGCGCGAGTTCTCTAGTTTCCCCAACGCCAACGTTCAGGTCAAACGAATCCTCACGCTCGAACTTTGCGCCGGTTCGGGCGAAGGCGGCGAACTCAATCCAAGTAGCCCACCGCGGGTTTAGACGACCGGTAACCCGGTAGGACGTCGACTGCGGATGGAGTCTTGTTTGCGACGCCCGGCTTGTTCGAATTGGGGGCCGAAAAGTGCGTCGGCATACTCATCAATCTGTTCGGGCGTTTCAAAATATCGCTCGTAACACCAATCGTCGTCGAACTCGCAATTGTCGGTCGTGTATTCGCGACAAATCTCGGGACGGGTTTCATAGATCCCGCAGCGGTAATCCTCTTGCAAGTGCTTGCAGGTGGTGTGGACGAGCAGGTACCACGTGTCTTCATCGACGAAAACTGTCGCGCGGTCATGCAACAGATACCAGCGGATAAAATCGAAGTCTTTGCGTGCCACAGGTTCGTCGATCGGCAGGGCGAAGTATTGACAGCACTTGGCCGTACAGTGGTCGCAGAGATTTTCGCCTTTGGGTAAATCGGCGCGACGTCGAACGCGACTACGGACGGCTTCAGGGGTCGGATCCGGTAGACGTTTCGATTTGGGTTTGGGTTTGGTCGTCATGGAAGCTGGTGTTGGGCCGGTCGCCAGGAGAATGCCGCCGAGAATGACGGGGTGGCAGTGTGAATTGATGCGGTGGTAGAGTACGCTCTGAAAACGTGCATTCTGACTGTCACGACCTGCAACGTCCACCCGCTCGTCTCAACTCTTAACGTTTAATCTGCCGCCATGGAAGTCGTCATTACCGCCCTCGGTCCCGACCACACCGGGTTGGCCGATCCGATCATTCACCATCTCACCGGTCGTGGGGCACGGATCGCGGAAATCCAAATGTATGACCATGACGAGCGGTCTTTGTTCTCGATGTTGTGCCGAATCGAATTTGATGACCTGCCCACCAAAAGCGGTCAGGTTTCGCTGAGCCAGCTGAAAGAGGAGATGCGTCAAATCGGAGAACACACGGGATTGTCGATCCGTGTTTGGAGCCCCAACGCCCGGGCGGGACGTCCACGAATCGGCGTAGCCTGCACGTACGTCGAAGACACTCCTCGCGCGGTGCTACAGGCGGTCGTCGACGGAGTGATCGGTGCGGACGTGCCCGTGGTGATCTCAAACCGCAAAAAACTCGCTCCGCTGGCCGCTGAATTTGGTGCCGAGTTTCGAATGATCGGAGACGAGCAAGGCTCCGCCGACAACGCGAAGTTGGTCGAAATTCTGGATGAGTTTGAAATCGACTACCTCGTCCTCGCCCGCTACATGCGGGTATTACCGGCCGAGGTCTGTTGGCAATTCGCGGGCGGTCGGATCATCAATTTGCATCACGGATTGTTGCCGGGATTCCCAGGTTTTCGGCCTTACCATGACGCACACAACGCACGCATGTTGACCTTTGGTGCGACCTGCCACTTCATCATTCCGGAACTCGACGCCGGCAATCAAACAATCAACCAACGGACATTTTCGGTGGCCCCGGGCACCCCGATTGAAAAGATCATCGCCGAGGGCGAACGTGACAATGAGCCAAAGTGTTTGGTGGAAGGCGTCCGCCGCGTAGTCGATCAAGAAATCCAGCTTCACTTCCATCGCGTCGTACCGCGGAAGTAACTCGCGTAAACCGGCTCACCTCGCAGGCGCGTTAAAGTAGACTCGCCGGGGCGACACGATGCTCTTTCACCAACCGCTGCACCAAGTCAGCGACCGAGACACCGTCCGCCTCGGCCGCAAACGTGGGCACGATGCGGTGTCGTAGCACCGGTAATGCGAGCGTTTGCACGTCGTCAATCGTGACATGCGTGCGACCATGCAACAACGCTCGAGCTTTTGAGGCGAGCACCAACTGTTGGCTCGCGCGAGGACCGGGGCCCCACTGGATCCATTCTCGCACCCAATCTTTGGCTTCAGGCTCAGTCGGTCGTGCGTCGCGGACTAAATCGATCACCCAGTCCTTCACGTGTGAGGGCAGAGGCACACGACGAACCAGCGTTTGGAATCGCACGATGTCTTCGCCGCTAATCACATGTTTTACTTCCGGCAGCTCACCCGACGTGGTCCGGTCGACGATCTCGGCCTCCTCTTCACGGCTGGGGTACGCAACGACGACGTGAAAGAGAAAGCGGTCGCGCTGCGCCTCGGGTAGCGGATACGTGCCTTCCTGTTCGATCGGGTTCTGCGTCGCCAGGACAAAAAATGGGTCCGCCAGGGGATAGGTCTTTCCGCCCGCTGTGACTTCGTGCTCTTGCATCGCCTCGAGCAATGCGGCCTGGGTCTTCGGCGGTGTGCGGTTGATTTCGTCGGCCAACAGCATCTGCGTGAAGATCGGTCCTTTGCGAAAGATCATCTCACGCCGACCCGTCTCATGATCTTCTTGGATGATGTCCGTGCCGGTGATATCGCCGGGCATCAGATCAGGAGTGAATTGAATTCGACGAAACTCGAGACTCATCGACGACGCGAGTGTTCGCACCATCAACGTTTTCGCAAGCCCCGGAACGCCTTCGAGTAGACAGTGGCCGCGGGCGAGAATCGCGATCAGCAATTGTTCGGCGACTTCATCCTGACCGACGACGATTCGGCTGACTTGGTCCTTGACCTCTTGGATGCTCGCAATCAGCGCCGCGGCGGCTTCGTTGTCACCGGTGGGCATTTGGTCAGAGCCGATTTCTCGCGGGGGTGGCGTGATCATCGTGGCATTCGAAGTTTCGAGGAGGGACTTTGGCGGGCAAGCGGCAGGAACTTGAGTATACCTGCTCGGTTTTGCTCAGGTGGGCATTGTGACGGCAAAACAGACTTCACACCGGTTCCGGGCGAGATGCCGGATTTCGATTCGTTCGGGGCGCCATCGCTCGACTTCGCGACGCCAACGTGGGATTTGACTGGCCCGCTCGAAATCCCCGAGTTTCATCGTGATCAAGCAGCCCCGGATACTGGACTCGCGACTCTCAACGATGTTGCGAACCGTGCTCAACGTCGCGTCGGGCTTGACCGCGGAATCAACCAACATCCACTTGGCACCGCGGAAGACACGCCGGGGGAGGTCGCCGGCGCGAGCCGGGTAGTGAACAAACCGGGGATGATCGGCAATCCGGGGATCCATGTCTGCGGGATCGATACCGATCACGTCGAGCCCCATCTCGAGCAACCGACCACACGCACCGCCGGGGGCACTGCCGACTTCAACGGCAAGGTCGCCGGGCCGTAGATCGAAACCACTCCACGCGATCGCTTCCGCCGCTTTGTAGTACGCCCGTGAGATCGGTTCGTACTCGGGTGCAACAGGTTGTACACCACCCGGCCATCGCGTTGGCAGAGTTGTTGCGGTGTGGGTCCCGAAAAACCAGTGCGACGGGGTAACCAAGATGACATCAAGCACGCTTTGGGAGGGCTGCGCGATCTCGTTTGCGGTACTGCAGCGGAGACGTTCCGGGCCGAGACGTTTCAAGATTCTTTCCGCGACGGCATTGGAAACTTCATCACCACCCGGCTCGAAATCAAATCGGCCGACCGGCACGCGGTCGCGGGGCCAAACATGTAAATGGTCGAACGGGAGTGAAAGGGGTGAGATCGCCTCAACCAACCGGTCGATCAGTTCGTCGCCGTCACTCGATTTTGCACTGCCCAACGACCGAGACGTCGTCCGAATAAAGATTCCCGTCGGTAACGGAACAGGGTCATCGTGTTTTGCGGTAACGAATCCCGGACGCGAGAACGCGAGTCGCCATCCCGTCTCCGCGATTGACTCTTTGACGACATCCTCGGCGCCGTGGGCACATGAGAGCATCGCGAATGTCGGACCGGCGCCAGAGGATGAGTCGGTTTGTGGGAAAGATTGGGGAGCGGTGCTCATGATGTTTAACTGACGGTGTCGATTCTGGTTCGGAAAAGTGGGATAGGACAATCAAGCAGACGGATCGATCTGGCGGCTATTCCACTTTTTCGGGGTCGCTGGGTTTCGACTCGGTTGGCTTCAACTCGGAATGTTTTGACTCGGAATGTATCGACTCGGCTGAACTGGTAACGGACGTTTGAACTGCGGGAACTTGTTCAGGCTGATCTTTCGTGGCTGTGTTTTTGGGGAGCGGAGCCGGATCGACTGGGGGCGGCGGATCGGGCAGCACCCATGGTCCGGCCGTTTCGCCACGGACGTGTTTGAGATATTGGCTGATCCGTTGATGTGCATAGTCCACACCACCGCCGCGCCGCATCAATGTCGCCATGGCCGACAAGTGGTTGCCGAAATGCGTGACGCGGTTATATCGGACCGATCGCGGTCGACCGAACACCGGGAGTAACATCAAACACAGCACGACTCCCAAGAACGCGACGTGCATGTTGATCAGACTCAGCGGCATTTCCGTCATCAATTCCCATCCCTTTGATTGAGGGATCCCGGGTTTGACCGTCGAAATCGTAACGGGAAATTTGTCGGTGGCCAAAAACGCGATGAGGATCGGTTCGTCATCGACGGACGCACTCGTCGATCGAATCTCGAGTTGGATCGTCTTTGTCATCTCTTGGGCGGGTTCTGCCGTCATGGCGAAATTCGTCACCAACCCACCACTGGCAACAACCAAGATTTCAGAATTGCCCCAACGTTTGTCGGTGATCCGGCCCAGCGTCGTGAGCTTGGTTTCCCCTGTCGCCTGTGACACCGACTCCTGCACGAGCGGTTGAAACGTCGGCTTTTTAAGGTATTGATGAACGGGCGACATGGATTGATGCAGAACGTCGTCGTCCTCCTCCCAATCTTCTTCGGAGAATTGATCCGAAGCACCGGCCCCACTCGCCGAACCGGCTTTTGTCACCGACTTTGCACTGGGCTTGAGCGTGAAATCGCATCCCCGGCGATGCGGCAAATGGGTTCGATACGGCAGCGCGTCAGCGACAAACCAATCGGCCACCTTAATATCGTCACGGTCCACTTCGGTCAGTAGTCGCTCGTTGATCTGCTTTGCCAATTTCCGGCGGTATACCAGTCGTTGCTCCGGAGGCGCAATCTCAGCCGCCTCCCGGAAGTATGCCTCGGTGCTGCCGTCATCGGGAACGATGTAGACCAGAGTGCGGTTTCCCTGTTTGAGCCATTCCTTCATCCAATCTTCGACCGCGGTGAGGTTGAGAGGCGGCCAATCGCTCGGGATCCACACGATCGCATCGTTTTGTTGTTCACGAGTCGATAATCGCGTGAGATCGCGTGTACGGATCTCGCGCACGGTCTCCTGCGACGCATCATCCGGACGTGAAGCGTCCTGACCTTGCTGAAGTGCGGTTCGAAAGGCGCCAAAGCCGTTAACGCTCCGCTGTCCCGAGGCCCCGACGCTGGCACCGTATTTGGTATCGAAACCGCCACAACCGCTGATCGACATCGAGGCGAACGCGATCGCCAAAACCCACAAAGATTTTCGTGAATCAACGGCAGACTCGGTGCGTGAACTCGTCAACCGAAGTGCCGAACAGCAATCCTTGGAGGCTAACGCAATCATGACTTGGCCCCCACGTTCGCCGCGAGTGACCGTTCGATTTGCAAGTTATCCTGCCACAACCTTCCGAATTCCTCTCGGCTCAATCGATGCTTTCCAAAATAGGATCGCTCGAACGCGCCAACGGTTAATTTGAGGTGTCCGCCAATGTCGCCATTGGATTGTGCGGTCTCGCGGACGTATTGGCTGTTCGTTTTCCAACGCGACAATCGCAGATAGCCGGCACGATCGAGCATGAGCAACTGATGCCCATAGAGAAAGATGATCGCTCGGTCAAAGTCGCCCGAGTTCATCAGCCGTTCCAATTCCGATCGCGGATTGGTATTGGTGTCTCGAAGCTCAGCGGGCAGTTCCGCAATCCGCTGCTCCGTCTGTTCGTCGAGCGTTTTGGAGTGGACAACGGATTGGGCGAGAGTATCGGGACGGAAGTCGAACGAGCCGTTTGCGAACAGATACATCAATAACGCAACAAGTCCGCCGATGAGAACCATCAGCAGCAACCATCCGATGATGTTCCAGACACTAATGCTCCCCCACCACGAGTTAGTCCCGGTCGTGGTCGTGGTCGGTTGGTTTGCTGGCGTCACGGCCGGTTTGGCAGGCTTTGGCAACCAACGACTTTCGCGGTTGAGCGTATCGTCGTGGGTGTCCTCTAATTCGATCGGGCGGATGGTGCCTTGGTCGGCGTCAAACCAAACCGAATCAGCCACGATCGGGGGTTCGGCGATTGCGAGCCGCTGCGACACAGCGAACTGGGATGTCCCAACAGATTGAGAAAACTCAGCCGTCTGAGATGAGACGCCAAATTGAGACGAGGCCGAAGCCGAATGGGATCCGGCCAGTCCCGTGATGCTGAGCGAGGCCAGGAACCACGCCAAGCCCAGCGTTGTTTTGGATCCAGGGGCGGTTGGCGACGGAGTGTTTGACATCGAGTCCGGGGGCAAGGCCTCTGACTCAGTGGGCGGCGTCGACTCAGTGGGCGGCGTCGACGACGCGACCACCGGTGCTTCGATCGGCGGTGGCGTGACGCTCGCATCCACGTTCACACCAACGTTTGATCGTGGTGATGTTGGTGTTGCATGACGCTGAACCGGACGTGGAGGTGCACTCATGAAGTCTTCGCCGAATTGGCGAATCGCTTCGGCGCGTATGGCCAATTCGACTTCCCAGCCTTCCAATCGGATTCGGGCGTCGAGGTAGCCGAGCAATCGAACGACGACGCTGAGGGAGGCAATCAGCCAAAGCGAAAGCGGAAAGAACACCAGCATCGCGAACCTGTCCGCCGCCCAATTCCCGAACGTGATTCCGCGTGTCCACACCAACGCAAAGAAGACACACGTGAGCAAGGCGGTCAGCGTCATCGAGACGGTCAGGAATCGTCCTCCCAATTCGCTCGCCATCGGCGAATGCAACGCTTTGGACCGGCGTTTCAGCGTGATTGCTGATTCATCCTTGCTGCGGAGCGGGCATCGCTCGAGCAGAATCATTTCGGGAAGAAACGGCCGATTGCTGCGGATCAATGCCGCAACGAGCATGAACGAGATCGGAACCAAAAAATCAGTAATCGGCTCCACTTCCTGTTGCCAACGCAGGGCAACCACGACCATCGCGGGAATCGCGAGTCGCTTGATACCGAGCGTCCACACCAGCGGCCATAACAGCGACCTGACCTCGCGGACCGCTTTCCTCACCGTAGGTTGATGCTCAAAGATCGATTGTCCAAGCGTGTACGTTGTCAGCACGCCGGCGATCGGCGCTTGCAAAAACACCAACGTCGTCATCCAGAAGACATATCGGACAAGCTCTTCGTCGGACTCACTGTCCAGCAGCGTCGGATCGGCAAACGTCAACGGCAACCACCCGAGCAGCAGCAGATCCGCAACGATCCAAAACGCAGCTCCCAAAAAGAACGCGTGAAAGAAGGCTTGCGGGTATCGCCGGATCATCAGCAGCGAGAGATCGCCGATTTCTGAAAGCGTCCGTACGCGAATCGCGACATGAGTTCGGTCGAGTTGCACGGCTGGCTATGTGCCTCGAACGGGAGAACGTCGTGGACCACGCGGGAACCCCAAGACGACGAAATAAAAACTGATTAACGCCGACGACATGATCGCCCAGCCGGCTTTGAGCAAATAGGGTGCGGGACTCGGCGACAGGAATCCTTCCGTGAACGCTGCCAACACAAACAGGGTCGCTGCCGCGGCCATGATCGGAACGCTACGGTGCGCCGAGCGTCGCATCGAATCCATGCGTGTGAGTCCGGCGGTATGGAACAACCCCACGCCCAACCGCAGCCCCGCGGCGGCAGACAACGCGATTGCGGTCAGCTCGAACGGACCGTGTGCGGTCACGAAGTGAAAGAAATTGTCGCTACCGCCGACATCCTCTCGCGCCATGTATCCAAACATCGTTCCCAACGCGACCCCGTTGTAGGCCAAGATGTATAGGCAGGGGATCAGCAGAATCCCGTAAGCAAAACACTGCAGGCCGATCCCCGTGTTATGCATGATGTAATAACCGGACATCGAGACGTAGTGATCGAGCGAACCATCGATTCGCTGGTCGTACATTTGCTCGAGTGCGGAAAGTTGTTCCGAGCCAACGACGTTATCGGCGAAGTCTGGAAAGAGACTTTGTTGGTAACCGAGATACATCGACAACGCGAACAGGCCGAAGAACACGATCGTGGCCACCCGGACACAGGGATCCGCAAAGATTTGTTGGGGCGCGTCGCGAAAGATCAGATCGAAAAATCCGACAGGGGAAAACTTTCCCGAACGATAGAGCTGATTGTGTGCCCTGGCGACGAGACGATGTAGATAGGTGACGGTGGCGGGTGGCAGGTGGTACGCGTCGGCGAGGGCGAGGTCGGCGCACACGCCTCGATACAGGGTTGCAAAACGCACGATTCCCTTCGCTCCGCGATACTGCTCGCCCGCCTTGACGGTTTTGCCACGGACTTCCATCGCTTCGCAAAGCCGCTCGAGTTCATCCCAATTGCTGCGTCGTTTCTCGAGTAGCTTCGCGATGTTCATTCGCCATTACCTTCACTGGCCGATTGGACCGATTGATCGACAATGAGTATAGCGGACGAGCCATGATCGCGGGTCGACCGAGATGATTTACTCAGCCGATTCTGACTCAGTTTTCGCGTTCGCTTCGGTCTCGTCATCCGTGCCTTGGGCGGCTTGGGCAGGCTGGTATTCCCGCACCCAAATGTTTCGGAATCGGACGGGGTTCCCGTGGTCTTGGATGGAGATCGGACCAGTGGGGCCGTGCGCCTTGTACTGCGGAGCACGATTGAATGGCGTATCGCCGAGCAGCTCGAAGTGGTTCAAGACTAAGACGCCGTTGTGAGTCGCGGTGATGTAGGCCGGCGACGTCAGCTCGCCGTTTTCATCAAACCGCGGCGCTGTCCAGAAGATGTCGTAGCTGTTCCATTGGCCTGGCGGACGCATGGCGTTGACGGCGGGTGGTGTTTGTTTGTAGATCGCCGCCGCTTGGCCGTCAAAGTAAGTCTTATTCTCGTACGAATCGAGAATTTGCATCTCGTAGCGGCCCATCAAGAAGATGCCGCTGTTACCGCGACCTTGTGATTTCCCTTTGGGCGGCGTCGGAGCTGACCACTCGATGTGAATCTGGCAATCACCAAAACTGGCCTTACTGCGGATCATGCCTTTGCCGGCGATCAAGATATCACCGTCGGTGCTCCATCTTTCTCCGTTCTCCCAATTCGAAATATCTTCGGCACTGCCAAAGAGAACCGTTGCATCCGACGGCGGGTCGTTGTCAGTTTCACCGGGGGTGACGATTTTGGGTTCGAGCCATTGGATGCCGGACAAATATTCTTCGGCGAGGATCGGCGAGGCCGGGCAGATCAACAACGACAGCGAAAGGATCGCAAAGACATGTTTTTTCATGGATTGGATTCGGTGGGGAGGAAGGAAGGTGGGTAGGTGGGATTGGAAGTGATCAGTTTAACGCGAACACCACGATCCGTTTCGAGTTTCTGAAAACGAAACGGATCGACGAGCGAAGCACAAAACTGAATCGCTATTCGATCTCGAAAATAGCTTCGATCTCGACCGCCATGTTTCCGGGCAAAGCATTGGTACCGACGGCACTGCGTGCACCGACACCGGCATCGGCGCCAAACACATCCCGCATCAACTCGCTACATCCGTTCACCACCGCCGGTTGAGCGTCAAAGCGTTCGGTACAGCGGACGAACCCCGTCAGTTTAACCAACCGAGTGACCCGGTCCAATGAACCGAGATGCCCGCGAAGCGTCGACAGCATTGCCAGACCAACCAAGCGAGCGGCTTCGTAGCCCTGTTCAACGTCCATGTCGGTCCCGAGTCGTCCGGTCCGCAGATAACCGTCGCTCTGCACGGGACCATGCCCCGAAAGATAGAGCAAGTTCCCAACTTGGATCACGGGTTTGTACAACCCGAGGGCTTGCGGTGGTGGCGGGAGTTCGAGGCCGAGTTTTTCAATTTTTGCGTCGTGGCTCATCAGTCTGCTTTCTTAGCGTCATCGCTTTTTGGGGCTTCTTTTTTGGCGTCTTCTTTTTCCTTTTCTTCTTTGGAAGACTTCTCCTTTTTAGCGGCTTCGGCAGCGGCTTTTTGGGTGTTCTCTTCTTCGATTTGGCTTCCGAATTCCATTTTGGCCCAGGCGGCCGATCCCATCACGCCGGCGTCATCACCGAGTTTTGCGGCAACGACTTTGAAGCGATTCTTGTAAACCGGCATCACACATTCGTTTGCGACTTTGCGGACGTTGCTCAGCAGGATGTCTTCCAAGGCTTCGACCAGCCCGCCACCCAAAATGATCTTGTCCGGGCAGAGGATGTGGACGATGTTGACGACGGCATAGCCGATGACCGTGGCGGCTTCCTCGATCAATCGTTTGACCTCTTTGTCACCGTTCTTGATCGACTCCGCGAGGGCACCGCTGCGGATTTCCGAGATGTCGGTGCCCGCTATTTTTAGCAACGCCGGTGCTTCACCGCGGTACGCGAGCTTGGCCGCTTCCGCCGCAATCGACAGGCGACTGGCTTCGGTCTCGAGCGTTCCCGGGATTTCGCCACCGCTGCACCGGACCCCGGCGCTGATGCGGGTGTGTCCAATTTCCATACAGGAAATGCCCGCGCCGTGAAGGATCTTGCCTTCGTAGACGCATCCGCCACCGATACCGGTGCCCGGGAAAAGTCCCACAGCACAGCGACTGTTTTCGGCGGCGCCAAAACGATACTCGCCATAAACGCCGGCATCGACGTCGTTGAGCACCGCGACGCGACAGTCGAATTGTTTGGTGAGCACTTTCTGAATATCGACGTTGTCCCACCCCAAATTCGGTGTCGAGAGCAAGCGTCCGGCGTTGAGGTCGATCGGGCCAGGGCATCCGATGCCGATGGCCGCGATGCGTTTGGGATCGATATCGTTTTCGTCCAACAACCGCGTGATCGTCGAAATGATGCGGGCGATTCCATTGTCGGAGCCCTCGCGGCCACGCGTTTTGCGACGTCGACGAGCGAGGGGTTTCATGTCGTTGTCGTAGGCGACGGCGAGCATTTTGGTACCGCCGAGATCGAACCCGATCCAGATATCTTTCAAAACAATCCTCGAGTGAATGAGTGGATGCTGATGGGCGAGCGAGCCAAACGGACGCCATCGCCTCGGCCAACACCGGTGTGATGCGGTGCTGGGGTTAAAGAAGAATCTGACGAGCGGGATTCTTCAAGCCCCGCGCGACTGCTTCCTGACGCCCCGCCCCCATCGCGATCATTTGGCGACGCAGTATAAATAGACCAAGCAAATTTCGGTCACGCCACAAAAATGATGCCACCATCTGCCGCCGCCCACTTTCCGACCTAAGAATCGCACCATGTCGAAAACACCTGTCGCTGATCTCCAACTCAATACCGAGCGTCTGCTCGAGCGTTTCCTGCGGTATGTCCGAATCGATACCGCCGCTGACCCCCACTCGAAAACCTATCCGAGCACCGCTAAGCAACTCGAACTCGGGAAAATACTGGCCGCGGAATTGACCGAGATGGGCATCGACGACGTCAATTTCACCAGTGATGGGCTGGTTATCGCAACCGTACCGTCGTCGATCCCCGGCGACCTGCCTGTCGTCGCCGTGGTCGCCCACGTCGACACGTCGCCCGAAGCCCCCAGCGAGAACGTCACCCCGCAAGTCGTACGCGACTACGCCGGTGGAGACATCACACTGTGTAATGGCTCAGCGATCACCGTTGCGGATTACCCGAAACTGGAGCAAATGGTTGGCCACACCCTTGTTACCACCGACGGCACAACCTTGCTCGGTGGCGACGACAAGGCGGGTGTGGCGATCATCATGGAGGTCGCTCACACGTTGATGGAACATCCCGAAATCCCGCACGGGCCCATGCGGGTCGTCATGACGTGCGACGAGGAAATCGGTCACGGCACCGACAAAATCGATTTGCGTCAGATCGGCGCCAAGGTCGGCTACACGATCGACGGCGGCGGGCACGGCGAAATCGATGTCGAAACCTTTTCGGCCGATGCAATGACGATCACGTTCACTGGTCACAATATCCACCCCGCGATCGCCAAAGGCCGGATGGTCAACTCAATCAGGGCGGCCGCCCGGTTCATCGATTCCCTGCCGATCGACGAAGAAACACCCGAGACCACCGAAGGCCGCGACGGTTTCATCCACATGCACGACGTACATGGCGGTGTTGGCAAAACGCGAGTGGATTTGCTGTTACGCAGTTTCGACAGTGACGCACTCGAACATTACGCGGCCCGCGTTCGTGCGCTCGCTGAGAAGGCGGCAGCCAGCGTGCCGGGGGTGAAAGTCCGGTGCGATTTGCGACGCCAATACCGCAATCTCGGCGAGGGATTGGCGGCGTTGCCGGAGGCCGTCACGCTCGCTGAAGAGGCGTTTGCCAACCTCTCGATGGAGTGCTCTCGCGAGATCGTGCGGGGCGGCACCGATGGCAGCCAATTGACCGAAAAAGGCTTGCCAACGCCGAATTTATCGAGTGGCCAGCACAATATTCACAGCGTGCTGGAATTCGCAAACCTAAACGAAATGCGAGATTCTGCGCGACATCTGATCGAATTGCTGAGACTCTGGGGCGAAAAACTCTCCTGATTGCCCTGGTCACGAACGCCGCGGGCCTGATATCGCAAAAACTCCTCGAATGCTTCTTTCAATCAGGAGTCTTGTCACATGTTCGAGTTTTTTAAACGCTTGGTGTCCCCCGCCAAAGCCAAAAAGAACGATGTCGTTTTTTGGGTCGATTTACCCGAGATCCCAAATCCTCCCCATCCCGATCGCCGGGCGGTACAGTGTCGCGTCGCCAATGAACCGGAATCGACCGCTAGCACGCGCTCGGTTGCCGATTCGGCCGTCAGTGCGATGTCGATCCCCGGGATCGTCGGTCAGCCCCCGACCGGTCAATCGTCTCGCAAGCCCCGCTTATCCCCTCGGCGCAAGCACCCGGCCGCCATGGCGAATCGCCGTGGCGAAAAATCCCCGATCGCGTTCCATCGTGAACGATTGTTGGCAATGCGAATTGAGCACCTCAAGCTCTGCCCGTCCGAACGGTGCGAACAACTCGCCGCAATCGGAATCCAAACCGCGGGCGATCTGATCTACGGCGATCCCAAACGAATCGCCGAAACGTTTCGCAATCCGGCGCGAGCCGAGCGTGCGATCCGGCGGTACCGTGCGGCCATTAAACTGGCATTGTCGGTCGAATCGATGATGCCCCGTGACGCGTTATTGCTGGTGGCCATCCATCGCCGCAGCGTGGCGAGTTTGTCACGTGAATCGGCAGCACAACTTCATCGAGACCTCGAGCGATTCTCGATGAGCAGCCGCGGCAGCAAGATGATCGGCCGCCGTGGCGTGCCCAGTTTGCGTCGCGTGAAGGCTTGGGTCGCCACGTGTCGCGAAATGGCCGCCGCAGCAGCAGCTCCGCCCGAACTCGCCAGGCAAGTCGCCTGAACCGTATCAGCTGAGGCGTTTGTCGCGAGTCACGGAAGTAAACTCCGCGTGCCGGGCGTCAGGGTAGCGATTGTCTGAACAACGCTACTTTTTGAACAGCGTCACTTTTCACGTAGCGCCACTTTTTACGTAGCTCGGTCTCTCGGAGACCGAGAATCGCGGGTGTTATCCGCTTTCAGAGCCCCGGAAACACTCTGCTACGTGCGTGGCGAAAACTCCAATACGACTGCCAGAACGTGGCGAAGTCCGGTTAGAGTATTTTGGAGAATGCCGCAGGCTCTCAACAGGTGTCCACGTTCGCGAGCACGTGATCCACACTCTGGCAACGGCGCCTACAGCCAAGAAGTAAAGATGCTTCTGCCTGCGAGCCAGCCGGCGGACGATGGCATCAGTTTGTACTGCGAGTCGCAGGGGACATTGATTGTTCTAACGCGATCTTTAACGCAGGGACGCAAGTCCCGCGTCACCGGACGACCTCGATTTGGCCGGTAGAAACCGGCCCTACATCCCATATCAATTTCAAAAATGCTCTCGCCTTAACGACGTGCATTGCCTCAACGCCCAACATCTTGGATCAGGCGGCCCGTGTTTTGGCCACTTCGGTTTCGCTTCTTTGTGGGAACGCGATCGATTGCGGTCGCTCTTGGGAAGCTTGGCTTTGCTCACGGATACGTTGGCGACGACGGGTGGCTAGCCAGCTCACTGACCAACCGGCCGCGACCCCGAGACTCGAGACCAGGGCCACCTTCGCGATCGGGGATACCGTTGGCAGTGCAAACTTTGCGGCGATGTGCGCCAGACCGACAACGGGATGATGCAGCAAATAAATCAGGAACGAAGCGTTTGCGAGCGATTTCATGATCGGACTGAGCCGATTGACGCTGGCTAGCGAGATCCCCATCAGGGCGAACGTGATCAGCGATGCAGCGCCAACACTGAGGATCGCTAACGCTGAACGCATGACGAGCGAACTGGCGGGTAATTGCCCCGCAAATTTTTCAGTCGTCACCTCTGGATCAATCCCCGCCCATCCTCCGCCGATCCACATCGCAGGATCGCCGATCACGCCAAGCCACCAGGTACCGATGCAAACGGCCGCGGTGGTCAATAGCACGCCGGGACCAAGCAGCCGCGAACCACGTTCGGCAAGCTCGTCGAGCTCCGGGTCCAAGCGATACCAGAACACACCGGCTGCGAAGAACGCGCCGCTGTACACCCACTTGGACACGACGGGGAGGAACGAATGCTGGAATCCCCAGACGACTTCGGGACGCAGCGTTAACGCAACCACAGCGGCAAGAAAGCAGCCAGGTAGAGCGATGCGGCCGATCTGCCCAGCGGTGCAACGGACAAGCGTCGACCAGGACGCGGCCAACAAGATCATGTAGGTCATCAGGTACTGCAGGAACCACAAATGGCTTAGCCCCCACAGATTGCGGTCGATGCCGCCCTCAAATTTCATCCGCCGGACGTTGCCGACGGCGACCTGCCCTTCGGCCACCCACCCTAGCATCCAGGTGTAGAACTCGATCGGCAGCAGAAACAGAGTGGTCAGAAGCAAAGGCCAACCGAGGCGTCGGAGACGATTGGCGGCAGTCGACCAGGCTCCCTTGTATGCGATACTACGGGCGGCGAAGAATCCGGCGATCACCAAAAAGATCGGCATGATCACAATTTCGATCGCCCAAAACACCGCAGTCACGGGCTCGCTCGGCGTGTCGTGAACGCTCCAGCTCAATCCTGCCATCGACGGCTGGGCGTACGGGACGCACGCGTGCAAAACGACCACGGCGACCGCCGCAACGGCTCGTAGTGCGTCAATGCCGGCAAAATGATTGCGATGTGGTTCTGATGACACGCTCGATGGGCGATTCGCCGCCGTGGTCATCGGAAGAATCTTGGGCATGTCCATTGCCAGTGCTCGCGTTCGCACGGGGGAGTTGGCCTTGCGGTGATGCAAGACGAGAGTTAGCCCCGGTTCTACAAAACCGGGTGGTTTCGGAACCAGACCGGAATATTCGCCGATTTGCCCTTATGCCTTTGGGGACTTCGACCTCAACCGCGGCGGGCAACCGCACCACGATAGAAAATGACGATCGCCGCGATCAAAAGCACCGGCGCCGCCCCAAAGGCCAACCAGGACGCGGTCTCGTGTGAAATCGACAGCCCGAACAGCATGACTTCGGGATCATAGGTTGCAAATCGACGTCCCACGCTAGCTGGCCTTAACATGTCATGCATTTGCCAGACGATCCCCGGCCCGGCCAGAATGATCGCGGTCAAAACCAAGCAGGACGACGCGAGCATGTGACCACCCGCTGGCAGACGCCGAGACAATGTGGGACGAGGTTGCGGCGGTGTGTACGGATTCTCAGAACTACCCATCTTCCGTGCATTCCAGTCGGACGAAGTTGGTCAATCGGAACGGCTCTTTCGCGTCCCATTTCACGTGCCACGAGCCGGACAGGCAACCGCGAACCCAGACGACACGGCACCCTCAAAACGACGCGAGATTCAGCAGCCGCAGCCTTGCGTTTTGACGATCACGGCGGTCCGATCATCTTGTTGAATCGCATCGCCATTGAAATCTTCGGCCAACAGGAAGACGGAATCCAAGATGCTCAACGCCGGCAGTTCCCGACCCGAGACGACTTCTTCGACGACTCGCCGATCACCCAGGAAATCCTGGTGATCACAAGTTGCTTCGGAGATGCCATCGGTGAACAGCGCGAGCAGATCGCCCGGTTCGAACTGCTCCACGTCCATGGACTCGTAATGCTCTCTCGGGTTGATCCCAAGCGGCGGGTTATCGGTTTGCAACCTGATCACCGCCCCGTCTGTCTTGACGAGGTAGCCGGGATGCCCGGCGCTACAGTAGGTCATTCTGCAGCCGGTTGCGTCGAAACTCGCGACAAAGAGGGTGACGAAGAGCTGCTGTTGCATGTCATCGGCGAGCAAACGATTGACTTGCGTGATGACCTCGCTGAGTGACATTTCCGTCGAAGCGAGTGCCCGCACGAAAGCACGCGTTTCCACCATCATCATGGCGGGCCCGATCCCATGACCGCTGACATCGCCGATGACGACCATCAGCGAACCGTCCGAGCGAGTAACGTAGTCGTAAAAGTCACCACCGTTTTGCGTCGCGGAAGAACACCGACCCGCGATGCTCACGTTGGGGAACGTTGATTCGTTGTGGGGATAAAGACGTTGTTGGATCGCGTCGGCAAGTTCGAGATCATGACGAACGCTGGCGAGCTCCTTTTCGAGCAGATGCCGGGCGTTTCGTTCGACGGCAAAGTGAACAGTACGACCGAGCAACTCGGGCGTGAAGTCGTTGCCTTTGACGATGTAATCTTGGGCCCCGAGCCTTACCGCACTGACGGCGGTTCGCTCATCGGTATCACCACTGATGATGACGATCGCCGCATCACCGCTGGCCCGCGCGAGTTTGCGGAACGTATCGAGTCCATGACTGTCGGGGAGATTCAGATCGAGTAGAACGACATCCACGGGTGTTGCAGCGAGCACATCCAAGGCGGACATCAACGAGTCAGCCACGTGTAACGTGTACTCTCCGCTGAGCCCTTTCTTCAAACACACCTGCGCGTGAAAGCGAGCCGTCGGGCTATCTTCGACGAGCAAGATCGCGATGGGAAGAACGGTGTTCAATGGGGACTCAAGGTAGCAACTCTCGCCGATCCGACTTTCGACACGCGGGGGCGAAAGAGTAACGAACCGGACCAGGGACGCCGCATCAGCGGGGCGCCCTATCGGGGGGGTGTCTTCAATCCGCTATTATATTATCGCGAGGAATGCGTTCACAACCCTTCAATTTGAGACTCTTTGTCACCTGCGCCGCTTTTTCTTTTTCTCGCGACGTTCCGTTTTTCGCTTCGTTTTGTAGGTCGACTTCGCTTTTGCGGCCGGTTTGGGACCACGTGCGGCTCCCTTTCCGCCTGAGAGGTTTTTCACGACCTTCAGGTAGAGTTGCCGATCCTGCAAATCGACTTTATCGATCCGTACCAGTAACAAGTCACCAAGCCGAAACTGGTTTCCTTCTTTAAAACCGACGAGCAGGTGTCCTCGCCGCTCGAACCGATATTGATCGCCTGGCAAGGTGGTGACAGGGATGAATCCGTCGACGGGTAATTTCACGCAGCGTGCGTGCAAACCGTCGGCAAACACCCGGCTGATAACGGCTTCGAGCGTTTCGCCGACCTTTTTCTTGAGAAAGTGCAACAGCTTGAGTTGGATCAATTCTCGCTCCGCTGACGCGGCGTTGCGTTCGGCGTCACTGCATTCGTGGCCGAGTTTGACGAGTTCGGCGAAGGATTCATCAGGAGTCGATTTCTTATCGATCAGCTTCTGAACCAGCCGATGCACGCTGAGGTCGGGGTAGCGCCGGATCGGACTGGTGAAGTGGCAATAGTGCTCCATGTCGAGCGCGTAGTGACCTTCACGATGCGGTCCGTAAACCGCTTTGTTCATGCTCTTGAGCACGGCAAAGTTGACCGCGTTCTCCATCGGCGTGCCGGCAACTTTGTCTAACACCGCCTGGATCTCGAAACGGCTTTCGACATTGTCGATTCCGATTCCGAGGTCTTTGACAAACGACGTCAGACTCCGCAACTTTCGCCGTTCGGGTGGTTCGTGGATGCGATGCAAAAAGTTCAGTTCGAGGTTGTCGAGCCAGTAGGCGACGGCTTGATTGCCGGCCAACATGAACTCCTCGATGATCTGATGGCTCTCGGTATGTTCGACAAGGTAGGCGCCTTTGACTTTGCCCAGCCGGTCGAGCTCGAGCTTGATGTCGGGCATGTCCATCGACAGCGAGCCTTCGCGGAAACGCTTTTTGCGCATCTTCATGGCGAGCGTGTGCATTTGATCGAGCAATTCGCAGATCGCGGCACCCCATTCTTCTTTGAACGATTGCGGCGAGGCGAGATACTGATCGATCTGTTCGTAATTGAATCGCTTGTCGCTGTGGATGACTGCGTTATGGACCTCGGTGTGCGTGATCGTGAGATCATCGGTAAATTCGATCTCGACCGATTTGACGAGGCGGCGGCGTTCGGGCTGTAGCGACGCGAGGTGATTGCTGATGATTTCGGGAATCATCGGAATCACGCGATCGGGCAAATAAACACTGGTGCCCCTTTTTCTGGCTTCGACGTCGATCGCGCCGCCGACGTGCACAAAGTGACTGACATCGGCGATGTGAACCCACAATCTCCAACGCCCGTCTTCGCGAGCCAGCGAGATCGCGTCGTCGAAATCGCGGGCATCGAACGGATCAATCGTGATCGTCAATAGATCGCTGAGGTCGGTTCGATCCGCGGGCAGATCGTCTTCATCAAACTCGTCGGCACGCTTGCGTGCTTCGTCTAACACGGCCGCCGGAAACTCATCGGGCAGTCCGTACTGACGCATCACCGTCAGTGTGTCGATCGCAGGATTCTTGCTGCTGCCGAGCCGTTCCAAAATGACGGCTTCGCCTCCGCCACCATCGTCGTCGGGAAACTCAACGATCTCAACGAAGACTTTATCGTCATCGACGAGCGGCAAGCCGCGGACATCCCCAACACCCACGGGCGCGTTGAAGTGCACACCATCGAGATAAACGACGGGGCCATCAATGGCGGGCGCGCGTTCACGATCTTCGTCTTCGGGCGGTATCGGTTTGGTTCGGAACGTGCCGGTGAATTGACGCCGCTCGCGTTGCACCACGGCGACAACAATACCCTCCACGCCACCACGGCGTCCGGGGCTGATTTCGACTTCGACGAGGTCGCCCTCCATCGCACCGCCCGTGGCACCGGGGGGCACGAAAATGTCTTCGGGGACGTCGCCGTCAGCGTCGGTCCCGCCGCTGGACGGACGAACAAATCCGAAGCCGCCGCCCATGGCGCGTCTGAATTTACCGCGAACATGGTCGGCGCTGCCGCCAACGGCAGCAGCCGCCATCACCAAATGATTCCCACCGTAAACCAGCCGTCCTTCCAAGACGAGCTGCTTGATCACCCGACGAAGTTCGCGATATCCATCGCCGTCGAGCTTCAAATGAGTGGCAATTTGTTTCGGTTTGCTGGGACGGTATTCCGCCGCGTGGACCCATCGAAGCAGGCGATCGGTCAATTGTTGAGAGACTTCCATGCCGCCAGGATAGCTGCGCGGCCAATCGGAAGCGAGACGCGGGAAAGCCGGTTTTCGCAAACCGGCCAACGACCAAGTCAACCACTCTCATGAGAGGACATCGGTCGAATATGGATTCCGTCGAAAATTTTCTCGATTAACAGAAATTCTCGATCACGCCGACTCCGTGCATCCCTTTGCGACGAAGCGACAAAGCAAGCGTTTCCACCTCGGGTGCTTTGGTCCGCTGCATGTCACGCACGATCAAAGCGGTATCACACAAGACGACGTCGGAGATCGAAGCGGCACCGCAATCAACGACCACGAGGTCAAATGATTTTTGCAGTCGAGCGAGGGTTTGACGCAGTTCTTCGGACTGAAACGGTGCTTCCCCGTTTCGCTCGAGTAGCGGTAGCAACGTTAGCGCGTCGGCTTCGGACGCAACCGCAATCTCTTCAAGCGGCGTGTTCCCACGAACAGCATCCGGCCAACTGTGATCGAGATCGAGGTGCAGGTCGGTCGCGATCTTGACTCCCGTCCGATCAGCATCGACAAGTGCCACCCGCAATCCCGAAAACGCGACGCTCAGAGCCAAGCCGACCGCAACGGTCGAACGGCCTTCGCCTGATTTCGCGCTCGTGATGGCAATGGTGCGGAGCCCCTGCGATCGAGCGTTGGCTAAACGCGATGCGAGTTGTTCGGCGATCGATCCAGACAGGAACAGTTCATCGATCGTGGCGGGAACGACAAACTCGTCAACCTGCCACGCGGCAGTGAACGCATCCAGTTGCGGCGCGGGTTCTGGAGCGGGCTCGGCTTGAGGCTGTGTTTCGACCGATTCCTCAACCTTGGCCGTCACAACGGTCTTTTCAGCGACCGGGCTGTCTGCTTCCTTCGGAGCGGCCGTTTGTGCGGGTACCCGCGTGCTCGCAGGAGCAGCGGCTTGCTCCGGCGCAGTTTCTGGATGCGTCCCCTCCTCGTCGACGATGCGCGCCGTTGTCGACAAAATCATCACGTCAATGGACTGCGTGAACATCGCTTCGAGATCGCTTGCGGAGATACGAGCGTGCTCCACCGCGGCCCTGGCTGACTCGGGTGTGCTATGTGGTGTTTCGATCGGCTCTGGATCTCCGCCGGGAGCTTCGGAGATCGGCTCGGGTCTGAGCCGTGGCTTCCAAGACGGTGCCGACGTGGCATCGGCGTGCCCAGCATCGATACGTATCTGTTGGGAGGTTTCTTCGTTTTCCAACCACATCGAACTGTTCTGCGTCACAGACTGATCGAGCTCGAGCCCTGAACGCTGCGCCCGGTATCGCGGCGGAAGGTCTTCCTCGTAGAGATCACGTTCGCTCGACAATGCGATGCGGTTGGCAACCGCGACCGCTTCGGTGGGTGATGTGTTAGTGGGAGCCGCTGGTTCGGATCCGCGACTGCGCCCCGCTGCGCGATCGAGCCTCAGCAATGCTTCGTCCAACCGCCGCGAGGCCAGCACACTGGACTGGGTCATATTTTCCTGACCGATCCGGTCACGCAACGATTGTGGGTGAACGGCCGTCGCAATCGTCGGTTGGGACACGGACGCGGCGCCCGTGGCACGGGTGGGTTCATTGGCGTGGGGCATGATGGGTCTCAAACGAAATTAACTTGAATGAGTCAGCGGAGAGGCGTCCGTGCTCGGATTCGGAATGATTCGATAGGTCTTAACGCAGGCCGTCCACGCGGGGATATCCATAAGTCGGCATGGCGACGCGAGCTTCAGGACTGACGGTGGAATCCTCGGGACGAGCCGGGGTGGCACGTGCTTCCTGCCCTACCGGATTCCCCGACGCGGTATCGCCGGGCAACGCGAAACCGAAATCCGGTTCATCGGGCAAGTTTGTCATTCGCGTCCCCGTGGAGACTCCCGCCTCAGTCGGCTGAGCCGGTGAAACTGGCGCGGCGAATGATTCCGCATCGAGCGGCGGTAGGTACTGAGTCCAGTTCGTGATCGCGTCCGGCGTGCGGCTTTTCAAAATTTCAGGTTTCGCCGCAGCAACCGGTTCGTTCGGGTACCCCAACGACGTCTCAGGTTGCGATACAACCGGTGCTCCTTGAGCGAGACCGGCACGTGCGGCATCCATGCGGCGAATCTCTTCGTTGGCTGCCGCCGCGAGACTCGCACTCACGGCATCCAAACGAGAGGGATCGAAATCCGGTGTGTTCGTCGAACGGTGGCTGCTGAACTGCGGCGTTTGATCAACCGGCGCGTTCATGTCCGCCCCGTAGGGATTGCTCACGTCGTCACCAGGAAAATCCGGCATTCCGGGCTGAGAAACGTTCGCCATCGACGCCAACCGATGGTCAATCGGCGGTTGCGAAATCGCCGGGCTGTTATCGGATGCAGGCTGCTGAATCATCTGGCTATTCGCCAACGGGTCACCAATGCGACCGGTCGCGATGGCTGAGGAACCGGGGCCGCGGTGGTGTTCGGCAGCACGTGGACGGTCCGCCAAACTCATGAACGGTTCGGACACGACGTCCGATTCGGCAATCCCCGAGAGCACTTCATCGTCACTCCAAGTCACATCCGCATCAGCGATCAAGTCGGCACCAGGATCGCTGGCTGTCTCTTCATTGCGAGGCATGAACACCGCAAATCCCGCAATCAGAACGAGGACCACCAAGAGGGCCTTTCGCGATGCGACATGTTCCAGCAGCGAGGAGTCCGATGACTCGTCTCCCCGTTCGAGCTTGTTCGTCGTTGGTTCGATTTTCGGCTCAACGGTCACCATGGGCTCAACGGTCATCATGGGCTCGTCGGCGACGGCGGGCTCATCCGGTACGTTGGGGAGCGATTCCGCGAACGACTTCGGTGTCGCGGCGGTTTTCGGTGAACCCGTAACGGCGGGAAACGATCCTGATACAGGCAGCGTTTCGTTGGCCGCAGTGTTGATCGACGCCAGCGTGATCGATTCGCGAGACTCTCCCGATGACTTCGAATCAAAATCATCGTCCGACGTGACTGCTGATGATGGTGTCGTCGCGACCTCGCCCGCGGCCTCATCTTCTGCGTCGCACGGATCGCGTTCGACGTCCGTCGGATCCAAATCCGGCAGGCGCAGCAAGGTCGGCGGCAACGCATCCGAAAAGGAGCTTCGGTTTGATTTGTTTTTGGTAGCACCGGGTCGATCCGGTGTCTTGCGTTTGGTTTCAGACGCGAGCGTCATCGTTGCATCCCTGCATTTTGAAATGGATCGATTACGATCTTCCCCCCCATCGTCAGCATCGACCTATCGGCGGCACGAGCTTGAGGATTATTCGGGATAGTGAAACTTTGACGCCGCTTGCAAGATGAAAACGGGCGCCGCGATGACGATGACACGTTTTTTTGGCGTGCTTTGCCCGTGGTGGTCGATTCGGATCGACTTTGCAAGAATGCTGCCGCAGCGTTCGCTTCGACTGTATTTCGTCATGGCCTCAATCCCCCCATTTTGCACAGAGTTCGTCACCGCCCATGCCGCGTCGCCTACTCGTCACCGCCGCGTTGCCCTACGCCAACGGTCCCATCCACATCGGGCACCTCGTCGAATACTTGCAAACGGACATCTGGGTCCGCTTTCAAAAGCTCCGCGGGAACCGCTGCCTCTATATTTGTGCTGACGACACTCACGGCACGGCGATCATGATCCGGGCTCGCAAAGAGTGCCGCAGCGAACTGGAACTAATCGCCGAAATGAGCGAATCGCACCAGCGAGATTTCGCCGGTTTCGGAATCGAGTTCGATAACTACGGCAGCACGCACAGCGACGAGAACCGCAAGATCTGCGGTCAGTTCTGGCAATCACTGCGTTCGGCCGATCTTGTCGTCGAACGGACCGTCGAGCAGCTTTACGACCCTGAAGCCGAAACGTTTCTCGCCGACCGTTTCGTCCGTGGTACTTGCCCGAAATGCGGCCGTACCGATCAGGCGGGCGACAACTGCACGTGCGGTCACACCTACAACCCGACCGATCTGATCAATCCCGTCAGCACACTCAGCGGAGCGACTCCGGTCCTGCGTGAGTCGGCTCACCTGTTCGTGGAACTCGAAAAACTGCACGGGTTCCTCAACGAGTGGGTCGCCAACTCAGGTGCTCTCCAGAGCGAAACGGCAAACTACCTCAAAGGTCACTTCCTCGCCGACGACTTGCGTGATTGGGACATCAGCCGACCGGCACCGTACTTCGGCTTCGAGATCCCAGATTCACCGGGCAACTATTGGTACGTCTGGTTCGATGCGCCGATCGGATACATCGCCAGCACACAGCAATGGTGCGACAAGCACGGCGAAAAACTCGAAGATTGGTGGAAGAGCGATGATTGCGAAGTCCACCACTTCATCGGCAAAGACATCACTTACTTTCACACGCTGTTTTGGCCGGGAATGCTCAAGACGGCCGGCTACTCGCTGCCAACGAAGGTGCACATTCACGGATTCCTGAACGTCAACGGCATGAAGATGTCCAAGCGTGACGGAACGCTGGTCAAAGCGGAAACGTTCCTCAAACACATCGACCCGGCGGCGCTGCGTTACTTCTACGCATCCAAGCTCTCCTCGCGCGTCGAGGATCTCGACCTGTCACTGACGGAGTTCGTTGACAAAGTCAACTCGGACCTAGTGGGCAAAGTCGTCAACCTCGCCAGCCGTGTGGGTAAGTTCGCCGGGCAAACCGGACTTTCGGAAACCTACCCTGACGACGGTGGCTTGTTTGAGAAGGCCGCCGCGACGGGCGATGCGATCGCGGAAGCGTATGAGCAATGCGAATACGCCAAAGCGATGCGATTGATCATGGAACTCGCCGACGCGGCCAACCCGTTTGTCGAACACGCCCGTCCTTGGGAGATGAAGAAGGACGCCGAGCGAACCGACGAACTGCGTGACGTCTGCACGGTGGCGCTAAACCTGTTCCGTCAGCTCGCTGTTTACCTCGCGCCGGTACTGCCCTCCTTGGCGGCCGCCTGCGGTGAACTTTTAGATGATCCCATTGTGTCATGGGAACAAAGTCAGACGCCGTTGGTCGGTCGCGGCGTTAACAAATTCAAACGAATGATGGACCGAGTCCAACTAGAGAACCTCGAAAAGATGATTGAAGAAAGCAAAGCCGAAGCCGCCGCCGATGCGGACGTCGTCGACTCGCCCGCGACGACCTACAACGACAGCGACCAGCCTCTCAAAGATGAGCCGATCGCTGACGAAATTACGATCGATGATTTCATGAAAGTCGACTTGCGGGTCGCGCGTGTGATCACCGCCGAACACGTGCCCGAAGCCAACAAACTGCTCAAGCTAACGCTTAGCCTTGGTGGCGATGAAACCCGCCAAGTCTTCGCGGGAATCAAAGCCGCCTACGAGCCCGAAAAACTGGTCGGACGTTTGGTCGTGATGGTCGCCAACCTGCAACCACGCAAAATGCGTTTCGGCCTTAGCGAAGGCATGGTCACCGCCGCCGGACCTGGCGGCGCAGAAGTCTTCGTGCTGGGCATCGATGAAGGTGCAGTCCCCGGACAACGGGTCCACTAGTCCCGCGCCGGCAGTCTCCATGCGATCGGGACGCCACGGTGCAACCCGCGTGGACAAGCGATTTCTCGGCAGTCCAAGGAGTGACGCCGCCTGCATCTCAAGAATCCGACTCGTTTCCGTCTGCGAGTTCGGAATGAAGCGAGCCGAAGGCAGACACGTGCGGCGTGCACGGCCTGCCGTCGGCTGTTCGGCATCTTTCAACCTTGGGTTTGAAGCACGTGAGCGAAACTCCCACCAACATTGCAATCGTCCACTGTCATTTTGAAACCGGTGGCGTGACCGGCGTGGTCCAGAATCATGTCGAGTGCTTACGTTCGGGCAAAGAACGCGAATCGATCGGCAAGATCGTGCTGCTGTCGGGCAAACGGGTCTCCGGAATCCGCAAATCCACTCTCGCTCACGCCGACGCGATCCAAATCCCTGAACTCGACTACGACGCAGTCGGGACGGACGCCTTGCGAGAACCCTCACAATCGCAAAATGGGGACACACAATTAAACGCGTCCTCTTTTGAGCGAATCAAGGGGTTTCAAAGAACGCAGGCAACCCACGGTTCGGTCGCTGGACAGCGTCTCTTTGAACTAGTCGACGCGACGCTGCGCAGCGCGGGACTGAAACCAGAAGACTCGGTCATCCATTGGCACAATCACAGCCTCGGTAAGAATGCCGCCGCGCCGTTTGCGATCACGCATCTGGCGAACGCGGGCTGGCGGCTGCTTTTGCAAATTCACGACTTTGCCGAAGACCAACGCCCCGAGAACGTCCATCACTTGATTCAGCAAACCGGAGCCACCCGTTCGTCAACACTGGATGCGATCTTGTACCCGACGCATCCGAACATCGCCTACGCTTGCTTGACCAAGGGTGACGCAGAAGTGCTGCAGGCGCGGGGCATCGACGCTTCGCGAGTCACGACGATCCCCAACAGCGTACGGTTGCCGCCCGGTGAGATGTCCGACCGTGAAACGGCGATGGCTAAAGTTGCAGAGGTGTTCTCCGTCGATGCGTCAAGCCGCTGGGTCTTGTACCCCGTCCGTGGCATCCGCAGAAAGAATGTCGGCGAGTTCGTGCTGCTCTGCCAGCTATTGCCGAAAGGATACGTCGGCGCGCTGACGCTCAAACCGGACACGGAGCTGGAATCCGAATCTTACGAAAGATGGCACACGCTCGCGAAGACTTACGTTCCCGACATCATCTTTGATGCCGCTCACGACGAACGGATCACTTACGCGGACAATCTTTCGGCCTGCCACTGCGTTTTATCGACTAGCGTCGCCGAAGGATTCGGCATGGCGTTTTTGGAACCTTGGCTGGCATCGCGGAAAGTGGTCGCGAGAAACCTGCCGTCGGTGACCTCCGATTTTTCGGCCGAAGGAGTGCACCAACCGGACTTGTACGACGGCGTGTGGATTCCCGGTGACGCCGACTGGATCGCTAAAGTAGACCGCCAATGGAAACAAGCGTACGGGGAAGCCTGGGCGTTACTGCCCGAACCATTTCGGCCTCAGGAACGCCTCGTCAAACAGACCGGGGGATGCGTCGACGCGGTGGATTTCGCACGTCTGCTACCGTCCGAGCAAATCAACACCATCCGCCGCATCGCAGAGGACGCCGCTTTTGGCGAGCAGGTTAAAAAGCTGAACGCCCGATTGATCGAATCGATTGTCGCGGAAGCTCCTGCGGACTTGATAGAATCCAACCGCGAAACGATTGCGTCCCGGTATCGACCTGACGTCCAGTGCTCGATACTCACCAACGCGTATCAATCGTTGACTTCTCAGCAGGCCAATCAAACGAGTGATTCCCCAGACAATCTAAATCCGACCACCGACGCCAGGATGATCGATTTAGTAGCTAGCTCGCACCCGTTTTATCCCTGCCGCGTTGAAGGGCATCCCGTCGCAACGCTGGTATCCGAATAAATCGCCTCCCCCCATCGAGACCCACCATGAAAGCTTTGTTGCTGACCGAATACAAAAAGATGCAATGCACGGACGTCGATGAGCCCGCCGTCGGCCCTGACGACGTCTTGGTACAGGTTGAAGCGTGTGGCATTTGCGGCAGCGACATTCATGGATACGACGGCAGTACCGGCCGCCGGATTCCACCGCTCGTGATGGGACATGAAGCCGCCGGGATCGTGGTCGCCACCGGCGAGAACGTCACCGACTTGCCCAACGGCAGCCGCGTCACGTTTGATTCGATGGTGTCGTGCGGCCATTGCCACTTCTGCAACGATGGCCACCAAAACCTGTGCGACAATCGACTCGTCTTGGGCGTTTCGTGCGGCGACTATCGTCGCCACGGCGCGTTTGCAGAACGGATCTCGGTGCCACGCCGGATCGTGTATCAATTGCCTGATTCGCTGCCATTCGAACACGCCGCGTTGGTGGAAGCGGTCAGTGTCGCCGTTCATGCCGCCGCAGTCACACCGATCCGATTGGGCGATACGGCGGTCGTTGTGGGCGCCGGCATGATCGGACTGCTGACCTTGCAGGCGGCCAAGGCCGCGGGTGCTACTCGCGTGATCGCGGTTGACTTAAACGACAAACGCCTCGAAACCGCGAAGAAACTCGGAGCCACCGACACGCTCCGCGGTGATCAAGTCGATGTTCCCAAAACGATCCGCGAATTGACTGGCGGTCGCGGTGCGGATGTCGCTTTCGAAGTCGTGGGCGCCACCCCGACGGTGACCACGGCGATCGAATCGGTTCGCAAAGGCGGTGCCGTCACTCTTGTTGGAAACATCTCGCCAAAGATCGAACTGCCGCTGCAGTCGGTCGTGACCCGCGAGATTCGGCTACAGGGAACCTGCGGTTGCAACGGCGAATACCCACAATGCATCGATCTGATGAACCGTGGCATCATCAACGTCGAGCCGTTGATCACGGCAAAGATCGCCCTCGCTGACGGCCCCCAATGGTTCGAACGCCTGTACGCCGGCGATGCCGAGCAAATGAAAGTGGTGATCTGCCCTAACGCGTGAAGTCGGGGCCGACAAACATCTTGATCGCTGCCGGGACGACCTCGAATTCGATCGGTTCCTTGTCAATCACTTCCCCGTCGAGCGTGAATCGCATCGGCGGATCGGACTGCAACCGGATCCGTTTTGCTTTGCGAAAGATGACCTGATCGCACTCGAGGAACTTGCCGAGCAGGTTCCCGGAGACAATTTCGACCATGTCCATCAATCCACCGTCGCGAATGATTACGACATCAAACATGCCGTCCGAGGGAGAGGCTAGCGGGGCGACCTCGATGCGTCCCGCGTTGGTTTTGCCGTTGGCGATCAACACCGCCCAAGAATCGAGCTGCTCGAACGACTCGCCGTCGATTTCGGCATCCAAGCGATAACTCTCCATATCGGCGAGCACACCGACGGCACCGCGCACGTAACAAAACGCACCCCACCTCGCCTTAACCTCATCGGTTAATTCTTCCGACACGCGAACACAATTCCCGCCGGCGGCCACGTTGGAATAGAATCGCTCGATACCTTCACCGCGAATCTGGACCACGTCCACCGGAACCGCTTCGCCATCGAGAAACAAGCGAGCGGCTTCTTCAATTTCCTCGGGAATCGTGAGCGTTCCCGCGAAATCGTTGGCTGTCCCCAAAGGCACGATCGACATCTGCGGGCGTTCGCCCGGATCAAATTGCATCAGTTCATTGACGACGGTGTGCACGGTCCCGTCGCCCCCTGCCGCGATCACGTGGTCGCCACCGCGATCAACAAAATCACGCAGCGCCGCGGTCACATCCACATCGCGAGTCAGTTCCAAATAGGTCGCGTGATGCCCTCGCAGTTGCGAACGCAATGCGTCCATTTGCGCAGCCTTCCCCGAACCCCCGTTCCAAATCACGAACATTGCCATGATCACTTCTGCGTTTCAATTTTCCGAACCGGGATCGCACGCGCGATCAACCAACACAGCAACGCCCAAACCAAACCGGCGGCCCACCCCGCGAACACATCCGTTGGGTAATGCACGCCCATGTAGACGCGACTGACTCCGACTAAGAACGTCAACAAGACGGCGACGGAGATCACATAGACACGAATCCAAAAATGCCTGAGCACCGGCGCGATCAACGCCGCCAACGTCAAATAAACGACCGCGGACATCATCGAGTGTCCGCTCGGAAAACTGCTCGTGTAAACATGCGAAAGATGGGGAACGATGTCGGGACGTGGACGCGAGAACCATCCCTTGAGCACCAAACTCACCCCGATACCACCGAGAGTAGAAACCAACAACACGCCGAGCAATCTGTACGAATGATTGATCGCCAAGAAACCAGCCGACGCCACGATAGCGATCAATAACACCGGGATTCCACCGAGTCCTGTCAGATCACGCCCAGCCTCGGCGAGCCAAGCCGGACCGATCGGACTTCCAAGATTTTCGCTCTGACGCAGGTTTTTGACCGCCCAACGATCAAACGTGTCCGTATCCCCTTCGAGTACTTCTCCTGCTAGCTCGACAAAACCCCAACTCACCAGCACGACCGTTAGCAAACCCAACAGCACGATCGGCTCGCGTCCACGGACAAACCAAATGGCGCGAACGAGCATCGACGGCGAATGATCTTGATTGATTGATTCCATGTCGCGGTAGAATCTGCAATCCGTGTGCCGGTCGCCGACACACTCATTGCGGATCGTCAACCGCCCGCGATCTGTCAAGCTGCGTAGGAGGTCCCGCGAGGATGCAATCGCCCCCTCCGATCAACATCCCGCCCACCCGACCGCATCGCCTTGCCGATCGGACGCGGCATGATATCGTGT
This sequence comes from Aporhodopirellula aestuarii, assembly GCF_023701485.1. Taxonomy (GTDB): domain Bacteria; phylum Planctomycetota; class Planctomycetia; order Pirellulales; family Pirellulaceae; genus Rhodopirellula; species Rhodopirellula aestuarii. The sequence continues at coordinate 109,456 of NZ_JAMQBK010000046.1, forward strand.
ACGATTCACTGAGCGTTTCGCCTCCGCCCGAGTTTTTCATGCCGAAGTCCGATCTCGACCCCACCCAGCAACCCGATCTTGACGACGGATCGCTGGATTGGCAGCGTGAGGGTTTGCATCTCAACGCTTTCGGACGAGCGTTGCGACGAAAATTCGGCGGCCGCGTCCAGCGGGTCAGTATCGACGCGGGATTCACGTGCCCCAACGTCGACGGCGCCGTGACCACCGGCGGATGCAACTTCTGCGACAACCGCTCGTTCAGCCCCTCGCGTCGCGTGCGGCTGGAACGGGTCAGCGAACAATTGCGGACCGGGATCGAGAGCGTCATTCGTCGCTACGACCGCGTCCATGGTTTCATCGCCTATTTTCAACCGGCGACGAACACGTACGCCCCCATCGACCAACTCGAAGAGATCTATGATCTCGCGATGAACGCCGATCCCCGTGTCCTGGGGCTGGCGATCGGGACTCGTCCCGACTGTGCGCCCGAACCCGTCTTGGAATTGCTCGAAAGGATCTCGAAACAGCGATCGGTGTCGCTCGAGTTTGGAATGCAAACGATCCACGACGAGTCGTTGCGGTGGATGAATCGTGCCCACACTCACGCCGACATGGTCAACGCGATGGACCGGGCTCGCGGACGTGGTTTCGAATGCAGCGGCCACGTGATTCTCGGTATTCCCGGCGAAGATCGCGAAATGATGATGCAAACCGCCCGCGAAGTCGGTGTTCTCGGTCTGGACTCGATCAAATTGCACAACCTCTACTGCGTCCACGGCACCCCTTTGGGCGATGAGGTCCTGGCGGGCAAGTTGAAGATGATGGAGCGTCAAGAGTACATTCAAACCGTCGTGGATTTCCTCGAACGAATCCCCCCGACGACGGTCGTCGAACGCGTCAGCGGCGACGCACCCCCCAAATACCTGATCGAGCCGAAATGGTGCCTCCAGAAATCCGCGATCCGAGACGAAATCAACAGCGAGTTCGAACGGCGAGGCACCCGTCAAGGAGTACACTATGTTGCACCGGAGATCGCACCGGAGCGGCGTGAACGTCCCACCGACCAGACGCCGACTTCGATCCGAGATCGAATCGAGGTTCGCGGACGTCTGCCGGTTTTGAAATTGCAGAGAGGGGTGGCAGGTGGACTTCACCGCGATTGATTTTGAAACCGCAACGCGGCGAAGCGACAGTGCGTGTCAGCTGGCTGCCGTTCGCGTACGGGGCGGGGAAATTGTCAACCAAGCCTGCTGGCTGATCCGCCCCCGACCTTTTTACATCAGCCCCCAGAACATCCAGATTCATGGCATCACACCGGAGATGGTGCATGATGAACCCGAGTTCGGCGAATTGTGGCCAGTGATTTCGGACACACTCGCCGACGATTGCTTGATCGCCCACAACGCGAGTTTCGATCTCGGCGTGCTGATGGCGTGCTTGCATACGCACGGCCACCCGATCCCTGAGATGCAGTACAGCTGCACGCGGGCCATCGCGCGGCGAACGTGGCCACGACAACCGCGTTTCGGACTCAAACCGTTATCCGATTGGTTGGGCGTTCGATTCAAGCACCATGACGCGCTCGAAGATTCGATCGCCTGCGCCAAGATCGCCCTCGCGGCCGCCGAAGAGGTGGGAGCGACGTCACTCGAGCAACTCGAAGAAAAACTCAAACTGACCAGAGGGATCGCCGGCGAGTGGGGGAAATCGGGCCCCACCACCTCTCGACGACCGTCCCGGAGGAGGTCGACCGCAGCGTCCTCTGCCGCAATGTCTTCCGCGGCCGTGTCCTCCTCCGCCATGTCGTCTGGTGCAATGCGTGCTGATCAAGGGACTTCTGGGGTGGAAGTCTTGGTGTCCGCAGGAGGCGTTGACCTCCAACGCCTTTTTGTCCGCGCCGAGTTCATCCGACCGCTTGCCGGGCAAAGCGTCGTGTTCACGGGAACGCTGACACGCATCGCTCGCGAAGACGCTGAAAAGCTGACAATATGCAGCGGAGGCAGGTGTGTCAGCAGCGTTTCTCGCCGAACAAATCTGCTAGTGGTGGGCGAGGTCGACCCGAGAACGTTGCGTTCGGGCCGCTCGCAGAGCACCAAAGAGGAGAAAGCCCGCGGTCTCATTGCGGACGGGGTCGATGTACGAATCGTGTCTGAAGAAGAGTTTTTGCGCATGATCACGGACATGACTTAGCGAACCTCAATGGTACGAAACCTGCCTTCAGCACCTTTTGAGGGCAAAACGGGGACGGGGCGTCTATTTTTTGCTCGCAATTGCTTGATCCGAAGCAAACATTCGGCCACAACCATCAGGCCGGGTGGATGCACCAATCCTTGCGAAACGTGCGGTTTTCTCAATTTACATCGAGCAAAACACGGCAAATTCGTCTGGCAGTACTTCAGTATCGTTTGCGACAAGCCACGTTAGTGATGCCCAATCAAGATTGGCCTAACAAAGCTGAACCTTTATACTTCGCCATCGAAACCGCTAAGTCTTGGTATGGACTTTCGGTATCGAGCAAGAGGTCCAAACTCGTCAACGATGGCCCCGCCACTTTCTCATTGAAAGAACCAAGTTCATGTCCAACACCCTTACTGACTCCCCTTCCTCGAAGCAGCAATCGTCGAAAAATGCAATGCGGTCACTCGGATTGCTCGACCTTCCTGCGGACCTCCAGCGTCACCTGAACATCACCCTCGGGCTCGCCGATGTTGAGACGCCAGCGGAGAGCGAGTCTGACCAGCAATACCTGTATCGTGCCTTGGCGATCACGGTGCGAGATCGCTTGGTACCGACATGGCAGAAAACCTGGAAGCGGATGAATGCGAGTGACGATCGCAAGGTTTACTACCTGTCCCTGGAGTTTCTGATCGGCCGATCATTGACCAACGCGATCCAAAACCTCAATTTGGACGACGAAGTTCGTGAAGCGTTGCACAACTACGGAATGCAACTCGAAACGATCGCGGATCGTGAACTCGACGCCGGGTTGGGCAACGGCGGCTTGGGACGACTCGCGGCATGTTTCCTCGACAGTTGCGCCAACCTGCAACTCCCGGTCATCGGATATGGGATTCGGTACGAATACGGGATGTTCCACCAACACATCGAGGACGGCCGTCAAGTCGAAGATCCCGATCACTGGCTCGCCGACGGCAACCCTTGGGAAATCAAACGCGACGAACACACTCGACGAATTCGCTTCTACGGCCGCCCGGAAACGTATCACGATGCGGACGGTACACTCAAGAAACGATTGGTCGAAACACGCGACGTGCTCGCGGTTCCGTTTGACATGCCAATCCCGGGATACCAAAACGACACCGTCAACACCCTGCGTCTTTGGAAAGCATCGACGACTGACGTGTTCGATCTCGCTGAGTTCAACGCGGGTAGTTATCCCGAAGCCGTCGCAGCCAAGACCGACGCCGAACAAATTTCGATGGTGTTGTACCCGAACGACGCCAGCGAAAACGGAAAAGAACTCCGCCTCAAACAACAGTACTTCCTGGTCTCGGCATCACTGCAGGATGTGATCCATCGATGGGTCGAAAAGTACGGAGAAGACTTCTCCGACTTTGGGCAAAAGAACTGCTTCCAACTCAACGATACGCACCCCGCGTGTGCGGTCCCCGAGTTGATGCGGCTGCTGATGGACGAACACGGCATGGACTGGGACGCTGCCTGGAAAGTGACAACGCGATGCATGGCGTATACCAACCACACGCTCCTGCCCGAAGCTCTCGAGCGATGGTCCGTGGGACTGTTCAGCCGGTTATTGCCACGCTTGCTCGAAATCATCTACGAAATCAACGCGAGATTCCTGAAACTCGTCGACCAACAATGGCCTGGCAACATCGAAATGCGTCGCGAGATGTCGCTCATCGAAGAAGGGGACAACCCACACATCCGCATGGCCTATCTCGCCATCGTCGGCAGTTTTTCTGTCAACGGCGTGGCCGGATTGCACACGCAGTTGCTCGAAAGCGGTTTGTTCAAGAACTTCAGCGAAATGTGGCCGCGCAAGTTCAACAACAAAACCAATGGTGTGACTCAGCGTCGTTGGCTCTCGCACTGCAACCCAGGCCTGCGTGGCTTGCTCAACGAAACCATCGGCGAAGGATGGCAAACCGACCTCAGCAAGATCAGCGAACTGGCCCCATACGCCACGGACGCCTCGTTCCAAGAACGCTGGATCGATATCAAACTCGAAAACAAGAAACGCTTGACCGATCTGGTCGCCAAAAACACCGACGTTCAGTTCGACACGTCGTTCATGTTTGACGTGCAAGTCAAACGGATCCACGAATACAAACGCCAACTGCTCAACGTCCTGAACGTGATCCATCTCTACGATCGCATCCAACGAGGCGAAACCGCAGGCATGGTACCACGCTGTGTCCTGATCGGCGGGAAGGCGGCACCGGGATATCACGTCGCCAAATTGATCGTCAAATTGATCAACGACGTCGCGTCGGTGGTCAACGCCGATCCGAAATGCAAGGACCTTCTGCGTCTGGTGTTCTTCCCCAACTATCGCGTTTCGTCGATGGAAGTGATCTGCCCGGCAACCGAGTTGTCCGAGCAAATTTCGACGGCGGGTAAAGAAGCATCGGGAACCGGGAACATGAAGTTCATGATGAACGGTGCCCTCACCATCGGAACACTCGACGGAGCCAACATTGAGATCCGCGACAACGCCGGAGAAGAAAACTTCTTCCTGTTCGGGTTGGACGCAGCTGAAGTGGTTGAAACCAAGAAGGACTACCGGCCCAACGAGATCATCTCAGCGGACGCCGAGATTGCCAGCCTGATGAACTTGCTCGAAAGCGGTCGATTTAACCCGACCAATCCTGGCCTGTTCGACTTGCTGACCGGTGGCCTGCGAAGCTCTCATGATCCATGGGTCACGATCGCCGACTTGCGAAGCTACATCGACGCCCAAAACGAAGTGGCGAAGGCGTACCAAGACCCGGCGCATTGGAACAAAATGAGCATCCTCAACACCGCCGGCAGCGGTTGGTTTAGCAGCGATCGCACGATCCAGCAGTACGCCCAAGACATCTGGGACGTACGGGCATTACCGCCGACCAACTGAGCAAGGGCATCGTCAGAGTTTGACGGGCCTGAAGACACTGTCAGCAGGCCCCATATCCTCGGGCTCGATATCTCTCAGGCCGAATATCAGGCGGCCACGGGACGTTGATTGTTTTAGCGGAACGGCGCAAGCCGTCCGGTCCCAAGTCACCGGACGGTTCGCGCCGTTCCGCTACATTTGAAATCCTTCAGTAATACAATCGACGCCGCACGGGACACTGGTGACAGGACAATCTCACCTGTTGCCTGTTACTTCCTGATCTCTCACCACGGGCGCCGCGTATGCGGGTCGCAAGCCCGTCATGATCGCCGCGGCGCAGGAGCCGGATACGATCGCGATCATGATCCACACCACCCTCGCAGCAGGTTTGCCAAACCGATTTTCAATATTGGCAAACGAACGGATTTTGTAGGGAGCGTCCCAGGGCCCGAGAGCGATGGCAGTGGCCACGACAGAAAGGGTGAGAGCTAAACAGCTAACGAAGAACTCATCCGTAGTCAAAACGCAATCTCGGTGTTCTGGGGCAGACGCATTCGAATTCAGACGTCGCTTTGACGCATCCGACGACGTATCTGCCGACGTTGCATCCTAGCCGTCTCAAGATCCGGATTGATGTCCAAGCAATAATCGAGCGCCTGAAGTGCCTTTTCCAAGTTCCCATTGAGATACCGGATCTTGGCCAAACTTTGCCAAGCGAGGTAATGGAAACGACAATGCCAAAGGCAGTTTTGATATGCCCGCTCAGCACGAACGAAATCTTCTAATCCGTGCCAGCAGATCGCCAGTTGGTGATGGGCTTCGGCATAAGTCGGCGCTTGATCGATCAAAATCAACGCCGGTGAGAGGGCGGCAGCGTACTCGCCCCCATCGTTGAGGTGCATCACCCGCAGCAGTTGCTGATGATGCAGCGGGGCAGCATCGCGAACCAAAACCGCTCGAAACGAGTCGTCCGCCACCAACCGCACGCCCCGATCGTCGTCCGAAATCGCCCGGCCCAATGCATCCACACTGCGGCGGTCGCCCAGCATTCCAAGGGCAAGTGCCGCGGCCCGACGCTGCTCCACCACACCGCGGCCGAGCAGAGCGAGCAACGTCGCCGAGGTGTATGACTCGTCCACCTCATGGGCAAACCGGCATGAGTTCGCCGATTGCAGATATCGTCGATAGGCGGCTGTCAGCCGGGTAGTATGAACAAGAGGTGTCGTCACGATGTAATCCAATTGGGGCGGTATATTCGTTTCAATTATCCCACTGCTACGTCATCGAGGTCAAAGATCCGCTTTCTTTCTCTCCCCCATTTGACTTTCCGATGTTAGACCGATCAAGCTGACAGGCAAGGCGACAAATCAAAAAGAATTTGGGATGTGGAACGAGACGAAGCAGTGGCATCGAGCGTCGAGCCCGAAATAGCTGCCCTCGCCCCCTCTCCCTCACCCCGGCCACCCCCACGATGCTTTTTCACGGATCAAAATCGCCGCCGACGCGTCACTTTTGGTCGCTCGCGATCGGCGATCGGCGTCTCAAATTGCGTGCCGATCGAGCCGCCCGTTTGACAGCATTGCTGTTGTTCGCCCTGGTTGCCCGGCCGGCGATGGCACAGCCTCCTTTGCCTAGTCCGTTGGCAGCCGAATCGCTGGCGCGAACGCGAATCACCATGAGTGTCGAGGAACAGACCCTCGGCACCCTGCTCGACCAAGTCCTTCGGTCTGTCGTCGCCGGCGAACCACCGACCAGCGAGACGTCGCGTGAGCCCCCGCCCAGTCCGGTCCGCTCGATCTGGATGGATCGCCGCGTCGATCCCACCACGAAAGTGAGCCTCACGGTCGCTTCCACGCCGGCCGCTCAGGTCATGCTGGAATTACTCCGCAAGGACAACCTCGCGATGTTCCCTCTCCCCGGCGTGATGCTGGTTGGCAGGAGCGAATGGGTGGACACGGCGGCCAGCCAACTGGCAGTCGGCCCAACCACGAGCCGCGATCTCATCTCCGTCCGCTGGCCCACCGGCAGTACGGCGGCGGAAGTGCTCGCCTTGATCCTCGCTTCACCCGACTCAGCCCCCGGCGACACGGACATTACCGACCTGGCGACTTTCCGTCTGCCAAACCCGCACGATCACACACGTGCCCTCGAAGTCACTTGGCTCCCGCATGACATCTGGCCGTCAGGGAAACTCATCCATGTCGACCGCAGCACGGCGGTTTCGCTGGTGCTTGCCCAATTCGATCTCAGCCTCAAACGGGGAACACGATTAGAAACCCTGATGTCGAAGACAGCTCCCGCGGACGGCGCACCGCCCATCAGCCGAGCAACGGAAATGCCGAGCGGTGTCCAAGCCTGGACCGAAACGTTGCCTGCCAAACCTTTTCCGCTCACGTACCCTGCCGGCGATTCGGCAAACGAAATCCGCAAACGCCTAGCCGGCGAAAAACCGCGACCGTCCATTCGGGCAAGCGGCAAACAGCTCACGATCCTGGCCACGGCGGCAACCCACCGTCTCGCGCTGGCAACCCACTGGATCGCCGCGCCCGCGGAGACTGGCGGAAAGCCAGGGGCGACACCAAAATCCGCCGTCTTCGATCTCAAGCTGGTCAACAAAGCGGCAGGGGATGTGTTGCGTCAACTGGCAGCCGCCGATGGGAAAAAAATCCGAATCGAAGCAAACGCGGAGCTGGGCAGTCAAAAACGGATCAATCTCGACGGATCCAAAAAAACCCTCAAAGAGCTCGCCGAAATTGTCGCCGCATCCGCTGGACTGGCCATCCAATGGAACGGGGACGAAGTCATTGTCAGCAAGCCGTAAGCGCCAAGCAATCAATGCGACTCGACGTCTTGGTGCGTGTTTCCGGAAGCCGCGGAAGCCATCACGATGCTCGTCACCCTTGATACGTAGCGACGCTCGCCAGCATGTGGTGCACGGTCGGGGGGACAACGATTGTTTTTGTGATTTTTCTAGCGGAACGGCGTGAGCCGTTCGGTCCCGAGTTACCGGACGGCTTGCGGGCTGCTGTTTTTGTGAGCCGACAGCGCTAGCCGCGGGCCTAACGGCTAGAACGCCATTGGAGGCCCGCAGCTAGCGCTGTCGGCTCACTCATTTTTGCGAAACGCCTAAAACAACAGCCCGCTTGCGTCGTTCCGATACTTTTGAAATCTCGCAGTAAGCGAGCGACGCGCAAAGTGCCGCTGTCCAGCGAGACGATTTCGCGCGACGTTGTCTCCCTACCAAACCATTCAAGACTCGCTACGCGGCTTTACGTTGCTCGCTTTGTGATGCCGCCCCGAGCGCCGGGACGTTGGCTCGCTTGCGACGGAGATCTCGCATCGCGACTGCGTTTTCGTGCAGCTGTGCTTCGATTTGCCGGATCCGTTCCTGCATCGACGCGTTGGCATCGAGGCTCGCATCCAGCTCCGCCGAAACGCTCTGCAATTGTTTCCGCAGATCGCTCTCTAGAATCTGCAACATCTGTGCTTTCTTCTGCATCGCAACCGCTTGCGGCTGGAACTGCTTGGCCGATTCAAGCTCAGTGGTGGCTTCTTGTAACTCACGCCGGAGCGTCCCTATGACCTCGGTTTGTTCGTCGATTTGCTGTTGGACCAGTTGTTGCTCGCGGCTGTAGACCGAGATCCGTTCGTCGCGTTGCTCGAGTTCCGTTTGCAGTTTCGCTTCCATGCTTCGACGCGTTCGCAATTCGGCCTCGGCGGTTGCCAACGCGGCCGATTTTTGAGCAACGTTTTCCTTGAGTTTTTCGAACTCGGGGCGGAACGAGTGCAGTCGCTGAATTTCAGCCCGATGACGATTGATCGCGTCTTCTTGTTCGGCGATTCGTGACTGTAACTCTTCGATTCGCTGGTCCTTACCCGTCAAACGCTCACTGAGTTCTTGAGCCTGGACTTTCAGTTCGTTGGTGGAGGAATAAATCTCTTTGAGCTTCGTTTCGTGCTCACAGCGAACGCGACCGGCCTGTTCGAGCTCCGCTTCCAATGATTCGATCTGGGCTTCCATTTGACTCACTGCCGTTTCGGCGGTCACGCGACCATCGATCGCAGCTTGAATCCGCGAGGTGCGTTCGTCGAGCTGTTCCAACAAATCGTCGTGCTCGCTTTGCAACGTTTGGACTTGCAGCGTCGTCGCTTGCAATTCTTTCTCGAGACGTTCGACATCGGCCTGATGGGTGTCGGACTGTTCTCGGTGTTGTTGGCTGGCTTGGATAGCGACTTCGTACTGATCCCGTAGGGACGCGTATTCCTTTTGCAACTCGGAATACTTCTCATCCGTCTCGCTCGCGAGCGTTGACGCTTCCGCTTTTTGGTTTTCGATTTCGATGCGTTCCGTGGCGAATTGATCGCGTTGTTGGAGCGCGTGATCGCGCTGCTCGACCGCTTCATCACGCTGCATCGTCAGGTCGTCACATCGTTCACGGAGCTCTTCAATTTCGGCTGCAAGTTTCTCGCAACGACCCGAAATCAAACCGTATTCCCGTGCGTTATCATCGCGTTGCTGGATCAACAGATCGCGTTCGGTTTCTAGCGAATCACGCTGCGTTTGTGCGGTTTCGAGTCCTTCACGGAGCGAAACGATCTCTTGTTCCAACTCTTCGCCACGTGCCGAATACTGTCCAATTTCCTGTTGACCTTCGTCACGCTGCTTGATCAGAGCGTCGCGTTCTTCTTCGATCGTTTCGCGTTGCGTCAGAGCGGTTTCGAGACGCTCACGGAGCGAAACAATCTCCTGTTCCAGTTCGTCGGCGCGTGAGGAAAGCTGCCCAATCTCGCGTTGATTCTCTTCGCGTTGCGTTTGCAGTGCATCGCGTTCTGCTTCGAGTTCGGCACGTTGTGTTTGCACATTCTCGAGTTGCTCGCGAACGGTAGCGACTTCTTGATCGAGCCGTTCGTTTTGAGCAACAAGTTGCTCGCTGCGTGACTGCAGGTCTTCAATTTGCGTTCCGGCAGCTTCGGCCGCGGCGGCCAACTCGTCCATTTTCGACGCCGCTTCGCTGAACTTAGCTTCGGCGTCTTGAAGTTGACCGCGAACTTTATCGAGCTCGACAGCGGTATCTTCAGCTCGATCCAACGCGGAATCACGCTGTTGCTGCGCATCGCGGCACGCTAGCTCGAATCTGCTGTGCTCCGCCTGCAGTTTGCCCATCTCGTTTTCGAGCGATTCAGTGTGCTGTTTCTGACTATCGAGGGCGTGCCGGAGGGAATCGATTTCATTTCGATAATCTTCGCACTGTTGCTCAAACGTCTGCGCGCTACGTGACAGCTCGATGTATTGGTGTTTGCGGTCTCGGGCGGCTGCCTTCGCCTTATTGTACTTTGATTCAGCCTCTTTGATGGCTTGCATGTCGCGGCTGCGGTCCCGATACCAGAGCAGATGTCCGACCAGTATTCCCCCCATCACGAACAGGAAAGCAGACAAAAAAGGGATTCCAATCCAAGTGCTCATCTGAGACTCCGCTGTTGACCTCCATCCTGAGGCCACTGGGCTCACCCCCCCATTCGCGATGCGAAAAAGTGTGAACCGATTCTCGGGCATTCATGCGGATCGTCCGCAACCAGTCCGGGCTGTAGCAATTTCACCGCACGGGTGTCCAGGGCATTCCCACCAATGGGCTGCAAAAAATTTCGGGCGTGTTGCTGCAGTGGACGTACTAGGTAGACTCTTGTTATGGGGGTAAACTAAAACGGCGGGCGAGTTTGTCGACTGCACGAATTCACCCCCCCCACGGCCCCCATTCGGATTCCACTGGAACGCTCGCATGCCGTCAATTACTAATCAAATGCAAGGAGAAATCTTGGTGCTCGGCTTTACCGACACAAAGATTCTCGATAGCCAGAAAATCGAAGCCGTAGGCCGAGAACTGCAAGACGCCGTCGACGAAGCGATTCACAAGCGCTTGCTGCTAAATTTTCGCGGCGTCTCGTTCATGTCTTCGGCGATGATCACCAAACTCGTGATGCTCAACAAACGGTGCAAAGCACAGGGTGTTGCTCTGAAGTTTTGCGAAGTTTCGCCAAACGTGATGGAAGTCTTTAAAATCACGAAACTCAATAAGCTATTTGACATTCAAGATAGCGAAGAACGAGCATTAGCTAGTTTCGACAAGAAGGGCTGGTTCAGCTGACCCCGCAGGAGATTCAGGCCCTCGTTGAGGCCGAGCGATCAGAAATCGCAGCGGAAATCCATGACGGGTTGTTGCCCTATCTCTTCGCTTCCGCCGCCAAAATTGCAGCGATTCGTCAATCGCCCGACGTCATCGGTGGGCCCCTCGAACTGCCGCTGGACGACATTGCTCAGTGGATTGATCAGTCCCGTGAAGTCGCCCGAAAGCTGATGTCCGGGATCAGTTACCCTCCTGCCGCGATTGTCGATCCGATTCGCGCGGCCAAAGAATTTCTGGACGAAGTTCTTGATTTCTCCACGGGTGACCAGCCCCCTATCATTTCATGGCCGAGCGAACAGGGTGCCGGTGGCTCCCCAATCTCGGGCAAACTTCCATCGCAGACGGCGATCGCGGTCTACCGACTGACGACCGAGTTCGTCCGAAACGCTGTCCGACACGCGGATGCCAAATTGATTGAAGTTTCCGTGAAAGATTCGGATCAGGGCGTTCTCATCTGCGTCACCGATGATGGAACCGGGTACGATCCGGATAAGGTGTCCCGAGAACAGATCCACGGGCTGACTTTGGCCAAACAGCGTGCCGCAGCAGGAGGAGTCGAATTGCAAATCGAATCGTGCCAACAGCGGAACTCGCCGATTGCCACCGGAACCCGCGTGACAATGAAGGTAAAGATGTGAATAAACTCGTCGATTTGAATTCTGGCCCGGCGACGTCAGGAACGAGCGGGCTTGATGCGGTCGCAGACGTGTCCGCGGAAATCGCCGACGCTTGGACGAAATTCCACATCGCTGCTGACCAACTACGAACGGTCATTCGTGGTAAAGACGATGTGGTCGAACTCGTTTTGACGTCGCTACTGGCGGAGGGTTCGATCCTGCTTGAGGACGTTCCCGGCGTCGGCAAAACGACGTTAGCCAAGTCCGTCGCGCGATTGATCGACCTGGAGTATCAGCGGATTCAGTGCACTCCCGACCTGTTGCCTGGCGATATCCTCGGTGGTTCGATTTATCGACCCGCCATCGGTGAGTTTGAGTTTCGCCCCGGTCCGGTCTTCTGCAATCTGTTGGTCGCCGACGAAATCAATCGCGCCTCGCCCCGAACACAGAGCGCTTTATTGGAAGCGATGGCGGAAACGCAGGTCACGATCGAGGGACAACGCTACGATCTCAAACACCCGTTTATCGTTATCGCGACGCAAAATCCGGCGGGATTCGAGGGCACCTTCCCGCTGCCCGAATCGCAACTCGACCGGTTCCTATTTCGGCTGAAGATGGACTATCCGGATCCGATCAGCGAGGTCGATTTATTGGTCCAGCAATCGGACCACGAACCGGTACGAGACCTCAAACCGGTGATGCACGTCGACGACTTGGAATGCCTGCAGCGTTGGGTGCGCAGCATCCGCGTCGATCGCAAGATCGCTACCTACATCGTTGCCTTGGCGACAGCCACTCGTATCGACGGTCGGTTGAGGGTCGGGTGCAGCCCGCGAGGTTGCAAGATGTTGCTCCGCGCCGCCCAAGCACGAGCAGGCCTAGAAGGGCGAGACTTCGTCCTCCCCGATGACGTCCAATATCTGGCCGTCGCCACACTGGGCCACCGCGTCAGTTCACGGCACGCCTCTCACGCGATGGACGAAACGGGGCAAATCATCGAATCGATCGTTGCGAAAACGGAAATCCCGCTGGTTGGTTGAGACGAGTGCGTTTCCGCCATCTGCTGGGCGGCCTCGGGCAGCACGGCAAAAATCAGTCCCGCCCGGCGGTGCCAACTGAGGCTCGTCCCCGCTGCTCACCGCGTAACTGCACCCGCTGCCATTCCCAGTGTCGCGGATTCCCACCTTAACGCCTCTGAGGGATGTTCGGGTGGTAACGATTAGGGGATTTTGGGACCAACACTCAAAATCCTCTACCTATCCGTCCTTGTCCAGCTAAACTGACTCTGTGTGACGGCAATTTGCGGTTCGTCACTGGGAAAAATGAGGTCTGCACCCAATTTGGAGTGCAGAATTGTAGCGTCAGAGGCTCATCCCCCCATTTAGCAGGTACGTTTTTCATGTCGACTGTGACAATCTCGTCGGACTCCAACGAACACGCAAAACGTTCGGGTGCAACGCCAGTCGGCACGACGCTGTACTACGAGGACCTGGCGCCCGGTCAGATTTGGCAGAGTCCCTCACGAGAGATCACGCTCGACGATGTCCGTGAGTTCTCCTCTTTGACCGGCGATTTTGATCCGCTGCATGCTGCCGGCGACTCACAAACCGCGTCCGAGTCAGCGGCGAACTCGCCTTTTGGCAAGCCGGTGGCTCACGGGATACTCGGGCTCAGCGTTTTGGCTGGGCTATCGACGGAATATCCTCGTGCAGCGACGCTGGCCCTAGTCGGAATTACCGATTGGCAGTTTGAGAACCCGATCTTCTTCGGTGAAGTCGTTCACGTCGTCACCGAGATCGAAACGGTGGCTCCTCACGGACGACGCGCCGGACGGATCGTTTGGTTGCGGAAGCTGATTTCAAGCGATGGCCGGTTGCTGCAACAGGGTCGGTTCATCACGTTGGTCGCATCGAACCGCCGGAGCGGTTATGCGAATCCGGCGACGAAGTCGACCGCGACGCCGCGTCACCCACGCTAAATCCTCTCTGCCTCCCCAAGCCACAACGACGTGAGTGAACGCTTCGCCAATGCCCCGATTTCTCGTTTAGTCGGATTTCGCGTACACCCACCTGACGAATCGGCCCAAGAATCCTTGGGCGAAGCGATCGTCGAAATCGATTGCGGGCCTCAACATCACAACCCGATGGGCCGCGTCCATGGCGGACTGATATCGGCGCTAGCTGACGCCGCGATGGGGATCGCGTTCGGCCGCACGTTGCTCGAAAGCGAAGACTTTTCGACTGTCGAAATGAAGGTCAGCTTCATTCGGCCGATTCGCGTGGGCATGCTCAAGGCGTCCGCGGTCGTGATTCAGCGAGGCCTGCGGATCGGTTTTGTGGACTGCCGTATCACAGACCGTCGCGGCAAACTGATCGCAACCGCGTCATCGACCTGCACCGTACTGTCGCAGTAGATACCGATGTTGCCATCTTCGTTGGCGACTCGTTGGCACCGAGAACTTCTCCCCACAAAACCACTGGCGATGCGATTGCGCTTACAATCGACGTTCTCCCGCTTTCCCCACCTCCCCATGCCAACACACAACGATGATGACTTCACGACGCCTTTGTCTGTTCGCAATCTCGGTATGTGCGATCCCGACGCTTCCCACCGCTGCTTTCGCCGATGACTTGCCCGCAACCGGGAAACGCGACGGAATCCCCCCTCGCAACGTTGTTTTTATCCTGACCGATGACCATCGCTACGACGCGATGGGATGTGCGGGACATCCAATTCTCGAAACGCCCCATCTCGATGCGATCGCCGCCAAGGGCGTGCACGTGAAAAACGCCTTCGTGACCACGAGTCTTTGCTCGCCGAGCCGGGCGTCGATTTTGACGGGACTCTACACGCACAAACACGGCGTCATTGATAACAATCGTCCCGTCCCCCAAGGCACGCGTTTCTTCCCCGAATACCTGCAACGCGCAGGCTACGAAACCGCATTCATTGGAAAGTGGCACATGGGCGGCGAGCACGATGACCCACGCCCGGGATTCGATCACTGGATCAGCTTTCGCGGCCAAGGCAACTATCTGCCACCGCGCCCCAATTACACACTCAACGTCAACGGCGAACGGGTGAAACAGAAGGGATACATCACCGACGAACTCACCGATTACGCGATCGACTGGCTGGACCGACAAACCACCAAAAAGCCGTTCTTTTTGTACCTGTCGCACAAAGCCGTCCACTCCAATTTCACTCCCGCCGAACGTCACCAAGGCCGATACGCGGACGCGGATCTGAGTTTCCTACCCACCGGCGACGATATCACGGCTGAGAACAACACGCCGCGTTGGGTCCGCGATCAACGAAACAGCTGGCACGGTATCGACTTTTCGTACCACAGTGCCCGGGGCCTCGATTATCTCTACCGCCGCTACTGCGAATCGGTGCTGGCGGTTGACGACAGCGTCGGACGCGTGATGGACAAACTCACCGAAATGGGCGTCCACGACGAAACACTGGTGATCTACATGGGCGACAACGGATTCATGTGGGGAGAACACGGCTTGATCGACAAACGCGTTTCCTACGAAGAGTCGATCCGAGTCCCCATGCTGATGCAGTGCCCCGAGCTGTTCGAGGGCAGCAAACCGCTCGAGAAGGTCATCGGAAATATTGACATCGCCCCCACGATCCTGCACGCCGCTGGACTCGCGAAGCCCGACTACATGGATGGCGAGAGTTTTTTGGAGATGCCGAACGATCGCGACATGCCATGGCGAGAATACTTTCTCTACGTCTACTACTGGGAAAAGAACTTCCCGCAAACGCCGACGCAGTTTGCCCTACGCGGCGACCGATTCAAATACATCACTTACTACGGGTTGTGGGACACCGACGAATTGTATGACCTAACCGTTGATCCGACTGAGACCAAAAATCTGATCTACGATCCTGCGTACAAGAGCGTCGCGAAGGAGATGGAAGACCAGCTGTACTCGATGTTGGCCGAAAAGGGCGGAATGGACATCCCGATGAACCAGCCCGCCGGTGGCATCAACAATAAACGCTGGGAAAAACGAGATGGCCATTCGGCCGCGGATTTCCCGGCCGCGATGGTCGTCGAAGAACCGATCAATCAGCAAGCGAATTGAATGGGAGTTCGGCTTGCGGTCGGTTCGGGAGAAACGTTAACAACAGATTAGACGCGTCCTCCTTTTTCCGAAAAAAAGCCGATGCCCATTCCAGCATTACGCCAACCGGCACCCGCCACCGGCTCGCCGGCAACGCAAACACCATCGCCCGCTTCACAGTCCGGTAGCCCGCGGCTGCGTTTGGTCCGTCCTGACTCGCACCTGGATTCCGACGATTCGAGCGTCGCAATCGCTCCTTTTGCTGATCGTGACGCGATCGGAATTCGGCGTCCTTGGATGACGTGGACGTATTTGATCACATCGGTTGTTCTCGGAATCGCGATCGTGACCCTCACCGGTTGCCAGTGGGCGGCGTCGAGCCAGAACAGCCAAGGTGCAGCGATGTACAACCAAGGCCAGTACACCGGCGCGATGGAACAGTTCCAGAAAGCGATCGCTTCGAACCCCAAAGATCCCGACGGCTATTACAACCTCGCGGCGACCACCCACCGACTGGGCAACCAACGACAGGACCCGAACCTGATTCGTCAAAGCGAAGCGTTGTACAACCAATGCCTTGATCACGATCCGAACCATGTCGATTGCCACCGCGGACTGGCGGTGCTCCTGGTTGATTCCGGGCGTCCTGACCGCGCCTTCACGCTGCTCAAGAACTGGGCCTCCCAGAACCCGAATCTTGCCGAACCACGGATCGAACTGGCCCGATTGTACGAAGAGCACGGTGAGCCCCAGACGGCACTCAAATATCTTGAGGACGCAGTTCAAACCGATGCCAACAACCCGCGTGCCTGGTTGGCTCTCGCTCGCCTGCGTGAAAACGGCGGCGATCCGGTGCAAGCCCTGCAGAATTACCAACGTGTTCTCGCCCTGAGCGGTGGAAGCATGGGAGGCAACTCGCAGCTCGCGACCGAACGCGTCGCGGCTCTGAGCCGGCAAATCAACTCCGCCTACGACGCCCAACTCAACGCCGGTGGTACTCAAATCGCTTCCCCCGCGTTCGGTTCGACTCGATACTGAATCCGGCGGGATCATCCCAACGGGGCATCCTACGGATATCAATCGCCTGGAAATTCAGACTCGACACTTCCGCTGGATCGATGCTTGGTGCCCGCGGTGTGATTGCTTAGGCACCCACAATTTCCTTTGGAAAACGGCCGGCGGACATCTTCCCCGGAGTTGCCCTTTGACGATCGATCCTGCTCGGTCTATAATCGAATCATGACAGGCAACGTCGCACCACCTTCGAGGCGACCGCTTGTACTTCTTCGGTCCCGGAGATGTTTGCGATTCTGGTGAACTTCGTTTCATCGAGGATGCACTCGATCTACCCGCTCTCGCCGAGGTTGTCCGCTGAATCACGACGGCTGGGTCACCAGCCACCGCATACTCGCGATTGACCGTATCGGTCGTCTGCGGCTGCGTA
Source organism: Aporhodopirellula aestuarii (assembly GCF_023701485.1). Lineage (GTDB taxonomy): Bacteria > Planctomycetota > Planctomycetia > Pirellulales > Pirellulaceae > Rhodopirellula > Rhodopirellula aestuarii. The sequence goes on from NZ_JAMQBK010000046.1 coordinate 126,855, forward strand.
TTCATTCAATGCGGACTGCGTCAGGAACCTCCTTGTTGGGACATTCCGACACAACACCCACATCCCATTACACTTCCACAAACCAAACGACTTTAGCGGGACTCTTGCCATGTTTGCGATGACTACTTCTTTCGGTGCCATGCTCGGTTTCATCGGGATGCCAGGAGCGCCCGAACTGTTGATCGTACTTTTCCTCGCCCTGTTACTCTTCGGCGGTGCCAAATTGCCAACGCTGATGCGAAACCTGGGCAAGAGCGCCAACGAGTTCAAACGCGGTATGGCTGAAACGGCTGATGACACCGACGAAACGGAAAAACTCAAGGAAAAGATCTGAGATGTTCGGTCTGAGTTTCTTTGAAATGTCGGTGATCGGGATCATCGCAGTGGTGCTGTTTGGCGGCAACCTGCCCGAGGTCGCGCGGAAATTCGGTAGCACGTACAGCCAATTGCGACGAAGCCTGCAGGAGGTGCAGCAGCAATTTCGCGAAGCTCAGCGGGAAGTCGATCGGGCGATGACGATCAACGACAAGGCACCCGTTAATTCTTCTAGCACGATGTACGAAGACGACGAGGACGACACCCCCGAACCCTCGGCGCCCAAGTTCAAACCACCAAGCTGATCCACCACGGACCGCTCGGCAACCGAACGACGCAGTGGATTTCGCCAAAATTCCATGACGACGGAAGTCCTAGGGGTCAGGAATCATCCTCCTGCGAAATCGCACACCAACGTGGCGAAACGGCCCGACATCTTTGGCGATGCCGGGTCTTTTGCTTTGCCACAACCATCAACTCGCGCGATTCGTCGCGTCTTTGCTCCATTCTCGACGTCCTGTTACCGAAACGCTGAATTGCCCCTGATGTCTTCCCCCTCACCTCCCTTTCGGATCGGACTCGGTTACGACTCACACCGACTCGGCCCCGGCGGACCATTGAGGATCGGCGGGATCGACATTGAACAAGCTTCCGACGGCGTGCACGCGATCGGCCATAGCGATGCCGACGTGCTGCTGCATGCATTGACCGACGCGCTGCTCGGTGCGATCGCCGCCGCGGACATCGGCCGACTGTTTCCTGACGACGCGGAGGTCAATCGCGGACGCGATAGCCGCGACTTTGTCGCCGCTGCGATCGAAAAGGTCCACGAGACGGGATACGCCATCGGCAACGTCGATGCAGTGATTCTGGCCCAGCGGCCGAAGATGGCTCCCCACATCGACGACATGCGAAACGCGGTGGCGTCCATGCTCGGATGCCCCATCGACTCGATCGGCCTCAAAGCCAAAACGGGCGAAGGCGTCGACGCGGTCGGTCGCAGCGAAGCGATCGCAGCACGTGTCATCGTAATGCTGATCCGAAACTAAAAGTGACGCAACGCCTCGCGGCGTGAACCAACCACCTCTCGAAAGACGTGGTCCGCCGCCTATTCCATCGCTTCAACAACACGTGGCACAAAGAACCCATCGCCGCTGAGTTCAATGAGCGACTCAATGTCCAATGTTCCGTATCGTGAATACCCTGTGTGCACGATCAAGTTGGGCAAGATTTCCGCGTCACCATCATGATGAGTGTGCCCGCACAAGACGGTGTGAATGCGATCGGGATTCGCCTCCGCTGCCACGCGAAGCGCCTCGGCGACTCCACCGCAAACAAAAAACGGAGCCCAGTTCTCGTCGGTGGTCTTACCTTCGTACCAACACGATTCACGAAACGGCGGGACGTGTGTCGCGATCAACACGTGACGGACCGACTTAGGCAACGACGCGAGCTTAGAACTCAATCGCTCACCACTTTGACGGCCTTCCCGCTGCAAGATTTCACGCCATGTGTCTCGCGAACTCGTTCGAAAATCATCGATCAATTCGAAGTCGTTTGAACGAACCGTTGTATTTTCGTAGTCACCTTGAGTCGCGTCCCCCCATCCGTCGTCACCGATGAGGGCCGCATCCTTCGCGAGCATGACCGGCCCACAATCGGTGAGGTAATGCAATTGGGGAACATCGCGGGCGAGATCGATAATCTGCCGTCGTGTACCGCCAATTGACTTGCCGTAAAAATCGTGATTACCCAGCACGAAATAGATCGGCCGATCGAATGTTTCGGCCATGCACCGGAGTTGATAGGAGACGTCGTCACCTTCGGAGATGTCCCCCGTGAGGACCAACGCGGTCGGATGGTGACCGATGACCTCATCTGCCCACTCTCGCCACGTCTCCAATTTCGCGTGATCAAAATGCGGATCGGTGATCCACGCCATGGTCGCAACGGGCATGCGGTGAGCCCCGACACCATCGGAATGAGCAGGATCCATTCGGCGTATCAAAGCGATCGACCCTTCAGGGTAACTGGAGTTGATTCCGGAATCGATTTCCGCAACGACGCGTGCGTCTCGGAACAGGTCTCAACGGCGTGATGTTGAGAAAGAGTGCCGCGTGGGAATGAGCCGACGAAAACCGCCAGGGTCCGGAACGTTCGCGGGATTCCCCCGCGTGACTTTGTCCACAAAATTTAATGGGCAAAACTCACAATCGGCACGCCGCTGAACCGCCATCCCCAACCGGAATGACGGTTCGTCATCACACAGAGGCTCAAACGCTTTAAGCGGTTGCGACCAAACCGGCGGCTTCGGCGAGTTCTTCGGCCTTGTCGGTCTTTTCCCACGTGAAGGCATCGCCTTCACGACCGAAGTGACCACCTGCGGTGGTTTCGGTGAAGATGGGACGACGCAGTTGCAAGTGCTCGATGATTTGGCCTGGCTTCAGATCGAAGTGCTTACGAACGAGTTCGCACAACTTCGAATCAGCAATCTTGCCGGTACCTTCGGTATCAACGTGCACGCTGACAGGTTCGGTCACGCCGATCGCGTAGGCGAGTTGCACTTCGCAACGCTCGGCCAATCCTGAAGCGACGATGTTCTTGGCAACGTAGCGTGCCATGTAAGCCGCACTGCGGTCCACCTTGGTTGAGTCTTTCCCACTGAAAGCTCCACCACCATGGCGTCCCCAGCCGCCGTACGTGTCGACGATAATCTTGCGTCCCGTCAAACCACAGTCACCGTGAGGGCCACCGATTTCAAACTTGCCGGTCGGGTTGATGTGATAGGTGATGTCACCCTTGTCGAGTTCGGCTGGGATCGAAGGCTTGATCACGTGCTCGATGATGAATGCACGAATTTCATCGTTGGTCACGCCCGGAGCGTGCTGGGCACTGACGACGACGGTATCGATACGAACCGGCTTGTTGCCTTCGTATTCCACCGTGACTTGGCTCTTGTTATCGGGCCGGAGCCAGCTGACTTCTTTGTTGAAGCGGGCTTCGGTGATGCGGTTGATGATCCGGTGTGACAGAGCGATCGGCAACGGCATCAATTCGGGGGTATCGCCACAGGCGTAACCGAACATCAAACCTTGGTCGCCTGCACCGATTTCCTTGTTCGACGCTTCGTCCGAGTTCACACCCTGAGCGATGTCGGGGCTTTGCGAATCGAGGCGCACTTGGACTTCGCAATTGGCTCCGTCGATGCCGGTATCGGCGTTGTTGTATCCGACCGAAAGGATGGCTTCGCGAACAATTTTCTCGTAGTCGACGTCGGCCTTGGTGGTGATTTCGCCAGCGATGACGGCTAGGTTGGTGTTTACGAGGGTTTCACAAGCGACGCGGCTCATCGGGTCCTGCGCGAGTAACGCGTCCAGGATGCTGTCGGAAATTCGGTCGGCCAACTTATCGGGGTGCCCCATGCTGACCGATTCGCTGGTGAAAAGGTAACGACCTGACTGATTACTCACTACTGAAAACTCCGCGGTTTCGGCCCCCCGCGTGTTTAGAGCACGCACGAAGCCACATTGGTCAAAAAGAAGTCTCCGCAAATCGCGTGAACCCGGACATTCGGGAAAAATCGTCGCGCCGCCGGAAACCTTGGCAACGTGTACAATAATCTCACGAGGGGTTTCTGAAAACCGACGACTTTGGCGGTTTTTCCCGATTACTCAGATTGCCATTGGCGTGAATATCCGCCTGACGAATTGATGCCCAAGCACCTGCCCCCGGATACCCGCCCCCGTTGGCCCGCGATGATCACATCGCTGGGGATGCACGTGCTGGTCTTGCTGGGCATGATTTGGCTGCTCGCATCTCGGCCCAGCCAGGGGACGGTGGAGGATGCCAACGTCCGAAGCGTCGGCATGGCCATCGCCCACCGCATGCCCGATCGGACGCGGTACGTCACCGAGCCCGAAGAGACGGCCAAGCTTCCATTGGCGCCCCAATCGTCCACGGCAGCGGCCGCAACGGCTCCCGCTCCGCCCAAATCGACCTCAAAAACGTCAGCTGACGCCTCCTCCGATTCATCTGCCGCGGGCGGAACCTCCTCGTCAGAGCAAACCGCCACGGGGATCAAGCCGCCGATCGACCTGTCCAAAATCCTCGCCGAAATGACCGGTACCGGCAGCGCAACCGGCACCGATCGCGGTAGCCAAAGTGGCAGCGGTGCGGGCGGTCCGGCATCGCTCGTCCACGGCCGCATCCGATTCGCCGACGGACGAACGGTCGATCAGCTCGGCGACCGAGAACTCGTCCCCGGAGTCGCCCGTTCCGGCCAAGGTGCCGGGACAACGACCACCCAAGTCTTCGGTGTTTCAGGAACCGGCAGCACGTTTGTCTACGTTTTTGACCGCAGCGAGAGCATGAAAGCTGCGGGATCGGCCCCCCTGCGGGCCTCCAAAACGGAGCTCATCCGCAGTCTCGAAACGTTAACCGAACGTCAACAGTTTCAAATCATCTTCTACAACGATTCCGCCGACGTCTTTCGCAGTGAAGGGGATCGCATCGGACTGGTCACCGGCGAGGAGGCGACGATCGAGCGGGCGAAAGAATTCGTCCGGCGAACCACCGCCATCGGCGGAACCGAACACGAAACAGCCCTTCGTATGGCACTGCGGTTGGCTCCAGACGTGATCTTCTTCCTCACCGACGCCAAAATTCAGACGATGTCGCAACAGCAACTCGATGACATCACCCGCCGCGCCGAAAATGCGGGGACCACCATCCACGCGATCCAATTCGGCACCGGCCCGCCACCGGCGAACACGTTTCTCGAACGTCTCGTTCGCCGCAACGGCGGCGGCTACCGCTACGTCGACGTAACCACGCTGCCTTAGACGCCTGCCTGAACGAGCTGCCCCTCGACCTTCTTAAGCACCAGACGACGCAAAAACGGCCGCATGATTGGGCAACAACTCAAACGGTTGCTCCGTCGTCACCCCCGCGCGACGTCGACTATCGAGAATGCAAGGCGGCAGACCATCCGCCATACCGAGCAACGCGGCGACTTCTTGCTCCGACATACCATCGGCTTGGGGCCTCACCTGCTCGCTCGATTCGGCCAATCGGCATACGACCAGCAGCGTTTCACCCTCGCGAGTGAATTTCAACGAATAGACACCTCGGTCGATGTCGGTAATGGCCAAACAATTCGCCGCTGCCAGAATCCCCGCTCGCGTGTACTGCTTGCGAACCCGAATGACTTCGCGATACCAATCTCGCATCGCCAGATCTCCGTCTTCGATCGCTCCGATGCGGGCAGAATGAAACGCAATTTCTTCGGTGGGCAACACACCGTCGGACCAGTCGTGCTGCGGATACTCACGTCGTCTCCCTTCGATAACGGCTTGCCGCAGCGACTCATCCCCATAGTCGACGAAGAATGCGAACGGTTTCTCGCACGCAAACTCTTCCCCCATGAACAACATCGGAATCGACGGTGACAAGATCAACAACACCGCAGCGGATGCTTGTGTCTCCGGCGCAGTGATTTGGTGAAATCGTTTTCCGAGCGGATGATTGCCGATGAAGTCGTGATTTTGAATGCAGTACACGAGCCCCGATGTGTCCACCCGCTCGGCCGTTGCGACCGAAACCTCTTCCCGCCCCCGATCACCCCGGACATCACCTTGAAACACGAACCCACGTTGGAGGGCACGAGCAAGATCCACGTAGGGATGGTACCGCCTAACGGTCAATTGATCGTGTGCTCGCACACACGCCAACAGCGCGTGGGCAAAATCATCTCCCCACTGGGCGTCGAATCCACAACCGCCGTCCTCCAAAGGCACCGTCATCGACGAGTCATACACGTTCGTTTCGGCGATCAACCAAACGCGCCGCCCTTGCGATTGCGACCACTGTCGGACCTCACGACCAAACTGACGGGTGATATGCTCTTCGCTGTCGTCTTTCATGCAATGAATCGCATCCACCCGCAGCCCGTCGAGATGAAACTCATCGAGCCAATAGATCGCGTTGTCGATCACAAACCGTCGAATCGCTTGGGCCTCCGGCCCTTCATCAAAATTCGGCGCCGCTCCCCACGGAGTGCCATGCCGGTCCGACAGATAATTCCCCAGGTTTGACCAATAGTTACCTTCAGGACCGAAATGGTTGTAAACCACGTCGGCAAAAACGTGTAAGCCTCTCGCGTGTGCGGCATCAACCAATCGACGCAAATCATCCGGCGTGCCCAGCGAACTCATCGGGGCAAACCAATACGTCGCGTCGTACCCCCAGTTCCAACGCCCCGGACATTGGGCAATCGGCATCAACTCAATCGCCGTCACGCCGAGGTCGACAAGCTCGTCCAACCGTTCGATCGCGCTTCGAAACGTTCCGTCATCGGTGAACGTTCCGATGTGCAACTCATACACGATCAATTCTTCAACACGCTGGGCACGAGGTTGGTCGTCATGCTGCCAAGGGAACTGATTCGAGACCACTTGCGAGGCGGCATTTACCCCGTCGGGCTGATAACGCGAGGCGGGATCGGGGATCACTGGCGGGCCAGGCACCACATCGGTCGCTGAAGAACCAAGCCGGAGGCGATAACGTGTTCCGATCGGACAGGCGTCATCACTCGCCCGAAAAAAGCCTTCGGCGTCGCGTTTCATCTCAATCTGCCGCGGCGTCGCGTCGTCCGCCTCGTCGCACTCGTACAGTTCGATCGCGAGCGATTCGTGAGCGGGTGCAAACACCAAAAAGTCGACCTTTTGAAAGCCTTTCGGAACGGCTCCCCAATGCATAGGTGCGACGCAATTCTCGACCATGGCTTCGTCCTGGCCGGCAACCAAACCAAACCACCGCAGCCCCTCGAGGACTCCCGCGGTGCTCGGTTTCAAGGCGAGGAACAATCGGTCATGCCAGCCGCGATCCGCGTGAGCATCGAATACCTGCACTGCCAGACGACGGCTCGCGTTGCCAACCACAACGGCGCAGTAACCGGCAACCAGTGCGGCATAGTCGTTGCCTGAATCCCCGCAGAACACGATCTCGCCGTGTTGATATCCCTGCGACTCACACCACCAATCCAGGGCGAACGCCTTCGATGCGTCACGTGGGAGAACGTCGATGAGCCCGTCGCCGTTAAACGGATCAACACTACTGATGATCCCGTACGGCAACGAACGCTCATCGAGATACGCTTGCGCGGCGACCTGACACTCTTCGAGAGATTCCGCGGGCACATAGTAGCTGAGCTTATGCTTGCCTTGCTTGAACGCTTCTTGCAAACGAAACTTCGGCAGGTCACCGATCTCGCGGCGAACACGCTCGATGTCGGCATCCCCAACGATCTCATCCAACCTCGCATCGAAATCCTCGCTCCGGCGAAAGCGCGCGGCGAGCGATTGCTGCGTCGGCGAGTGTTCCTTATCACTGCTTTCTTCCGATTGCCCTAAAAAGTTTTGGTAAACGCTCGTACCGACATCACACAGGATCCAGTCCGGCACGGGGAGGCCGTCCTCGATGATTCCGTCAAACACATATTCGAGATGACGGCCTGAAACGTAGACGAGCGGCAACCGTCTTTCACGCAATTGGCCTCGTATTTGCTCCAGGGCCTCAAAAGATTCGCGGTCACCATCAAGCGGGATAAAAGTGCCATCAAGATCAGTTGCAACAACTCGCGGACGCTGTTTCAGTTTCATTTATTTTTTTGTTTTTTTTGGATTGCTTAGTTTTTTTGGCGTGCTTCGTCCAGCACTTTCGGGCCGCTATGATAGATGCATACCAGAGCCAACCGATCTCTGCGGATCGGATGTTCGCAAACGCGTTTGGTTTGATCTGGCTTCATCAATTCCGGCTACCTCTACGAAGGATACCCATACGACTATGTCCGACTCACCTGCCGCCATCATCGTAGGGGAAGTATTGTGGGATTGCTTTTCAGAACAAGATGGTGGCCGCCAAATACTCGGCGGTGCCCCGCTCAACGTCGCTTGGAATCTCGCCGGTTTCGGACTCGATCCATTGTTCATCAGCGCTGTCGGCGACGATGACCTCGGCCACGAGATCTTATCCCGCATGAAGAGCTTTGGCATGGCAACCCAAGGGGTCGCGGTATTGCCGGGCGTGGCCACCGGAACGGTGCAAGTCACGCTTGAAAACGGCGAACCTAAATACGATATCGTTCGCGGTGTGGCTTGGGACCAAATCCCAATGCCGACACACGAACTATCCGAAATGATCAGTGATCGCATGGCTGCGGCACATCGGGCTCACCTGCCCGCGCTGTTTTATCACGGCAGTCTTGCATTCCGTGATCCACGATCCCGCACCACGCTCATGAAACTGCGTGACTTGATCTTGCATGATCCGATTCGCGCCAATGCCTTTTTTGACGTCAACCTGCGTGCCCCGCACTATGAACAGGACATCCTGAAGGAGCTTCGCAAATCCGCTTCGTTCATCAAACTAAATCTCGATGAGTTGAACGAACTCAATGGCGGTGGAAGCGATGATCCGGTCGAACGCACGATGGTGGCTGGTCGCGAGTTTGAAAAAGATCCTTCGCAAGTACCGCTTTCCGGCCTACTCGTGACGCTCGGTGCGGAAGGTGCGTTGTGCTACACCCCCGGCTGCAGCGAACCGCTGCGGGTGAAATCTCCCGAACCCGAAAAGATGGAAGACCCCGTCGGCGCAGGCGACGCGTTCGCCGCGGTGGTTCTTCACGGTATCCTGACGGATAGACCATTCACCAATTCGCTTCATGACGCGGTCGCTTTCGCATCGAAGGTATGTTCTCTCAAAGGGGCAACATGCGACGACCCGCATTTCTATCGTTTTTCTTCTTCATAATACCTGACCCGCAACCACACGAAACTAGCTATGCATTCGCCTGACCACGACGGGCTCCGAATTACGTTACTCAGTCTTCATGGACTCGTTCGCGGCCATGATCCTGAATTAGGACGTGACGCCGACACCGGCGGCCAAATCAAATACGTGCTCGAACTCGCCCGCGAACTCGCCACCCGCGATGAAGTCGCGTCGGTTGAACTCGTCACGCGGCAGTTGATCGATGATCGCGTCGGCCCCGACTACGCCCAAGTCGAAGAACCGTTGTGCGACAAGGCAAAAATTATCCGTGTCCCCTTTGGGCCGCGTCGATACCTGCGTAAGGAGGCGTTGTGGCCTTACCTGGAAACCTTCATCGATCAAATGCTCGGCCATTATCGACGGACGGGGCTGCCCGATTTAATTCATGGGCACTACGCCGATGCCGGTTACGCAGGCGCCCAACTCTCGCGTCTGCTGCACATTCCATACGTGTTCACCGGACACTCTCTCGGCCGCGTCAAACGAGAACGGATGCTTGCGTCGACGGCGAAATCAAAGAATCCAAAATCCCCCGAGGACTTGGACAAGAAGTTCAAATTTAAAGTTCGAGAAGAGGCAGAAGAAACTGCTCTCGAAACCGCCTCGATGGTGATTACGAGCACCGGACAAGAGGTCGAGCAACAGTACTCGATTTACCACCACTACCAACCAGACCGAATGGAAGTGATCCCGCCTGGCGTGGACCTGACCCACTTCTATCCCGACGATGCTGCCGAACCACTGCCGCCAATTTATGACAAACTATTGCCGTTTCTCCGCGAACCGGAAAAACCGATGGTGTTGGCGATGGCGCGGCCGGACGAACGCAAGAATCTCGAAATGCTCGTCCGCGTCTATGGTGAAAACCCCAAGATGCAGGAGGCCGCCAACCTTGTTCTCGTCATGGGCGGACGCGATGACTTGCGGCAACTCGCGCCATCCCAGCGGAAGGTGATCACCAATGTGCTGCATCTGATCGACGTCTACAATCTCTACGGAAAAGTCGCCTATCCGAAGTCCCACCGCCCCGCCGACGTGCCCGATCTGTATCGTCTCGTCGCTCGCCAAAAGGGGGTCTTCGTCAACCCGGCGATGACCGAACCGTTCGGTCTGACCCTACTCGAAGCTGCCGCTTCGGGGGTACCGATCGTCGCGACCAACGATGGCGGGCCTCGCGACATCATCGCCAACTGCCAAAACGGTCTCCTGATCGATCCGTTTGATCCTGAATCGATCGACCATGCGATCATGCGTTGTTTGACCGAACCCGATCAATGGGAGATTTGGTCCAAGGCCGGCATCGTGGGCACGCGAGAGCATTACAGTTGGAGGCATCACGTCGATCGCTATCTGCGCGATGTTTCCGAGATTATCGAAGCATCCGCGCCACCGGCACTCGCGAAACCTGACCGCCGAACATCGAAGCGACTGCCTGAATTCGACCGGATCATCATGACCGACCTCGACAACACCCTCACCGGTGATGAAGAGGCACTAAACGAATTTGTTGACCTGTTGAAGCACGCGGGCAAAGACGTCGGATTCGGAATTGACACCGGCCGATCTCTTTCCGAAGCAATGAGCCTCATCAATGAACTCGGCCTGCCACGTCCCGACGTGTTGTCGACCGCCGTTGGCACCGAATTGTACTACGGTAGCGACCTGACACCCGATCGTTCTTGGTACCAACAGATTGCCCACTGTTGGAACCCCAAGCTCGTGCATGAGGTGCTCGACGAGATGCCAGGCCTCTTCCTGCAAAAAGATAAAGATCAGACGGAATTTAAGATCAGTTATCGGATCGATCCGGAAGTGGTCCAGTCCATCGATACCGTACGCAAACGCCTGCGGGAGGCGGGCCTGAGAGTCAATCCGATCCTGTCGCTCGGGTCGTTCTTGGACATCATCCCGATCCGCGGTGGCAGTGAACTTTCGCTGCGGCACCTCGCGTATCGATGGGGATTCGAGCCCGAACACATCCTCGTCGCCGGTGACTGCGGCAACGACGAAGGCATGCTCAAAGGCGCCACCCTCGGGGTGGTCGTCGGCAACTACAGCCCCGAGCTCGAAAAGTTGAGACGATTGCCCCGGATCTACTTTGCAAAGGGACACCACGCTAGAGGTGTGCTTGAGGGAATCGAATACTACGATTTCCTCAACCACATCCGGATCCCCAACGACAAAGTGGAAGCCGACTCTACCAACGAAGACACGAACTATACGGACACAACCGAGCCACAAAAGCCGCGTGACGCAGCCTCTCGGTCGGCCGGTTAACGCGAATCCCAACGGCCACGCCTGACAAGTGGCCGGTTGCGACCTATATCCTTTTGGACGAATCTGCCCAGACTGAATACGATATCGGTCGCGGGATCGAAATGCGGTGGTTACGACGACCGGGGCGGGCGTTCATCCCGGCAACGGTCGCCGTGCCCTCCCGACCGTTCTTTTCGCCTCCCGAACCGTTGTTTTCAAGCTTTTGCCGCCCTATTAGAAAGGGTACAGACACCGATACCCACTAACGTACAACTTTCACCTAGCCCGACATGATTGCCCTGAAACTCAATTCCCCAAAGATCGTCGCAACCGGAAACGCCGCCGCCCGACGGAGCGATTCCCGTGCCTACGTCGCTCTGGAGAGAATGCTGCCCACATTGGAAGCGTTCTGGGAAGCCGAAGACGTGGACCAGTCAGAAGTCGACGAAATGATGGAGCGACTGCAGCGGCACTGGCCGCGATTGTTCCAATTGCTCCTGGGGCTCTACGGGGAAAAATGGGACTTTTTCTATCACCTCGAACAGATTCTGATGACGATGGTTCGCGGGTGGCGGATGCGGGACGAGGCACTGCGAGAAACCGATCGGCATCGAATCAATAACCCCGGTTGGTATACCTCCGAAAAACTGGTTGGGGGTGCCCTCTACGTCGATCTGTTCAGCGAAAATCTTGGTCGCCTGCGCGATCAGATTCCGTACTTCCAAAAACTCGGCCTGACATACCTGCACCTGATGCCGCTCTTCGCGGTCCGCCCGGGAAACAATGATGGCGGTTACGCGATTAGCAACTACCGCAGTGTTGACCCACGTGTCGGGACGATCGACGATCTCAAAGATCTCGCCGCGGCGCTGCGCGAGGCCGGGATCCTGTTGGTTCTCGACTTCGTCTTCAACCACACCGCCGACGATCACTACTGGGCCCAGCAAGCCCAGTCCGGTGCCGAAGAGTTCTGCGATTACTATTTCATGTTCCCCGATCGGACGATGCCCGATCAGTATGAACGAACGCTGCGTGAAATTTTCCCAACCGTTCGCCGCGGCAGTTTCACCTGGCATGACGGCATGCATCGTTGGATCTGGACGACGTTTAATAGTTTTCAGTGGGATCTGAACTACCGGAATCCCGAAGTCTTCCGCGCGATGCTGGCCGAAATGCTGTTCATCGCCAACACCGGAGTCGACATCTTGCGTCTCGACGCGGTTGCATTCATCTGGAAGCAAATGGGAACGATGTGTGAGAACCTCCCCGAGGCACATCAAATCATCCAAGCCTTTAACGCGTGTTCGCGGATCGCGGCACCGGGGCTTGTGTTCAAAAGCGAGGCGATCGTTCACCCCGACGAAGTCGTACGGTATATCAGCGAAGACGAATGCCAAACTTCATACAACCCGACCTTGATGGCGCTGCTATGGGAATCGCTGGCCACCCGCAGCACCAAACTTTTACAACGGTCCCTCTCCCGACGCCATAAACTGCCGCATCGCACCACGTGGGTAAACTACCTTCGCTGCCATGATGATATCGGATGGACGTTTGATGACGACGATGCCGCCGCAGTCGGAATCAATGCATACGACCACCGACATTTCTTAAACGCGTTCTACACCGGTCAATTCGAAGGATCTTTCGCTCGCGGCGTTCCGTTCCAACACAACATGGACACGGGCGATATGCGAATCAGCGGCACGTTGGCGTCACTCGCGGGCCTTGAACAGGCGATCGAACAAGACCGTGAAGACCTCAAAGAACTCGCCATTCGCAGGATACTCCTGCTCAATGCGTCGATGCTCAGTGTGGGCGGTATCCCGCTGATTTATCTCGGCGAGGAGTGGGGCGCCCTGAACGATTATGACTTCGTCAAAGATCCTGCCAAAGCGGGCGACACCCGCTGGGTCCACCGCCCGAAAATGCAATGGACGTTCTTAGATGAACTCGGTGACGACGGATCGATCCGCGCCCGCATCTTCACGTCATTGCAAAAACTGATCGACATTCGAAAACGCACGCCCGCTTTCTCCGGGCTCGAAATGGAACTGATCTCGACGCAATCGGAACAGCTGCTGGCTTACGTACGCACCGAAGCGGCCAATCGTGTGATCGTCGTTTCCAACTTCAGCGAATTCCCGCAGACAATCGACTCCAACCGCTTGCGAACGGCGGGGATGGGTCGATTCTTCGAAGATCTGTACACCGGTGAGACGATCACAACAGCCAACGACATCCAATTGGAACCGTATCAATTCCTCTGGTTGCATCGAGCCTAACGGTACCTCACCGAGTTGGATTATCCAAACGGCGCTGGCCGTGGTTTTGGCAATCACACCAGCGGTCAACGGGCTATTGATTTCAGCGGGCTCCGCTATTGAGCGATCAAGTCATCACCCGAAGGGCATTGATTTCATTACTGCGGGATTTCAAACGTAGTGGAACGCCGCGAGCCGTCCGGTAACTCGGGACCGGACGGCTCGCGCCGTTCCGCTAAAGAAAGCACTAAAACAATCGACGTCCCAAGGGTGATTGAAGGATCACGGTGCGTCCGCCCTCAATCTCGGCGTCTTATTGAAAGAGCTGACGTCTCGAAAAAGCAGCCGTTGTATTTTCAACTCGTTGAGAAACGAACAGCGAAAGCTTCGTTGGCGGTGGGTTTAGAAAAAGCGATTACGAATCCAATCCGCCGCATCATCGAGCGTTTCGTGCATCGGGCGGATTTGGTATCCCAGTTCGGTTTGCGCGCGTGCCGAGCTATACCAATGGTATTGGCTGCTCATCGCAACCGCGGCACTGTTAATGTCGGGCTCGTGCCTCGTCAGTTTGCTCAATAGGTCGCCACCTTTCGCCGCAACGAGTCTTTGCAGCGGTCCGGCTGGCATGATCGGGCGGAGCTGCCCAAACCGTTTCGCCATTTCGGTCCAAAGCCGATAATAGGTCTCGTTATGTCCAGCCAGAACAAACGACCTCCCGTTGGCGACTTGCGTATCGATCGCGGCAATGATGCCGTCCGCCACATCACGCACATCACAAACGCTGCAACCTCCTCGCGGTGAAATCGGCTTCCATCCGCGTCCGACCTCTAACATCATGCGACCGCTACTCGGCTTCCAATCCCATGGACCGAGCATGAACCCGGGATGCAACAACACCGCCTGCAGCCCGCTCTCGATTCCCCGTTGCACCTCAGCGACACCGGCGCGTTTACTCACCACATAACTGCATTCGATTTGTCCACCGGCATGCTCCAGGGGCGTCGACTCATCAGCAACCGTTTCGCGGCTGGCTACCGCAAGCGTATTGACGGTCCCAACATACAACAAGCGACAATCGTGTTTCAAACAAGCGTCAACGACATTCCGGGTCCCCTCGGCGTTGACCCGCATCGACTCATCCAACCGTTTCCATCCGAGATGAATCAGCCCGGCGGAATGAATCACCACATCGGCCCACTTGGCAGCGTTCTCGATACTTTCACGATCATTCAAATCGCCCTGGAACGCTTTTGCATCGATGCCTTCGAAGACGTGACTGTCGGTCTCACTTCGGACCATGTAAGCCGCGGAATGCGACGTCTCATTGAGCCGTCGCAGAATCGTATTCCCCAGCAAACCGGACCCTCCGGTGACGAAAATTCGCATCGTGAAATGTCTCGGTGTCGTAACCACATAAAAAGAAAATCAACTGTCCTCACGCAAGTACTTTGTCAAACCTTGACTTGGGGTTGCCGAACCGGAGGGCTCGCGCCCGGCCGCTAAAAATCCTAGCGGAACGGCGCGAGCCGTCCGGTCCCATCCCAAATTTGAATCCTGACAAAGCACCAAGCACATTGCCTGACCTCAACTTTCGGATGCCGTACCGGAGGGCTCGCGCCCTGCCGCTAAAATCCTTAGCGGAACGGCGCGAGCCGTCCGGTCCCATCCCAAACTTGAATTCTGACAAAGCACCAAGCACATTGCTTGACCTCAACTTTCGGATGCCGTACCGGAGGGCTTGCGCCCTGCCGCTAAAATCCTTAGCGGAACGGCGCGAGCCGTCCGGTCCCATCCCAAATTTGAACCCTGACAAAGCAACTAGCCATCGCATTCTAATTGCCTGCACCTGAAGACAAGGGTGAAGCCAAGAAAACACTCTTGCACTTCGCATACCGATCAACGCGTTGCACGGCAAATTGTTTGCGACGCAGCCTACATCAGTGGCTGCAACAATTGCCGACGCGTGACGACGCCCGCCAAATTTCCGGTCGCGTCATAGAGCACGGCGACGTCGCTGTTGGCATCATAGAGACGCAGCAAGACTCCCAAATGCCGATCCGACAGCGATCCTCGCACAACCGGCAGCGGTTCTGGGACCGCTTCTTTCCCGATCAGGTCCGAGAAACGATAGAAACCGATGATTCGGCCGCGTCGACGCACCAGGATAATCGGATGGTTGCATCGCCGGGCTTGATGCCGTGCCGTCGCCAGATCGACCGGTGAATTCACCACGGCTAATCGATCTGGGCGAACCCCGAACTGCACCGCCGTTTGACTTCCGATTTCGAAGATATTTTGCGCCAACGTCCGCTGGCTCGTCGTCAAAATCCCGGCTTCGTGACCGTCCTGCAACACCCGGTTGAGATCGCCGCGTGCCATCGTCAGGCTCAACCGAAACGGGGTTTGCCCCGTCATCGCTTGCAAGGCGTTACCCAGCAAGGCCAACAGGCTCGACACCGGTGAGAAAAGGATCGTCGCGGTTAACAAAACCCAACGTGTCGAGGTGAGCAATCGATACGGAGCCTGGAAATACAAATGCTTCGGCAGCAGTTCACCGAACACGAACACGATCGGCGTCATCATCACGGTCAAACCCAATTCCATGCTCGCCCCTCCGGCGAACGCGTATGGGACAAACATCACGATCGAGAAACTCGTCATGTAGTTTGCGAGGTTATTTCCGACGAGCGTTGTCGCCACGAAGATTGCGGGATGGTTCAGCAACCACACCAAACCGCGGCCCGCCCACGATCCGCTCAACCCGTCGAGCACCAATCGTGTCCGAGAGACGCGATAAAGTCCCGTTTCCGTTCCGCTGAAGAACGCACTCAGAGTCAGCGCGATCGCAAACAGTATCAACGACAAGATCATGTCGATTCTCCTGCCATGTCGGGTCCGCGCCACGCCTCGATCCAAATGTCGTCCTCGTCTTCATCCGTAACGACGAGTTCAAACGGGGGCAACTTCGCAATATCACCGACACGGGGAACCCGTTCGTTGCAACGTTGAACGTACCCCGAAACCGTCGCCACTCGCTCTTCGGGAACGTCGATCGAGAGCATCCGGGCGAGTGCACGCAAACTGGTCATTCCCGTCATTCGGTAGTGATCACGTCCGATCAGTTTGATTTGATCTTCCGCCGCATCACGCTGGCCCCTGCTAGCCAAGACGCCTCGCAAGATATCATCGATCGACAACGCACCGATGACTTCGCCGAACTCGTTCACGACGACCGCGACGCTGAGGTCTTGACGATGCAACTCGTCATAAACGTGAGATACACGCGCCGTCCATGGAAAGAACAACACCGGATCCATCGCCGACGCGAGATCGCTGAATTGTTGCGGACGCAGCAATCGCACCGCGATCGAGCCGACCCAGGTCTCGCCGGTTTCATCACGCGGATCGGCAACCATCATGTAGCCGCCGGGAGGCGAACCGGCGTGCAACAACGATTGATCCAGCGGAGGAGTGACAACGAGCAACCGGCTCCGCGGCCGCATCATTTCATCGGCCCGCGTCTCGGTCATCGCAACGAGTGCTTGCAGGGCCGCCCGCTCTCGCCGAATCAGCAATGCATCATCAGTGCCTAAATCAATGGCGCGTTCGATATCCGCCAAATCAATCGCCGGTTCGCTTTGAAATGACGGCCACAACAATCTCGCTGCCGCCTCGTTTGCCCACCGAACCACGGGCAGCACGGGACTGACAACAGTCACGGCAGCTTTGATGGGAACGCCGACGACCAACGCGATTTGCACCGGTGTCATCACCGCGACGCTTTTGGGCAACATTTCACTGAAAAAGATGATCGTCACCAGTGCCGCGAACGTGAACACACCGGGCCGCGACATATCCGACGAAACCATCGCGACGAGCGCGAAGTAGATCATGTTGATCAACAGGTTCCAGAACAAAATCGCCGCAAGCAACTGATCCGGCATGTCGAGCAAATGATTAACAATACGGCCGGCCGCACCGCTGCGTTTGAGTTTCTTGCGATCGCGATCTCGGATCGAGAACAACGCCGCCTCGCTGCCGCTGAACAAACCGCTCGCGACGATCAACACGAACATCGCCAAGAGAAAAGGCCACTGTGCCGCCAATTCGCTCAAGCGGACAACTCCGCAGGTGAATCCGACGGTTCCACTTCGAGCGGAACATCAAATTCGCTCAATGCAGGAATCATCATGGCTGCCGTTGTGAACCCGTATCCGAAAATCAGTGCGGCGGCGACGTATAGGTGGTCCGTCTGCAGCAAGAACTGCGTGATCGCGTAGAACGTGATCAACGGCAACGCGAACGCGGCGGTAAAAATCGCCGACGACGGATTCCGCCATCCCAGGGCCGCAAACAACGCCGCACCACCACCGAGAATCATGACCAGGAACGGCGCCAGTTGCAATTGAAACGCACCACGGAAACTGACCATGATCGTCATGCAAATTGCGATGCCTACACACAGGAAAAACACCGTCCCGAGACTCGCCAACGTCGCCGTTCGTCCCGAGACGTAATTCAAACCCGAGTGGATGCCGAGCATCGTGACAAACACATACAACCCGATCGCCGCCAGGATCGCATATTGCATGTTTTCAATAGTCATCACCCCGGCGACGCCGAGATAGACGATCAGGCCGAGCGGCAACAGGATTAACTCTTTGGCCGCATACATCACGCCAAACAATTTGCCAAAGATAAATTCACGCGGTCGCAAATCGGTGACCAACAACAGGTCCAACGCCAATCCATCGCGTTCCCCCGTAATCGACGTCACCGCGAGCGCGTTGACCAACACCAAACTGATCACGCCGAGCGCGGCCATCGGAATCGTCACCGCCGGAAAAGCGCGACCGATACGCCCTGAAGGCTCCATCGCCACCCCGCTTTGGACTTGATACCAGATCGCTCCCGCAATGATGGCGAACATCAAAACGAATACCGCGCGGATCAGCAGGATTTTACGTCCATAGGCCCATGTTCGAACCTCACGCCACAAGATGGGGTTGTCCCAAACGTGTCGCGGTTGCCGGACTTTCCACGACGCTGGCCCTTCGACGTGTGGTTTTTCGCGAATCGCTTCGGTACCACCCTCGGTCGCGACCCCGGCGGCGGAAAGATCTCGCAGATACTCTTCGCTGGTCTCCGGCTCGGGAGCCTTCAAACGAACTTCACGTGACGGATTCCACACGCGAACTTTCGCGATACCGATCGCCAGCACACAGGCGGACACAATGCTGCCCATGATCACAAACCATCCTGCACCGGATTGCAAAACGGTTGCCAAATTGGACTTCGAGTTTGTCGCCGCGATCAGGGCTCGCGGCGGACTAATCGCCGTCGCCCAAACCGTCGACGCTAGCGTACTGCTTGCCAAAATTTCGCCAGCGGCGACCAACAGCAGCAAAACCAAGAACGTCAACGCGATCGATTGAAAGGTCTTCTCACGCCAGAACGCGACGACGGTTCCGACCGCCGCCGAGACGATCACGCTGACCGTGATCACCAGAAACACCGCGAAAACCTGACTCGGTGCGACACCGCCGAGCAACGGCAGCGTCAAAAACAGCGGCAGAGAAACAACCAGCAAACTGAGCGGGGTCAATAGCGCAGACGCCGTTTTCCCCACGACAATCTCAAACCCAGACAACCGTGTCATCAGAAGCAGCAACAGCGTCCGCCGATCCTTCTCCTGCGCCACGTTACTGGCCGCACTCACGGCAGCCAACGCCGACAAAATCACAAGTTCCAGCGGCGCCAGAAGCCTGAACATCCAACCGCCAAATTTCGCCGCATCGGAGTTGGCAAACAGCGATCGCGAGCCGTCGAGCACCAAATAACCGGTACACAACAGCAGAAACAGCGTCAGCAGATAGATTCCGCGCGCCAGATACGTTGACGAACGCTTGGGAGCGACAGTGGCTTCACGATTAAATACGGGTCCTAGCATGGCAACATGTTACTCGCCCAGCGATCGGGTTCGCAACGGGCGGTCTGGTAGCGGTCGGTAACTCTCCCGACCTCTCCGGCGTGGTGTTTCCGAAGTTTTTCGCGTTTGATCGGCCGCTGGCAACGCCCCCCCGCGACTGGTCTCACGCGCTCGCCACTCGCTATCGGGCGGCATCCGCCCCGCCAACCGATCTGCGTTCGGTCCCGAGCCGCCTTGCCGCCGGATCCCCACGAGTGGGCGGAAACCTCCTCGCTTTGCCAAGCCGACCATTTTCACTCACCCTCCCGACCCAATGCGTTCGCCCCATAAATCGGGTGGGATGGTTCAGATAGCAATGGTTTTACGGGCGTGTTCTCGTTAGCCTGTGTGGTTTGTCAAACCAACCGTTTCGATCCGAAATCGGGAGGTTTGCGTGGTTGAGTCTTACTTTTCACTGCAATCCGCATCCCCACGCCTTCCACCCATCGCATCCCGCGTATGAGCTCGTCACCTTCCTCGCGTTCTTTTCTCGAACGTCCCGGCCCGCTGGGAACCAGCATGGCATTGCTGGTCCTGATGGGGTTCTTCTTTATTCTGCCATCGGCGTTTCGTGGCGCCCGCTCGGGGCTGCAGAACAAAGAGAACGACATCAAAGATTGGCTGCCGAGCGATTTCCCTGAAACCGCCGAACTGGATTGGTTCGCCGAGCATTTCGCCGGGGAGAGTTTTGTGTTGGCGACATGGCCCGGCTGCACCGTCGGTGATCAGCGGTTGCACCTACTCGAAAACAAGCTGCTCCACGAATCAGCGGACTTCCGCAAACAACTGCTCGCGGAAGAAGCCGATGCGGCGAGTGGCCTCTCGCTTGCCGAACGGCGCACCCGCGTGCGGGCCCGTGCTCTCGGTGAGGAGCTCAAGCTCCTCCCGCCCGGCCAAGACCTCGACAATTGGGGCGGCAGGGACGAAAAGTGGGTCGCCTCCGCCAATGGAACGTGGTACTTCATCACCCCTGACGGTCGATTCTATCGTTGGGAAGAAGCCAACAACGGTCCCGCCGGTCTGCTGCGGGCGATCAAGAAAGCGATCGGCCAGTATCACCTCGACGGGAAACTCGTCACCGCCCTGGGCGAACCATCGACCCCGGAAAAGATCAACGAGTTCTACAACGACCCTACATTGCTGTGCGCCCCCTTGTTTGAAACCGTTCAAACCGGAGCCACAATCGTCAGCGAACTATCGGCCGAAGGCGGGGCGCTTTGGCCCGTGGATACGACGGATCCCGAAAAGCGACCGCTCGTGGCCAGACGCCGCGCCATGGAACGCTTGACGGGCAGCCTGTTTGCACCGGCGGTCCCGCCCGGTTTCGAATGGACAGTCGCGGATTTTGTTGAAGTTTTGCCTCCAGAAAAACGCGAGAAACTGCCTACCGACTACGAGTTCATCGTTAACTCAACGCTGCAGGACTTTGCTGACGATCGGTTGGATGGAAATCCCGATGCCATCTCCAGTGCAATCACTCCGGTGCAGACCGACGCGTGGTACGCCGTCTTTGACGCATTGGAAATAGAAGCACCGCCACGCCTGACTTGCATCCTGGTCACGTTGACCGATTT
The DNA here is from genome assembly GCF_023701485.1 of Aporhodopirellula aestuarii. Taxonomy (GTDB): domain Bacteria; phylum Planctomycetota; class Planctomycetia; order Pirellulales; family Pirellulaceae; genus Rhodopirellula; species Rhodopirellula aestuarii. The sequence goes on from NZ_JAMQBK010000046.1 coordinate 148,061, forward strand.
GGCCAAAGACAATTTGGCATACGCGATCGGACGTGGCACGCTGGGCAGTCCCCAAGGTCGCTTACTGGCTCTTGCCGAACAAAGCGGCGTGCATCCGCCATCACCACCGTCGACGGCCCCACCACCGTTCAATCGTGAACCGCCGGAAACCGTCGGCTCGCTGCCTCCGCTTCGTATGGGTGGACCCCCGATCGATAACATCGCGATCGACGAAGAAGGTACCGTGACGTTGGTGCGATTGATCGGATACTGCATCTTGATCGGTGTTGGTCTGTCGTATTTTTGCTTCCGCAGCATCAAGACGACACTCATGCTGTTTATCGTCGGTGGTTCTGCCGCCATGCTTTCGATGGCCATGGTCGGATGGACGGGAGGACGGGTCGACGCGATTCTCTTGAGCATGCCGTCGCTGGTTTATGTGCTTGGTCTCTCCGGCGCGATTCACGTGATCAATTACTATCGCGATGAAGTCCGCGTGCGTGGCCAACGCGGAGCCGCGGGCCGGGCGTTACGACATGCGTTACTGCCCTGCACACTCGCCGCCGTCACCACCGCGATCGGGCTTGGTTCTCTCTACACGAGCAACCTCAAACCGATCAGCAACTTCGGGCTCTATTCCGCGATCGGTGTGATCGCGACGCTCGCGATTCTGTTCTCGTACTTGCCCGCCGCACTTGAGGTGTTCGCACCCAAGTTTGTCGACCGCAAAAAAACGAAGAAACCAAAGGCGGACAATACCGCCAAAACTTCCGAGCACCCGGACCCTACCGCCGCGTTCCCGATCAAAACCGACATGGGATTGGCAGCTTGGTGGGTCGCGTTCGGACGGTTCATTACTGGGCACCACCGAGCCGTCGCGATCACTTGTATGCTCTTATTGGCAATCGCTTCGCTGGGACTGTTTCGCATCACCACGTCGGTGCAGTTGCTCAAACTGTTCGACTCCAACGCCCGGATCCTCCGCGACTACGCATGGCTAGAAGAGAACTTCGGCAAACTCGTCCCGATGGAAATCGTGGTCCGGATGCCGCCTGAGTTGCAGCACGATTTTGCCAGCCCTTCGACCGTTGCGGCCAAGGCGGAACGGGGTGAACCGGGTGCTGCCGAAGAAGCGATTTCACTTGATTTACTCGAACGCATCGAAGCGGTGTCAAGGATTCGAATCGCCGTCACGCGGACCCTCGGCGAAGAGGGGACCGGCGAGGTTGGTCAAGCGTCGAGCATGGACACGTTCTTGCCGCCGTTGCCAGGTGTGAGTCGAGGATGGAGTACCGTTCGCAGCACGATGCGACAACGCATTGGCGAATCAAAAGACAAAATGCTCGACAGCGACTACGTCAAAATCGAGGAACACGGTCCGCTCGCCGGCAGCGAAATGTGGCGTCTGAGTTTGCGAGTCAGTGCCTTGTCGGATAACGATTACGGTCTGTTCATCAACGATCTACGTGATGTCGTCTCCCCGGTGATCGAGGCCTACCGTACGCGTGCCGCGTTGCTAACCGCGTTGAGTGAATCGAAATCCGGCATCACGGGCAAACAACGCATCCTGATCGTGGGTAGTGATCGGGTCAAAGGTCTCGCCGAAGCAACACTCGTCAACGCAGACGGTTCGGTCAACGCAGCGGCAGTCTTCCTGAGTACCCTGCACGAGTTGGTTGAAAATGAACAGGTTCAACGACCACACTGGATCGACCCCAAAAACCCCAAACTGCAACCCCAACCGGGAAGCGAGGCGTGGGACCGAACGATCGCAAATTACGATGCCGTGATTTGGGTCGATGGGATCGAAACCTCGTTAGTCAGCCAACGCGGCAACGGCGAACCGCTGCATCTTGGCGCTGCGTCGAAAGCGTCTGAGTTTTTGGCAGCGGCAAAAATCGTCATCCGTGCTGACGAGATTGCGGCCACCCCGATCGGTAAAGAGATTGTGAGGGTCGCACCCACGCCTCACGACCACAACAACCCGCATGCGGTTCGAATTACCAAGGGCGATCGTCAGGTTCCCGTGTTCGACGTCAAGAATGCGATAGCGCCGCAAGTCGTGTTCACCGGCGTCGTGCCGGTCGTCTACAAAGCTCAACGGACGCTGCTGGGCAGCTTGCTCGAATCGATCATGATGGCCTTTGTGCTGATCGGCCTCGTGATGATCGTCTTGCTCAACCCCGGTAGTTTCCCATCACAATGGCTCGCACCGCGGAACCTCCTCGACGGCATCGCCGCCGGTGCGGTTTCGATGATCCCCAACCTCTTTCCGGTATTGCTGATATTCGGATTGATGGGAATCGCCGGAATTGCGGTCGACATTGGAACGATGATGACCGCGTCGGTGGCGATGGGTGTCGCCGTCGACGACACGATTCACTTCTTATCGTGGTATCGCCAATTCCTCGAAGAGAACAAATCGCGATACGAAGCGGTGATTGAAACGTATCGCAAAGTCGGCCCCGCGATGACGCAAACGACGATCGTCGGCGGTCTTGGCTTATTCGTGTTCGCGTTGTCCACGTTCACGCCGACGCAACGCTTCGGTACGTTGATGCTGGTCATGCTCGCCGCAGCTTTGGTGGGCGATTTAATCTTGTTGCCCGCGTTGCTGGTTAGCCCACTCGGCAAGTGCTTTAAGCCGCGACTGGGTTTTTCAGCCGGACCGAAGGACGACTCCGATGGCCTCAAGAGCAGCGACAACGACGATCTCGTTACCGCTTGGCAAACCGACGTGGCTGAATCGGGCACATCAGAAATCACCGCGACCGGCACGGGTTCCATGATCGCGTCCGAAGACATTCCCGTTCTCAAGGTTCACTCGCCGCCCTCGCGGACGAATTCGAATCAACCGAAACGGAAATAGCGGCGGCAATGCCGACCGCGTTTCCACCGCTCGTTGGTTCGGCAACCTTGTCGAACCAACGGCTGATTGAGGGGCATCGGACAGCCGGTTGATTCCGGCTGGTCTACTTCACCTCAAGACGACTCGCGTCAGCACGACGCAGGTAGTTAGAACTGGAACGTCACACGTGAAGTCAATCCGCTAAACGTGATCGTTTCGCCGATGTCGATCAAGTCGCTGTTGCGAACCGCGTCGATATAACCGCGAGTTGTGACCGCTGAATACCATCCCGCCATCGTGTATCCACTCTGCATCGTCACGCGTCCGGCAGGGCTCTGCCAACCCAATCCGATCTCACCTTCGAGAATCGGCGTTGCGTGGAAATCTTCGTACGAGTTTCTCGCTTCGCCACCGTCAAACTGGTTCGCTTGACGATAGTCGGCTTTCCAATCCCCAGCGAGCAAGCTAGCCATCCCTTGGCCGTAGATATAAAGCCCAGTTTCGCAGCTGTAACGCTTCAGATCCAAACCACCGGTCAGACCAAAACCATTGAAGTCGATATCGGTCGTGACATCGGTAAGCCCGTTGGCAACTTGGAACGTCTGCTGACTCCGCAACGTTTGCTCCAGGTTGCTGTAGCGTAGACCGGCGGTCCAGTTCACCGCGAGAGCTCCCGCTTGTTTCCACAGATGGCGGTAATTCAGATCGACGGTCTGAAACGAGATTTCGTGATCGGCGTTCGACTGCAGACTGCTCACGCCCGTGTTATCGAGCGACGGGTGCAATAACTGCGAATTCAAAACATAGCCGCTTGCGTTGTCAGCATTGATCACATCAAACGTGCTGCCTTGCCAATAGGAGTAGGCCACATTCAAACTGCTGCAAGGACTTGCGGCGATTGAGAAGCCGGTGCGGAACCCCGCGTCACCTTCCATTTGAGCGATGCCGATTGGTCCGGTAGGCGTTCCAACGGCTGGGTCAGGATCGGTTCCTTCGACAGCGTAGATCAGGTCACTACTGCCTGCGGTCAGATAAAGGAATTCGCCGAACGCGCCGCTGCGGTGCGCCCACCAAGGTTGTGGACATTTCGCTGAACCGCTGCCGAGCCCCCCCAACAACGAACCTTCAAGGATCCCAGCGGGTCCGGCACCGCCGAGACAACCGCCTTCGGCAGCACACAACTGCAATGGTTGCTCGGTGAGTGCGTCGCTGGTCGAGGAAATCGTCTCCACGCCGCTGTTGGTTTCGCTTTCCTCGTAAAGTCCTGCGACCAGTTCGAGAGGAATACCGTCGGTATCCGCAGCGATGGAAATGGTGCCGGAGGTGAAACCGCCGCAGAGCACAAAGCCACCGACGATTAAACGCCGGAGAAAACGATGAGTCCTTTTCGTGGACATGATGACCGCCCTTGAGTTCAATCAGTATTCGGAGTGTGATGAATTCGAACTGGGACGTAAATGATCGTTTTAATCCACACGACCCGATCGACATCCCCTCTACCGGAGATGATCGGCAGACGCACTTTCAGAATATGAAGAACAATGATTACAGACGGCTAGTTTCCCTAATCGTCAAAGTCGAGGGAGGCCGGATTAGGGTCCGATGTCGTCGCCCAAAAGGCAATTGACGGCAAATACGCCGCGCACGGCAAACGCACTCGGGGGCATGTCCACGCGTTCCCGCTAGCCGAGCGGCTTCTCCGTTTCTACCTGAACAATGATCAACACATCACCGGCGGCGAAGCTGCTCATCGGGCCCGCTCCGGCGTTCGGTTGGCTCGAGAGATTGCCCGAAATCGACAACACTTTCACTCCGGTCTTACGAATCCAACGGTTGATTTGACGCTCGAGTTCCGGCAGATCGTTGTCGACGCCCTTAAAAAGTTTGACTTGTTGCACGCGTGAGGACCGCCTTGAAACGGGAAAACAGGTTGGAAAGTTGCTCTTTTGAATCACGAGACTAGCCTGAAGTGGTCCACCCTCGTGCCCCCTAAGATAGTCGAAAAGATGTGCCCATCGCACTCCCCCGGCACCGCTGCGACCGCAATCGGCCCCATGACCCTACGCCGATCTCGCGCGATCGCCTGCCTCCTCGCAGGTATCGTCGCAAGCGCCATTTCGGTTCGCTCGACCCACGCCGACGAACCCATCCAGATCGACCAAGCCCAAGTGCTGTTGATCCAGAACACCTCCCTTTCCACCCCGATCGCAGGCCGCGTTGACTCGGTTGAAATTGTCGAAGGAGAGCAGATCGTCCCCGGCCGAGTACTCGCACGCCTCGACGAACGTCGTGCCCGTGGCGAATGGTCGGCAGCCCAAGCGGCGTTGCACGCGGCGATGATTCAAGCCGAAAACGATGTCAACACACGGTACGCGAAACGCAGTCTCGAAGTCCGCGAGCGTGAACTGCAACAAAGCGACGAGGCGAACAAACGGTATCCGGGCTCGGTGACAGCAACCGAAATCGATCGTCTGCAATTGGTGATTGACCAAGCCGAACTAGCCGTCGAGCAATCCGAACAGGAACGCGAAATCGCCCAAGCAACGGCGGCGGAAAAGCAAGCCGCCTGCGAACTCGCCAAACAGAGACTCGACGAACACACCATCGAATCCACAATCAACGGCCAAGTCGCCGAGGTCTTCGTGCAGAACGGGCAATGGGTAGAAGCCGGGGCACCGATCGTTAGATTAATCTCACTCGACCCGATTCGAGTCAGCGGGTTCGTCGACGGCCGACTCCACGACTCCGGTCTCGTCGGACGTAAAGTGCGATTCGAAATCGCCCCACCTCAACCGTCTTCCGACGTGACCTCATTCGCTGCCAATAGCAACGGTGACTCGAAAGTCGCAGTGGAAAACAATGTTGACGAAGCCACCGTGCTGTATGGCGTGGTCACATTCGTTTCCGCTGAACTCCACCCGGTGACTTCGCAAGTCCGATTGTGGGCAACGGTCGACAACCCGAACCGGAAAGCCCGTCCGGGAATGCGTGGCAAACTGACGATCGATTGATCGCCAATTCCAACGGCGACCACCACGCGGATCAACGATCCGATCGCGGCGGTGATCGCGGGGCGACTGGGAATTCAAGGGATGCCGATTGAATGACTGCGGGATTTCAAAAGTAGCGGATCGCCGCCAACCGTCCGGTAATGCGGGAGTGGACCGCCTGCGCCGTTCCGCTAAGAAGTCCCACGAATCCCGCCCTCCGCGCCAAACACCGGCACGCTTTACCGGCGATCAGTCGATGTTTTCGAAATCGTCAAAATCGTCTAAATCGTCGTCATCTTCATCGAGATCATCACCCGCCGTGTTGAGACCGAACTCGGCACTGATCTCATCATCAATTTCGATCTCGTAATCGTCATCGAGTTCCTCTTCGAAATCGTCGTCGAAGTCATCATCGAAGTCGTCTTCGTCGATGTCATCGAACTCGTCGATGTCATCTTCGGCGTCGTCCAAATCGTCCCCGAATCCGGGCGAAGAATCGTCATCGTCCGTTGATGGCGAATCGTCTTCCACGTCGTCATCATCATCGTCATCGTCGATAAGCAACGGGGAGACGCCCCTGGACGGCTCCAGCGATTTGGTCGGCTCCATCGTCGCGACATCAGAACTGGATTCGATTTCAGTGGTATTCGGTTGGAACGTGACAGTCATGTACGGTCAATCAGCACAGGGACGAAAAGGGGAGCGAGACGAGAAAACGCAATCAACACACTCCCTCAGACGGCGAGAGGTTAATCACTAGCGAAACGGATCGCTAATGGAACAGATCACGGGAATTTCGAACAGATCCCGCCAGATGTCAAAATGGGCCAGTCTGAGAAGCACAGTAGTTTGCTAAGTCTATTTCGCCTGGCCCGTCTTTTCAGTGCCTCATCTCGACGTTGTGCCGATCATTTTGCTAACTGATGCAATCATCACAAGTCACCCCACGCCGGAATTCTGGCATTTTCGTCATTTGAGAGTTCGCATTGCCATGGATGGTGAGTATTCGACCAGCAACCCCGCCAATCTCTCGGCGTCCGGCATACCCCGTCGAACGGGTTTCACCGCCGTCGCGACACTCTTTTTGGCAACATTGGGTTTTTCCGCGGCAATTTTTAGTGGATGCGCTCACCGCTACGGCCACATCGTCGCAAATGACGACAAAGACCTCGTCGGTAGCCACGAGGCTGGCGCGGCGACTTGGAACCCGCTGGTTGACTCCTCCGTGGCCCAGCTATTGAGCCGTTGTCCTCCGCCGCCCGAACCGGTGCCATTCGGATCGCCTTTCGCCAACGGATCGACGCCCCCCGCGATGATGGCCAGCCATCACGCCAACGGCGAAATCCAACTCAACGATCCCAACATGTTGGGTGTCCCCGGTGCCCTGGACCCGAATTGCCCACCCCAGCTAGCCACCGGGCCCGCCCGTGTTTGTTTCATCGGCATCGAAAACAAGAGTGCTGAGGAACTCGTCGACTTCAAAGACCAGCTTTACGAGAGGATCGATTCGCAAATCAACGCCGGAGAAGCCTTCCGCAGCATCAGCCGCCGGATGGTCGACGCCGCATTGATCGAAACCCGGCTGCGTCCCGACTCGCTGTTCCTGCCCGCCAACCGCGCCGCTTTTGCAGCCGCTCTCGGCCGCCAAGGAACGCCTGTTGACTACCTGCTCTACGCGACGATCACCACCGGAACGACCGAACGCAACAAATCGACACAGCGTGATTACGTGCTGACACTCGAAATGGTCAACCTGCACAGCGGCGACTACATCAAAGAATCCGCCAAGATCCGCAAGGGCTACCACAAGACGCGGGCGGGCAAATGGTGGAACTTTGGAATCTTCGACCAAGCGGACGGCTGAGCCCAACCGTTGTTGGCCTGCCAAACGGTGCTGGCATGCCAATCGGTGCTGGCATGTCAATCGGCGTTGATAGGGTTCGCCGAACCGTTTCGCCACCACGGACAATGGTGTCGAAAAGATGGGAATTTCGACAGCGACAGATTCCTCCCGCACCGTTGCATTCCCGATATGTTCACTCGCGGGAAATCGACTCCTGAAAGCGACCTTTTTCCTTCCGGCAGCCGCCGCAACGCTAACCACGTTGCTAATGTGTGGCTGCGCGGCCAAGCTCGCTTCGATCGACATGGCCCGAGACGCATTTGTCTCCGGAGACCTCGCCGCCGCCGAAACAATGCTCAGCGAAGTGGCCGAGAAGCGAGGTCGTTTTTCCGACCCTGCCAAACTCGATTTGGCCGTCGTCCAACTCGCCGCGGGCAACGTCGATGCCGCATCGGCACGCCTGCGGGCCCTACGCGACCGGTTCGATGAAACGAGCGAAGCCAATGCGATCGGCGGTGGCGGCAACCTACTGGCCGGTGCCAAAGCGGCCGGAGGCAGTGCCCTATCGATGGTCACCGATGACACCTCGCGTGTCTTCAAACCGGCCGGGTATGAAGAGGTGATGATCCGCACGATGCTCGCGATCTGTTCACTCGCCGGTGACGGTGTCGACGCGGAAAGTTACATCAACCAAGCCGCGATGCATCAAGCCAAGCTGCGGACCGTCGCCGAGGAACGACAAAAGACATTCTTTCCTGAACTTCTCGACACCACGCCACACCAGGAACTCGCATTCGCGCCGTACCTGCGGGGCGTCCTCCGCGAAGCCACCCATCACGACTTCGACGACGCCCAGCGAAACTACCGACTCGTCAGCTCGATCAAACCCGACTTCCGCCCGGCGTTTGACGATCTTGAGCGGGCGACCGTTGGTAACCACAGCCGCCCTGGGCACGGCGTCCTGTATGTATTCGCCATGGTCGGCAGGGGCCCGGTGCTCGTCCCCACCGAAGCCCCCGTCACCTCCGCCGCCGTCGCGATCGCCTCCACCTTGTTACTGCACGATGACGAGAAGGACGACGACATCACACGGCTGCCGAAGATCACCAGCGTCAAGATTCCCACCGTCGTGATACCGCCGTCTCCGATCGCGGCCGTCACCGTCGCGGGAGCTCCAATCGTCCCTTCGTCACCAACACGCGCATTCGGGCTCCTCGGCGCCACCCAATCGCTGACCGACGTCGGTGCACTCGTACAAACCCAAGCCGACGCCGAACGTCCTTGGACGATTGCGAGAAGTTTTGTTCGGCAGGCCGGTAAGGAGATGGCGGTCGGCAAAGTCCGCGAAACCCTTGGCATCACCGGCGGAGTCGGATCCCTTTTCCAATTCGCCGCCTCATCCGCATGGACGGCAACTGAAACCGCGGATACCCGGTGCTGGGGGCTGCTCCCGCGTGAGATCCAGGTATTGCGAGCGGAATTACCCGTCGGTGATCATGCCATCCGGCTCGCCCCCGTCGGCCCCGACGGATTTTCGGTCGGGCACGATTCCGAGGCATCTGTGCGAATCGACAATGGCCGCAATACGTATCTAGTGGTCGTGGCTCCGGCGCAACACGTTCACGTCGTCCAGCCTCGGCGTGAGATCAACAAAAGTTTGCAAAACTCGCAATAAGGCGCCCCCGCCCCCCATCACGATCGGTACGACACGACGTTTCACATGAAGTCATCGCGACCGGTCGGCTGACGCGGTTAAGTCTCTTCTGAGTCGGGTCCAGGCTTAATGCCGATCGCCGATCGCGCCGATACCCAACGCTGTCGGGCATTCGACTTCGACCGGCGGGGTGTCTTTTCGCAATGATAGGCTCTCCTCCGCCGGCCGTGACGGATGACCGCCCCCGCACCGGCATGAGGCCCGTGGGGCAGCATCTTCAAGACGACAATCTCCCTTGTCGTTCGTTCTTTCTTGAAAGTTGTCGATGATCGGATTTTCCCTCCAATCGCTTGATTTGCCCAAGATGAGGCTGCAAGTCGAATCCAAACTCTGCGAACTCGGATCGCTCGAGCCACGCGAGTTCCCGCTGACGCAACGCGAAGTCGTTCGCCGCGGAAAAACCTGTGCCATCTATTTCTGCCTCCACGGCCCTCGGAGCGTCAAGCTCACCGCGATCGCAGATTTCAAGACCCGTTCGATGGTGTTCTACGGCAGCGATGGGGTTCGCCGAGAAACGGTTAGCTGGGACCAACTCCGCTAACCACCGCCCCGCCGGTCAAGGGCGGGGAAAGATCGCGGTGCCCGCGGCAAGATGCCGATGGGGCACACCAAGACGTTGAAATGGCCTTGATAGAATCGAAAAATCCGGGTTTTCGTCGCTTCCTCGGTTGTCGACGATCCACTTCGGACGCTATGATTCCGCTTCCCACGAGAGGGATTCCGGCCCGCGGTGCGTTGACGACGTGCCAATATGTGCCACGATTCCCGTTAAAACAGACCTCAAACGGAGGCGATTTTCAAATGCAACGAATTCAAAACGAAGGGTTTACGAAGCGGACATGGTAAAGTTATTGGTGCGAGATCGGGAAACGATTCAAGAGGCAGTACGACGATTCCGGAAGTTAGTGGAACGTAGCGGTATCAAGAAAGAAATGCGTCGCCGCGAATTCTACGAAAAGCCGAGCGAAACCAACCGCCGAGCCCGCCTGCGAGCCGAACGCCGCAACAAACGCACCCAATTGCTGGCCCGCTAAGAAGGCCCACCGCCTTCCACAATCAGCCGCTCGCTCCCAGCCAAGAGCGACGACGGCAATGTAGAAACAAAATCCGAAGCTCGCGGTCCACCACTCACAGCTTCCCTAGGGCGTTTAGCTCAGTTGGCTAGAGCATCTCGTTTACACCGAGAGGGTCGGGGGTTCGAGTCCCTCAACGCCCATTAGATAGTTTTCCCCACACTATCTTGATCTACCGAAAGCCCCGTTTTCTTATCGAAAGCGGGGCTTTCCTCGTTTTGGCCGCCAGCGTGCAACCACGCCAGATTAACCCGAAACGGAATCTCCAATCGGTTCCAATTCTCCTGCGGCCTAACGTTAACGCTCGAACCGGCGCCCATTACATCGCGCAGCATCGACACGTGAACGCTATCTCAGCCACGCTGACCGTACGTGCAACGCCGGCTCAGAAGAGGAATGAGCCACAGAGGACACCGAGAACACAGAGGTTAGGTGCGTCTGAAGTGTCTGTGACCTCAGTGCCCTCTGTGGCAAAATCCACCACGTACACATGCAGCCCAAGCCTCCCAATCCCCGGCCAGCTCACTCCGCGTTCTTCACGCCCTACGTGATTGCCGGATTGAAAGTACGCCTATGCGGCCAGGATCCAGATTTTAAATCAAGTCCGCCAACCCACTCGATACCGTTGTAGACAATCACACTCCGCCTCAATCCGATCCGAGACGCCGTTTGTTTAAAGCAGCAGCGAGCGTAGACTGCCAGGCAACGAACAATCTAATTCGGACTCGATCGCTTCGATTCCAGCAACTGTCACGGGGTCGCGAAAATGCGGACGCGCGGCACGTTTCGGTTGGACTTCAGTCGCGTAGAGTTCAGATAGGGTTGCGATCCAGTTCAATGTTGACCAGCCCATTGTCGGGGAACGCCAGCGTCACCGAGGATGCACGGTGGACGCGTGACGGTCATCTTACTTCAATCGCGTGCTTCGGTGCACGTCGTGGTTCTCCGCCGTCTGGCTTCAGGAATGTGTGTCACGAGGAATCACCGGATCGCGACCGCGCATTTGCGAATACACTTGCCACGGCTAGCACAGTTCCCGCGATGAAGCCACCGAACCCGCCTTGCGTCACTCCCAAGCCTATACCGACAGAAAGCTCATCTAAACGCTGCGGCTGAACATTAGGAAACATGGCACGGTAGTACGCTGGATGATACGTCCCCATCAGGTAACCAATCGCAGCACCGCCCAAGCAGCCAAGAATCGTAAGTATCACGACGAACGCGATTGGTGTTTTGAGTTGGGCGAAGTCTGGCATGGCAATCAGTTCACGTCACGCAGTGAATCGGTCAGCAATTGTCGGAGATTGGCTCGCGTCACCGACGCCTCGGACATTGAGCATCCCTTCCTGAAAACGCACCACCGGTCTTCCGTGTGCAAGCGATGGTTCAAGTAAGCCGCT
>NZ_JAMQBK010000047.1 GCF_023701485.1 Aporhodopirellula aestuarii
GGCAGTTGCGCCAGATGATTGCTGCATACCTGCTTAGCATCGGTCGCCGGCGTGAGCGCAGGTCCTGAAGCGTTGCCGCCTACGGTTCGAGCCCGTCGCATCAAAACCAGCAACACGTTTACTCAGTTCCGCGTGCGACAAATTTGTATTTGGACGAAGCGTAGTTGTGCCACCATCCCGAACAAGCTTACTCCACCGGAACAAACGTCGTGCTGGGCTTGCTGTCCTTCGCATCGGGAGCTTGGCGACGATATCCGACCAAATACAGCTCGCTGCCTTTTGGTGCTTTGAACTCCTTGGGGAACGCCTTGCCAGACAGGTCGTAGCATACCCGCATCGCATCGGCATTCTTGACTTCGTAGATCGCAAGGATCGTTTTGCCCTTGTTCGGGCCGGAGTTGCTCTTGATGGTCATGCGCTTCGGCGTTGTTGTCTCGTCCAAGGTGAACGTTCCCTTGTCCGAGTGTTCTTCACCGTCCACCGTAACTTCGTATTGGTCATGATCGATTGTTAACGTGATTCCTTTTAGAGCAGGCGGCGGCAAGAAGACACCGCCTAGAATGGCACCTTTCGGCTTCCACACTCCGTCATGACTGAAATCTTCCGCGACTTGCGATGATTGATCGCGTTGCGTGCTCTCGCTCGCGTCGTCTTCAGCAATCGCACCGGAGACAAAGCAGAGAACCACAATAAGAACGAGGAAATGCATCGTGTGACCATGGGTTGAATTTGAGCTGCGGGCTTCCCGGAGGAGTTCCATGATCACTGGTATAGCGAACTTCGCTTGTGAATTCAAACTCGCGATGCAACGCCCATGGCACGACATCACCATTACACGTGTTTTGCAACAAACGGCCCAAATCCGTTCGCACCGTCGGGGAGCGTCGATCTATCTACTGAAGCATTTCCGATCCAAACGTGCGATGGACGTGTTCGTCCGTCGGTTTGTTGACTATTCCACTTTCGACGAACGGCCTCGATTTGGTCGGTAGGAACCGGCCCTGCATCCCATTTCAATTTTGAAAATGCTCTAATCACGAATGTGACGACATGTCATAGCCACGGACGTAAGTCGGCCGTGGATTGAGAAGACAAAGCGAAGCAAGTCACAACGCGACGACCCAAAACACGTGCGTGGGGCGACGTCGCCTCCGGACTGGCGTCCAGAACGCACGCACTCGCTATCGCGACTAAGAATCGAAGCAAAACGGAGAAGGCTCAAACGGCCAGTAGCATCTGGCCGAACGACTCCTGCCTATCTGTTGCGGACTATGAGTCTGAATGAAGATCATGATTGAGGTGTCTTGAACTTTGTCGGGCTTCTGAACTCAATCGCGGCCTTAAAGACGAGATGGAGTACTGCCGATTCACCATTTCGCTTGATTCCAGGTACTAATGCTTGCGAGCATTTCGTGTGGTGAAATCCGAGGAATCCACACTTTACTGCTTGGGTTGGTCGCGGTAGGTCTGGCGGTTTTGGGCGTACTCTTTGGCGTCGGGGAGTGATTCACCTTCAGGGGCATGCGATTGGAGCAGGCGTGATAGGAAGGGGCGGCACCAACCGCAGCCGGTGCCGGCGCCATAGCACTCCGATAACTGACTTGCGCGGCTTGGTTGGTGGACGCGGATGTACTGAATCACCTTGCGCCGCGTGACGTGGAAGCAGAGGCACAGTTCGTCATCGTCGTTCATGATGGCTATCCCGCAATCGGCATGATCTGGCTGAGGATGATCGTGGTGATCAGTCCGCCAATGGACAGCGTTGCGAGCAGCGGTGTCCATGTCCGCAAGGCTTCACTCTCGGTTAGCCCGCCCATCTTTGCAAACACCCAAAAACCGCTGTCGTTCATCCAGCTGCCCATCAACGATCCGCTTCCCACCGCGGTCGCGACGTAGACCATGTGGAAGGGAGGCTCATCACCGCCCATGATCGCAGCGATCATTCCGGCACCGACGATCATCGCCACCGTGCTGCTGCCTTGGGCCACTTTCAACACCGCGGCCACGCACCAAGCCAGAAGCAAGATCGCGATCCCGGCTGCACTTTGGCCGCTGAAATACTGTTGGATTGTATCCCCGATTCCCGTTTGGCTGAGCATCGCACCAAACGCTCCGCCAGCCGCGGTGATCAAGATAATCACACCGCCGCTCATGAGTGATTCTTCGACATCAACTCCGAGTTCGCGCCAGGATAGGGTTCGCACGATTTTGAAGGTCAACATGGCAGCGAGCGCGGCGAGCAGAAGGGCGAAATTCGGATTGCTCCATAAGCCCAACGAATTGGCCGTTCGCCGCATCGGACTGTCCCAACGCTGCGCGGCGATCAATTCGGGATAGGCGGCATCCAACAAAGCTCGGTTCATCCGCCGACGATCGACCGGCTTCATGCGAACTTGATCGGTCTTCATCAATTTCTCCGCGACCGGAGGAATTCCCACGTCAGCGAAGGCCTCGGGGCTGTAGTAATCCGGGTCCAGGAGCGCTCTGTTGATGATGGAAACGACAGCTTGTTGCTCGACGTCGTTTTGAGCTGGTCTCGTGAGCCGTTGGCGTTGTTTCTCGGTGATTTGATCGCTTGCAAGCAGACGACCGGCGGGGGATTTTTCGGTTGCCGATGCGAAACGCTGGGCAAGCAAATCGAAATCCTCGACGTCCGTGGTCAAGACGGCGGCGCGGTCTTCGCCGTCCGCCAGCGTCGTAGCAAGCGTCCCGGCGCCGATCAAAACCACAGGCAATAAGACTGGCAATAGGGAAGTAAACAGTCCCGGAAGTTTTTCGTCGTCGAGCGGTTGGTGACGATCGTCGTGTGCGCCCAGCGGACGCATCGGGATCGGAGATTTGTGATCGGCGTAGATCGAAAACGCCAGCCCCACAATTGCAGAAGGGATCGCGACGATCGCGCCAACGATCATCATCATTCCGATATCGACGTTCAGAATCGCTGCCACTAGCAGCGGACCTGGGGTGGGTGGCACGAGCGTATGAGTGATGCATCCTCCGGTTGCGATCGCCATCAAATAACGAAGGTAGTTCTTGCCTGTGCGGCGATGAAGGCTGCGTGCCAGAGGGACGAGCAGGTAGAACACCGTGTCGAAGAATACCGGGATTGCGAGAATGAAGCCGCTGATCATGAGACCCAGCGAGGCTTTCTTTTCACCCGTCACGTCAACGGCGGTGCGAACGATGCGATCAGCCGAACCGCTGTCGAGCATGCACTTGCCGATAATGGCCGCCATGGCGATCACAATCCCGACACCGGCGGCTGAATTTCCAAACGCGGACACAACCGCGTTCATGCGCTCACCCATTCCTGCCCCGGCATCAAACCCGACGAGCACGCTGACAAGGATTGCGGAGATGATTAGCGCCAAAAATGCATTGAGTTTTAGGCCGATAATCAGAGTGAGCACCGACACGATTCCGACGGTGACGAACCAAGCGGGCGTCCAATCGATCGTTGCATCGGCAACGGGGCCCGACTCCGGGATCAAGTCAGGGATCACATCGAAGTCGCCGAATTCTCGTGACTTCGGGGTGGAAGATGCTTCTATAGAATCCAGAGCCGGATCATCCGCTGCACTCACCGTGACGAGCGTCACTGACGTGAACGCCCCAAACAGAACCAAAAACAATCCGAATCGGGCAAGGGGGGTGGCGGGGAAGGGCATCGTGAGCTGAACAACCTCATGGAACGGAAAGGGGCCGACGATCGCCGCTAGAAATTGCTAGGGGCGTCTGGCCCGCAATCTTAGCACAGTCATCGTTCCAATTGCATTCGCAGATAACTTCTTGGTTCCGGCTCGCGAAGCCCCAGTGTCAACGCGAGACTGGACACGCGCGCACGCGTCGCTTCGATCGTATCGTCAGTCGGATTGGCATCGGGCAGCACGCACTCAATTTCGGCGAACAATCCAGCCTGACCATCTCGACCGAGTGACGCGACTTCGTCGATCGTAATCGTGATCGCGTCCTCCGCTCCACCAAGCCGGTAAGTTTCACGGCGTTTGGTCACCGTAGCGACCTCGCGAAAGCCTAAGTGAATCAACAAACGTTCCATCTTCGTACCATCGTCGTCGCCCGGGTCGAGCCTCCATTCCAGTTCTTCGCGCGCTTTAACGAGCCCGGGACGTTTTGTGCCTTTGAAGGTCACCAACGGGACGCCGTCGATTCGTCGAACACGCAGTGCTTCTCCCGTTTGTGAAAAATCACGACACGGGTGATTGTAGTAAGTGTCGCGATTTTCATTTTCCGAAACCAGAATCGCGTCCTCAATCGCAAGCCGTTCGACCAGCTCTGCGCGGTTGTGGACGTGATACTTTTGTTCCACTTCGAACATACTTATCTCCCAATGATTCGAAAATTAAAGAGGCCGCGTCTTAGCGGTGAAGTTTGCCTGTCGCCAAACGCTGTAAAATCGCGGGGGTTCCTTCGGAAGTCACCCAAACATTCGACTCCCGATCAACCGCGATCGCTTCGATTTGCCGAAGCCGTGGCATTTCGATTGCAAGGGGTACGGCGCCGAGCTGTTCGACGAGGTTCGCGTGTTGACCACGACGGAAACAGAACGCTTGGAAATAGCTCGCGATCCACACGTCCCCGCTGGCCGGATCACGATCCGCCCCGGTTGCCATCGGAAGGGCGAGAGTAGCGATGTGCGTCGCCGTCACCACATATTTTGTGGCGCGTGAATTCTCCTGCGCAGCGTTCGGTATCCTTTGGCCGGCGCGCTTATCGCCCTGCGGATCCGATTGGGAGGTTCCCCAATCCTCGTCCGCAACTCGGTAAACCGCAGCCAAGGGCAGCCGACCTTTGGCGAGTAACAGGACACAGCGTTCGGTCGGATCGTGCCAGATCGCTTCGCAATCCACGGGCCCGTCAGGAAAGCGAACACGCAGCGTTTCGTATTCACTGGGTTTCAAACGCGTCTGTTTGTGAGGGGCGGGTTCATCGAATCGATAAAGCGTGATGTTGGCGCGGACGGCGTCGTTATCGCCAGAGTCCGCGACAATCAATTTGGTCGCTCGATCCGACGTTGCCGCGACGCTGGTCATCGACTCCCAGTCAACCGAATCGGCAGAAAGCAAATCGCACGAACCCGTGAGCGCTCCCGTTTGCGTATGGAAGCAAAACAGTCGGGCTCGATCCCCCGAATCGTTGTGCGTCCAAACGCAATTGGCATCGAGTGAGGAAAACGCCAAGCCGCTGCTCTCGGTCAGGCCGCTGGTGCCGGACAACGTCACCGATTGCAACTTTGGTTTGTCAGCGAGCGCGAGCAATGACAACGAAACGACCGCAAGAAGACACAGACGGATGGAAGATTGGTGAGTTCGTATCATGGCGTGATCGCTGCGGCTGAATGTTCCGGCAAAGCTACTGTTTCGAGCGTGGTTCTCAGGACCGCCGCATTTTCCCGCGCCGATGAGCCGGACAGAGCTCCCGTCACCGCGATACGTCCGAAACCAGTTTCGACAACATCGCAGACGTTGCTAGGTCCGATCCCGCCAATCGCAAATGCCGGACGAACCTGAGCAAAATGTTGCGCATTGGATGTCTCGGTCGCGACTTCACGCAAAAACTCACAGCCGGGAAAGTGTTCAAACTGTTTGGTTTGTCCCGGGAACACCGGACCACAACCGATATAGTCTGCAGTCGATGCGAAGGCTTCACGGACTTGATGAATGTCGTGAGTCGATAGCCCGACAATGGCATCGGCGCCGACGATGCGGCGAACCTCAGCGACCGGCAATTCTTCTTGTCCGACGTGCACGCCGTCGGCGGAGGAAGCCGCAGCAATATCGGCGCGATCATTGACGATCCACAACACATCATTTTCGCGCGCGACGCAGGACCCCACCGATGCGCGTTGATACAGCGTTCGATCATCGACGTGCCGGTCGCGGAGTTGGAGAATGTCGACACCTGCGTCGGCGAGCAAACGGATCCGCTCGATCATGGCTTGCTCGTTTTCACTTGCATCGATGAGTGCGTAGAGTCGCGCGTCATGCAGTCGTGCGTGGCGTCGGTTACCCGCCATGAAAACGAGTTCGAGGCTAGCGAAAACGTCGTAGCAACGATAGCGAATTTGTTCGACAGACGCGGCGAAAACACCGTCGATCGTTTTGCCGTACTCTTCGAGACAACGCAGGGCTTGCTGAGTCCGACCGGTCGCGGCGGAAACGATGCTAACGATATCGGTGCGACTTTGTTCGCCTGGCGTGGTCGTCGTGGTACCGACATCACGTCCGGTATCGCGTGCACGCAAAAGCTCGACTCGAGACAGACGTGACATCGCGTTGGTTAGATCGTGACGCAGCGATTTCAGGTCTGCGGTCAATGCGTGCGCACACAATACAAACCTCGCCGACTCTTCCAGTGTCCGCAGACCTTCAGCGGCACGGTTTGCGTTCGCGTCGAGAATTCGCATGCACGCTTTAGAAGGATCAGCGGTTGGTCGATGGGGGCTCATGAGCGTTCGGTTGTCATTGGACAGTCATTAATCATTAGTCGGCTGGTGTGGTTTCTTCGAGACGTTCGTTGTTCAATGGCGTGGCATGTATAGGTCGACTTGCGTGTCTTGAAAGACGCGCCATTTGATGCCATGACGCCACAAGCGAAAATACGGCTCGAAAGGATCATCGAGTGACACGTGGTCACGATAGAGCGGCCACATCAAGTAGTCCCGCAGCATCGCGTCGCAGTTGATGAAATAGAAGGGGCCACGCAGCGCTTCGGCAATCGCGTGCTGTGGTGTCGCTTGGGCCAGCCAGCTCGGAACACCGTCGCTGAGAAGATTAAGCAGTGCGGTCTTCTCATCTGGTAACTTTGGATGCTTCGGTGGTATGCCTTCAAGCACGCGAACGCGATCGACCCCCGTGAGCTGTGCCTTGGCAGCAGAATGACCGAGGGACTCGGCGAGTACCTTCATACTCGCGATCCAGCTCTCGCCCGCGGCTTGGACTTCATCGGGATCGATCACAGCCGGTTGCCTGACCACAAAAAATGCATCCCGTCCACCGCCGGGACGGCGATCGTCTCCGGCTACTTCGAACAGCGTGGCGATCCGCTCGTGGACTTCATCCCCACCCGGCAACCCGCTGAACACTCCCGCCAATCCACGTCCGTCGGGTCGGAATGATTGAAAGAAACCAATCAAGTCATCCGGCCCGCGGACCTCTTCAAGCGTTTTTCCGACGCATTCGCCCATCCTCCGCAGGACCTCTCGGTGTGCGTCGCTGAGATCGTCAGTCGGGAGGTCTGGTTGCAGTGAATCAGTCATAAAACAAACGTGCTGGCGTAGTTCAGTGGGCAATGAGAGACCCGATGGATGCCGTTAGCAAATAGTTCGGGCCGGCTTTTTGCGACCCTCTCGGCTGCAAAATCCTGACGCATTCCCGGGCTGAGAGACAGCCCCGAGGCGGCTGAGAAATCGTCTGGCGATAGTGTAAGCATCCGCACAGCAAACTGCGGTCGATGCGACGTCGGATGTGACATTTCGCACTATGAAACTCGCTCGCAAAACAATCAAAGTGCTCCCTAAACGCCCAGCTTCGCCATTTTGCCACGTGTGTGGGGGGTATAGGCAAGGTAGCAAAGTGGAAATGAGCCCCGCAGTGTGACAATAAACGGGCCCGCAGTCCCCTTGGAAACGGATTCTAAAAAAGCCGCTTGAACTGCTTGCATGGCCCGATGGCACTTCTACAATCCTCGCCAGTCTGTTTGAATGGCGCGTCCAGAACAGTTTAACCAAGTCCCGTAACTCGGAAGGTTAACTGACTTCGTCCGTGTTGTTGTTCAGACCAAGGTCATTTCCTACGTTTGCATGGAGTATGCATAACGGGAGCCGACTTTCTGGAAGCCATAATGTTGCCATGTTGATTGAGCACCTGGAACGGAGTTACTCCCGGGTTTAGTTGACGATGGCCGTACATCTTGTCCTGACAGTTACTTTTCTTCGATTTGCATGGGTCGGTTTTTTACCATCGAATGGTTCAACCAAACACGGTTGGCATGTTGGGTGGAGTTCCGTTTGACGAAAGACTTCGTCTTACCCAATTGACGGCATGGTGCCGCCGCTGTCCTGACAAGCCAACTTGCACTAGGAAGCATGGAATGTTGTCACTGTTCTTTGGTCTTACCCTCGTTTTCGTCACCACTGGCGTTGCCACCGCAGAGCCATCCCGACAAAACGCCACTCCACTGAGTGACCAGAACTACACTTTGGCGTACAAACAATCCGTCGAAGAAGACAAGCCGTTAATGGTCGTGGTCGGAGCACCTTATTGCCCGGCATGCCAAGTTCTCAAACAAACGACGATCGCGAACATGAAGCGATCTGGTGAATTGGACCAAGTGAGTGTCGCCGTTGTCGACCGCGACGCGGAACCGGAACTCGCCAAACAACTGATGGCTGATGAAAACATGATTCCGCAAATCATTGTCTTCAGCAAGACGGCAGATGGACATTGGAGTCGTCGCCGATTGATGGGTTATCAACCTGTCCAACCCGTCCGCTCGCTGTTGCAAAAGGTTCGCGAACTCGGACGCGGCTAAACAGCATTCTCGATTAAGATACAAAGCGAACAAAGCCCGATAGGCATATAGCCTCTCGGGCTTTCGTTTGTTTGAGACGAGATTGTTCGACGAGTGGTCGCTCCCGCGATACGGCGACCGACGGTAGCGATTTTTCGGAATTGAAAGTTAGCGTGAGACCGGACGGCTCGCGCCGTTCCGCTAAGACATTTGGCTTTCGCCTGGCATTCCGTTGGCACATAATGAGGCTGGGGCAACAGAAACTAATTGCTCTGCTCGGCAACCGCGTCTGTGATGAGTTGGTAGCCGGTTGTGTTGAGGTGGCCGCTGCCGATGTGGCCGTTGTGAAAGCCGTGAGGGAAACGGCCTTGATCAGCGGACTGTGCGAAGCTTTCACGGCAGTCGATGACTTCGATGCCGCGGCGTTCGAGCTCGATGGCGAGCGAGGCAAACTCATCGGCGTGATCATCATTGCGACGAATCTCGCCGCCCATCACGACAGGAAGGTTGGGGGCATAAATGATCGTCAACGGTTTTGTGGTTGCCTGATGCAATTGACTCGCTATTTCCGCGGCCGGAAACACCGGTAATCCAGTCGCCTCGGCACCCGCCGGTCTCGCGGTGTTTGCTATCGCCATTGTGACGGGACCGACCCCGAATCGTAATCGACGAACCCGGTTTGAGCTGGACTCCATTAGCAACCCACGGGCGGCGTGTACAACGAAATCGGGAATCCAATCCATGAGGGCGGCATCACTGGAGACGGCGAGGGTTCCGTCGAGCGATTCGGGAGGCAGGTGCGTGAGCGGGCTCAAGTCGTTGAGTTCGCAGACCAGGACCACGTGTTTAGTCACTCCGAGGTGTTGCTCGGTGGACTTAAATCGTCCCGTCCAGTCAGCGGCGTCCTCGCCGCTGCGTCCCATCGGCAACACAGCCAACGTGTTGCCCGGAAGTTCCGTGAGCCGGCGTTCGAGTTGTGACCAAAGCTTTTGACGATCGTCAACGCAAACACCCTCAGCTTGCGAATCACCCCACAAGGCCACAATCGTTTTTGTCGTGGGAGGAGGAAGCTCCGTTCGCCCGGGCATCCCATGACGTCCGATCGTCGTCGTGGCGTACCCTTCGCTCCGCCACCGGTAGTGCGTTGACAAAGGGTAAACCCAAGCCTCGCACACCGGATCAAAGACGCGAGAGTGGTAACTCCGCATGAACCACGGCGACGTCGCCCAAACGATGAGCGTTCCGAAGACCGGGCCGAGTGCCCATCTTACGATGGTTCCACGTGTGAGCCGAGACGAACCGAACATGTGATTAAGCTTCGTCAGGGACGTCGTATTGCTCCCGGAGACTGCCCAGTTCCTTTTTCAGCGTTTCGATCCGTGATGCATACTCAGGATTACCGGCGAGGTTGTTCATTTCACTCGGGTCATTCTGCAGGTCGTAAAGTTCCCACTCTTCACCATTGGGAACGTTGCGTCCGTAGAACCGGATCAACTTCCAGCGACCGTCAAACACGCCCTCGTGCCGGCGAACGCTATGTACGGCGGGATACTCGTAATAGTGATAGTAGAGTGAGTCACGCCAATCGGCCGGCGTATTTCCTTTGAGCAGCGGCACGAGACTCTTGCCTTGCATCTCATCAGGAATCGGTGCGTCGGCGAGGTCGAGAAACGTCTCAGCGAAGTCAATGTTCTGAACCAGATCGGTGTTAACCGAGCCCGGTTCGATTTTTCCAGGCCAACGAGCGATCAACGGTGTGCGGAACGATTCTTCATACATGAATCGTTTATCGAACCAACCGTGCTCGCCCATGTAGAACCCTTGGTCGGAGCTATACATGACGATGGTGTTGTCAGTGAGTCCTTGTGCTTCCAGCGCGTCCAAAATCTTTCCGATACTCTCATCGACTGACCAGGTACAGCGAAGGTAATCCTTGAGGTACGTCTGGTATTTCCACTTTACCAGTTCAACACCAGTCGGCTGGTTTTCTTGGAACCACTTTTGGCGTGCGGCATATTGAGGCATTCCGAGGTACTGCCGGCCGAGTTTGAGATCGCTCTCGAGATTCATGTGCCGATTGATTTCCATTTCCTGCCCCGACGCGGCGACTCCCCGTGTTTCGTAGGTGTCGAACAGGTTCGCGGGTTCGGGAATTTCAACGTCTTCATATCGTTCCATCTCCCGCTTGGCCGGTTGCCAGTTTCGGTGCGGTGCTTTGTGGTGAACCATTAACATGAACGGACGCTCCTCGTCACGTCCATTCTCGAGCCAGTTAATTGCACGTTCGGTAATCACGTCCGTGACGTATTGGCCTTCGTAGCGGGTCTTACCTTCGGCGGTGATGAATTCAGGATCGTAGTACTTGCCCTGACCAGGCAAGACTTCCCAGTAGTCGAAGCCCTGCATTTTGCCGCTGAGGTGAATCTTGCCGACCATCACGGTTTGAAAACCATTCTGCTGCAGGATCTTCTGAAACTGTTGCTGGTCGTGGTTGAACGGACCGACGTTGTCAATCTTGCCATTCTTGTGGCTGTGAAGTCCCGTCAGCAGTGTCGCGCGACTGGGAGCACAGATCGAGTTGCCGACATAGGCCCGATCGAATCGCATGCCCTCGGCGGCGAGGCGATCAATGTTGGGCGACGGGTTGAGCGACTTCAACGGCCCGCCATACGCACCAATCGTTTGATAGGAGTGATCGTCGGAGAAGATCCAGACAATGTTCGGCCGCTCCCCGGCGTCAGCTTGATTGGTCGGTATCACACAGATAGCGGCAATTGCCAACATGATCCACTTCGTCATTCTCTTTCTCGCGCATTCATGGAGTGTGTCTGAGATCGTCGCCCGCATCGACGCGGCAACACCCTAGGTTGATCCTTAGGAGACTGCGTGAGATGCCGAGGTTAGAGGCGTTCGTGAACAGATCGCCATTGGCCGGGCTAAGCCCCCCGTCAGCACAGAGAGGGCGACAATGTGCTTTACCCGCATATTGTATAGATGATAATCGCACGTGCCTGATAGTGGGTGCCAAGGCTTCGATTAGGCGATTTTAACCGAGGGCGTGACGCTATCCTTTAAGCGACGTCTGATCCAAGGTCGCTTGGCATTGACGACGCCGACGCCTCATCGACGAGTTACCGGTGGCCGACGAGCGCGCTGCAGCAAAGAAGTTGATTAAACGTCTAAAACTTCCGCATGAGAACGTTTGATTCATAATGCGACCGTTTGCGCACAATCCGCATGCTGCAAAATCCGGTCGAAAGTGAAGCCGATCGAGCACGCCGTGCTATTGACCACCGAAGGAGGCACCACGGATGCCGTCACCATCGGTGTAGTCCGTTGGCGATTCCAACCCGCCGGTCAGTAGCAAACCGTCGACTTTCGCGGTCGCTCCCGCGAGTCGTCCTTTAGCGTCAATGAGTTGGATAGACGCTTCATAGAATTTGCGCCGGACCACTAACACTTGGAGGAACTCCAACTCTCCCGCTCGGTAGGCTTCTTCGGAGAGATCGAGACTCTTTTGAGCCTGCGGCAAAATTTCCTCTTCATACTTGCGGACCGATGCCAGAGCCGAGTCGAATTCCTGCGCGGTTCGAGCCAATCGTGATTTGATCGACTGCTCAATCCGTTTCACTTCCTGGGTGGCACGGACGTACTCTGCGTAAGCAGCTGAAATGTTGCCGTCATTCTTGTTCCAAACTGGGATCGGTGCGGTCAATTGAACGTTAATCATGCCATTGTCCGTCCCGACATCATATCCCGCGCCCAACTGCGCGGTGACGTTGGGAACGTATTGGACTTGCTGGCGTTTTAATAGTGCTTGCTTTTCGCAAACGATCGCCCGGGCAGCCGACAGTTCAGGACTTTGACTCACGATCATCGCGTAGGTGCTTTGCCATTCAGGCGTTACCGCGGTGTGATCAAAATCAGCCGCCAACGTTACCGGCGCTTCGCTGTCGATTCCAGCGATAGCGGCGAGATCACGCCATGCACCGAGATAGGCGTACTCGGCTTGCTCAGCAGCCAACTGGATTTCGCTGAGAAGCGTCTTGGCTTGTAGGGTTTCGATTAGCGTGCCTTCTTCAGCTCGCTCGCGATCGACAGCGACCTCAACGCCACGTTTGGCAACTTGCGAAAATTGTCGAGTCGCCTCCACACGCTGTTGTGCGGCGAGTGCTTCGAAGAATCTTACGCGGACGTCCGTCAGCACTCGGTAACGCTGCGTTTCCAGTTCCATCGATTGGGCGTGGCTGGTATGGCCGAGAACTTCTCGGTTGAGCGCGAGTTTGTTGCCCCGAACAAATTCCTGCTCGATAAAAATACCGTGTTGATCGGTGTTTCGGTCGGCGAGCTGTTGTCCGAAATATCCCAGCGTCGGATTAGGGCGAGTGCCGACTTGTTGTCGCAGGCCAGCTGCCTTGCTGCGTGTGGCGCTAGCGGCGGAAATCGCCGGATGGTTACTTAGTGCGATTTGCTCGACGTCCGTCAACGTGTACGTCGCTTGCCCTACAATGACGCCCGTCATGCCCGGACCATAGCCGTCCGAACAATCCGAACTCACAATCGGAGGGATGCTAACCGAGTTGAACACGTAGCCCACATTCACCGAGTTGTCGCCGGCGTGGGTTTTGAGATCGTATTCGGTTTCGGTTTCGCGTGTTTTCTTTGCTTCCGTTCTAAAACCGGCTCGCAGGTGCTCTTGAAAGTTGAGCGGCGGGGCATCGTTTTCAGTTTCATCAGGGGGTGCTTCGGTCGGTTCGCCCGTCGCAGGTAGCAGCTGGTCGACATAGGCAACCGGGTGAATCGTCGGAACCGCCAAACGAAGCGAGGGATACTCGACGAATGTCTCGGGATCAGTCACGGTCGCGTCGGCTACAGCCTGTGATTGCCGGACGGGAGTCGGTGAAAGCGGCGGCGTTGCGCTGACCGTTTCAGTAACGGTGATGGAGTCGGTGGGGAACGTTTTGTGCGCGGTCAGCTGACTCATGTGAGTGCAGCCGGTCATTGCAAAAACCGAACACGCGGTCGCCGAAAGAAGCAGCCTTTTCATCTTGACCCACACATCGCTTTAGACGGAATACGTTTGGGACTTTTTGATCCGTTCAGATCTTGCGAGTCAGCCAAGACTCCACCCCCAATCGCCTGACAAATTGATCGTTACGTTCGTAGCAGGCGGTCACAGAAGAAACTATCGGCTCAATTGCGCCAGCCCTGTGTGGCGTTACGACCGGTACAACAGAAACAACGAGCCGCTGGCCCGGCGAACCCGTACGACCCGAACAGTTTCACCCGCGAAACTCGATTGTCCGTAAAATCGCCGCCCCGCTGGGCAAATAGTTTCCAGCACGTGGAAAGCAATTTCCCAAGATTTCCCCTGGTTTTCGCGTCAATTAATACGTTCGCTCACGACGTGACATCGTGCCGCAGCAGATTACAGGCGACAAATGTGCGCCTGCGGGTGTATGTTTGGGAGCAGCAGGCAAAACAGCCTGAACCGATCTCAGCGGCGGCAATTTGAAATCAATCGAGGGCGATCTTGAGCACGACCACCATCCCTTCGGCGACCGGAACAAATACTCAGCCGAGGTCAACGTCTACAAAGGCCACGACATGCGTTGGGCCCCAAAAAAGTCAACCTGCCGCCGCGAAGTTACAACCGAAAGAGCACGGTGCGTATGCGATTCTAGGAATTCCCCTCGCCACTTCGTTGGTGATCGCAGACGTGAGCATCCCAGGATGCCTCGTCGTGCTGGCCTCCATAGCCGGGTTCGTCGCACACGAGCCGCTGTTGGTCGCAGCGGGGCATCGCGGACAGCGTTCGCAGCGAAGCACACCGGCGGCCAAGGGTCGCCTTGCTGCCTTGTTGGCGATCACGTTCGGATGCGGGCTAACTGCCTTGGCACTCGGATCGACGGAAGTGCGTATCGCGTTGCTTGGCTGCGCCGCACTGGCGACGTCCTGTTTGGCGTTGGGCCTCGCTGGCCGACATCGCACGCTCGTTGGTCAACTGTGGGGCGTCGTTACGCTTTCGGCCGCCTGCGTACCGATACTGTTAGCCGGCGGCATTACTCCGGTGCAGACATTGGCAATCTGGACGGCGTGGCTGATCGGTTTCGCGGCCACAACGCTGGCGGTTCGCGGTGTCATTGCGGCGCAGAAACGCCGCGGAAAAACAATTTATTGGTCAGCGATTCTAGCGCTGATTCTACTGACCGGCGTGCTCACGGCGACCGGCGACGCGGTTGCTATCGCAACCCTGCCAATGCTCATCATGAGCTGCCACCTGCTCATTAAACCACCACCGGCGCGGCACCTGAAGAGAGTAGGATGGACGTTGGTCGTCGGCACGATCGCGACCGCTGGATGGATGTTCGCGATCGTTTGAACTCATGCGAAACGCAATATAGACCGAGGACTCGTACGCAACTTTTCTTTCTCGGGGTGGAGACAATGGATATTCCTGCCGGTCGAGTCGTTGACAATCATATCATGGGCACAGAACGCGGACCGAGCGAGTTACCCCAGCCGGAGCTGCTCTTTCAGACGGAGTTCTATAGCGTCATGCGGGTGCACCTGCGGGCGGGCATGACGATTCCGGAACAAGCCGCTACAAAGGAGATCACTGTTCAGTGCGTGAGCGGTCGCCTGGACTTTGTTACGATGGGACGCACGCGAACCATGACGACAGGCAGCCTGCTGTATCTCCAGCCTCGCGAGGTTGACGCCCTCACCGCAATCGAAGACTCAGTCGTGTTAGTCACGAAAGCAAGTTGACGCGGATTGACTTTAGCATTGGACAACGCCCCGATCAATCGAACCGGACGGTTGCGTCACAGCGTTTTGAGGTACTCGAGGAGCGCGATCTTTTCTTGTTCATCGAGTGAATCGGGATAGTCGTGCCCCGAGGCGGATTTACCGAAACGCCGAGTATCAAAATAGCTCCGACGCAGTGCGACGTCGGGTTCCTCCAGCGGCACACGTTTGACCGACTCGATCGTCAATCCGACTTTGCTTTCATCGATCGAATCACTGACACGTCGCCACACCGTCGGACGTTGTGATTGGTTCAAGACGTGCCATAGCGTCGGCACGCTACCATTGTGAAAGTACGGGGCACTCGCCCAAACGCCATCGAGCGGCGGAGCCACGTAACCAGCGGGATCGGTGATTGTCGTTTGTTCATCGGGCTCTCCCGCGTTGGCAAACCAACTGCGAGCGTAGTGTTCGCGACCAGCGACGGTTAAAGCACTGTGACGCACGGGGTCCGTTCCGATTTCATCAATGGGCACCATGCGGTTGGGATAGGCAGCAATCGACTCCTCGTCACTGTCGTGTCCGTAAGTTCCATGGCATTCGGCGCAGGTCGTTTCGAACAAGTGCTGGCCTTGTTCCGCTAAATCGGGATCGATTGCGTGTGGATATTTTGGCGGACGCACTGACGAGAGGTATGCGTAGACGTCTCGGAAGGCGTCTTCGTATTGTCGATAGAAGCTCGCATCGTTCTCAGGAACGAGCGTGAACTGCATCAAACCTCGATGCCCCTTTTCGGCAAAACCATCAATGTAGATGTACGGCCGGCGATAGAAGTGCCACCACGGTGGCGCGTCCATGTCGTGATGAGTGAGCGAAGCGGGCGCACGCTGGACCAGATTCAGTTGATCGTCGCGGTAATTCATGAGACCCATGCCAAAGACAACCGCATTGGTTGTCCCGTGGGTGGTCCCCAATGGGATGACGAGTGAACCGAGTTCCATTCGTCCAAGCGGGAGTCCGAGCCGGAATTTCGTACTGCGTACCTCTTCGGTCAAGGTTTGCAACGCAAAACGATTGTTGGGTGCGCC
Source organism: Aporhodopirellula aestuarii (assembly GCF_023701485.1). Taxonomy (GTDB): domain Bacteria; phylum Planctomycetota; class Planctomycetia; order Pirellulales; family Pirellulaceae; genus Rhodopirellula; species Rhodopirellula aestuarii. Next base: position 16,368 of record NZ_JAMQBK010000047.1, read on the forward strand.
AGGATACGGGCGTCCATAGACCGATCCTCCGTGGCATGAGAAGCAATTCATCGTCCAGTTACCGTGTTCATCGACCACATACTGCAACGGTTTACCTGGATCGTCACCACGCTCGGTTGCGAGGGGGGCCGGCGTGCTTTCATCGACACGCGGCGTCAATCCGTAACGTTCAAACGCCATCGCTCGGCGTTCACCGATCGATACCTTTGCCGCTTGACTTCGCAGCGGTTCTGGCCAGCTCCTCCAAAGCTCATCGAAGACACGTTGATCGAAGTCACTCGGAAGGAGCGCCCGGTTCATCAAAAATTCATACCCGCGAGACGCAGCATCCTCATCCTCATTTTCATCGCCCCCCTCAACCAAATCGCCAACTGGCGGCGAATCGTCTGAGCTGGGCGTTCCGGCTGTCGCGAGCGTGTTTCCACTCCACGCGATGCAAAACCCCGCGAGTGCGAGCACGATGAACAATCCAGGCGACCGGCCAATCCTCGCATACGCGGAAGAAAGCGATTCGCCGAAACGTCGTGAAGACCACAACATGCTCGAACCGGTGGAGCGGTTCGGCGAATACAGATACATTCGATGGCCAGAGGCGTCTATTGGGACAACGCCTTGAACCGTCGAGGGCGTTTGAGAGGCGGAGACGGTCTCGGGACAAAGCACGGCGATTCTCGGTGGGGATAACAACAATCCGGCTGAGGCGGCGACCCCGATGGCCCGCCGCTCGCCTTCATTATGCCCGCCGTCAGCCGGGAGGATTAACCCCTATTATTGGACGCCGATCGAAGATTTGACCAAATCGGTCAGTTGAATTTCGGTCGATTGCGGATCAACCACGCGGGTTTTCAACGTTTCGAGGCTCCGGCGGGCGTCGCAGTACTCGAGAGCCACGACTCGCACGTCGGCAGGCAATTTGCGAATGATCGGGTCGACGTATGGATCGGCCTTGTTGAAAATCAGTCGTTCCGCCCAATCGCTGTGAAGGTCCACCGAATCGGCATCGAGCTTCGCGGCGACGTGACGTAGCAGGGTCGAGAGTGAACGAGCAGGTGACGTCGCACGAACCTTGCGTGCTTCATTACGGAGTGTCGCTTCGGCTTCCGCGAACTCCCGTGCCGCGTTCCACGCAACCGGATCGCCTTCGGCATGAACGGCAACGACGAACCGGCCTTCACCGAGCGGACGCATCGAGTCGCGGTCTTCTCCGATAACCGGGATTTGCGAAAAAGCATCCGACACCGAACTCTTCTTCGCGGGGCGACCGATCGCGACCACGGAAACATCTAACAGCCCCGCTCGGAATCCAGCGGGCACGTCAAAGGTGATCTTGAACTCCTTTTCACCTTCGAGCACCTGCGTCGACGTCCAACGCAGCTTGTAGTACACGCCTCGACCTCGCTCGATCGTACCGGACGCAGTAACGGCATGCAGAGGAGCATGACGTTCGTACTGCAACGATTCGGTTTGTTTGCTTCCCTTCCCCCCTTCGACATTGGCCGTCGCGAGGCTGCCTTGCGTGAGGTCGACGGAGGCTCCAAACGATTCGCTCTCTTCATCGCACGTCTTTACTTGGATCGTGCCAGAGTATTCGCTCGCGGTTTCGGTGCGAGGACTGTAGTTCATCACTTGCCACGACGTTTGACGTGGGACACAGCGGATCATCCAACGATCGATCTGCGGAAACGCACTCCCGCTCACCAACGAAGACAACCGCAGCGTGACTTCGACGGGTTCGCCGCCACTTCGCACGATCAGGTCGTCGGGACGTTGGCTGGCGACCGGCACGGCAACCGCGGTAGGCGGCAAATCGAAGGAGATCACATGCTGATCGGCTCCGCGAGCTGCCGTTGGGGGCGTCGTTAGTGTTACGAGAGTGACGCTCGCCAAAAGTAACAGGGAGCAAGAGAAGGTCGCCGGTGCGGTGAGACGACGAGAATTTTGATTGCGTGTGGGGGCTGAAGTGTTCATTGCGTTGGTGCTCCGTTCCATTTCGACATTTCCAGGTGGCTGTGTCGCAGCAAGGTTGAGAAACCTTTTGCAAAACATGTGCCGGGTCATCCGGCCAGCGACCGTTCCGTCATGGATACGGGCCGTACGAGAAGAAAATTCGCCGAAGGCATCTTCGCGTTCCTCTCTCCTGCACAGCAACGCAATCATGCAGCCGCGAAGAGTTCAGGCAAGCGTAATGGCAATCGCTACCGTTCTCGCGGTACAGTCAGAAGGCATGACGGTAAAGGCGTGAAACAGCTGCCGTTCTTCGTTTTCACCGCATCGCTTGCAGCGTGAAACAAAGCTTAAGCTGCGTCAAATCACGAGGGTTTAGGTGATCCGGCCGCACGGAGGAATGCATGATGGACAGTTGGTACCAAGGTGATCTGTCTAAGAATTGCGACGTCAAACTATGCCAAACACGAAGACTTTAACGCCGCAGTTCGCCGGGTTCCCAATACGGAAAAACAAAACGTTGATTCCGCTTGCGATTGGTCTTCGACAACGATCCGTGCAGATTTTTGGGGCGTCGATGGAAGTATTTGCAACGGGCTGACCGCTATTTGCTTGGCAAAAGATGGCTTTACCAGGCTTATTCGACGTAGCAACCGTCATCCGAAATTTCGGCTTTCCATGAGTTGGGCGAAGCGACGTTTCCCATTAAGATGGCCCCCACTCGGGGGCGTCTCTGTTGCTGTCTTTGCTTCGCTCCCATGGGAAGTCATCATTCGCATCGGATAACGGACGTGTCACAATCGAATCCATTCACGGATCCAAACTACCTCCAATCCACCACGCCGCCGCCCCCGTCGACCAAGCGTGTGTTGACGATTTTGGGCATCGTCGTTGCGTTGATCGTACTTTCGTGTGCTGGAATCAGTGCGGTCGCGGTCGTTGCATTGAAGCGTATTGCTGAGCCCGATCTCGAAGTGGCGCTCGCTCCACGAGAGAACGCATTTGATTTTGATGCTGAGGACTTCAACCATTCTCTGGAGATGCTGTTTGAAGACCGATCGGAACGCGACGTAACGCCTATGGATCCGACGCTGCAGCAATTTCTCGACAGCAGTATCGCTACGCTAGAACTCGGCAATGAGGTTCCATTTAGCCTGCCAATGTTTGTCGAAGCCGTCGCGATGAGTGAGCACAGCGGCGGTTCGCTCAATATTTTGGAACGGACGGCGTTACTGACTTGGCTAAAACAATACGAACCCAGTCCGGACATCCTTGCCGGAGAATCACGGGTACTCGACGTCCGGATGGATTCGACTGGCAAGCTTGCTGAAGTCGACTTGATTTCGTACTCCGACGATGCACAGGCGCAGTCGAACCAATGGTTCTTAGTCCGCGAGAGCAATCAGTGGAAATTCTATGATTGGCAGCGACTCGAGTTCGGCCGCCGGATGTCGGATGAATACGCGTCGTACCTTCAAGGCGATCCGCCGCTGGACGAAGGCTACGACAACGCGCAAGTGCAATTGAACGACGCAGAACTGGCGTGGTGGGACGACGATCGTGAACGTGCAAAACGGTTGATCCGCGGAGCGGAGAACCTTCCGATGTTAAAGGAAGACCGCCCCAGCCTCAAACTGCAAGCGGCATACACGTGGATGCGTTTGGAGCAATACGATGAAGCGGTGCGAGTTCTAAAATCCATCAAGGAACCGGATGCGTTGTGGGGAGTGTGGCCGTCGCTGGCCGTCAGCTACTGCAATCTTGAAGAATATGAGCAGACGTTGGATGCGTCCCAAAAGGCACTCCAACAATCGCCGAATCATCCCAACGCACATTGGATCGCATCGATTGCATACGGTGAACTGGGAAGAAAGGACGAGGCATCCGAAGCGGCGATCAGGGCCGTCCGTGTCTGCCCAACCGATTCGGTGATGTTTTACAATGCGATTTCGCGGATGCGACCGCAACATGTTTCGCAACTCGTCGATGTTGTTATTGAGAACGACGAGGAGGACCAGTGGTTGCAGTTGCTCTCGCAAACCTATCGACGGTCATCAGAAATTTCTGAAACGATCGTGGACGATTTGAAGAAACGCGAACAATTGCCGTCCGGTGTGCTATCGATCGCAATCGGCAACCAGGCCTGGGGCAATGACCAGTTTGACGAAGCCGCTCGCCGTTTCCTTGATAGTCGGCGGAGTGCGGACCGCGACTACATCAGGGAGCTCGCAAGTCAAAATCATCTCGATGTTCGATTGGACCAAGATGATTTCGAAAAACTCTTTGCTGAATCAAGTGGTGATGATTCACTGCTACGCGACCTCGCGCTGAGAGCTTATGACGAATCGTTGTATTGCGATCCAGACAAATTGTTGACGGCGCTGCACACGCATGCATCCGACAACACCAATGGATGGGGCGATGCCTTGAAAGGGTGGGCGGACTATTCCAACGGCGACTACGAAGACGCGATCAAGTCGTTGGACGACTTCGCAAACTGGCGACGTTCGCACGGGTCTTCGTCCGATGAACCGCAAGCTCGTACCGACGAAACTGACGATGATAGTTGGGTCGACCACACGATCGCTGAGTACCTCGTCTACTCACTGTTGGAACTCGATCGCCCGCTCGAGATCATCGAGCGATGGCCAAATGACGCAGGCAAACATTCCGAAATCGGCAGCCATCTGTTGTCGTATGCGACTGAATCCGAGATTGATCAGTTTTTGGAATCGACATCGACGACCGGTTCCGACTCGATCAAGGTCCAGCGTTTGAGATTGCAAGCTGGACAGGCGATGAGCCAGGATCTGGTCGAAGAAGCCGTTTCCCGTCATCGTGAAGCGATCGCGTTGGCTTCGACGGTATACGACGAAGAAGAGAATTATTACGTCGCCGAACTTGTGCGCCAGTTGGGGCGTGATTTGGTTGTTGGCAAATACTTGTCCGCCTCCGACGACCTCAGCAAACTCGAGCTCGATGAGACGATTGACCTCGCGACGTTGGCATACTCCGCGATCCGCGAGTCCATACGAATCTGCGATGACACTCAACTCGACGCGTGGCTGAACCATGCCTCGCAGGTCCTCGAGGATGCTGACGATTCATCCGGTCTTCAAAGCGATATCGGTGATTACTACGTGAGCCGAGACCAATTGCCAAAAGCGATCGAAGCGTACAAGCGGTGTGTCGAGGCATCCGATGAAGAGTCCTGGGGGCTGACACAGCGATATGAGGCGGTCGTGCGGACGATGGTTCATGCCGGCCGAATCGATGAAGCGAAAGAGTGGCTGGCAACGAACCCGATTCCTGACGCACTCGTCGCGGGCGAAGCGGTGATCGACCTTGCCCGAAGTGATTTCGAATCATTGCAGAAACACTTGGCCATCGTCGACAAGGCGACCGCAAGCGATTGGCTGGAGGACCAACCTCTCCTTTCGATCAAGAATCGCCAGAGTACCCGCCCGGGACTGATCAAGTTAATCAGCGAGTATCCAATCCGCATCCCCTACGCCTCGATGGAGTCATCGGGCACGCTATTGCGATCCGGCGTAGGGTCCGTCGATCTCCAACAAATCGGGAAAGCGTTCGAAGTCGCACTTGGTGAAAAGTTCTCGTCGGAAGAAATCGTGCAAGGCATCGATCATCGCCGGCGATTTGCGGACGACGCGTGGGTGTTCGAGTCTGTGAGCGGCCAACGCATTGTGGTCAGTGTGGGAGAACGTCGATACGAGACGGAGCAGTTGTCCGGTTGGCTCGGCGAACGACTGAATGCCGCCGTGACACGCATCCACTTTGGATTCATGGACGACCGCCCCGATCCGGCGCGGCGTCTTTTCGAGGCCGCGTTGGCGCTGGCGGATGACGACGCAATCGCGTTTTCTTGGTCTGGTGGCCGAGAGGTCTGGTCGGGCCCGCGACTAAACGAGGATTTGACTTGGAAAGGTCGCGTGCCCATCCATTCCGCAAACACGATTGCGAGCCTCATCGAAGTTCTGCCGGAAGATGGAGGTGACGATTTGGATTACGACGATGGATATCTTGATCTTGAAGAATGGGACCAGCTTAAAAAGGACGCCGGTGGAGAGATGCGAGCGATCTTGTCAATCTATGCCAACGGCGTCGAGGAAGAGATTCCCTGTACGGTCACGAAGGTGGACGTGGATGAATATGAGATGACCATTTCACCCACACGCAGCAGCGTGTTGCTGCCCATCGTCCAAGCCGGCGTGGCGTATACCACCGGACCGAGCTATCTAACGTTGCCGAAATCGGCCACCAACGACGATAACAGCGAGATTCCCGAGTAGGACCGGGACACCACGAGTGACGCTTGTTGTAATCAGCCTTTGAGCAATGCTTCGGCGAATGAGTCTGGGTCGAACGCGGCCATGTCTTGCATGCCTTCCCCGAGACCGACAAATTTGACAGGCAATTGGAATTGCTCACGAATCGGCAGCACAACGCCACCCTTTGCCGAGCCATCGAGTTTGGCCAGGACAATCCCGGTACATCCGGCCGCGGCGCTAAATCCTTTCGCTTGGCTGATCGCGTTTTGGCCCGCGGTCGCATCGAGCACCAACAGCACCTCGTGTGGTGAACCCGGCAAACGTTTGCCGATCACGTTTCGGATTTTCTGCAGTTCCTGCATCAGGTTGCTTTGCGTCTGCAGGCGGCCGGCCGTGTCGATGATCGCGTAGTCGGCACCAACTTCGATCGCCTTGTCGACGGTTTGGTACGCGACGCTGGCCGGATCCGCACCGCTTTTTCCGGTCACGATTTCGCACCCGATCCGTCCCGCCCAGATGGTCAATTGTTCGACAGCTGCGGCCCGGAACGTGTCCCCCGCACCGAGCACGAGGCTGTGCCCGTTCGCGGTCAGATGGTGGGCGAGCTTGCCGATCGATGTGGTCTTGCCACTCCCATTGACGCCGACGACCAAGATTACGGTCGGTGGTGATTCGGACTTCGCCAACCCGCCGTGATCTTGGCGTAGTTGTGAGCGAATTTCTTCGGTGATCGTTTGGATCACTTCTTCGAGATGAACGACACGGCCACGAAATTGTCGGGCGACTTCCTCGCGAATTTTGTTTGCGGGACCGGTCCCCATATCCGTTCGAATCAGGCGGGCGAAAAGCTCGCCCAAGAATTCTTCATCAACGAGGCGGCCTTCACTCTTGAACAGGTCGCGGATATCGGTGCCGAGCACTCGTCTCGTTTTCTGCAGCCCGCTGCTGAGTTTCGTGAGAATGCCCCCGCCACCGTCTTTCTTGGCACTACCAGGTGTCGCCGCCGATTCAACGGCCTCCGGAGCTTGAGCCGCGTTCTCAGGACTTTCGTCGTTCGTCTTTTTGGATCGCCAAAACGCCATCGTGATTCGTTTCCACTATTGAATGTCGGTGTTTCCCCAAGATTGTGCCCTGCATTGGCAAAAACCACCACCCGGTGTCATGCCTGAGCAGCCAACGGCGCAAGGGCCAAAGCATATCTAGAAGTTGGGGGGCGTGCTCATTCTCCGTTTTGCCGATCCGTCGAGACCTTCTGCCCATCAATCGATCCAGGTCCGTACCGAACGCTCGCGTTGAATCGCTCGATGTATGCGACCAGAAATTGATTGAACTCGCATTGGTTGGAGGAACGATTTTCCGCCGATCGACTCAACCAAAGAAGAGACCCCGAAATACAAAATGATCGGCACCGTTGCATCGTGTCCGTTAAAGATCGCGTAACCCTCACGAATTTCCATGAGAACGAATGAGGTGTGGAAATTTTCTCAAGTTCAATGCGAAAGTTGAGCTACCTATTTCGATGCGGAACAATTTTTCGCGCCTAATTCGCTTGGCCCCGGGAAACGCATCCAATGGTCGCTCACGCTTCCGATACAGACTTTTTTCGCTGTCCGATCACGGTGGAAAACAGTTCAGCGATACTTCGAATTCGTCGTCGTCGCGTCGCCGTTCATCTGCAAGAGGCCTCGATCGACGGGTATACGATTTTGGTGCGAGCCCTCCACTCGTCGCAGTTGCGGATCGGTGAACCATGGGTCTTGTTGCACAATGGGGCAACGATTGAAGTGCAGGCGCAGTGGTTTTTCCAGGCCGCAGATGGGCAGGTTCAGATCGGATTGCGTCGACTACGCGATTTGACGCGTCCGCCGGTGATCGGCGGATGGCTGCCTAGTATTTTCGGGACGCCGAAGTCGCCGGATTATTCGTCCAGCTCGCTGGTTCTGTCCTGTGGAGTTTTGGGCGTTTTGCTCGCCTTGGCGCTCCCGGGGCTCGGTGATTTGCTCGGCACGTCGAAGCCCATTCAGGCGGCGATAAACAGCGTTTACGGCGGACTCCGCAGCGTGATGAAAGATTTCCTCTAGCAGGTTTGGTAGCAAATCGTGTCTGCGACGATTCGTTGTCATTGACGCTCAGGGGTGTGGGACCGACAATCAGGCTTCGTTTCGCCTCGGTCGAACCGCCTAACACCCCACCCCCTCAAAAAAGCTCCAAAACCTTCGATGAGTACGATCCAGTCGCAAGATCCCGTTTTGTGGGAAGCCATGCAAGCCGAAGCCGCCCGCCAGCAGAACGGGTTGGAAATGATCGCCAGTGAGAATTACACCAGCCCAGCGATCATGGAAGCCGCGGGCAGCGTGCTGACGAATAAATACGCAGAGGGATATCCTGGCCGACGCTACTACGGTGGGTGCGAACACGTCGATGTTGTCGAAACGCTCGCCATCGACCGGGCGAAGGAACTTTTTGGCGCCGAAGCCGCCAATGTTCAGCCCCACAGCGGCTCGCAAGCCAACACGGCCGTGTATCTCGCCGCCCTCGAAGTCGGCGACACCGTCCTCGGTCTCGACCTCGCCCAAGGCGGCCACCTCACCCACGGCATGAAACTGAACATCAGCGGCCGGTTGTACAATTTCATCAGCTACGGAGTCGATGAGAAAGAGCACCGGCTCGATTTCGATCAGATCGCTCGGCTCGCCCGCGAGAACAAACCGAAACTGATCGTCGCTGGTGCGAGCGCGTACCCGCGTGAGATCCCGCACGCGAAGTTCAAAGAGATCGCCGACGAAGTCGGTGCGAAATTGATGGTCGACATGGCCCACTACGCGGGTCTGGTTGCGGCGAAAATACACAACAGTCCTATTCCGTACGCTGACTATGTCACGACGACAACGCACAAAACGCTCCGCGGCCCACGCAGCGGTTTAATCATGTGCAAACAAGAGCACCTCAAACTCGTCAACCGGAACGTGTTCCCGGGAACGCAAGGTGGTCCGTTGATGCACGTGATTGCGGGCAAAGCGATTTGTTTCGCCGAAGCAATGGCTCCGGAGTACCAAGCCTACGGCCGTGCCGTTGTTGAAAACGCGAAAGCGTTGGCTGATACCTTGATGACCGCCGGATTGCGATTGGTCAGCGGTGGTACCGACAACCACTTGATGCTCGTTGATGTCACCACGGTTGGCTTGGGCGGCAAACGCGCCGAAGCCGTCCTCGACGCCTGTGGCATCACGGTCAACATGAACATGATCCCATTCGACACCCGCAAACCGATGGACCCCTCGGGAGTCCGAATCGGAACACCGGCACTAACCACTCGTGGGATGGGTGTCGACGAGATGAAACGCATCGGTGCATGGATCTTCCAATCGTTGTCCAACCCGGATGACACCGCCCTGCACGATTCGATTCGTGGCGAAATCCGCGAGATGTGCGTGAACTTCCCCGTTCCCGCCGCCGCCAACGATCAAGCTTGTGGTGTTGCCTGATGAGTAGCCGTATTCTGATCGCCGACGATAACGTCGCTAACCGTGAGTTGCTCGAGGCCTACCTCGCGAAAGTTGACTGCGAATTGGAATCCGCGGTCGATGGCGCCGATACGCTTGAGAAGGTTGAATCGTTTAAACCCGATTTGATCCTACTCGACGTGATGATGCCGAAACTCAGCGGTTTCGAGGTCTGCAAGAAACTCAAAGAGAATCCGCAGACCAGCGGTATCATGATTTTGATGGTGACGGCGTTGAGTGAACTCGGGGACATCGAACGTGGTGTCGCTGCGGGAACGGATGACTTCCTCAGCAAACCTGTCAATCGCATCGAGTTGACCAAACGGGTCGAGAACATGCTCAAGCTCAAGGGCACAACGGACGAACTTGAGCGTCTGCGTCAGTACATCCAAGAAATGGAAGAACGCTAACTTGCTCGAATCGCTCTGCCTGATGCCTCCACGAATCGGGCAAGTTCGTCGTGGAATTTCACCGGCGCCCACCGAAATGTTGCTGCAGCGACGCAGTGGCGTTCCGGTGTTATTACCGGTGCCACTGTTTTGGGACTCTCCGCCGTGGCACACCTGGGAACCACCAATCGCCCAGGCCGTCTTCTTGGCGATGCAATCCCGCGGCGTGCTCGTTTCGGCTCTCGAAAGCGAACTGGGGCGAACGAGTCCGACCGGCAGTGCGAATTCGTCGTCCGACGCGGACGTCTCCGAGCAGCCGGACAGCGAATTGGGAATCCCACGTTTGCTGCCGTATCGTAACGAACGGTATGGACTTTCGGAGACGGACTTCGATCACGCCACGGTCGTCGACATGCACCTCTCACCGCTTCGAGACGCGTCGGGACGCTTTGCCTACTCGGCGGCTCGTCTCGGCCGATGGGAAGCCACCCCGGACGACCAGCCGCTCTCAGGCGGCGGCTGGATTCCCGCGATGACCCTGCCACCCGATGTCGCCGATTTGGCGTCTTTGGATTCCAAAGTAAAACAACTTCGGTCGCTGGCACCTCACGCCGCCGTTATCATCAGCGTGACGCCTGAATGGATCGATGACCATCTCAACGATCTGATCGCCGCCGGCCCTGATGCGATCTTGATCCGGCTGGGGCAAATCCGCATGACGGGGATTGCCTTCGCGCAGTTGACACAGCGTTTGTCGCACCGAATCGAACAGATCGAAAAACTACCGATTTGGATCGTCCCCCCGAAGACACTTTCCAAGAAACCGCTGAGCGTTTCGGATTCGATCAAAACGATCGCGTTGGGCGTTTCAGCGATCGCAATCGATGGCTGGCTCGAAGAAGTCATCAATGAATTCAATGACATCGAACTGCCGGCGTCGTACGTGAGCGACAGGATGAAACACATCTCGGCGGAAGTCGAAGAAATTTTGCAGCGACGATTTGACCCAGACCTCGAAAACTTCTGCGGGCTGTTCTCAACCCTCGTCCATGACCGACCGCGAGACCTGTTAGGCACGTTTGATCCCGAGATCGCGGCGATTCTAGATCTGCCGTGCGTCGGACGATTATAACGCGACTCGCGAGATCGCTCGCCGGCGGAATTCATCCGTCGGTTGATCACTCCGTCGGTAGCACGTTCGGCCGCTTAATTTTATCGCCCGGCTCACGGAAAACGTAGGGCGTCCAAATCTCGCGTGCCTTCTCCCACTCTTCGAGTGTGCGAGTGGGATACCAACCCGGATAGCCAAACTTTTTAAAGTCATAGTTTCCGGCGTTTTGGGCAACCCAGGCACTGACCGTCGACGTGGGACGCGTTTCAGGGAATACCCCGATTGCCCGAAAGTCATCCGTGACCCCTTGGTCATGAATGACGTTTTCTCGCCAATGAGCGAGGTTCGCCAACAATTCCGCTTTGATTTCGGCATGATCGGGATCGTCGGCCAAATTATTGAGCTCATGTTGGTCGCTTCGAAGATCATACAGTTCGATCTCTGGTTTGTTGGCCGCCATGAAAACGGCTTGCTGCGGAGTCAGTTGCCCTTTGAGATACAGAACACTCATCTCCGCCAATACCGGATAGGCACCTTCCTTGTAGCTGCTGTATTGGCAATAGGCTCGCTCTGGCATCAGGTTCAAAATCAACTTGTAGTCCTTGGAACGAATCGACCGCATCGCGTCGTGGGTTTCGCCCATCCGATCTCGCGCCGCGAACAAGTACTGTCGATTCGCAACGTCTTCGCTAATCAAACTCTTTCCGTGCAAGGGAATCGGCGCGTCGATACCGGCGGCTTCCAATATTGTCGCGCAGATATCGAGTGAGGACACCAAGTCATCGTTCACCTCCCCCGATCGAACCTTGCCTGGCCATCGCATGATCATTGGAATCCGCAACCCCTCATCGTATAAGAATTGCTTGCCGCGAACGTGGCATCGGCCGTGGTCACCGATGAAGAACACGATCGTGTTGTCGGACAAACCCTCGTCGTCTAACCGTTTGAGTAGACTCCCGACTTTGCGATCGACCACCTGCATCGACTCGAGCCCATTGGCCCAGTCGCGGCGAACAAAAGGCGTGTCGGGGTAATAAGGCGGCAGTTCCACATCTTCGATTGCGATGGGTCGGATGGGATCGCGATGGAACGATCGGTGAGTTTCGCCGAACGTGATTCGTGCAAAAAACGGTTGCCCCGGTTCACGATGCTTCCAATCGTCTCCCATGAACAATTCCGCTCGCCCATCAGGCAGGAAGTTGCAATCGGTCTTTGAACTTAGCAGTGCCGTGTAGTAGCCGGCCTCGGCGAACAGATGCGGAATCGGCTTGATACCGAACGGAAGTGGTTGTTTGTCATACTCGCGATGCTGTTGCGCACCAATGTAGTTTTGATGAAATCCCGTCATCATCGCTGACCGAGATGTCGAGCAAACCGGCGACGTAGTGAATGCCCGCTCGAAGCGGACGCCCTCGGCGGCTAGTCGGTCCACGTGAGGCGTGTGAATGCCTTTCGTCCCATAGCACGAAAGGTCGGGCGACCAGTCTTCGATCGTAATCCATAAAATGTTTGGTCGTGGAGACTCCGTGTTGAACTGCGCGTTCACTTCGCCAGTGCTGAACGCCAAAAACAAACCCAACAAACAAACAAGCTTGGTCGGGAAGTGGCCAATTTTCATAAGACGCATACGTCAATGGTAGGTAAGGTTTGACGGCGTTTGAGATGACGCAGTCGGTGATTGTAGCTGACCTCGTTTATATCTAGAAACATCTCCCCTGATTATTGATGCGATCGTTCAAGAAGGTCATCGGAGTCTTACAGGTAGGAAGCGGATTTAGCGGTCTATGGATTTATCCACGATTCGAAAACGAAGGATCACTTCTTACCGCGAAGCGTGCGTGAGTGAGGAAGTGGTCCCATCGCTCGCGCAGGTATCGGGGCAATTGATTGGCAAGCTGCTCAGCATTCGCTATTGATATGCCGATTCGCCAATCCATTTTGCGTTAGGTATTCGATTTGCTCATTGTTGGAGCGTAACCAGCTCATCCGGGCTACACACGTGAAAAGAGAGGACACGTTGGATGTTAGATGCAAATGACTTGGCAAACCTGCAAATCATAGCCATTGCGGCCGCCTGCGGAGCGGCGATCGGCGTCGAACGAGAGTTTGCTCGCAAGCCGGCGGGAATTCGCACGCATATCTTCGTGTGCGCCGGATCGGCGTTGATGATGATTTTGGGGCAAGAGATTTTGGGGCAATTTGAACACCACGAAGACGACCAACTCTTGAAGGCCGACCCGATTCGGGTTTTACAAGCGATTGTGGTCGGCATCAGTTTCCTCGGCGCTGGCACGATTGTGCACGAGGAGCACCGTGGGGTGGAAGGGTTAACGACCGCAGCGACTATTTACCTGACCGCGGGTATTGGAGTCGCGACCGCAGTTGAACGAGTCTCGCTCGCCGTGTCGCTCACCCTCGCCACATTGATCGTTCTCTTCGCGCTCGGCTGGGTGGAAAACCGAATCACACGCTTTCGTCATGCCCACAGCCCGAACGACCTACCGGATTGAAATAGTCTTCAACATTACGTCGTGCGTTGGGCCGCCGTTCGTTGCTCAATCAAACGCCACAACCACCATCCGAACAAACATACAATGACCGCCGTGCTGACCCAACCGAGCGGACCGGCTAGATTGCTGTACTGATCACCCAACCACCAACCGATTCCGGCCAAAAACGCCGTCCATACGACTGTGCCGATGGCGGTAAAAAGTGAGAAGCGGCCGACAGGCATTTTGGCAAACCCCGCCGGCACGCTGATCATGGTGCGGAGGCCCGGGATTAGCCGACAGACGAACACCGCCATCGCTCCCCAACTCTCAAACCACTGGTCGACGCGATCTAAATCACGGGGCGTGATCGTTAACCAAGCACCATGTCCTTCGATCCATTTTGCGAGTCGTGGTTTCCCGATCCAGCGAGCCACGTAGTACCAAGCCATTGCACCGGCAAAAGATCCGAGGCTTCCCGCCGCAACGACTGCGACGAAACTACTGTCTCCCTGGCTCACGGAGTAGCCAGCCCAAGGCATCACGACTTCAGAGGGTATCGGTGGAAAGATGTTCTCGAGCAGCATCATTGCTCCCACACCGAACGCACCGAATTGTTCGAGAAATTCTTTGACCCATTCTGACATCGTGCTGCACTCTCATCGGAATCTGTTCATAGTTGCACCATCCCAAAATCGGGACGCCGCGTTGTGAAGAGTGCCGCAAAGAACGTTCCGTTACTCAAGCGAGTGAGACGATCATCCCAGCGATACATCAAGGATCATCATGATGGCGAAGCCCAGCATGAGAAACAAAGTCGCGACATCCTCATTCCCTTCTTGCTGCGTTTCGGGAACTAATTCTTCAACCACGACATAAACCATCGCACCAGCGGCAAAACTCAGTGCGAAGGGCAGTACCGGTGCAGCGTAAACCACGACGGCAGCTCCGATCACAGCTGCAACCGGTTCAACAATCGCAGACGCCTGACCGATCAGCCACGATTTCGACCGACTCATTCCTTCCGCTCGCAGCGGAACCGCGACGGCAACGCCTTCGGGAACGTTCTGGAGTCCGATTCCGATCGCCAATGCGGTCGCACCTCCCAAACTGGTCATTGTCAGATCGCTTCCCGCGCTTCCGAACGCCACGCCAACGGCCAAACCTTCGGGGATGTTATGAAGCGTGATTGCGGAAATTAAAAGAACGCTTCGCTGCCACGCCGTCTTGAGACCTTCAGCCGATTCATCAGGTAAACCGCGGTGCAGGTGCGGCAGGATGCGGTCGAGACCATACAAGAATCCGCCGCCGAGTAAGAAACCGATCGCAGCGGGAAACCACGAGGGCCAACCGAGTTCGTCGGCAACGTCGATTGATGGCGCCAACAAACTCCAATAGCTCGCAGCGAGCATCACGCCGCCGGCGAACCCCAACATCGCGTCAAATAGTTTGCGATGAACGTTTGTCAGCCCAAAAACGAGGGCGGCACCTAACGCGGTCAACGCCCACGTGAAGCCTCCCGCAAAAAGAGCTTGCCAGATCGGATCGGATTGGTGCAGCCATTCTATCATGAGACATATCATGCAGCAGATGGCGCGCCGATTGCGTGATGTCCCGTCATGTTAAACTTCGAGAACTATCCGCTGGGGATGAACGCTGCGATTTTTGTAGTCGGGGCGGCCATGGTCTGGTACGCGGGCACTAAACTCAGCAAATACGTGGACCTATTCGCGGATCGAACAGGACTTGGTCAGGCGTTCGCGGGGGCTTTGTTTCTGGGTGGCGCCACGAGCCTACCGGAATTGGCGACCACCCTAACGGCATCGTATTCGGGCGCCGCGGAACTAGCGGGGACCAACCTTCTCGGTGGTATCGTGATGCAGATGGCGGTCCTGGCGTGGATCGACGCGTTTGTTCTGCGTGGTCGCCCGCTGACTCTGTTCTCGCCGAACGCCACGTTGCTGATGGCAGGGATTATGTTGATCGGCTTGGTCGCGCTCGCGTCGGCGGCCGTGACAACGGGCGAGCTGTTCTCTGTGATGGGCGTCGGATTTTGGCCGGTCGCACTGTTCGTGGCATACATCGGATCGTTGTGGTTGATGTATCGGTACGAAGGTGACCCGCGGTGGGAACCGAGCGGTGAAACCGCCCAACCGCCTGAGTCCGCACGCGACCTCAAAGACGCCCATCACAAGGAATTCCGCGACGTCTCGAACAACCGACTCATCGTCTACTTCCTCGCGGCGTCCGCAGTGATCCTGGTCGGAGGCTTTCTTGTCGCGAAAACCGGCGAGGTGATCGCAAATCAAACAGGCGTCGGGCAGGGCTTCGTCGGCGCGACGTTGGTCGCGTTTGCAACGAGCCTTCCCGAAGTCAGCACAACCTATTCGGCGGTACGGTTTGGCGCCTACAGCATGGCGGCGGCCAACATTTTGGGCACCAACAGTCTCGAAGTCGCGTTGTTTCTACCTGCGGAACTCGCCTACCGCGAGGGTGCCATCTTTGATGCCATTCACCAACCCGCAGCTTTCCTCGGGATGATGGGGGTTGTAGTCACGTGCCTCTATCTTTCGGGCATCTTGGAACGGCGTGACCGTACGATCTTTGGGATGGGCGTCGATTCGTTCGCGGTCTTGATCGCGTATTTCGGCGGATTGGCTGTTTACTACTCGCTCTAAAAATCACTCGTCGAGCCTCCTCGGTCAACGAATAGCGACGTTGCGAGTAGTACGCAGCATTGGCATGCCAGTTGCGTTGGTTCTTCTTTAGACACACATCCAAACCCGCAGAGGAATCATGTCTACACAACGCCCCGCAGTCATCGTCACCGGTAGCGCCGGCCTCCTCGGTCACCCAGTCTGTTCTCGTCTCGCCAATGCAGGTTACGAGGTTTTTGGCTTCGACCGTGTCGGCTTACCCGAACCGCCCAAATCACTCGAGCATGTACGTGATATCGAGTGTGATGTTTCGGATTCATCGTCCGTCCGCGCGGCGATGCAAAAAGTCCACGCCCTCACTAATGGAAAGCTCGCTAGTTTCGTTCACATGGCGGCCTATTACGACTTCTCCGGTGAAGAGAGCGACCTCTACGAAAAAGTGACCGTCAACGGGACAGATCGGCTGCTCAATGAGCTAGAGGATTTTGAATGTGAGCAATTTGTGTTCACAAGCACCATGCTGGTTCATGCTCCTTGTGCGGTCGGGGAAAAAATCAGCGAAGACTCACCCCTCGAAGCAAAGTGGCCGTATCCGCAAAGCAAAATCGAGACCGAGCGATTAATCCGCGAGGGACATCCCGGTGTGAATTCGGTGTTCTTGCGGATCGCGGGTGTCTATACCGACTACGGCCGCCAGCCGACCATTGTCCAGCAAATCAAACGCATTTATGAAAAAGATTTCCAAGGTCACTTCTTTCCCGGCAATACGGAGGCTGGTCAATCGGCGGTGCACATCGATGATGCTGCCGACGCCATCGTCCGAACCGTCGAACGTCGCAATTCGATCAAACCCAAGACCGCGATCTTGATCGGAGAACCCGATCCACTTTCGTATGACGCATTGCAAAACCTGATCGGGAAACAATTGTACGCCAAAGAATGGGCGACGCTCTACGTGCCCAAACCCGTCGCGAAGGTGGGCGCCACCGTGTCGGACGCCGTCCAAGGCGGTAATGCGTTTATCAAACCCTACATGGTCGACATGGCAGACGACCACTACGCGCTCGACATCAGTCGTGCCCGCGAGCTGCTCGGCTGGGAACCGCAACATGCGTTGTCGACAACATTGCCCAAGATCACGGCGAAGCTCAAAAGCGACCCGGACGAATGGTACCGGCTCAACGGAGTGGCGTAAGTAATGTCAATTGCTAGTATTCCCGCACAGGACATCGACCGCCCGGTACCTCCCTATTCACACAACCCATCTGCGTGGAGCCAGCGCATTCCAATTTGCCTGTTGGCGTTCGTCGCGGCCGCCATCTCCTCTCACCTCGCACTCTACCAGTGGGGCTTTATTGAGAACGCATGGGATCCAGTGTTCGGGGGAGCGAGCAATCGGGTTTTGAAGTCGGACACCGCAATGTCGATGTACCGAATACTCGGGATTCATGATGCCGCGCTCGGTGTCCTCGCCTATCTCGGGGACGCGATTCTTGGTTTCGCCGGTTCACCACGACGTTGGCAGTATCGGCCTTGGTTGGTCATTCTGTTCGGTATCGATGTTATCCCGCTTGGCATTGTCAGCGTGGTGTTGGTTGTCCTGCAAGCGTTCGTTGTCGGAGATTGGTGCTTCCTATGTCTTGTCACGGCCGGTATTTCATTGATCCTGGTTTACTGGGCATGGGACGAAGTTCGTGTATCGCTGACGTACCTCTGGATCGTGTGGAAACGAAATCACAGCAAACGAATGCTGTGGGACGCATTTTGGGGCAACCGGAATGATGAGCTCGATCGCTCCGCCGAAGAACTTCTATCACGGGAGGTATCCTGATGTGGGGACGAGTCGTTGAAATCATGACCGCCGTTTGGCTGGCGGCGAGTCCATTTGTGTTCTCGTCCCAATCCGATCCGGCGATCTTGTGGGGTGATCTTTTGATCGCGTTACTAATCTGCATCCTCTCCGGCCTGTCTTACTGGCCTCCGACCCGGCACGCTCACTTGTTGATCCTGCTCGTCGCGATCGGCCTCATCGCGTGGGGGCGATTCGCTGTGCTGCCACCGCCGCCCGAGCACCAGAACCATATCGTCGTTGGGCTATTTCTATTGATGATTGCACTCATCCCAAACCACGCCTCACAACCACCACGCGTGTGGCAAACCACCGCGAATTAGTCTTGTCGGTACATTCTTCAGTAGGTCAGCGACTTGCTTTCGAGTGGATTGGCAACGTACTGATTCCGTATCGACAACTGCCTTACGCAACCCGGGAAATAAGTATCACGTATCTCGGTCGATCGGGACGTTGATTGTTTTAGTGCTCTTTGTAGCGGAACGGTGCAAGCCGTCCGGTCCCGAGTCACCGGATGGCTCACGCAGTTTCGCTACATTTAAAATCCCGCAGAAATTAAATCAATGTCCCCCAAGACCGAGGATTGCGGGCGTTACCCGCTTTCGAAGATTCTCAGCTTGGTGAGAGACGAACACTGTCATACTTCAACCCGGAAGTGACGCGTCTAGCGAGTGTTCTATCAACATTGAAAATATTGGGTAAGACCGGACGGCTTGCGCCGTTCCGCTAAAAGACCTGGCGGAACGGCGCGCGCCGTCCGTTTTTCCCCAACTTTAAAAGCAGACGAAGCACAACTTACGCATGCCTGCTCGAACAGGTCACGCGACACGGCACACGGATGCGAGTATACGTCTCGACATCAACTGAAGTATCGCCAAGCCATTGAAAACGCGACAGTCTCGGCGGCATTGATAACCGCACGGTTTCGGCGCACGTGCCGTGGGCCTCTCTGACCCAAAACGGACCCACTACGAAGTTACGCTGTGTTCCGTGGCGGAGTGTCGTATTTTGATGTGGAAACTTGCTTGTGCAAGCGTGAAGAACTACCTTCTTGCCATATCCCACCGCTGATCCCACTTCGAGCCCTGACGGTTACGACGCACCGCTTGCTCGTTTCCGTCGCGATAGCCGTGTATCAACGCTTCGCTTGGATGCTTGTACCAGCCTTTCACCCCTTACGGACACCAATTCTCATGCGTACCTTCGCAATGCTCGCGATCCTATTGGTTGCCTGCGGCAGTTCCGCAAATGCGACCGCAGAAGAATGGCGTCGTTTGCTCGATAAAAATTTATCCAACTTCGAAGTCTGGATGGGCGTGCCTCATGCCAGTGTTCAGGGACTGCCTGAGGGTACCTATCAATCCAGTACCGTGACAAAAGGTACACCGCTGGGCCTCAACAACGATCCCAAAAACGTGTTCTCGGTCACGGAAGTCGACGGCGAACCGATCCTGCATATCACGGGCGAAATCTATGGCGGACTGACATCACTGGAGGAATTCGAGAACTTTCACTTCAGCACACAGTTCCGGTGGGGCGAGAAAAAGTGGGAACCGCGGCTTAGCGGACTGCGTGACAGCGGGATCCTGTATCACTGCACCGGTGAGCATGGCAGGTTCTGGAAAGTCTGGAAGTCCTCGATTGAATACCAAGTCCAGGAGACTGACTTGGGTGACCTTTTCGCTCTCGCTGGCACGTCAGCGGACGTCCGCGTTTCGGGACGCAAGTACGATCCGAAGAGCGATGTGTATTTGGAGAAAGGCAACGCCATTTCCTGTACCGAACCTGACGCGCCCCATGGCGAATGGAACCACCTCGAAATCTACACGGTCGGGACAACTTCCGTGCACGTCGCCAACGGTGTCGTGCTAATGGTTTTGGAAAATCTAAAGATGCAGGGCGAACCGCTCTCGCGCGGTCAGATTCAGATCCAAAGCGAAGCGGCTGAGTGCGACTACAAAAACATAAAAATCGTTCCGATTAGCGACTTTCCCGCTGAGATCAAATCGCAAATGAGATTGCGATCGTCGGACCACTCGTAAACAGCGTGGGCGCAAAGACTATCGGCTCACCGTGGCACCGGCGCGCAATCGCGTTCGAGGCCCCCTACCAACAAGGAAACGACTTGATGTCCCGACATTTCATCCTTTCGGTTTTGGTTCTTCTCGCTGCCAGCATGGTGGGGATCCCCGGTCAGTGCGATGGGCAAGAACAAGCGGCGAATCGAAGGCCTGTATCGGCGAAGGTCCGCCCTGACATGACCGAAGGTGTGATCGCGGAAGGCTCGCTCATGTTCACCTATGTTGATAAAAAGCGTCGACGTCGATTGACACTCGACGTTTATCGTCCTGAGAAGGCAGTGTCGCCCTCGCCAGCTATCGTCATGTACTTTGGTGGCGGTTGGCAAAATGGGCGTCCCGGGCTGTTCGCTCCTTTGGCTCAGGCGTTGGCGCAGCGTGGCTACGTGTGCGTTGTTCCCGAGTATCGGCTTTCCGGTGAAGCCCCTTTTCCCGCCGCAATTCACGATGCCAAGGCGGCAGTTCGGTGGACGAGGACGTTTGCAAAACGTTTCAACATCGACGCAGAGCGGATTGCCTGTCTCGGTGGTTCCGCAGGCGGTCACATCGCAGGTTTCGTCGCCGCCACGAATGGCTCAAGCGACTATGAAGGTGACGGCGATCATCGTACGGCGTCGTCGGAGGTTCAAGCATCGGTTGTGATGTGCGGTCCGATGAATCTACTCGACCCAAAAACCGTCGATGGGATCGAAGCGGCCGCGAAGAGGCCTGAGGGACATCCGACGATCGATTTCCTGCAAGGCCAAACACCGTCTTCCAATCGATCACTCTACCGCGAGGCCTCTCCGATCAGCCACGCCGGACCCCATCTTCCACCCATGCTGTTTATTGATGGTGAACTCGACAATCCAGGGACGCGATACCGTGAACTTCGTGTGATTCTCGACCAGCACAATATTCCAAACGAGTTTGTCATGATGCCGGACGCCCCACATCCATTTTGGGCCAACCAATTATGGTTCATGCCGACGGTAGATGCCGTCGACGCGTTTCTAAACAAACACCTGTAGGCAGATGGCTGGAGTGATTCTGTAGATCTGTCATTTGATGCTAACCAAGGGTCCTACGATTAACCGACGCAATCGCTGGACTGCCAAAAATTCTTTGAACGCTTGGATCGTTTCGGTCTGCCACGCAGCAGATTGGGCGGACAGCATCCTGTCATAGCAGTAGTGCACGAATGTCATACTGAGACAAGCCTCTCGGGGGAACCGGCCCGCAAGTGTTAATGCCTCATCCGAAATCGCAATCATCGCCTCACATGAGTTTTTAGAATGCTTCGACGACAATCCTTGTTGTTCAAAATGACATTGTTGACACTCCTGGTGACGCGGGCTTCATCCGCCAACGACCAAACGGAACTGGAAAAACAGCAATCGGCTCCGAAAGCTCTGGTCATGATGACCCAAGGTGAATCGAAGGAATTGCAGTTTTGTTGGGATGAGGGAACCGGGCGTGCACCAGTTGTTTTGCTCAGCAGCAAGCCGATGTCTCCCGAAGAGGTTACTCAAAAGGTCGCCCAAGAAAACACCCGTTACGAGTCAGGCGGATTGTCCATCGAATTCAACGAAGACCGGTCGTCGGACTTGCAGGCTGCGCTGTATCAAACGGGCAAGTTCACGGGGCGTCAATCCGATGGATCTTACAAGCACGTTACAGTCGTTGCGGTAAGATTGGTGACGCGGGCAGACGCCGTTCCAGGTGCGCACTCGGTGCTAGTGCAGGTGGTGTCCGGAACGGGACGTTCGATGCGATTGGTCGGTGAATTTCGCGTATTGGTACGGGAATAAGGATCGAACAAACGAACACGTGTCTCGTGTTCCCTAAACCCCGCGAGTCAGCTTGCGAGTTTTCGATCAAGATTCATTTGGTGATGGCGCGAGATAATCCGCTCGCGTGACGTCAACAACGATGATGGTCACCGAAGTGGTGCGGTTGCCTGCGGTGACGGAGAGTCGTTGCCGGGCAAAGCACGCTACTTCCGCAGAACGCTGGTGCCTGTGCCATCTACTTTCGCAGTGACCGGGTGGTTTTTGTAGCGGAGCGGCGCGAACCGCCCAGTAAAACTCGGACATCTTATCGAGCAACCGTGCAGCTTGCGCCGCACCGCGACCAAAGTAGACAGTGTTGGACGCGAGCTTTCCGGTTCACGCAAACCCTAAGTTCAGGCTAGACAAATACTATTGCAGATAGGCTGGCGTCCAGGGTTCTCGGCCTTCCTTGGGCTGCAGGAACTTGGCGTCCACTGACTGGTACCAGTCATGCAATTGCTTCCGCATCTGCTCAACCCGTTCGGGCATCTCGGACGCGAGGTCTTTGCTTTCACTCAGATCGGATTCGAGGTCATATAAATGCACACGGCCGTCTTCGTACCGCTCAAATAGTTTGTATTTACCGACACGAATCGCTCCGCCGGGGATTCCACCTTGGTTGCTGTAGTGCGGGTAGTGCCAATACAACGCTTCGCGATCCAACGTTCCGCCTTCCAGAGCGGGCCGCATGTCGATCCCGTCGACCGGGTGTTGTAACTCGGCACCCGCAGCGGCGGCGATGGTCGGCAACAGATCGATAGAACAGATCGGCACCGACGACACGGACCCGGCCTCTGTGACGCCCGGATACTTCACGATCCAGGGTTCTCGAATGCCGCCTTCGTAGACCCACCCCTTGCCGCCTCGAAGCGGCAGGTTGCTGGTCGGTGACCCTTCGGAAGTTGACAGTCCGCCATTGTCGGAAGTGAATACTACAATCGTGTTGTCTTCAACACCGGAGTCCTTGAGTTGTTGGAGCACTTTCCCGACGGCTTGATCCATGGCTTCGACCATCGCAGCGTATACCGCATGCTTCTGCAGGATTCGTACGTTGCGGACGCCTTTACCGAATACCTGTTCCTCTTCGGCGAATTCTTCACCGGCGATTCCCTCAGCTTTCTTTTTGTATTTCTCGACGAGGTCGGGACGTCCCATCAAAGGCGTGTGCACGGAATAGAATGCCAGATACGCCAGAAACGGTTCCTCTCGATGTTCTTCGATGAAGGCGGCTGTGTCTCTCGCCAAGCGATCAGGAAGGTGGTCACCTTCGGGACTTTCGACTGCCATTTGAGGATTCTCGAACGGTCCGAAATATCGTTTGCCTGAATAGGGGCCGCCTTTGCTGTAGCCGCCAATGTTGACGTCAAAGCCTTGATTTTGCGGATAGAATTCTTCGCTTTCGCCAAGGTGCCACTTGCCGGCGAAGAAGGTCGCGTAGCCCTTTCCCTTCAATACTTCGGCAATCGTGATCTCCTCAATCGGCATGTTGCTGTGCAGCGGAGCTGGCTTGAACGTGCCTCCACGTCGACCGGAGAAAAAATTGGTCGCTTGAACTCGCGTGGGGTACTTACCCGTCATCAGGCTGTAACGCGTCGGTGAGCAAACCGGGTTGGCAGCATAGCCATCGGTGAATCGCATCGCCGACTCAGAAAGGCGATCAATGTTGGGTGTGTCATAGAAACAATCAGGGTTATTGGCTCCGATGTCCATGTACCCCAAGTCGTCGACGAGGAAGACGACGACGTTCGGCGGTTTCGTTTCCGATGCCGAAACAAGCGGTGTAGACAACAAAGCGATCAGCATCATCGCGAGTGCGATTACGCAATGGCGGGCAGATTGTTTCATGGCGGGTGTTCGTCTTTCAGAGGTGTTTTCAGGTTTGCGAGATCGAGACATTGAAACACGGTTTCCGCGAAGTTGCAGGAGACTCTTGTGGTCGTCAAGCCAGGAGATCGGATTCGTAGTCGGCGGAATCTTGACCGTATTGATGTTCGACTGATCTTCCGCCCGATTCTATACACTGGCAGAACGTCTTTGGAGACGTCGAGTCGTGTAGGGTCGACGATGTAACGTTATCCGAGGCGTGAAGAATGCCTAGGCAACAACATGGGTTCAACAACTGCTCGGCTGCCTTGGGGGGGGGACTCAACCGCGCGAACTCGATCCGATACGCCAAGTCGTTTAAGGCTTAAACGTGTCCGAGCGGAACGGATAGGCGGGCAAACCTGCCGCATTGACCAGATTCACGCCCGGCTTGCCGGCGAAGGCGTAGCGGACGTAGAGCGGTTTGTTGAGATCCGGTGAATTCAGCACAACGGTGCTGCCTTTTATTTCCGCATTCGCCTTCACCCATTTTGCCGAATCGTCTGCGATCCAAAAAGCTGATGGCGATTTCCCATCCGTCGTTAGAAGACCTTCAGCATGGTCGAAGTGCACGACTAGGTTTTTTCCTTGTTTTTCGACGCGTGTCATCACGGGGCCGCGTGCCTCGACTTCCATCCCCAGCACATCGTGCGCGGCGAGCAACGCCAGCCGTTTCCCGACAGGCAGTTTGTCGGAGGGATGAATGTTAGTCGCGTGCCCGAGATCAATCGTGTTCGCAACTGAGATGTGAGGTAGTTCGAGTGCGTTGAGTTGTGATTCACGCATCCAAGCCCACGATTTTGCGGACGGACTTTCCGCTTCGTTATTCAGGCCCTTCGCATATCCAGGAAGCATCACGACGAGGAAATGAAGATCAGCGCGTCCCCACTCTTCGCGGTAACGTTGAATCCACGCCGGAAGTGTTTCACCGTATTGCAACATATCCGCGACCGACTTGGTGTTGGCTTCGCCTTGGTACCAAACGAGTCCCCGGCAAGCATACGGTACTAGTGGATGCATGACTGCGTTGTAGAGAATATTCGGTCGCGTGCGAAGAAAGATGTCGCTATTGCGATCCCATGGCTTTGGACCGTCTAACAAAGATTGAATCCGTGCCAGTGCTTTCTTGTCTGCGTCGAATTCCTCCATCCGCTTATCGAAATGAGGCAGTTTCTTCGTCATGTCCCTCGGCATCCATCCCTCGATCGATGAACTTCCCCAAGAAGCCTGGATGATGCCAACGGGAACGTCCGCGGCCTGTTCCAAAAAATACGCGAACGCAAACGCAACGGCACTGTTGGGTTGTTGCCGCACCCATTCGCCCTTACACGAATCCTGCTCGGTGAACGCGACCGTGTTGACGACGGTAAACGAGCGGAGGTTCTCCATCGAAGGAACCAAAGCTTTGATCTCCGGAACGCCGCCGTATCCCATTTGCATGTTGGATTGCCCCGAGCAAATCCAGACTTCTCCGACGACGACATCGTTGCACTGGACGCTTGAACCATCGGAGCCATTAACCGCTAACTTGCGTGGCTCCGACGAAGCAGCCATGGGGGCAAGCTCCACGATCCATTGGTCGTCGTCGTCCGCGATGACAGTCTTTTCCTGCCCGGCGAATTCCACCGTTACGGTTGTTCCCGCGTCAGCGGTCCCCCAGACCGGCACCAGCAAATCACGTTGCAACACAGCATAATCAGTAAACGGCGACGCGATTGTCAATTCTGCGTGGGCGGTGCACGGTGAGAAGCCTCCGGACAACTCCAGGGCAGCAAAAAAGATCAGACAATACAAAGGCTTGTGCATCGGGAGTATTCTTAGCGGGTCGGATGGGAGACGCGGGGCGATAATAAGGAATTGCGAGCTCAGTCGAGTATAATCTATACCCTTTCTGCATGCGGGCGAATGGGAGAACGACATCTGATCGTTAGCGAACGGCACGACAACGCTGTCCCGCGGCCCCGCAAGATTCTTCCACGTTCTCATTCAGTGGGACGGTCATCGCGTTGATCGATAATGCAGGATGTCGGTACCCGATTGCAAATCCCGAATAGGCGATTGGCTTCGCTTCCCCAAACCAAGCGAGAAACTCGACTTGCGTGTGGCTCATCGAGCCAACCCGTATGTGCCGTTTGGATAGCGAACCATACGAGACAAACTAGTCATTCACATTGGTGATCGCTGGCCAATCTGGATATGTGGGGCGATGTTTTGCGTTTTTGCCACCGGTCTCCGGCGGCCCGGGTGGTACAGACTTCAGGACTCGGTTGAGTTGCTCCCGCGCGGTCTCACCACGTTCACCCGCGGCTCCTTTGGCGAGATTGTTCAATTCCCTGAGATCGTTCGGCACGAAATAGAATGACCCATCACGATACAGTTTGTACCGCTCATCTCGCACGTACTGAGATCCTTTGAACCCACCCCAATACGGTTGGTAATGACACAGTACCCAATCACGCGGGTTTCCAACTTCACCATTGAGCTGCGGCAGGTAGCTGCGTCCATCGATCGGATCATCGTCCGCGAGCGTTATGCCGGCCGCGGCTGCAAAGGTTGCATAGAAGTCTGTGAAGTCGATCAGATCACTGCAGACATGGCCGACCGGAGTGTGCCCATTCCAAAACGCGACCATTGGAACGTGCGTGCCCATGTCTTTGGTACCGCCCTTCCCGCCGGTTATCTTCTGACCGTTCCACTGCGAGCTGATCGCGCGATTGGTTCCGTTGTCAGCCGTGAACAAAATAAGCGTATTCTCCAATTTGCCAGCTTCGTCGACGGAACGAAGAATTTTGCCAATGATCTGGTCCAGGTAATGAACCATGGCGACAAAGTTGGCTTTCTGTGCAGTTCTATCTTTCGGAGCCTTGTTCGCCGAATGGTCGCGCGGTTGATCGCCAATCGTAACTGGGGTTGGAACAAACGGGTTGTGAACGAGCACAGTTGGGTAGTAAACAAAGAACGGTTTATCACGTTCACGTTTAATGAAATCACAAACGAAGTCGGACATGATGTCAGGTCCGTACAGATTGGCATTATTTTTCGACGTTAGCACGTGGCCGTTACATTCCAGCGTCGGACTCCAAAACCGTTCACCTCCGTCAGGTGCGCCCTTCTCTTTGGTCAATTGCCAAAGACAGTACTCATCAAAACCGGCTTGGTTGGGGCGTGAGCTGTCGTCGCATCCCACTGCCTTGTGATAAAGACCGTTGAGCTGCCACTTGCCAGCGACCGCGGTTTCATATCCCGCTGACCGCAACAAATTCCCGAACGTCTTGTCTTGTGGGTTCAGGTATCCGAAATGGGTATAGTTTCGAAAGCTATATCGCCCGGTCATGATCTTGACGCGAGACGGCGTGCAGATCGGCGTCGAATAACAATGATCGAAGCGAACACCGGCTCCCGCGAGCGCGTCGATGTTAGGTGTCTCGTAGTCTTCACCGCCGTAACATCCAAAACATTCCCAACTCACATCATCCGCCATGATTAAGATGATATTGGGTTGTTTTTTCTCGACATCCGATGTGTCGGTTCGAAGCGTTTGGGCATTCACGCTATTCACGTCAACGAGGACGAGGAAATACAACAGCAGAGTCAAGAACCGCAGATAAACCATTCGCAAAGATTCCTAGCGAGTTTTTTTGAAAGAACGCCAAACGCGAAAATCCGATTGTAGACGGATTCAATTGTCATCGTGCGCTTCGTAAGCGAAGTTTCATCACCACGCCGTGTATGACGGCGTTCACGACGAATTGGCAGGTCTGTGAGCAAAAAGTGATTGATTGAACTTGAGGTGGCTGGAACCGGAGGGCTCGCGGGCTGCCGCCAATAAACTTAACGAAACGGCGTGAGCCGTCTGGTGACTCGGGACCGGACGGCTTGCGCCGTTCCGCTAAGAAGAACACTAAAACAGTCGACGTCACCCGCCAACGAAGCTTACGCGAACGGCCACACTAATTACTTCACAGCCTGTCCGAGCATGGCAACAAAACTCACTCGCTCTCCTGAACGATCTCAATCGACTCTGGCAGGTTCGCAAGTTGGAATTCCGACACTTGATCTGGGTCGATGTAAACGCGACGCAGGCTGCGATTATTCTGCAATGGCAACAAATTGGTGACGGGCGTTTGGCGAATATCGAGTTCCTGAAGCTCCAGACCGGTCAGGTCGGACAGTCGGGAAATTTCTATCTCGCGAAGGTCGAGTACTCTCGGTTTGAGGATGTACACCAAGCATAGTTTTTGATTGGCAGGTCCCCCTCCGCTGAAAATCCTTGCCAACCGAGTCAGTCCTTTGCCGCGTAAGCGGATTGTCTCCGTATTGGCCTCATATACCATTTCCGGGTTTTGCCATTTGTGGTTGTTGATCTCGATCCACGCCTGAACGACCCTTACCTTGTCGGCGATCGCATTGCGTTGGAGGCTATCGAAGATCAGCATCTTTTCGGCTAGCTGTCCTCGACGCAGCCGGGATAGTCCCGGACCGGGTGAGCACAATTCACGGAGAAGCGCAATGAACTCATCCGTATCGAGGTGCCCCTCGGCATCTTGCAATTCCAAATACTTGTCGGCAAGCAAGACAAGATCCGGCTCGATGAACTTACCTTGGTCGACTAACTCCAGCGCCAAGTCGAAATTTTGCGTCAGGAAATACAAATAGTATTTCTGTAGCCACGCTTTCGAATCAGGTGGCGGATCAAAAATGAGAATCGATTCGAGATGCTTCATCGAATGCGCGATCGCCGATGGCAGGGCTTCGTCGCGCAGGAACTTTGAGTCAGTCACGAAATCAGAAAGGTCGATAGCGGACAGGACCTGCTGGTATTGGCGTTTTTCAGATTCTTCTTTTTCCGCGAGGTACTGCGCAAGTGATGTAACCGCTTCCGCTTGCGATTGCTCAGCCACAGCCTGCGCTCTCTCTGATCGTTCGAGCGCTTCGACGGCCTGCTGACGACTGAGGCGAAGTTGGATGACGAAATACGCCACACAAATCCCGAAAATGGCCAGCGATCCGAAAGCGATCGCACACGCCTCGCGGTGTCGCCGATAGAACAAAGCTGCCTCGCGACGAAGGCTCAATCGTTCAACCGAGCTGCTGTATCCTCCCAAAAAGCGTGAAACATCATTCCTGAGTTCTTCTACATTTTGGTATCGATCGCTGGGGATCCTTGCGGTCGCTTTGCCAATCGTCGCGGCCAACGCGGCATCTAAGTTGGAATCCGTGTCTGAGCCGTCGGCCGGCAGTTCGAGCGTCAATAGTTCACGCAATAGACATCCCATCGCGTAGATGTCCATTTGGGGAGTTTTCGTTTGCCGTTTATTTTTCTGTTCCGGGGCCATGTAAACCGGCGTCCCCTTGGCGGAATCCAACAACGAGCCGTAAAGATCGGGATCGAGCAATACGGCGGAGTTGTGTTCGCCCTGCTCTTGCGCCATCACGACGCCCATGCCCCAGTCACAGACCTTCACTTCGCCATAGTCTCCGACGAAGATATTTTCTGGTTTGATGTCCAAATGCAAAATTCGACGCGAATGGGCGTAGGCGATGGCATCACAAACACGTTGAAAAATTTCCAGTCGTCTTTGCAACGGAAATTCACCGAGTTGTTCCCCATTCTTGATGGAATTCAACACGCCGCGCAGCGAACGTCCTTGTTTCAATTCCATCGTGAAAAAAGGTCGTCCCTCGTCATCCACGCCCATATCGAACAGGTCGATGATGTTGGGGTGGTCCAATCGTGCGGTAAGATGTGCCTCTCGCAAGAAAGCGTCGAACTGGTCCCTTGAGAATTCAGGTAAAGGCTTGGCCAACGCAGCATGTCTGGCTGCTTTCGCGTCATAAACGCGATAGACCTCCTTCATGCCCCCACGCCCTATCAGTTCGGGTTCCTGATAGCGTGACTTGATTCGAGTAATCGCACAGAACAGCGGACAAATGTCGTCGTCGGACTCGAGAGCTTGCCCGTATGCTTTCGTCGGATCCGCTTGGTCGAAGACGTCGTCTACGATCGGATTGATCCGTTCGATACGCTCGACCGGATCTCGGGAAGCTGAACGATTGGTCATAACTATTGGCTAATGAGTATTTTGTTGAGTGGATGATTTTGCTGCAATTACTGCGTTTCACGGTGTGCTGTCTGGAAATTCAAGTTCGCGACGCAGTTCGAATGCTTCGAGGATCAGTCGCTTTTTGACTCGATGTTTCAATACGTACACGCTTTCTTCGCGGATGTTCAAATCCTTGCTGATTTGGGCCGCGGATTCCCCCTCCACACTACGAACAAAAACGTCTAACGCATCACCGGAGAAGACCGATTTGAGACGTTCGAGTGCCAGATTGACAATGTGCTGTCGCCACTCCTTTTCGATTTGTTCTTCCAAATCAGATTCACACATCAACGATTGCTTGAGTTCTTTCGTTTCGGTACTCATCGTCTGGTTATTTCGCCGCTGATGCCGATGCCAATCCATTGCGGTGTTATGGATCAATTGCGAAAGCCAAGTCCGGAAACGCGCCCGATTGGGCTGATGCCGGTAGTTTACGAGGTCGCGCCAAAGTCGCATCAGCGCCAGTTGACAGGCGTCGTCGAGGTCCGACGCCGAAACGCCGAGACGCGTCAAGATCCGTCGCACAAACGGCCGGTAGTAGTCGAGCAATTCCTCCCATGCTGGATGATCCTTGCCCGATTGGGCCAGTTCCAACAACGAGATGCGGGTCGGCAAGTTTTGTGAGTGATTGTTCATCAACGATGGGGGCGAACACGAACGGTGGGAATCTTGAATATACTCGCCCGCGCCGCCAGAAGGAATCGACGATCTATACATCGTCATACAAGAACAACAGCGAATCGCAGATCCGACGTCAACCGCCCAACTCAAAACCGTGTGATTGCGAGCAACATTCAGCTGCGTGATGCCGCCTGACAGCCGAATGCCGCCACTCCCAAGACCAACAACAGGGGTCGCAAATCGATAACAGCCATCCAACTGATCGCATTCGCCGCACTGTTGCATCTCGCGGTATCGATACTCCCGAGGCAATCACTTGCTCGGGAATTGCCTGTTCCATTGATTTTTGACACCGTATTCGTACACGATTGCGACGATGTCCTTGCGTTTGCAGAAACGGATGACCTTCACGATTCCGCCCAGCTGGTGAGCGTGGCGGGCGATCGCAGTCACGAAAGAAGGAGCTCAACCAAGTCTAGCGAGGATATCCGTCATTGAATCTCGCCAAAAGATTCTCCGTGGCTCGGAATGACGGAGACTGGCGGTAGCGGAATCCGCCAATAGCACGGCTTCAAACCGCTAGTCTTGATGAGTTCTCCACGAACTCGAGGAATCGAGTGGCTTACGCGTATTGATCGAGCAGCATTCCCGTTGGCGATTTCCCGAGCGGAGTAACTGCTTCGCCGGTGAGCGATTGCAGATTACGGAGCGTTTCGGCTGTCACCACCAGCGCGTCGAACGAGGTCATCTCCGACGGCTCCTGGACTTGCTCCGAACCAAGTTCCATCAACCCGCCGACGGCCTGCTTGGACGCTTGCAGAATCGCTCCCGTCAGTGGTGCGTGGGCGTCGTTCTGAGAACCCGACGCATCATGGTGACCGGTAGTCGCATCGCTGCTCCGCTGGGTGGTCTGAAAGGTCCCTTTGGAAACGGAGACTTCGACGTTACCCGTTTCGGGTGGATTGCTGACCAAGATCAGGTTGTCACCTGTCACTGTCGCGGTGATCCCGGTGTCAGCGGTCTTGGCGTTGATTGAGTCGCGGACTGTATTGAGCGATTGTTGCTTGAACACCAGAATCGTCGAACTGCCCAATTCGCCGGTAAGTGTCAGCAACGCGCCGTCTCTGATTTGGCCGTTTTCTCCGGTGTAGACAAGACCTCCATGAGTGCCGGCGACATTGACCTTCCCGCCAAGCGATTTTGCAGGCTCGATGTCCGCTAACGTGGTTCCTTCGGCCGATCTCGTGTTGACGGACGACAGATCCAAAACATCAGCGTCTGAATCTTGCTTGACGTGTCCATTGCGGGCATCCGTTTTTGGGCCGTCATCGGTATTGTTGGACGAGCCGAGCAGTTTATCTACCTGCTTCAGCGTCTTGTCAATTGATTCCTGAGGGAACGACTCGCCAGTTCGAACCGAGGTGACAAGACGATCGCGCAGACTCGCAACCACGGTTGAGAGTTGTTTGAGTGATGGTGCGACGTCGCTCTTGGCAACTGACTCGACGGACTGTTCCGTCGAACGTTTGGTAGCCCGTTCAGTGTAGGGAACGCTGGCAATCTGCAGACGTTGCGTGGTCGCAGCGTTTGTCGAAAAGTTCGGATTGATTGACATAGGGAGAACGCTATCAGTGTCACTGGATGAAGTGACTCTGCCCAACGAGGAACCCCCCGGCTCCACCGGTGTCAAAACGATGCTCCGGCATTTAAACACTACGCTCAGATTGATCGTGGTGTCGGGGAATTCGCGTGTCCCCAGCAACCAATTTGGTGAAACGCGCCGGTTGGGTTCCTACGATTCATACAATCGGACGCGTCATCGACTCGCCAGAATAAGCGCTCTCTTGATGTGAATTGGATGATCTCGCCAATAGTGAACAGGCGACTACGCTGGAGCTGACATCAAAAAAATGAAACCTTCAGAACTTCAGCGGTCCGCCGGTGCGGGGCGTGCGCAGACGCAGCAATCATCGATGTCTCGTTTCTCAGGCGGATGGAATGTTTGGGGCCTCGTCCTTTGCATCGGGAGGCCCATCGAGCACACCGTCAAGATTTTCTGACAAGATTACGATCGCATCCCAGTCACCTGTGGTGATCGTTTGGCAGTGAGCGAGATTGTTGCGGAGCTTCTCAAGCATCTTGGCGGTCTGCTCGACTTCCCTTCGCGATTCGAACCTTGTGCGTTCCCGCAGCATCTTGTTCCGCGCCACGATTTGTGCCTTGTCGGAGAGTTGCAGGCAATCCAAGAGGGCTACGCTTTGGTTTCGTCGGTCACGTTCCTGTAATAATTGCTCCGCCTTTCGGATTCTGCTGGCTGAAAGAAAAGCTTTCCAGCTCTCGTCGGTGCAGTGGCGTTCGATCAATCTGCGGAAGCGCATTTCGATCAACGTCACCATTCCAAATAACCACATTCGGACGGGCGGCTTGTCGAGGTCGGATCGACTAACAAATCCACCGACACATCCGAGGATGGAAACAAACATCCGCCGCTGATCTCGCAATCGCAACACCAGTTCCGCTAGCGGCGCCGTGCTCGGAACAATGATTGACTCGTCAAAGGGTTTCATAAAATCGCCGCAGATTCCATCGCCGAGCTCGTCAAGCTCCACGTACCCCTGCACTTTTCCATTTCGTCGAATGCCGACAACCTCCCAATGTCCCGCGTCCATGATTTCGCGTACTTTCTCCGTCGAAGCGAAATCGTCGAATGAAACGAGCGGTTCGGTAATGTCATGCACCGCAAATGCCTGCATGAACACGCGGCGAAGACTGTGAACGTCAGAGGAATGGAGTGGCATCGGAGATTGTGTTTGTGCGGATGCTTCCGAACGAAAAATGCCGTGCGGATGATCTACCCGTCAGTGTATCGAAACACACGGTGTACGATGCCCCATTTTGTGACGATCAACTTCGGCTTGCACAATCGCTTCAAAGCCTTAGGTTCGCAGGCAGTCCCCCGAGGCTCCGGGAGCGGCTAATGCCCGCAACTTTCAGTCTTAAAGAGACCGAGCTCCGTGAAAAGTGGCGTCGTCCAGCTAGGCGAAGTTTGGAGGTGGCCCAGCCCCGGTCCTACTCGCTTACAGGTCACGATCGATTGACGCTAGTGCCGGAAGCGGTAAATCAGGTTGTCGCTTCCACAAGACTTAAACCAAGCACTTCGAAGTCGACGCCGCCTAACTCACAGAGGCTGTGAATCTATTCGCCGGAGGACGTTGATTGTTTTGGTGTCTTTTTTAGCGGAACGGCGTAAGCCGGCCGGTCCCGAGTCACCGGACGGCTCGCGCCGTTCCGATACATTTGAAATCCTGCTGCACTTAAATCGATGTCCCCCACAAACGAAGCTTACGGGAACGCTCGTTCGCGGAGCGAACGGCCACACTGATAACTTCACAGCCTCACAGAGTCACGCAGACGCCGCACTCAACGAATGGCGTCGGCGGCATCTTTTGCAACCTCTCGGATTTCCGGCGGGACGAACTCGTTGGCAGATAACGCGTCGAGTTCGTCCAACGCTTCGCTGGCCGCAGGACCTAACGATCCGAGAGTCGACGCCGCTTCGGCCTGAACGCGTCCGTCCGGGAAACTCAATCCCTCGATCAGCACGGGAACAATCATCGCGACCGCCTGTTCGTTAGACGCGTCGATCTGCGAGATGGCCCATGCCGCCAGAATCCTTTCGAACGTGTCGTCGGTTTTGACCAACAACGCTTTGACGGCGGGACTCGCTTCGCGGGCGCCCGGTCCGATGCTACCGATTGCGTACAACGCCTGGACACGAGTTTGATCGGAGGCATCGTCGAGAGCATTGATCAGTTCTGTTGTCGCCGGCGATGCGGGAGGTCCGATCTGTGCGAGGATGGATATCAATTCGGAGCGAAACTCGCCTTCTGCACCGGCCAACGCGGACACGATATCCGGCACCGCTGGAGACGCATCTTCACCCAATCGGTCGAGTACCTTCACTGCCAAGTCACGTACCTCCTCGTTGGCAAGCCCTTTGCCGGCTCGCGTCGCAGCGGCTTCGCCTAGACTCGCCAAGGCGTCAACAAGATTGTATGCAACCACGGGATCGGAATCGTTGAGTAGTTCCATCAGCTTTGGACCGACCACGCCCGGATCGACTGGAAGCGATTGAAGTCCCTTGGCAGCGGCGAGCCGGAGACTGGCGTCGTCACTCCCCATGCTCGTTACCAATTCGTCAACCGCCGCGTTCAAGAGCGATTCGTCGTCGGGATGTAACTTTGCGAGTGCCCAACGAGACACCAAGGCGAGCAACGGCTCGTCGCTGTCGACGGTCTCACGAAGTCGCGTCGTCGCTTCTTCGATCCCCAGTGATCCCGATGCGTACGCTGCGGCGGTAATGACCGAGTTCTCGGTCGATTGAGTCAGCAAGGAGAGAATGAGTGGTTTGGCAGCGATCGCCTCCGGACCAATCTTTGCAAACGCCAGCAAAGCTTGGACCTTGAGTTCACTGTCCGGGTTCCGTTCGAACAAATCGATCAACGCCGGGACAGTCGCACTTGCCGTCGGACCGAGTTCTTCAATCGCAAGGCATGACCAATACGCGGCATGGTCGTTTTTTAACGCCGCGATCAGATAGGGAACAGCTTTTTCGCCTCGCATCACGATCGTCTCGACTAAACGACTGGCAAACAGCGGGTCCTCTTTTTCAATGATCCCGACTGCGAGTGGAACGAGCACCTCGGGATCATCGACTAGTTGACGGATCGAATTGACAGCCGCGATTCGGACGTTTGTGTCTGAGTCACCGACGACTTCGATCAGCTTCGCGACTACTGCCTGGCTGTCATTGCCCATGTGACCGATCGCAGTCGCGGCATGAAGACGGACAGCCGAGTCAGGATCCTTGAGCGCGGCGAGCAACCTAGGAATCGCTTCCTCGGCCGCTGGCCCCATTCGGCCCAAATCACGTGCCGCTTTCCAACGGGTGTTCACTTCATCGCTACCGAGTGCTTGAATCAAGCCTGGAACGCTGGCGCCGGCACCACTCTCTTCAGCGAACGCGGGCGTGGAAACCGACAGCGGAATACCGATTCCGACTGGTGTTAGGCACAACAGAAAACAGGCGATGGCGTGAGAGGCTCGTTTCGTCACGATGTTGGAACCAAGCGAGAAGGAAGAGGCAAGCGAGACGTCGGAAACTGAGTTTGGGCGACTACGATCGCCGCTGGGCAAGGGGTGCCTAATCATTGATAGTCCTCCTTGATCAGCTTTTCCAATCGACGGAGGAATCGAACTGCGGTGTCCACTTCATTGACCGAAAAATCTGCTTGGTGATCTTCAACGTGGTACACCCAGCTGTTGAGCAGCTTGTTCAAGCGGATGTAGTCTTCGGCGGGCAAACTACCTTTCTCGGCCCGCGCGGCAAACAGTTCTTCAATTTCCTGGCGTCCCTTGGCATCGTGCGGATGCTGCAACGCGATCGGCCAACTGATCTCGCCCGTCGGTTCGTAGAACTCGGAGCTCGATAATGGTCGGTATTCGCGGCTCTTAATATAGGCAGCGAGTTTTTCCTTGCGTTCGTCAGATTGCTTCTTACGAAGCTCGTCACGGATCGCCCGATTCTCGACGTAACTTTTGATCGCGAAGTTTCGGTTTTCCAAATATGCCCGACGAGCACGCTCGGCTTCAGTAGCCGCTTGCGAGTAGCTCAGCGCTGCTTGCCCCCGCGAGCGAATCACGTCCGCTATCCCGCGCGCCATCCCTTCCTCAGCGGTCGATGCGTGACCGCTCCGATAGGCGCCGTAGCCATATCCAAAACGTCCAAAGTTGTGGTTGTAGTCGTACGCACTCCCATACGGCGAGCCATAGCGTGGATCGGTCGGAGGCTGTGCAGCAACCGTGTTTATGAACACGTTTAGGATCAGCCCCGCGGCAAAGCTGCAGAAAAACAATCGTCGTATTAAAACATTCATTTCTCACCCAGTCTCCGTGTAGACGGCTGTCGAGACTCTAGACAAATCAAAATCTAATAGTCGTATGTCGTTCTCACCCTTCTCAATTCTAACCCCGACGAGATCACCAAGGTACCGCCGGCGCGGCGAAGATCGCGGATTCCCAACCAGCGACTAGCGAGGAATTCGCTGGGTTTTGTTTCCATAATAAGTTCGGATGCAAAGTGCGTCCGCAGCAGGTGAGCGGATAGGCACGTTCTGCGGTGTGCAGGCGGTCAGTCATGCACACAGCCAATTCATCTCGCAGCCAGCCCGAAGAGGTTGGGCCGTCGGGTGAATTTATTCGTTCCGCTAATTTTGAAATCCCGCAGTCATTAGATCGACACTCCTCCATGTCTCATTCTGAACATCTGGCAAGGGCTTGGCTCGCTAGGCAGCCTTCAAGTTTCGCTAAATAGGGACAGACGCCTTTTATCCAAAGCATCGCTAATCGAAATGGGATCAAGGTGTACTTTCATATCGGTTTTACTCTAAAGAGGCTTGATAAATCAGGAATATTAAAACGGCTAAAAGTGTGACCCAAATCCCGACTGAAAGTCGCATTGCATTCTTAGCACGCTCAGCTTCCCACCAAACGCGGGGTCGCAATCCCTGTGCGGCGAAGGTCAACACACCAGCTAGATTAACGCAAATCACATTTGTCGCGACGAGTAAAAAAGCACCGCGTGCGGCATCGAAATCACCAGAACCTACCATGAGCCCAAACACGACGAACGGTGGCAAAATCGCGACGGCAACCATCACTCCGATTAATGCTGTTGGGGCGCCGCTGGTAAACGCCAGCACCCCGGCACACCCGGACGCCAGGGCCAACAGAATATCTCCACCGGAGACTTGCGTTCGCGATTGGATGGCGGGCAATTCTGGATCAACCACAAAGACCGTGGCGAGCAGCAATGACAAAGCAAGAGCAACCGACATCCCCGCAGCGTTCGCTTTGAGGGAAGTGATTGCCAATTTGGTGTCACCCAAAGTGGTCGCTAAACAAAGTGAGATGTTCGGGCCGAGCAGCGGCGCAATCACCATCGCTCCGATAATGACCGCGTTGTCGTCCCGCGTCAGTCCGACCGACGCGACCACGGTGGCGAGAACGGCCTGTGCCAAAAATGTGCGTGAAATTCGCGCACCCTCACACACATCGGAATAGATCTCCTCTCGGCTAATCCGTTCTGGTGATTTCGGATGTCCGTTGGAGCTTTCGTCGTCCGGCTCAACCGGTCGCGGCAAAGTTCCTTCGATGGGAACCAGAATGATCCGAAAATCTGCAAAATGTGAAAAACGCTCTTCGAGTTCGTCGAGCATCGCTTCGGCATTACCGGCGTGCACCAGCAACTGGACGGTGACCTTTCCGTCGTTGAGTTGATCATCCCAACGATCCAAAACGCTGCCGAAATTTTGCAACTGCTCAACGATCGGCGCCGAATCACGCGGAAGGATGATTTCAATGAGACGTAGGGGCATGGGAAAAACGCTATCAGATGAGTTACGGCGGCAAGTCAAAAAGCGAACAACTTGCCGACGCGATTGGTTACTGCATTCACGATGCCGAGGCGACATTTTTCGATGGAGGTCGCGGATCGCTTCGCGCGAGTGAGTTTTTACAAAGCCGCTATCAATAACAGATATGTTGCGTCAAACAGGTTTGGTTCACTGATTGCAGTATGACGCCTCACGCGATTGGGATGTGCCCACAAGCTCGCCCTTTTTAGAAAGCGTGCCGCAGGTTGAAACAGTGGAGGTCGATGCGAAGCACATGAGAAATCACGTACAAAAGAGCGTACGAACGATGTGCGGGAAGGTGACCGCCGTTCGTGGAACGGTCATCGATGCGTGGTTTTCCGACGGATTGCCTTCGATTGATTCCGCGTTGCAATGTAGCCTCGACGGCGGCAGTAACGTCACCGCTGTTGTTCATTCTCATTTAGGTAATTCGTCGGTGCGAGCGATCGCGACGGGCAGCACACGTGGGATGCAAAGGGGCGCAAATGTGTGCTGTGACGGCACACCACTGCGCGTTCCTGTGGGCATGCAACTCGTTGGTCGTGTCATCGACTTGCATGGTCAGCCGCTCGATGGTCGTGGCGAATTGTCTTGGGACGAATCTCTACCACTCTATCGGTCGCCCCCGCCGCCCTCATTCTGTCGTGGATTGGGCGACGTCTATCCGACAGGCATCAAAGTGATTGATTTGTTTTGTCCATTTACGCACGGGGGGCGCGTTGCGGTCTTCGGAGGCGCGGGCGTCGGCAAGACGGTCGTACTCACGGAGTTCATTCACAACGCCGTGGCTAACTTGGACGGAATCGCTGTATTCGCGGGAATCGGCGAGCGGTCACGCGAAGGACTTGAGTTATGGCAGGAACTGCAGGAACGCGGTTTCATGGACCGCACGGCGATGGTGTTTGGACAAATGAAAGAGCCTCCGGGCGCGAGGTTCTTGGTCGGTTTAGCAGCACTCTCGGTTGCGGAGCATTTTCGTGATGTTGAGAAGAAGAACGTGTTGTTCCTGGTCGACAACGCCTACCGACACGTACAAGCAGGCATGGAAGTCTCTGGTCTGCTAGGTCGTTTGCCTTCACGCGTTGGTTATCAACCCACCCTAGCTGCTGATATTGCCGCTCTCGAGGAACGCATCACCGCCACGCAGAATGGGGACATGGTTTCGGTACAAGCGATTTACGTGCCCGCAGACGACTATGCCGATCCCGCCATCACGCACGCCTTCTGGCATATGGACAGTTCGTTAGTTCTCTCCCGAGATGTAGCCGCAGAAGGGCTGTATCCCGCTGTTGATCCGCTTTCGTCGTCATCCAAGGCACTCGATCCAACCATCGTCGGACAACGCCATTACGATGTCGCACAAGCGTCGCGGCGAACGCTCGGTCGCTACGAAGAACTTAAAGACTTGATCTCCATGTTGGGCATTGACGAGTTATCAGCGGAAGACCGGCAAACCGTTGGTCGCGCGAGGAGACTAAGAAACTTTCTTACACAGCCATTCTTCGTTGCCGAGACGTTTACCGGAATGAGCGGTCGCAACGTACCTATTGAAGAAACCGTCGAAGGCGTGGACGCGATCTTATCAGGTAAATGCGACGAACTCGACGAGGAACAGCTCTTTATGATCGGTTCGTTGGACGAGATTGCCGCATCGAGTCCCAGAAAGGCGACCACACCATGAGCCAGCACACACTGCACGTGATCATCCGAACGCCGCGAGAAGTTGTTGCCGAGATGGCCGTCGTGTCGATGCGTGTTCCTACGCAATCGGGCCAGGTAGGTGTCCGTCCGCGCGGAGAAGCGAATGTCCTGGCGATCGAACCAGGGCTAATCTCGTTTCGACTCGACCGCGGAATGAGATATGCAGGTACAGCGGGCGGTCTGCTGCACGCGTCCGGTGATTCGGCGAGCCTGCTGACACCGATCGCAGTGGTTGCAGACGACGTGGATTCCGTGTCGCGTGCGTTGGACGAGTTGCTCGACTCACCGAGTGAGGAGATGGACGTGCGGCGAGCGATGGGGCGATTGGAGTCGCGTATCTTGCAAGAACTTCACCTGGGCGAAGAGGTCTCCGATCCACAGAAAGGAAAACCGTGATCAAGCAAACCGAGCCGCCAACACGCATTGATCCCCGTTTCGCGGTACGTCGCGACGCTGAGCGGTTGGCACGTCGCGAACAGGGACACCGGAGCTTTTGGCGTTCACTAGGAGTCATCGGAATGGTGGGGTGGCCGATCGCCATGGGCTCCGTTGGCGGCAGTTTGTTGGGCCGATTTCTGGACGCTCGGTACGACACGGGCATTCGCTTCACGCTCATCCTGATGTCAGTAGGTGTTGCCGCGGGCACGTTTGTTGCCTGGCGGTCAGTGGTGCAGAAACATGATTGAAATAAAAGTCTTATTTGGTTTGTACTCGGGATGCTTGCCGGAGCGCCGCAAGCGTCGATGTTGTGGAGAAATGTGCGTGACGTCTCTGCGTGGACTCCGTTGTGGGGTTTTCTGCGACTGGGACTCGTATCGGCCGTGTTGGTGGCATCGGCGGTGAACGGCCAAATTCTGTACGGAGCCGCGGGTTGGGCGATCGGTTTTGCCGTACCAGCGGTTTGGTTGATGTTCCGTGAGCAGGATCGCACCATGGAACACGCTAATGGAAACCGCAATCAGGCCAACCAACATGATTAACGGACCATCACGATGAACCTGCGAATTTTCGGCGACCCGGTTATTTTTGAAATCGGTCCCGTTCCGGTGACTGAGACGATGGTGACGTCGACAGCGGTCACGATTGCACTTGTTTCTGCGGCGGTGTTATTGCGCCATTTTGTTTCTCGCCAACCTCATCACTGGCTCGCGATCGTGGCTTTCATGACGGTGGATAGTTTTGACCGCCTCGTGGAAGAAATCATCGGTCGACGACATGCAATTGTCGCGACTCTAGCGGGCAGCTTGTTTCTGTTCATTGCCGCGTGCAACATTGCCGGACAGCTTCCGGGCGTCCATCCAGCGACAGGGAGCTTAGCAACCACGTCGGCACTGGCGGCGGTCGTTTTCCTCAGCGTTCCGATCGCAGGCATTTGGACTCACGGGACGTGGGAGTACGTCAAACAATATTTTCGTCCGAATCCGCTAATGATGCCGCTCCATGTGATCTCAGAACTGTCTCGTACGCTCGCTCTCGCCGTTCGTCTTTTCGGCAACATCATGTCCGGGCATCTGGTCGTCGGGCTGTTAGTCGCGTTGGCGGGTTTCTTGGTACCGACGCCGATCATGGCGCTCGATCTGCTGATAGGGCTACTGCAAGCATACATTTTTGCAATCCTTTCAACCGTCTATATCGGCGCCGCGATTAGTGCCGAGGAGGAGTAGGTAACGTGACTGACCAAACAATCATCGCCGTCGTTGCGATGGCCGGAGCGGCGCTGACCATGGCACTTGGTGCAATCGGGGCAGCGATCGGAGAAAGCCGGATTGGAGCTGCGGCAATGGACGCACTCGCGAGACAACCCGACGAAGCATCCTCGATCACTCGCACCTTGTTCGTGTCCTTAGCGATGGTGGAATCCACCGCGATCTTTTGCCTGGTCGTCGCCTTGATTCTGTTGTTCGCCAATCCGTTTCTTAGCGTCATGGGCAACTAGCCGTGTCCCCTACCATCACGACGTTCCTGTTCGAAGCTGCGAACTTTCTGATATTGGCTGGCATGCTGGGATGGCTGTTCTTCAATCCGGTTCGAGACGCGATTGCCGAATACCGAAAGAAGTTCGAAACAGATAACCGGGTGGCGGCTGAATCATTAGCCGCGGCAGAAGAAATGAAACGACAGATCGAGCTCGAGCGAACCAACCTGCAATCGGAACTGAACGAACAACGTCAACGGGATAGGGAGGATGCCAAACAACAGATCCAACAGCTGTTGGCCGACGCGCGTGCCGCTGCGGATCGAGAACGAGAGCAAAGCCACCGCTTAGCGATGCGGATGTCCGAGACACAGGCGGATCGGATTGCAGAGGTGGCCGCAATCTCGGCAGCCGAATCTGTCGGTCGCTTTCTTGAGGAGATTGGCAGCGTTGAGCTACAGTCGGCATTCGTGAATGCGGCCTGCCAACAACTCGCATCGCTACCCCAGGGGAAGCTGTCGCCGGTCAAAGTGGAATCCTCGCAAACACTCTCGTCGGAACAGATCGAGTCGCTAAAGACAGCATTGGGTTCGGCTGGCGAAGACGCGGATTTCCGAACGGATGAGTCGCTGCGGGTTGGGTTGCGAGTCTCCACCGCCTAAGGTTTAGTTGACGCATCGGCCAGCGGTCTGACACAGTTTGCGCGTCAAGCGTTAATCAAGGAGATGAACAGTAGAGCCAATCACTACAACCCTCTACAAAGTGTCTCTGATGAGTGAGCCATCGTCATCCATTGAGGAAACCGTGATTTCGGCGACGGGGTCGCTACGGCTCGCTGATGCCATAAAACCGCGTGGAGTTGTACGACGCGTCGGCGATGGCGTTGCGATTGTTGCGGGATTGCAAGACGTGCGATACGAAGAGTTGCTCGAGTTCGATTCGGGAGCGTTTGGAATCGCGTTCGACTTGCGAACAGACGAGTTGGGCGTGATCCTGTTGGCGGGCGCGTCACTGGTTCATGAAGGCGAGGGTGTGATCGGTTTACAACGTTTGCCGGACTTGCCGGTCGGCGATGAGGCCCTCGGACGCATACTCGATCCGCTCGGGACACCGCTTGATGAAGGTCCTCCGTTGTCGGGTACGTCCCGTTTGCCGTTGTTTCGCGCGGCGCCAGAAATTATCCAACGCAAAAGCGTCGAACAAACGCTGTGGACTGGAGTGATGGCAGTTGACGCGGCGATTCCGATTGGTCGTGGTCAACGCGAACTGATCATCGGAGACCGGAATGTCGGAAAAACATCGCTCGCGATTGATTTCATAGCCGCACAACGCCCCGGCGATGTCGCTTGTGTTTACGTGTTGATCGGACAACCGATGTCGCGTGTTCGTGCATTGCGTGACACGTTGGAACGTGTTGGTGCATTGTCCAACACGGTAATCATCGCGGCTTACGCGTCGGACAGTCCAGGGCTGCAATATCTCGCACCACTCGCCGGCGCCTCGATGGCGGAATCATTCCGTGACGCCGGTGGACACGCCGCGATCGTTTATGATGACCTGACAAAATATGCCGACGCCTACCGTGAACTTGCGTTATTGCTGGATCGTCCGCCGGGACGCGAAGCCTATCCGGGTGACATTTTTTATGTCCATGCGGAATTGCTTGAGCGGGCCGCTGCGTTAAGCAACGACCTCGGGGGCGGTTCGGTAACAGCTTTTCCGCTCGTCGAAACGACTGACGGCGATATATCTTCCTACATTCCAACCAATCTGATTTCGATTACCGACGGTCAGATTTATCTCGATACCGGACGTTTTGAACGAGACTTTCGTCCGGCAATTGATATCGGACGCAGTGTTTCGCGAATTGGCGCCGTCGCTCAATCTCACGCGATGCGGAAAGCATCAAAAAACCTCAAAATCCATCTGTCGCGATTTGAGGCATTGGAGAAATTGTCACGCGTGGGCCTGGATATCGACCTTGCCACGCAAGCGACACTTCGGGACGGAACGTTGCTGCGTGCGATATTGC
The DNA here is from genome assembly GCF_023701485.1 of Aporhodopirellula aestuarii. Classification (GTDB taxonomy): domain Bacteria; phylum Planctomycetota; class Planctomycetia; order Pirellulales; family Pirellulaceae; genus Rhodopirellula; species Rhodopirellula aestuarii. Next base: position 60,199 of record NZ_JAMQBK010000047.1, read on the forward strand.
GGCAGCAACGATTTTCACCGCGCGACGTGACCAGCCAAGTGCTCGCACTAACTTCCGTTACCGAACATTGGCTGGGTGATCTGCCACCGGCGAAAGCATGGATCGCGATCGAGGCACTCGCCGGTGTGGCACGAAATCAGTTACCTGAAATCGCAACGTTGTTGGATGCTGGGCAAATTCCTGATAACGGGTGGAAAGAATCGCTTGCGGATCTCGTCCCACAGGCACTCGCAAGGGTGACAATCGATTCGCATCGTGAGGCTAGTCATGCGAAGGTGGCAGCATGAAGCGACAACAATATCTCCAACATCGATTGCAAACTCTATCGTCTCTCCAAGACGCCGTGGACGCGATGCGATCCATGTCGGCACATCATTTTCGCCTCGCCCGACAATCGTTGATCCCCGCGAGAAGATATCGAGACGAGATGGGGCAAATCATCGCTGAAATCGGCGTGCACCAACCGCGTCACATGGGTTTGCCCGCGGGGATGCTGGTCGTGTCGTCCGACTTAGGTTTGTGTGGTGACTACAATTCACGGCTCTCGCGAACGGCGTCGGACGAAGCGAGAATGCATTCCGTCGGAACGATCTATTCCGTCGGCCGCCGGTCACGCACGACGCTTGCCAGGGGAGGCTGGTTGTCTTCACGCACGTATGACGCACCGGCTAGTTTGGAGGGGCTTCCTCGGCTCTTGCTCGGCCTCGCGGAAAACGTCCTGGAAGACTACATGTCATTGAAAATCGGTAGCCTTCACGTCGTATCTGCGAGCTTCCAGGGCGTCGGTCATTTTGAACCGCTCTCGGTGCGTGTGTTGCCTATCGAACCCGTCGCAATCACGAAACCACTGGAAGCGTCCCAATAATTGT
>NZ_JAMQBK010000048.1 GCF_023701485.1 Aporhodopirellula aestuarii
GAAAATCAACAGGCTGCTAACGCCTCTGGCATGAGAGGCGAAATGCGTTCGAGACGAGCTACGGTGCCAGCAACAGCATCGCGAGGTCGTCCGGTTTGCCTGGCGATTCCGGTGAGGCCTGATTCATCCGGTCGCTCGCTAAACGGATCAACGCATTCATCCGGTCGAGAGGTTGGCCGACCCGCGCGAGTTGGCAGATTTCACTCAGATGCAAATTATCAAACAGCCCGTCGCTCGCGATCAACACGGTGTCGCGAGGGGCGAGGGGGATTGCGGGGCCGATTTCAATGTGCATCGTTCGTGAACCGACGAGGTTCGAAACGATGTGACGCTCGTCGTGGTGCATCGCGTCTTCCTCATCGAGCATGCCCGATTCGATCGCGTATCCGACGGGTGAATGCGATGTCGATTTCCATTTAACTGCACCTCGACCGCCGACGAAGATTGCCATCGAGTCACCGACTTGGTATCCGCGGGCAAGCCGGTTGTGCACTTCCACGACGCAGATCGTGGTCGCGGCGCCGGTGCCCATGTCGAGGATCTCTTCATTCGCTTTCTCGATGCCATCGAGAATTGCCGGACGCAGGTCTTCAGTCGAATCGAGGGCGGCAATGCTTTCAGCGAGACACTGCACTGCGATGGCTGAGGCTTTGTAGCCGACCGGGGCTCCGCCAACGCCATCGGCTACCGCCAACACGAGTCCGCCGTTGGGGATGCGAATGACAACAGCGCTGTCGTCATTGGGGTCCTCTTTGCCAGGACATGTTCGCGAGTACGCGACGATGTTTCCTTGGGCATCTCGAATCACAACGGGCGCATCCATCTCACTTTCGAGGTAGTACTGCACGGCTGAATCGAGGATGGCGGTCATGGAATCGGGATCCCGGAGGTCGACCATAATGGAAGCAAATGGGTGATAGAGTGAATGCGACGTAGAAGTTTACGCCGTTTTCCGATTCCGTTTTGCGAATCGGATCGCTTTTAGACGGGATTTCTCCCATGCTGCTTCCATTTTATCCGCATCGGCGAACCGGTCACGCGGTTTGACCGCAACGGATTTGCGGATAATCGCAATTAGGTCGGGGTGAACGCGTTTTCGGAGGGTCGCCGATCCGGGAAACGGCCATTCAAATGGGTATTCCGGCCACTTTCCCGAAAACATCCGGTAGGCGATCAATCCGAGCGAAAACACGTCGCTCCGTTTGGATGGCTTGCCCATTGCCTGTTCAGGGGCCATGTAACCAAGTGTCCCAGTCCCCGAGCCGCTGATCGTCTTCTGCGCCGCCTTGGCGATCCCGAAATCCCCCAGACGGAGCTGGTCGCCTTCGAACAGCAGCACGTTTTCGGGTTTGATGTCGCAGTGGATGACACCTTGTTCGTGGGCGTACGAGACGGCACTGAGTAACTGCGACGTGAATTCGAATGCGGTGTCGAAACCCATTCGATTTTTAAGTCTGTCGTCGAGTGTTCGGTTCGCCAGCGGTGTGACGATTACGAAACGACCATCGATGAAGCTGGCATCGCGGATCGCCAAAATATTGGGGTGTTCGAGCTCCATCGTCATCTTGGCTTCACGACGAAAGGCGTTGATGAGTTCGTCCGACAACCACTGGGCGTTCGGAATCTTCAACGCGACTTTGATCGATAGCAGCGTATCGGTGGCGGCAAACACATCCGCATATCCACCCCGGCCGATGCGACGATCGAGTCGGTATTTGCCGACCCGTCCGTTGACTCGCAGAGGAGCCAAAGTGCCAGGGTGTGCAGATGGATGGGACAATTTGGCCATGTTTACTTCATTCGCAGGAAACGCTCTGCACTTTGTAATAAGAACAGCAGCATATGACCAGTTGAACGTAGCATAGGGCTAAGAAAAAAACACAGCGTTAGTTATCAATCGGTTGATTCGCTGTCAGGTTGCACGGAGCTGTGAACGCGGATGCAAAGGAAAGGATAATCGGTCGCTCGCCAGTTTCATTGTCGTTTTCGTTGTCTGCGCCGGCAAGTTTTGCCGGGCCTTCGCGGAAGGATCGATCGTCCGTCGGCAGGAATTCGAGATAACGCTGATCGAACGCTTGTTCGAGAAACGGTGTTTGTACCAAAGGTCGACCGAGTCGTTTTCGGGCGATCTGTTTGCAGCGGAATGCGAGATCGCTCATCACGCGGTTGCATCGACCCTGCAGCGTGGGTGCGGCAACGGTTGCGTGGATCGATGGGATCGGCTGAGCATGAAGACGCTTTTTGTATTCTTCGTCGCCACGCATCAGATCAACACCGGGAGAGCCTAGATCGTGCGCGTGCTTCAAGATAAACGTGTTGAGCAACGCGCCCGGTTTGAGCTTTGCAAAATCGTAGTCCACGCCGGTGCTATAGCAGTACAGTCGGCCGTCGTCTCCGACCTGATACAACTGGGTCGCGATAACCTGTTCGACGCCGGTTTTGGGGTCGGTGCGAACGAGCGATGGCAAGAACAATCTGTCCTGCTCCAGCGATTCGAGGGCGGATTCGAGAATGAATTCTCTCATGCGGCGAGTGGCGTAGGTTCCCGGTTCTCCCTGAGATTGCCAGTGGCGTTGGTGGAGTTCGATGAGTTTCTCGACCGTTTCGGAGACCGATTGTTCGTCGCGCGCGATCCGAATTGAGAGCTCCGTTTTGCCATCGTCTGTTGATGCTTCGCCGATCTGCCTGAGGGCTTTTTGGTAGCGTCGCCGGGCTCCCTTGGAACTCGCTTTCAAGAACGTATCCCAGTTGTCCTGGCAGGGAACGAGCCAGATGTTCATGCGGGTCGTCAGTCGGATCGCGGCATCACGTCGTCCGAGTTCCAGCAGCAGTTCACGCATGCCTGGATCGCCTGCCACGATGCCATCGAACGCCAAGCGATCCCAGCCGAGCTCGGCATCGTTTGCGTTTTCGATCAGGAAGTCGGCGATCGCTGTGGTCACGATCGAAAGATTTTCGGGCCGGGCGAGAACCGAAACATGATCGGTGCACACGTTATCACCAGCGATTGTTTGCCAGCCTCGACGCCCGCATCGTTGAAGTGGCAGGACTCCCATGACATCGCCGTTGTCGTCCAAGACGGTGACAAATAGCAGTTCGTTCTCGAGTCCGAAATGCCGACACCATGGCTGCAACCAGGTGGATTGACGAAACGGTACGCCGCCCGCCAAAGCGTCCCATTGGGATACGTTCTTAAAGAGGCTGTCGGCGTGTCGGTAAGCGATGATGGTATTCATGCGAAAACCTAGGTTCTGTATTTCGCGAAAGGGTTCGCCGCCCCCATGGTTCGTCTACAATCTTGACCAGTGGGGGAGGCCTGTCCCTCACAACCCTCCCAACCCCTCCGCTTGAGATCTGCAGAAATGAGAGTCTTGGTTTTGTCGCGAAAACTGTCCATCTGTTTCGTATATGCGCTGACCGCAGTCATGGCCGCAGCTGCTTCGGTTTCACCAGCGGAGTCACCTGAAGCGGTCGTTGATGAAGCTGCAAAGGAGATCGCAGACGACTCATGGACTCGTTTTCATGGTCCCAACGGACGCGGGCTCGTGCCTACGGGCGGGTTGCCCGAGTCCTGGACGAGTGATGATTATCGATGGACGGTTCAGCTCGACGGTACCGATGTGGGGTCGCCGGTTGCGACCGACACCCAAGTCTTCTTGCTCGATTCGAGCGTTGAGCCAACGCGACCGGGAGCGTCCGGTTCGATTGATCTGGTCGCATTGGAACTTGCGTCTGGAAAGGAGCTTTGGCGACGTTCTCATCCGGTAGCGGATACCAAACGACATACTCGCAACTCGCCTGCATCCACCACACCAGCCGTTGCGGGCGACCGAGTTTACATCGCCTACGGTGACGCCGACGGAGCGTATTTGTATGCATACTCGCTCGATGGTGCCCCGTTGTGGCAGCGGCAACTTGGACCATGGTCAGGTGTGCACGGTTTTGGTACGAGTCCGATGGTGGTTGGCTCGCAAGTCATCCTGTTCAACTCGCAGCAAGCCGACCAGTTGGCTCCCTGGCAGGTCGCCGGTAGCAGTCGGATGATGTCGTTTGATGCCGCCACCGGTGAAGATTTGTGGAACACGCCGCTCCGCACGACCCGCCCGTCCTACGGTGTTCCCGCGGTGTACCGGCCTGAGGCGAACGGGACGTCATCGCAGTCGGATGCGGAGTGGCAACTCATTGCCGCCAACACGGGGAATGGGATGTTCGGGTTGGATGCCACGACCGGTGAGATGCTTTGGTCGCTAGATGTTTTTTCAAAACGATGTTGTGCGTCCCCTTTGTTGGTCGGTGACGTCGCCATCGCGAGTTGCGGCAGCGGTGGTGGCGGAAACGTTTTGTCGGCGGTTCGAATTCCCAAGCAACGTGGCGAGAAACCCGAGGAGTTGTTTCGCATCACCAGCGCCGCGCCGTACGTGCCCTCGGCGGTGGCGAAAGACGGGTTGCTCTTTACCGTCGCAGATTCGGGGATCGCGAGTTGCTTTGACCTGAATGATCAGGGACGCAAAGTTTGGAGCCAGCGATTGGGTGGGAACTTTGGCGCTTCGCCCGTGATCGTCGGCGATCAGTTACTGATGATCTCGCTCGATGGTACGGCGCATGTCACGCAAGCGAGCGGAACGCGGGGACCGGTCAGCCGTTTCGAATTGGGAGGGAAAGTGGGAGCCACGCCTGCCATTTCCTCGCGGTGTTTGCTCCTCCGGGTCGGATCCAAACTGCACTGTCTCCGCATCGAGGGCTTGGAGTCGTAGCGGAACGGGGATTCCAGCAAACGGTCGCTGATGCCTTGGGTAAGGTTGTCTCGCTACATAGCCGGTGGCAGGCGAGACGAATGCCCGATGAGTGAGCAGAGGCGAACGCAGGCACTTCAGACGTCAACGTTGGGTGCCAGCGAAGTGTGGAAGCGTTCGCAGAAATGACCTCTTGTCGCGACCGGCGGTGGGGCGCCGATCACGACTCGAGCGCGACCCGAGTCATTCGCAGGACAGGAAAATATCCTGTCAGGAATTTTCCTCGGCACGCCCCTTGAGGTGCCGATAAGGCTCTGCGTGGACCGCTATGTTGCTTTAGCGGTCGTGTGGCAACCTTAGGTGTTCGGGGGGCGGACGCAATAGTGTATTTTTACACCTCGACGGCAAGGGGTTGTGAATCGTCCGAACTAGTTGGGGCGTCTAGGGGAACGATTGGCACGGGCATGATGATTTGGTCGCTACGTACCATTCGGAAGTTGCAACAGCGATCCAGGTAGAATTGCCGAGGTTCTTCCCGGCAGAGGCACAAGCCAAGGAACCGATCTTTGGCGGCAAATCGAATCGGACTGACAGTGCGGCGGGTGCGTTTTCCTTTGCTGTCAGAGTATTCGAACTCAACGACCCATTCGTCGGCGTCCAGCATTGCGGTGCGAAGCATTTGCATGCTCGACATCGGTTTGCGTCGGCGGGGAGGTGCGACGGCAACCGCGGTCGGGGCGACGGGATCGAGGTAAAGCGTGGCAGTGGACATGATTAATTGGGGGTGCAGTGGTGTGGATTCCATTGGGATTCGATCCCGTGTCTCGTTACGGAGATGATCGCCAGACGCCGTGACACGTTTGGTCACCGACGGCGATTTTGTGTCCAAATAGCGTGTTTTGCGGTGTTTTGTCGTGGATGCGCCGCCGGAGTTCCGATCGCCGTGATGTCGCAATGACCAGGTTGGAATTACAGGGGCATGCTCTTGGAGGCGTTTTTCGGCCAGAACGATCTCGACAGTGTGGGGGTGGGCTGGGCTATGATCCGTCGCTGACGACGTCCTGGTGGATGCAGCCGCGATGCATTTTGCCGTGAACAACACCAACCCAACCTCTTACTCGCTTGCTGCGGGAGTCTCTGTTTGCTCTGGCCGCTATTGCCTTATCGAATCGTTGCGACCACCGTCCTGGCGTTGTGGATGGTGGGCGGGGGCGACGTGTCGGCGCAGTTCGCTCCGGCTTACCCCCAATCTCCACCCGAGCGGCTCACGTTGAACGCGCCGCAGAACGCTGACGTGCCGCTACGTTTGGAGGCTCCGAATCTCGGCTTTGCCAACACCCGTTTTCCGCAACCTGATTTCATGCCGGCTACTCCGAAGCCGTTGCCCGCGCGGCCAGGGTTCTCGATGACGTCGGACCAAACACGTCAGTCGGTGCAGTGGTTGGCTGACCAGTTAATGCTGCATGTTCCTCGCCGGATTGAGGGCGACGACGATTGGGGACAGACGAAAAAAGTATGGGCGGGGGTGAAAGTTCATCGCGACGGATGGGAATTGAAGACCAACCGGCGATGGCGTGAGTTGCGCCACGGACGATGGGTCCGGTATGAAATCCAGCTGCCGCCGAGGAGGCTCGAACGTAGCGATGTCGAAGTCGATGGGGTTCCCATTTTGGCTGCCATCGATCGATCCGACGTCCCCGATGCGATCCAGATTCATTCCGTTACCGCCGTGACGACCGACGCAGGATTTCGACGCTGGCAAGTCGACGCGTCGATGTACACGCCCGCCACCTTTGCCGTTCGAGTGGAACGTTGGAATCTTGGAGCGCAGTGGTACAGCATCGAAATCATCGGCAAGATGCAGTTGCAAATGCGATCGGTACTGACGATGGCGATGGAAGCCGATTTCGCGGAAGTGCCCCCCGCGATGCAGTTGGACGTGCAGGTCAAAAGTGCTTCGCTGAACGTTGCCGGATTTGAGGTCGATCGAATCAGCAAGCTGGGCGGAGATGTCGCCGAAGAGTTAGGCGATTTGGCGGAAAAGACCGTGGGTAAAATATGGGTGAACAAGGAAAACGCTCGCTTGGCCGCTCGTTTGAACAAAGCGATTGCCGACAATCGTGACTCACTGCGGTGGTCGATGGCCGATTGGCTTGTTCAATTAACGCAATGAACTTTCTATGTCACGCGTTGCCTGCTCTCAATTCGCCGTCGCTCGAATCATCGATCCGCGCGGTCTGCACGGGGATACCTGATTTCTTGTCTGTGATCGATCGAAGGATTCGTGCACGGGGGCGTGCTGCGGAGCCGTTTTTGCAGTCGGAGGATCCTGTCATGCGAGGCGTGGCCGGAGGGATCACGGCTCATGTCGCGGACGACCGGTGGTTCCACGGCGGTGAGACGTTTGCTCGGATGAACCTCGAATTTGCCGTTCAATTGCGAGACCGCTTGCCCGGTGATTCCGGTTTTCGCCCCTCCTTCGTCGGTCATATCCTGATCGAGATGTTGCTGGACGCCAATTATGTGATTCATCAGCGGCAATGGGCGGATTGTTATTACGATCTGTTCGACCAGGTGCCGATCGAAGAGATCGCGCGGTGCGTCAATCGAATTTCGGGACGGCCGACGGATCGGATCCCAGAAACGATGCGGCGATTCGCGGAGATCCGATTCCTCTATGATTACGCCGATGACGAGCAGTTGTTGATGCGGCTCAATCAGGTCATGGCGCGTGTCGGTTTGGCGAAGCTGCCCGATGAAGTCGGACAATGGCTGCCCGAAGCCCGTGCCGAGGTCTTGCAAAACCATTCGCGGTTGCTCAGTCACCCGGGGCAATCGACGCCCTACCCGCCGCTAGATTAGACTTTCGCCCCTGAAGTTTACGCTCCTGTTTCCCCCACGAGTTAGGTTGAGAGAATCCGATGAAGTATGGCATGAATCTGTTGTTGTGGTCCGGCGAAGTGACCGCGGAGATGTTGCCGGTTTGCGAGCAACTCAAAGAGGCCGGCTACGATGGTGTCGAACTGCCGATGTTCAACCTCGACCTGGACTACGCCGCGTTAGGCAAACAACTCGATTCGCTCGGATTGGGGCGGACGGCGGTGACGATTCGTAACGAAGGCGACAACCCGATTTCATGCGACCCGGCTATCCGGAAACTGGGTGTGGAGCTCAACAAAAAGACGCTCGATTGCTGTGCCGCAGCGGGAGTCGAAACACTCGTCGGTCCCTATCACTCGGCGATCGGTTTGTTCAGCGGAAACGGCCCGACCGAAGATGAGTGGAAGTGGGGCGTGGAAAGCATGCGGGAGACCGCCGAATACGCCGGTTCGGTCGGTGTCCGATTGGGCGTCGAGGCCTTGAACCGGTTCGAGTGTTATTTCTTGAACACCCACGCTGATTCGGCACGGTTCGTTCGCGAAGTCGATCATCCGGCATGTGGAATGATGTATGACACCTTCCACAGCAACATCGAAGAGAAAAGCGTCACGGATGCGGTCAATGCGGGTGGCGACAAACTGTTCCATATCCACATCAGCGAGAACGATCGCAGCACCCCCGGAACCGGCGGGATCAATTGGCAGGAGAACTTCGATGCCATCGCCGCCTGCGGATATGACGGTTGGTTGGTGATCGAGGCATTCGGATTGGCTCTGCCGGAAATTGCGGCGGCGACGAAGATTTGGCGTCGTATGTTCAGCGACGAAATGACGCTGGCCCGCGAAGGACTCGCGTTCATGAAGTCCGAAATCGAGAAACGCAAGGCAAAAGCCTAGCTGAGAGGCTCGGACGTGGTTGCCCACTCCCCCTAACCTCCTCTCGACGATTCGGCCGCGTGGCTGGTAAGTTATTGCCTCCGATTGAGGGGCAATTGGTCTTTTTAAGTTCGCCTTGCAGGCAATTCGTCGTGATTTTAATTCTGAAAAACGGTGCGACTGACGAGCAAATCGACCATGTCATCCGACGGGTCGAGGGCATGGGGCTGCAATCTCACCTCAGCCGCGGCACCTATCGGACCATCATCGGGCTAATCGGCGACGAATCGGTGGTCAACAAAGAGGCCCTCCTGACGTTGCCCGGTGTGGCCCAGGTGATCCCTGTGCTGCCGCCCTACAAACTCGCCTCTCGCGAAGCGCACCCCGAATCGAGCGTGATTGACGTCTCGGGCGTGAAGATCGGCGGGGGAAATCTCGGCATGATCGCCGGGCCATGCAGTGTGGAGGATCGCGACCGGATGATGCGGATCGCCGAAAGCGTCTGCAAATCAGGAGCAAACGTGTTTCGCGGGGGGGCCTACAAACCGCGAACGAGCCCGTACGCGTTTCAAGGTCTTGGCGAAAAAGGGCTGCAAATTCTCCGCGAAGTGGGAGATCGCTTCGGCGTCCCCGTCGTCACCGAAGTCACCGATCCCCGCAACGTCGAATTGGTCGCTCAGTATGCGGATATGTTGCAGGTTGGGGCCCGCAATATGCAGAATTTCGTTCTGTTGACCGAAGTCGGCAAGAGCCGCCGCCCCGTGCTGCTCAAGCGGGGCATGAGTGCGACGATTGCTGATCTTTTGATGAGTGCCGAATACATCTTGTCCGAAGGCAATTCGAACGTCGTTCTATGCGAGCGGGGCGTCAAAGGTTTTGACCCTTCGACTCGTAATCTCTTTGATGTTGCTGCCGTGCCGGTGGTCCAAGGGTTGACGCACTTGCCAATCATCGTCGATCCTTCGCATGCGACCGGGCGACCCGATTTGATCCCGCCGTGTGCATTAGCGGGGCTCGCCGCCGGGGCGGACGGGGTGCATATCGAAGTGCATGATTGCCCCGAAGAGGCAAAGAGCGATGGACCGCAGGCATTATTGCCTGAACAATACGAACAAATTTCGCATCAAATGCGATTGATGGCCGATCTGCTCGGCAAAACGATTTCACCGTTGGCGTCATCCGCTGGCGGGTCCACACCACCTAAACCACCAACCGAGGCTCACGCGTGACTCGTCGTATCTTGATCGCCGGTAACTGGAAAATGAACATGCGTTCGGCATCGGCCGCTTCGCTCGCCAAGGGAATCGTTGACGCTGTGGGCAAATCGCCTGCCGTTGAAATCGCCCTTTGCCCACCTGCGGTGTATCTCTCTTCGGTTTCCGAAGTGACCGCCGGCACACCCGTGGAATTGGGGGCTCAAAACCTCTACGCCGCCGAAGATGGTGCCTACACAGGTGAAGTCAACGCGTCGATGTTGACCGATGTCGGGTGTCAATTCGTGATCCTCGGGCACAGCGAGCGTCGCCAATTGATGGGCGAAACCGATGCCGACGTGAGCAAGAAATTGCACGCGGCCTTGGCGGGAAACCTCGTCCCGATCGTCTGCGTCGGCGAAACGCTCGAACAACGTGAGTCGGACGAAACTGAAGCGGTGATCGAATCACAAATCCGCGGTTCGCTCGAGGGGCTCGACGAAGCCCGGGCGGCCGGAATCGTGATCGCTTACGAACCGGTTTGGGCGATCGGAACCGGGAAAGTGGCCTCCAAGGAGCAAGCCGAGGCGGTTCACGCGTTTATCCGTGACTTACTTGGTAAAATGTTCACGCCCGGCGTGGCGGAACAAATCCGTATTCAGTACGGTGGCAGCGTGAAGCCCGGCAATGCTGCCGAATTGCTCTCACAACCAAACATTGACGGAGCCCTCGTGGGTGGTGCCAGCCTCAAGGTTGAGGATTTTGTTGGCATCATTACCGCGGCGCCCGCTTCCTAGCATCGCCGAAGACATCCTGTCTTTCGGACGCATTCCAAACGAACCTCCCACGCATTCGGTTCCTAGAACGGACTGACAAACCATGACCATTTCCTTTCACCTCACCCAATTCTGTCCGCTGGCCAACTTTGGCAGCATGGTTTTAGGCATGCTGATGGCATTCCTATCTGTGTTCTTGATCATGTTGATCTTGCTGCAACGCGGTCGCGGTGGCGGACTCAGCGGCGCTCTTGGGGGTGCCGGTGGTCAAAGTGCGTTCGGTTCCAAGGCCGGCGATACGTTTACCGTGTTGACCATTTCCTTGGCCGGCGTGTGGATTTTTGTCTGTGCGTTCGCGATGTGGTCGCTTGGGATGCACGCTCCCGCCGTTGCCGATCTGATCGAGCCTGAAATCAGCGCTGGTCCCGGATCGGATGACGCCGAAGACATCACCAGCGGTCTGGTGATCCCGACCAACGAAGAAAATGATTCGAACAGCGGCACGGGCGATTTGGTGCCTGCAGGTTCCGACTCGGAAACAAGTGAAGATTCGGTGTCGTCGGCTGATGATGCCGCCGTCGAAGAAACGGAAGAATTGGCTGCTGACGATTCCGAGCCTTCGGCCGAATCGACGACGGAATAAACTCCGCGCCACACTCTCAGTCAGTGCTTCGTCAAACCTGAACTTGTGGGTTGCCTGAACCGGTTCGCGTCCTGCCGCCAAAAGATTTAGCGGAACGGCGAACGCTGTCCGGTCCCACACCAAATTTTATCGCTGACAAAGCACTCAGTAACATTTGTATTTTTTTGATCGCCTAACTTCATGACTGACGTTCTTTTCCCGCATTTGCGAAGCATGACCGGGCAAGGACGCAGCGAAATCTGCGGCGACGAAGGTACGCTCGTTGTCGAACTGCGATCGGTCAACCATCGCGGTTTGAAACTGGTCCTGCGGACGAACGAGGCGCTCAATGCCTACGAGGGTGTGATTACCGAAGCACTGCGTGGGCGAATTGAACGCGGCACCGTGACCGTTCACGCGACGCTCAAGCCGCCGCCGGGCCAGGATCTTCCTCGCGTCAATCAGGCAGCGGTTTCCGCCTACGCTCGCGGTCTTTCCGAAGCCGTCGAGGGGCTGTCCATTGCCACCCAAATCGACCTGAGCGGTTTGTTGACGTTGCCAGGCGTGCTTTCGGCCGAGGCCAATGAAGATGACACAGACGAAGCACGTGAGCGACGACGGCAATTCATTGCCGAAGGCGTCGTATCCGCTGTCGAGCGATTCAACCGGATGCGGCACCACGAAGCCGTGGCGATGGGGCGTGTCCTGCAGTCGGAGCTATCCACGATTCAGGAGCGGGCGGCACTGATTCAAACGCTCGCCCCCGGGGTGATCGAGCGTTATCGCGCTCGGCTGCTCGAAAAAATTCAAAAGATGCTCGCCGAGCATCATCTGCCGGTCGAACCGGTGGAGATTGTTCGCGAGGTGCAATTGTTCGCCGATCGCAGCGACATCAGCGAGGAGCTCACCCGATTGGCGAGTCACCTGGAGCTGTTTCGCAGCGTGTTGGAGGGAACCCACCCGGCGGATTCGAAATCAGATTCGGGTAGCGAGATCGCGAATGAAGCGGTCGGTCGTAAGCTCGATTTCATCATTCAAGAGATGTTTCGCGAAACCAACACGATCGGTAGCAAAGCGGGTAACGCCAAAATTGCCGAGCACATTGTCGAAATCAAATGTGCAATCGAGCGGATGCGAGAACTCGTCCAGAATTTGGAGTGATTGCCGTTATGTCATTAAAAGCAGACCCCGAAACCGTCGGCACATCACCTGCCCCGGGTGACCCTGCCTCGTCCAAAGGGAAGCTTGTGATTATCTCGGGCCCCAGCGGTTCGGGGAAATCCACGGTCACAAAACGCCTCCGCGAAGTCTGTCCGTTGCCGTTGGCGGCTTCGATCTCTGCCACCACTCGGGAGCCCCGAGATGGCGAAGTGGACGGAGTGGACTATTTTTTCCTCTCCGAGGAAGAGTTTCAGCGGCGGCGTGAGGCGGGTGAATTCCTCGAGTCGAAACAGGTTTTCAGCCTCGGGCACTGGTACGGAACCCTAGCTGATCAAGTTGCCACTGGCCTAAACGCAGGAAAGTGGGTAATTTTAGAGATTGACGTACAAGGCGCCCTGGCGGTGCTGGAGGATCACCGGTACGCCCCGATCACGATTTTTATTCATCCCGGCAGCATGACCGAGCTCGAGCGAAGGCTTCGAGACCGGGGCACCGAGACGGAAGTCGCGATCCAGGCACGCCTCAAGACCGCCGCCGGCGAAATGGAATCCCGCAGCGTCTACCAACACCAAGTCATCAATGACACGGTCGACCAAGCGGTCGATGAGATCTGTCACATTCTGCAAATTCACAAGGAATCCACTTCGTGCTCGAAGAACTAAAAGAAGAAGAGATCGTCAACAAGGTCGGCGGACGATTCAAGCTGAGTACGCTGATTCAAAAACGATTGGTCCAGCTCAATCAAGGTTCCCGTGCGCTCGTGAACATCGACACCCACGATAAAATGTCGATCGTGTTGCAGGAAATCATGCAAAACAAGATCTTCCTCAACCTCGATAACGAAGTCGATACGGTCGAAGATTTGGATGCGTTGATCGCCTCCGCCGAAGCACCCGAATTGGATGCATCGGATCTCTAAGATCTGATCCTAAATTCTCTCATCCCTCGCCGGGCATCGAAGCCTGCGAGAGGATTCCGGTGATTCACGCGGGCGGGCGCTCCGTCCACCAGGCGTTCTCTACCGTCCACGCCGCCCTGCCCCGTCGTTTGTATTACAACGGCAGCTGATTCCGGGTGGCTTGTCGCTGCGCGATGAGCGGATTGAGCTCGACCCCAGACGACTGATTCACGGGAGGATCAGTTTGATGCCGGTGGCCAGCATCACGACGACCAGAAAGAAGAACACGAATCGACTGCCTCGTTCGATCGCCAGTTTAGCGCCGACCACGCCACCGGCGACGTTGCCGACCGCCATCACGAGTCCGGGCACCCAGTCGATCATGCCGTAAATCATAAAAACAGTGGCCGCAGCGAGAGTGACGCAAAATCCGATGCTGTTCTTGATCGCGTTGGAGGAAACGAGTTTTGAGTTGGTGAAGTAGCTCATCGCGAGCAGCAACAGAATTCCCATGCCGGCTTGAATGAATCCGACATAAACACCGATCGCGAAGAACACCGGGAATCGAAACGCGACCGGATAAGTCGCATGGTCACTGGAGTCGAGGAAGCGTTTCGGGTTGGCGAGCAGCAGAATCGCCATCGCGATGAACATCACTCCGAATAAACGTTCGAAAGTTTCTGCGGGCAAGTGAATGGCGAGCAGGGCACCGACTGGGACGCCCAATAGCGTCGGAGTGGCGAGTCGGACCGTGGCGGCCGTATCCAGGTGACCGTGTTTACGGAACGTTGCGACGGCCGCGGCGGTGGAACAGAGGATCGCGATCCGGTTAGTGGCGTTGGCAGTTTTCGGGTCGAGACCGAACAGCAGCAACGCGGGCAGGGTCAGGAAAGAGCCACCACCGGCCACGGTGTTGACGATGCCCGCCAAGAACCCTGCGACCACGAGCGAGCCGTAGAGGAGAATCTGCCAAATCAAAAGAGTCTCGATTCCTAGTAGCTCGATTCGGACGATGATCCGGCCGAAATTGAAATGGGCGGCAGGCCAAGTTCTTCCCTGAGTGGATCGAGGATCGCTTGTGTCCGGCTGGCACCGCATCGGGAGACGCCAATCTCGCGAACTTCGCGTAGGCCTTTGAGATCACGCACACCACCGGCCGCTTTGACCTGCACATGATCGGCGGCGTGTTTCCGCATCAAACGCAGATCGTCGAGTGTCGCGCCGCTGGTGCCGAACCCCGTCGACGTCTTGACCCAATCGGCATTGAGTTCCGAACAGATCTCGCACAGCCGGATCTTTTGGTCGTCATTGAGGTAACAGTTTTCGAAAATCACTTTAACTTTCTGCCCCACTTCATGAGCGACTCCGATCACCGCGGCGATGTCGCTGCGAACGTACTCCCACCCGCCACTGACGACGCTGCTGATGTTGACGACCATGTCGAGCTCTTCACATCCATCGGCGAGGGCACGTAACGCCTCGGCTCGTTTCACTTCGGTAGTGTTGGCTCCATGGGGGAAGCCGATCACGGTTGACGTTTTAACGTTGCTACCGGCGAGCATTTCGGCGAGACGAGGAACATAAAACGGCATGATGCACACGCTCGCGACATCGTACGCGAGCGCCATCCTGACACCTGCCTCAATCTCCTCGCTCGTCATGTTTGGAGTGAGCAACGCGTGGTCGATCATCTTGGCGAGGTCGTTGTATGGCAAACTCATGTTGCGTGCTCAGAGGATTCGGTGCGTGAGGACAAACGTCTGGAAGAGACGCCGAGTCGTTCTTCGGACGGCGCCGGGGTGCCCGTGAAAAGGCCGGCGATTCTAGCACGACGCGTAGCCCACCGCCATGTCGCGGACTGATGCGAGAGGGCGGGTTCACTAGCATTCGCGGATGCTGACACAGCGTTGTTTTGCGACCACGATATGGTCGAGAACCGAGATGCCGATCAGTTTGCCCGCTTCGGTCAATCGTTCGGTTACTGAGCGATCTTCACGGCTCGGCGTCGGATCGCCTGAGGGATGATTGTGTACCAATAAGACTGCTGCGGCTGCGTCACGGATCGCAGGCCGGAACACTTCACGCGGGTGCACGAGCGAAGCATCGAGCGTGCCGATGGTGATGCGGTGGGTGCGGATGGGTTTGTGTTTGGTGTCGAGCGTGACGATGTGGAATTCTTCTTGGACGGCATCGCCGGCGAGGTATGCGAACTTTTCGGCGCAGTACTGTGTTGCCTCAATCGTGCTGGTGATCTTGTGAATCACCACGGGGCGTTCACGCAGTGCTTCGGTGGCGCGTTTACCGAGTTCGAGGGCGGCGAGAATTTGGCAGTAGCTCGCTTTAGTTACCGCTGGCGTGATGTTGCGGAGTTCGGGCAATCCGGCGTCGCGGAGGCGATCGAGTTCACCATGAAATCGGTTAGCGAGTTTTTGGGCGCCGGTTACGGCGGATTCACCGACAATGCCAACGCGAATCAGGATCGCCAGGAGATCGGCATCCGATAACGAGGCGGCACCGAGTCGCATCAACCGCTCACGCGGACGTTCCTGCTCGGGCGTCTGTTTGACCTGATCCCCATGAATTCGTCGATCGATCCATTGGTTGACCAATCGAATGGGATCTCCCTCAGCCCACTCGTAAAGAATTTCGTCATCTTCACGGACGGTTTCCAGAACGCCTGCCCGAACGACTTCGTTGATCGTCCGGGTGACGAACCCCGCGGCTTCTTCGTCGACGAGTTCCGACATTTCGCTGCGTCGGAACCGAGCCATTTGAGCGAGCGGATAGAGTACGCTTTGATAACGTTGTCGTCGCTGTTCACTCATCGGCGGCGTGTCCGTGATCGAGTCGGTGGGTTGTCGTATCGCGCACGCACTCGAGAATAGGCGAGCCGATTTTTCCAATTGAGTTTCCCGAGGTCCCGTCCCATGCCGAGCATTTTCAGCAAAATCATTTCCCGAGAGATCCCCGCAGACATCGTATACGAAGACGACGTGTGTTTGGCGTTTCGCGACATCGCCCCCAAGGCACCCGTGCACATCCTCGTGATCCCCAAACACGAGATCGTTTCGTTGGCCGATTTGAGTGAATCCGATGAAGCGTTGATGGGTCGATGCGTCGTCGCGGCATCAAAAATCGCGGCATCGGAAGGTCTTTCGGGCGGCTACCGACTCATCGTGAATTGTGGCGAAGATGGCGGCCAAGAGGTTCCGCATCTGCATTTTCACTTGATGGGTGGCCGAAAAATGACCTGGCCGCCCGGTTGATTTTTGAAGCGGCTGGGGCGGACTCCCTGGAGGAATGGCCTTTCGTCAGTGTGGCGTTTCTGGCCTCGGAATTGTCCCTTGCGGTTTAGGTAAAGTTTGCGGGCTGAGTGGACGATAACGATTCTGTGGCCGGGTTCTCATGCCCGAGATTCGGCCGTTTGTCGCTGGCTCGGACCTCCTAGCCGTGACCCGATAACCGCCCAGTGAACACGGACGTTTGCGATGAATTACGCCGCTCAATCCCTCCTACTTGCCCTCGGTTTGACTCTGTCTGTCGGTTGTTGCGGACCGATGTGGAATCCGGGCTGCTGCGGAACCGGATGCGCGACGACGTGCGACAGCGGTTGCGGTTCCTGCGGGGGCTGCGGCGAGCTGTATATCGATCCTTGGATCAATGATCCCGCGGATTGCTGCGACCCGTGTGATTCGTGTGGCAACTACAACGGGCAGTCCTGTGGTAAATGCCGTCCCGTCTTTGCAGGCATTAAAAGCCTGTGGGGCTATCGCTGCGACGACGGATGTGGCGTCGGGGCGTGCGATGGCGGTTGCGACGGGGGCTGTGATTCAGGCTGCTGTGATGGCGGGGCTTACGGTTCTGGTATCGGACACCCAGGCGTTATCAGCGGGTACGTCGATGGCGGAGGCCAGTCCTATGAACTCGGCGAAGGCGAGACGATTGTTGAGTCGAGTATCTCGAACGGATCGTCCGCATCATCGGCAAGCAATCCACGTATCACCAGTCAGCCGCGGATCACGCATCGATCCGGCAATGCACGTCAAATCTTTCAACCACGCCGCGTTGACGAACCGCGTTCGGCTCTCGCTTACTAAGCACGAGGCGGAAACGAAATGACCTCGTGGATCTCGCGGGATACCCACGGGGAGAGGAACCTTGACTCACCGGCGAGTGTCTAAACCGCCGTCGGGGATTGGTTCATCTGCAAGTGAACCATGTCTTGATAGCGGCCGCCGAGTGCGAGCAGTTCCGCATGGGTGCCCGATTCGATCACCCGACCATCTTCGAGCATGACGATTAAGTCGGCGTTGACGATCGTGCTCAACCGGTGAGCGATCACCAACGCTGTGCGATCTTCGAGCAGTTCCGACAGACTCTCCTGAATCAGCCGCTCGCTTTCGCTGTCAAGATTGCTGGTCGCTTCGTCAAGAATCAAAATTTGCGGATCCGCCAAGATTGCGCGAGCGATCGCGAGTCGTTGGCGTTGACCACCCGAAAGCTTGACGCCGCGTTCGCCGATCAGGGTGTCATATCCGCGGTCGAGATTCTCGATAAATTCGTGAGCCGCGGCAGCCGACGCCGCTGCGATCACGTCGCGTCGATCAGCCCGTGGCCGCGCGTACGCGATGTTTTCGTGAATCGACCCGTCGAACAAGAACACGTCCTGTTCGACGATGCCCAACAACGACCGATAGCTCGATAGCTGGATGTCTCGTAGGTCGATGCCGTTGTAGAGGATCTCGCCCTCCGTCGGGTCGTAGAAGCGTGCGATCAGGTTGGTCAACGTTGTTTTGCCCGCGCCGCTGCGTCCGACGAGTGCCACGGTTTGCCCCGGGGAAATCTCGATTGAAACGTTTTTCAACACCAACGTGTCGCTACCGGGATAACTGAACGAGACGTCGCGCACCGAAATCGCTCCGCCTCCAACATGCGACGGCAATCGCGATGCACCTTTGCGGCTGGGCAATTCCTCTTCGACGTCGAGGACGTCGAGAATGCGATCCAAGCCGGCAAGGTTGTTTTGGAACATAACAGCGCTGCCCGCAATCGTGGCCAGCGGATCGAGCAGCATCGTCAAGTACACAAGGAACATCATCAGGTCACCGAGCGTGAGTTCACCACGCGTGATCTGGTACCCTCCGTAAAGCAACAGGCCTGTCGAAGCGAGTGGGATCACCACTTCCCAAATGGTTTCGATGATCCGCATCCACCACCACGTGAAGAGTTGTTGGCGAACCAGGAAATCACCCTCGCGGACGTATCGAGTTGATTCGGTGCGGGCCCGCGAAAACGTTCGCACCACTCGAATGCCGCCAAAGGTTTCGGTGGCACTGCTGTCGATCCGTTGACGTTGCTTACGCACGTCTCGAAACAGCGGTCGGATGCGGTTGATGTAGGTCCGGTGAGTGATCCAGACGACCGGCAGCAGCATCAGCCCCCCGAGCATCAGTTTCCAATCGACGAACATCAGGATCACCAACGATCCGATAAATTGAATGATCGCCCGCCACGGGTTGTAGAGCATGCTGAAGATCAGATCGGCAACGCCGCCGGCATCTTCCCGTATAAGGCTCGCCACGCCGCCACTCTTCATCGAATAGACATGATGCAGCGGCAAACGGACCGCGTGATCGAACACTTGACGGCGGATCGATACCTGGGCTTTGTTGACGGACTTGGTTGCCAACCATCGTCCGATGAGATTGACGATGGTCCCGATCCCCGTCAGCACGGTGACAACGATCGCGATCGCGGCGAGGGTCCGCATCGGTGACTCGACGGGATCACCAAGGACTGCGACCACGCCCGGCAGTTCCGTCAACCACGACGGTAACGGTGAGGAGGGTTGGGTGAGAACCGAGTCAATGGCGAGTTTCGTTCCCAACGGTGGAATGAGGCGAAGTCCGATGCCGAAGGTCAGGAACGATAACGCCACCACAATCGTGCCGCGGTGTCCGGCGATCAATCCCCAGAAGGCTATGAACAACTCGAGGAAAGATCGTTCCCGGTCGCCGATTTTCTTCCGGCTGCGGTTTGAGCGTGAGTCGTCGATGTCCGAGTGGTGGCCCGCGACGACGGATCGGCCGTCACGCTGACGTTTGCGAACGGTTTCGCGATAAGTATCGAATCGACGACGACTCGGTAGGATTGCCATGAAAATAATGGTTGAGGTAAAGGGGGAAAGATCGGTATGCGACGATGGTTAATGGATTATCCCAGGTCGTCTAGGCGAGTGAGTTGGTCATGGATGTGGATGAGCTTGCTTCAATCCTAACCCGATGTTTCTGAAACGAACACGCGAGGCGACGGCTTTTCGCTCACTTGTCTAAATTGCAAGAAAGCGTTTCCTGCCGAACTGGACCTGTTAGGGGCGATGAGAACCGTAGGCCTCAAAAATTTACTTGATCTATTCGAAATGCTCCCATACAACAGATCACGTGCCTCCTCGTTCTTCGGAAATCAAATGGAAAAGTTGTCATCCGGTCGAGTCTCTGTTGCACTCACGCTCATTATAGTTGTGATGCCGCTGCTGGTTTTGAGTTCTGGTTGCGGTCGTAAGGGGGGCGTTGTCGGGGAAACGGACGAATACAGCTACGAGGACGTAGCCGCCCAAATCCGCGCCGAAGACGAAGCCTCCGAGGCTGAAAGAGAGTTGAGGGATCGATGAATCAGTTATCTGTGCGCAGAGTCCGTTGCGGATTCACTCTCGTCGAGCTCCTTGTTGTGATTGCGATCATCGGGGTTCTTGTCGGGTTGTTGTTGCCCGCCGTTCAAGGCGCTCGTGAAGCCGCTCGGCGGATGAGTTGCGGCAATAATCTCAAGCAACTCGGCTTAGCGCTGCACAACTATCATGCCGCTTTCGGTAAATTGCCGATGCACGGCACGGGGCCGACGAATGAAACATCCCGCTCGACCACAGCGGCTGAAAAGAACGATGGAACCGGCTTTACTCGGTTGGAGTTGTCGTATCTCGTCGGTCTGTTGCCATACTTCGAACAACAGGCTCTGTGGGAGCAGGTCAGCAACCCAATGGTCGAATCCGATGGCGATCGTTGGCCCGCGTTTGGTCCGCGTCCCTTGGTGCTCAAGTACCCGCCTTGGTTGACTGAAATCCCGACACTTCGTTGTCCAAGCGATCCGGGTGTGGGGTTGCCGGCGCTCGGCCGAACGAACTACGCGGCGTGTACCGGTGACGGTTTTTACGATGCCGAAAACGGGGCAACCGTTTGGACGGGATCGTCCACCAACGGACGCTGGCTCTACAACTCGGATGCCCAAGCGATGCAACGAACACGATGCGGAATGCGTGGTGCATTCGTGCCGCGGTTGGCAACCCGTTTTCGTGATCTGACCGATGGACTGTCCAATACCATCGTCATGGGTGAAATCACGACAGGCCTCAACGACAACGACATTCGGACCGTGGGCACGAGTGCTCCGTCCAAGGCATCGGGTAGTAAATCGGCAGCCCAGTCGGTAGCGGATAACCCAAATCAATGCAACGATCTCGGCTTCGTCGATGCGACGCGTCCGTCGTTTTGGGATACCAGCGTTGTCACCACGTACGCATCGGTGTCCCAACGTGGCTTCCGCTGGGCGGCGTTCCACACCTTGCAATCACAGTTCAATACGATTTTGGCACCTAACTCGACGGTTTGTCTGGTCGGTGGCGCCGACACCTATGGGATTGCACCACCGAGTAGCCGTCACATCGGCGGGGTCCATGTCTTGATGTCCGACGGTGCTGTCAAATTCGTCACCGACTCCATTGATGCTGGCGACCCCAACGTTCCCTGCGTGTACTGTGATTTGCTATCCGGTGGTGCTAACAGCATCACGGAGGCCGGCTCTGAGAGCCCGTATGGGTTGTGGGGCGCCCTCGGCACGCGTAACACTCAAGAAATTATCGACGTCGAATTCTAAGTTTGCGTTGCGTGGATTCTTAGCCGGCGGCGGTTAATAATCAAACCAAACACCGCCGCCAAGATATTCTTCAGACCGACCGAGAAACTCGTATTGGCTCGTCGGTCCATCACCATACTGAATCCCAAAGCGAATCCGCCGCCCCGATTCAAGGCTTTGAAACGACCATCCCAGTTGAATTGTCGTTGCGACGTCGTAATCCATCGCTTCACGGAAATTGAAATTGGCGGCGGCAAACGGGGCGCCAACCAGCAGCGACCTCGCCACGGGAGTGTACTCCAATCCGGTTTGGAATTGATACCGAGCGGCCCCACCCGATGCTCGGAACGCGTCGGCTATCTCCCCATAAAAGCGGAACGTTGCTGAAGATTGGAAGCTACCACCGACGATCAACGATTCCGTTACGTAGTTGACGCGTTGGAATGTCGGGTTGCGGATTAAATATTCGTCGCCCACGTGCGAGCTAATATGGAAGTACCCAAGCTTGATCGCCCAGGGGCCTTCCGCCGCGGTGAGTTCGGTACCGAAGCGATAGTCCATCGATTCAACGTCTTCGGCGTGCAGGATATCCAACCGTGTCATCACAGCTCCTTCTAAATCCCACTGCCAGCCTTGTGGTTTCACGGCGCCGGCGGTCCCGTAGCGAAGCAGGCCCACGCGGCCACCAAGGGTCGCGTCCCAAAAGACATCGTCTTTCTGGTCACGAAAGACTACTGTGGAAATGCGGGGCTCATGTGGTCCGGCTAGGTACGATCGCCACAGCAGTCCGTCGGGAAGCAGATGCAGGCTGCGCTGGTTCGAAACAGGGCTAGACGACATGGCGGTATCGCAGGCCTCGCTGGATGAAACGATTGCGTTTTCGGGTAATTGCTCGCTCTCGCAAAACAGTATTCCAAGCTCATCCGTGTGGTAAATCGAATCGGTGCTCCAATCTTGTCCGATCGCTAATCCGGTGCGTAAAAGAATGACGAAGCATATTGTTCCGATCAAAAACAAGTGCCGGTACGTCGACATGCGACTTAGTGGTTGCTGCGTTGGCGTCCATGCGACCATCTCAATGACTCGCCCCATCGGCGACGCTCGCGATATGAGGAGTGGCATGCTCGATCCGCTCGGCGAGGTACAAATGCTCGTGGTTTTCCTGTTCGGTGAATTGATGAGTTGGCGCGGTTGCAACACGGGTGTCGGCGATGGTTTCATCTCCCGTGATCACGATCGTTCTGTCGTGGAGCGAAAGAAAGGCCTTGAACTCTTCGTGCATCGTTGGGGCGAAGTACACGATGGGACGGTGCGGGATTTGAAGGGTGATCGCGTGTGGTTTTTCTCCGAAGAAGACGACCGGCGATTGAGGGTGCTCCTCGGTCAGTCGCAGCGTTCTGACGTAAAGCGAACGCGCGGTGGAAACCGTGGGCATGAATCGGGCTGCCGCAAAACTCAGCAGTCCAACGGCGACGATCATCGTGGCCGCCCAGCCTCGCCACGAGAACGCAATCTCGCGATTCCACATTCGAAGCGTTGTGATCCCGGTCGCGAGACAGACGGTCGCCGAGGCGAACGCCATCAGAGAAACCGTTCGGCCGATCCATGCGTCCGCGGCAAAGACACCGATCCACGTGCCGAGGATTATCAATGTCGCTCGTTGAGGAAACGGTCGCAAGTAATTCGTAATGCGGTTGGCTCGCTCGGGCCGCATGACAGTTTGGTCCAACATCACGCCCAGTATCAAGCAGATCAACGGAATCGCGGGCAGGATATAGGTCGGCAGTTTGCAACTCGCCGCCGAGAAGAAAATCAGCATCCAAGTTGCACCACAAAACAAGAATCCAAGATCCTTCGAACGTAGTTCGCGTTTGCGTTCCGCGGTGCTGACCACGAACACACCGACCGATGGCAATAGAAGAGATGATGGGAACATGCCCACAAAGACGACGGGCAAGTAAAACCAAAAAGGCTCGCGACGATTAGATCCTTCGGTAAATCGCTTGAAATTGTGTTCCAAGAAGAAATGGTCCATGAATTGAGGGTTAAAAATTCCGACGGCAACGTACCAAGGCAGACAGACGAGCAGCATCGGCAGTAGGAAGGCCGCCCAGTGCAGGACACGGGTGCGAGTTTGGTCAGCGCGGAGCCATCCGCTCACGACTAATGGTGGCGCACATAAAACCAATGCGATTGGGCCTTTTGTCAGAACGCCCAACGCGCACGCGATCCCCGAAACCATCCACCAAGCCCAACGATGACGCTGTCCGCGAACGGCGATGTAACCGGTGAGCATGCACAACGTTGTGAACATGGCGAGCAATGCATCGAGAATCAAGAAACGACCTGCTAATACAAAACCACCACACAGCAGCAGGGACGCCGCACTCAACCAGGCCGCTCGCCCGCCCACGATCCGGCTTCCGAGTGAGAAGACGATTACGATGGTTAGAAACGCGGACAACATCGACGGCAATCGAGCGGCAGTTTCGTTGGTGCCCAGCAGGCTGAAACTGGTCGCCGTCAACCAGTACATCAGCGGTGGTTTGTCGAGATACGCGATACCATCGAGGGAGGGCGTGATCCAATCTCGCGACTGGTTCATCTCGATCGCAATCTGTGCGTAACGTGTCTCATCCGGTTCGATCAGCGGATAAGAAAGGTTTGGAAGCAAGACGATCAACGACGCGGCCGTCAATGCGATCCATGCGAGCAATCTTTGTCGTCGGTTCCAGTCCCTGGACGTCGCAACGACTTCCTCAGCGTTCACCGGGAATAGAATTGTGTTCCAGGCGTAACGCAACTGGGATTTGTAAGGGAAGATCATGATGAGGCAGGCCGGTAGATAATGCGACGAATCATCACGAGACTCAGCGTGATGAATAGGAGGTTCGCGATCCACACGCCTTGCGGCGGGATCCGTCCGCTTTTTGCGAGGTCGAGGGTTAACGCGAAGATGGGGTAGTAAACGAGCACAGTGGGAAGGAACACGATTCCAAAAGTGGACATGGTGTCCGAAGCACGCATGCGGATCGCCAACGGGATGCCGATCATCGACATCGCCAAACACGTGAATCCGCTGGCCCAGCGCCGGTGCATCTCCGCTGCTAGGCGATGAAGGCGTTGGCGACTCGAGGTGAGTCGGACTTTGCGACGGACTGCTGCGCCATTTCCTATTTCGCGGGGTCGGGACGTCAGTAAACTGAACCCGGTGTGAACGGCGATTTCGCTCTCGCGACGATGAATGTCAATCGTTTGAAGGAGCGTTGCCTTCGGTAAATCGGACATCCGCATGTGTGACGGGTGTGCGGACAGAAGGTCGTATTTCTCGTCAGGACAGAGTGGAATCAGCTGCTTGTACGTGTCGGGAAAACGGAACGAAGCCACGTCGTTCATATTCGCCGAGCCATCAGTAATACTGAGTTCGAGTCCACACACGGCGCTGTCGTATTTCAGCACCGCGCTGCGGGCGTGGATGGTGATGGTGTCATCATCGCTGCGGCGAATGTGAATGATCGGATTGATCAGGTTCTCACCTTGGACGTGTTGAACCATCAACGACAGCGGCCCGTGTTGGAAACTGTGTTCACGCTCAAGAACGCGATAGGCGATCTTTTGAACCGATGACATGATGACGCCTTCGATCCCATGAAACCCCCACGTGAAGGCGATGTTGATGAGGCCTACGGTTGTCACGCTGAGAAGTGTCGTGATGGCAATTGCCGGCCACATCGCGGGAAGTGGCGAAACCCCGATCGACTGCAGGACGGTCAGTTCATTGTCCGCAGACATCCGCCCGTAGACGCAGCACACGCTAAACAATGCCGTGCCAGCAACAGCGAGCGAAAGTGCATTTGGCATCGCATACGGAATCAATCGAAAAACGCTGGTCACCCCGAGGCCCTGGTTCATTGCTTCGCGTGCGACGCCGATGAACATCACGAGTGATGTGATGACAAAGAGCGATAGTAGGAACATCACGAGAATATCTTTCGTGATGCGACGTTGAATCGTGTTTAGCATGCACGATCTCGCATGGGTAATGGGGGATTCACCTGGCCTTCACGTCGTTCGATTTCGTCGATCATGCGGCGGATCATGCTGAGTTCGTTGTCAGAGCAACGGTCACCCTCGCGCGAGGACATTGCCACCATCCCGGTCGACTGGGAAAGCGAATGACCTAGCCGGTGCCACCACTGAAGGAAGTTCATTGGTGAGTCGCTTGGCTTTGCGGAGTTTGAGTGCGGGCGAGACGCGCGTCGGGGGACCGCAAATGCACCTCGTACACTCGAGCGGGACCGCGTCTGCCTAAATCTGTTAGCTGGGAATTGGTAGGGAGAAATTGCCTCAGCTGGTTTGATGCCACGCGGTCGTTGACGACGAGAATGCAGTTTTCGTTTTTTGTGACAAAGTCCGTGAGTTTGCCGTCGTCGATGGCCGCGAAGTTGGGGATGTTATCGCGGTCGAGATAGAACGGGACTTCTGAAAATTCATGGCTCACCGTGGCAATTGCTGAGGGAGTTTCCACGGCTAACCGTTGTTGCAGCGGTGACGTGTCAGCGAAAAGTGATTGCGAGCGACTGTAAGCGGGCAGGAGTTGGTGCATCACCATAATGGCAAACAAGAACGCGGCCGCCGTGGAACTCACCCACGCGGTCTTGGCGTGATGCCGATCCGCCAGCAGCAACAGAGAACTGACCAGCAACGCCGTCCACACGACCGCCCATAGAGAGATTGATAACGCGGTCTCGCCAGTCTGGTACATGACAAACACGACAAATCCGACCCCGGCCAAGCAGGTTGTGGCGGTTGCCGAACGGGCGGACCAAAATCGGGCGAACCAAAGATTGTTGGCATTGGTCGGATCTCGCAAAACTTGGCTGAGATAGTGGGCCAACATCACCGCCATGGCTGGCGATGCCGGCAGGAGATAGGTCGGTAACTTGCAACGTGATAGCGAAAAGAAGACAAAACACCACACGCTCCACAGGAACAAAAAGCCGATGACAGGTGAACGGTGTCGACGTGTCGCTTCGTCGTTCCCGATCAAAAATTTGGCATAGGGAATCGTCAAGAAAGACCAAGGATGTCCCGCGATCAAAAGGACCGGAACGAAGTACCAAAACGGTTTGGCATGAAATTCACCCGCAAACCGGGCTAAGTTGTGCCGATAGAAAAACTCGACCAGGAACGTCGGATCTTGAGCAGTGACCGCGATCATCCACGGCCCTACGATGGCCGCAACGGTGCCGCCGAAGAACGCGTAATGCCACCAACGAGGTCGGATGACCGAATCCGATAGCCATGCAAACGCGAACAACGGAGGCAGCCACAAAACGATTGCCACAGGTCCTTTTGTCAGGAAGCCGAGCCCGCAGCAAATGCCCGAAAGCAACCACCAACCCAGATGCAGTCGCTGTCTATCGTCGCTTGCGCGAATGGCTTCGTACGCCGTGAACAACGACAGCGTCACAAACATTGCCAACACGCCGTCGAGAAGTAAGTAGCGACTCGTGAAAGCGAATCCGATCGAAAGCATGAGCACGACACCGGACAACAGTCCAATTTTGCGATCGAAAAACCGTGATCCGAAAAACATGGTCGCCGTGATAGTCGTGAGCGCGGCGCAGGCCGGGACAACCCGTGCGGTTGCTTCGTGCGTGCCGAACAATGTAAAACTGATTGCGCACAACCAATAAAGAAGCGGCGGTTTGTCGTAGTAGGTTTCGAAGTTCAGTTGGGGCAACACCCAGTTCCCCGTTGCGATCATTTCGCGGGGAATCTCGGCGTAACGTGTTTCGTCCCGGTCGATGAGTGGATAACCAAGGTTGGTAAGCAGGAAGATTGCGGCAACGCATAGCAAAGCGATTTGCAGATATCCAAACATCCGTTGCGGTGGCCCTGAAATTTGCGTGCCGGGCGATTCGGCGCTCGCGGTAGTGGGGAACTGAACCGTATTCCACCAATAACGAGCGAGTGCGGTGAGCACCTTTGGGATGTGCCTGATCGAAACAGTGCTAGAACCTTGGGTTCGCGGGCGATGAGAAACTCCCACCTCCACGACGCTGCGTCCCTGTTGATTCGCTTGTACCAGCAGTTCCGAATTGACCAGGAAACCATTGCCCGAGATCGACAGATTCTGAACGACGTCGCGGTGAAACATTTTCAAGGCACAGTCGACATCTCGGACACCGGTGCGAAGGAATGCTCGGACGAGTTGGTTGTAGACTTTCGAGTACAAGCAGCGCAGTGCGGTGTCTTTGCGGTCGATTCGATAACCGCAAACGATGTCATATCGCCGCGAAAGCAAAACGAAACGATCGAGTTCACTCAAATCGAATTGACAGTCCGCGTCTGTGAACGCGACCAAATCATTCACCGCCGCCGCAAATCCGCTACGCAACGCCGCCCCATATCCTTGATTGGGAGAATGCCGCATCAATCGCACTGACGGATTGGTTCGCGACACCTGTTCGACGATCGACGCAGTGGTGTCGGTACTGCCGTCGTCAACGACGATGATTTCGAAACGATCGGTAATCTTCCGCAGGGCCTCGTCGGCCTCGTTGATTGCGGTGAGGATCACTTCGCTCTCATTCCAGGCGGGGAGAACCAATGAAATGGAGGGCAGTATTACCGGGGGAGGTGATAGTGTGTTGTTGTCCGTGGGGGCGTGCATCCATGCACTCCTGAGTTACGAATTAGTTAGTATTTGAGGAGACGTATACGAGCAAACGCGGATTCTCGGCAATACCAACTATTAGGGTTTTAGTAATTGGGTGGCGGCGGGATTCTTTTCGCGGCGATCCAAGTCGCGAGTGAGGTCGTAGGTAGCGGTACGGCTAAACGCCGCGAAATAAGGGTTTGCCACCCAATTTGCGTGGCGAATGCGAAGCTCGGATTCGCAGGAAAATCCGCGCCGGCGGTTACGTTCTGTGTCGCTACAGGACTAAAATACACTCCGATTTTTCCCCTCTCCCACCTACACCTCCCTCCTCCATTTCCCCACCTTTGGATACCCCAACCGATGTTGAAGCGAATCTCTGGATTCTTGGGCGTCATGACGTTGTTCGTGGCGTCGACGTTATCGACCGTGTCGCATGCGGCTGCCCCCGCTTCTGCTTTCCCGATCGAGCAAGAACAAAAGATCGCCGCGGTCGGCAATTCGCTCGCGGAGCGAATGAACCTATACGGTCATTTTGAAACACGCCTACACCTTCGGCATGCTGACAAGAACATTCGTTTTCGCAATTTCGGTTGGCCCGCCGATGAAGTGGCGAACCGGCAACGTCCTAATAGCTACACGGCGATCGATGACCCGTTGAAGGTTTTTTCGCCGAATCTCTATCTTTGCTTCTATGGATTCAACGAATCGTTTGCCGGCGACACGCCTGCGACGGTCGAAGGTTTCGTTGCGGACTACCGAAACTGGATCTCCGAGCTTGAGGTGACTTACACGGCCGAGGGTGACACCGCGAAGTTTATCCTGGTCAGCCCCGCGGCGTTTGAATCGTCCGGTAATCCTTTGCACCCAGATGCCGACGAACGCAACGCGTCGCTCAAAGTCTATCGGGACGCGATCGAAAAACTCGCGACCGAAGATGGTCATCGTTTTGTCGATTTGTTCACGCGGACGCTTGAAGCGTTTTCCAAAGACGACGGTCTACAATTCACGATTAACGGGGTTCACTTGAACGAGGCCGGTGACCAATTGATGGCCGCGACGCTCGATCGAGCGTTGTTTGGTGAGGATGCGTTGTCCGCAGAGGTGATGCAGCGATACGAAGGCGTCCGTCGATGGGTGAATGATAAGTCTTGGTTCCACCAGCAGGACTATCGCATGCTTAACGGATGGTATGTGTATGGCGGTCGTCGTACATGGGACACCGAAACCTTCCCGACCGAATACCGTAAGATTCGAGCGATGGTTGCGGTGCGAGATCAATACGTCTGGGATCTCGCCGCAGGTCGTCCGGTCGCTGACGAGCCGGATGATTCGAAGACCGGGAGTATCGTGGTCCCCGAGACGATGTTCGGGACGCGGAACGAGAACTTTCGCAAAATGCGTGAACCCGAGGAGTTGGTCTATCCGACACCCGAAGAATCCATCGACATGATGACGGTTCCCGAAGGCTTTCGCGTCGAACTATTTGCGTCTGAGCGAGAGTTTCCTGAGCTCGCCAACCCGAATCAAATCGCGTTTGATGCTAAGGGCCGGTTGTGGGTTTCATGCATGCCGAACTACCCCCAGTGGCAACCGGGCGCTAAACGCCCCGACGACCGGTTGCTGATTCTGGAAGATACCGACGGCGACGGACGGGCGGACAAATCGACGACGTTTTATGACAAATTGATCTGTCCGACGGGATTCGAGTTCTTTGATGGCGGCGTTCTGGTGGTCGACGAACCACGCATCCTCTTCCTGAAAGACACCGATGGGGATGACCAAGCGGATGAGGTGATTCAGTTGATCGATGGGATCGCCACCGATGATACGCACCATACGATGGGCGCCTGGGAATATTCCCATGGCGGATTGCTGTATATGCTCGAAGGAATCTCTTTGTCGACGACGTTGGAAACTCCTTGGGGAGCGTTCCGAAATCGGAACCGAGGCGGCGCGTACGTCTATGACCCGTTGTCGATGAAATTTCGCCACTTCGTCACACCTGGCTACGGCAATCCGTGGTGTTTGGTCTTTGACGAGTGGGGCAACGCGATGGTGGGTGACGGCACGAATGCGAAACAACACTGGGCGACCCCCTTATCAGGTAAAGAGGTTGAAACTCGAAAAACGCTGGAGCCGATCTTTGACAACGAAGGGATGCGGCCCGCGGTCGGTAACGAGTTTTTGCTCTCACGCCACTTGCCCGATTCCATGCAAGGACAATTCATTTATGCGTGCGTGATCAACATGCACGGTATGCCACGTTTTAACGTACGTGATGAAGAAGGCACCGCCGGCATGACCGGCGAGCGAATCGAAGATCTATTGTCGTCGACCGATATGATGTTCCGTCCCGTGGATCCCAAGATCGGACCCGACGGTGCGATCTGGTTCGGCGATTGGTGCAACGCGTTGATCGGTCACATGCAATACTCACAGCGTGATCCGAATCGGGACCACTCTCACGGACGTATCTACCGAATGGTGAATACGCAAAAGCCGTTGCTTAAGAAAGTCGACCTGGAAACAAAATCGGTCGCCGAATTGCTCGATCAATTACTCGTTCCTGAACTGCGGACCCGTTACCGTGTTCGCCGCGAAATCCGCAAGCGAGACAAAACGGATGTGTTTGCCGCCGTGACAACGTGGATCGGAGATTCCGAAGATCCGTTGCGATTATGTGAGGCGATGTGGGTTCAAGAAAGCTTCCGTGACGTCGATCCCAATTTGATCGCGCGCGTTCTGAAATCAGACGATTTCCGCGCCCGCGCCGCAGCGGTTCATGTGGTTTCCAACGAAATGGATCGCTTGGCCAACGCACAGCAGATCGTGACCGCGGCGATCGATGATCCTCATCCTCGCGTGAGGCTCGAAGCGGTCCGGGCGCTGAGTTTCTTCACAAACGAAGAGGCAATGGTTGCGGCGTTGTCGGTGACCCAGCACCCAATGGACTACTGGATCGAATACACGCTCGAACACACTCTCCATGCGTTTGAGCCGTTGTGGGTGGGACGGGGTAATTTGGACGAATTCTTGACGTCCGCGTCCGAACCCCTACGAGCCTATTTTCAACGTTACTTGAAGATGACCGGCCCTGGCGCAGCCGCCGTCGTGCCTTTGGAAATTGCGGAGAATAGCGATTCAACTCCGGCAAAACGTGACGCCGCGATCCGTGAACTTGCGGCTATTCGTGGTGGCGATGCGAGCCGCGGTGAGGGCGTGTTCAAGCAAGTTTGTTCGGCGTGCCACCAAGTGGGTGAGCTGGGTAAGCCGTTTGGCCCAAACCTCTCGGATATCGGTTCACGCTTCCCGCCTGAAAAGATCATCCGATCGATTCTCCTGCCCAACGATGAAATATCAAAGGGTTACGAGACGGTACTGTTGCTCGATTACGACGGGGTGGCCCACACCGGATTCATCTTGAAGGAGGATGAAGAGCAAATCACGCTCGGCATCGCCAACGGAAAAGAAGAGACGCTCTTGAAGGAGGACATTGAGCTGCGGAAGGATATGAACGCCAGTTCGATGCCTGAAGGACTCATCAAGACGATTGCTCCGATCGAGTTCCTTGATTTGATTGAATACCTTAAAGAGCAAAAGGATGTTCGTCGGGTCAGTGAACGAGGGCTCAATCGACGCGAACGCTGGGTGCGAGCGGAATACCGCGAGCCACCAGCCCTCCGCACCCATGCAGGCGCGACCGAGATTTCTCAAGACGCGTGGCTGCGGTTGGGGCGGAACTTCAACAACTCGACTTGGAACGAGGAATCGCACCTGTTTTTATCGCCAATCCCGCGAACGCAATATGACTTCGCGTTCCATTCCGAACATGACGTTTCAGAGCCCTCTGTGACGATTCGGTTGTCGGACACGAAAACGCTTCGTCATCTTTGGATTCGCAATCGACTCGGCGGCCAATTTGACAAGCGGGCAGACGGCTTAACCGTATGGGTCAGCGACGATGACAAGCACTACTCCAAAGTCTGGACGGCGGCGGAGCCAAGATCAGAATGGATCATCGAGTTTCCGGAGGGAACCCGTGCCCGGTACATTCGAATCGGATTGCTGGGCGAGGGAACCTTTCATCTGCATCAAGCCGTCGTGTATGGGAGTCCTTAAGACGCGTGGCTTCCATACAAGTCTCAAACGTTGAATCTATTTCGAATCCACGGATCCCGGTGCTCTTTTCACCGGCCGTGGATTTTTGGACGTTTGGAGGCAGCGCACTTCTTGCGCTGGCCATGTTGCCTGTGGGCGCCGTGCTCGGCGTGTTGCACTCCGACACACCGCGTTGGACTTGGTTGGCCGCGATTTTATTGATCGACGTCGCTCACGTGTATGCAACCGGCTTTCGCGTTTACTTTGACCGTGATGAATTACGTCGCCGGCCTTGGCTGTATGGGCTCACGCCTCTGCTGGCGTTCTTGGTGGGAGCGGCTATTTACAGTGAGAGCGTGGCGGTGTTTTGGACGCTGTTGGCCTATCTCGCCGTGTTCCATTTTGTGCGTCAACAGTATGGCTGGGTGGCACTGTATCGTGCCCGCGAGGGCGATGTGAGTCGAGGCGGATGGTGGGTCGACGCGTCGGCAGTTTATCTCGCCACAGTTTACCCGTTGGTGTATTGGCATGCCCATTTGCCGAGGCAGTTTACTTGGTTCGCCGAAGGCGACTTTCTCGCTCTTCCGCCAATCTTCGAGACGATTTTCGAGCCGATTTATTGGGCGGCGCTAGCAACTTACACAGGGCGTTCGCTGTATCGTGGACTTAAACAGGGGAAATGGAATCCAGGTAAAGATCTCGTTGTGCTGACGACGGCGGTTTGCTGGTATGTCGGAATCATTTCGTTGAACTCCGATTACGCGTTCACCGTCACGAACGTGATCATCCATGGGATTCCCTACATGGTGCTGATTTATTGGTATCGCTGGCATCGTCCCGGGGCGGAAGCTGCGAATCAGGACTCCGAGTTACTGGACGACGTCACCGCAGCAAGTCGTTGCAAAACGACCGCAGGACGTGTCTCTCTTTTTCTCGGCGCGATCTGGGTGTTGGCATATGCGGAGGAATTGGCGTGGGATTGCGGGCTTTGGCATCAGCACGAATGGTTGTTCGGATGGGCGGCATTTTCTATCGAATCGGCCAGCGGTGCACGGGGATGGGATGTGGGAGGGTTTGAACTGTGGATGGCCCCGTTACTCGCCGTGCCACAGATCACCCACTACGTGCTCGACGGTTTTATCTGGCGACGTTCGGCTCGCTCTGAGTCTAACCTCGCACCATCCATCGGGTCGGTCTAACGGCCCGGTGCGATCAGGAACACGTCGTACTTCCAAACAAAGTGCATGCTGAAGATGACGATGATGTTCCAGCCGATGAAGAAGAGTTGAGAGAACCCCAGCGGGTAGCGTCGCGGGCCGAAGATCGCGTCGAATAGAAAGAAGGCTGCACCCGCGGCGAGGAACCAGGCAACCCATTGGTATCGAAACGACGTCGCCGCAATTGCCGATTCGATGATCAGCATCGCGACCAGAAGCCCTTTCGATCCGCGAACACCGATTTGAATCGCGGTCGAACGCCGTCCCTGAAGTTGGTCTTCGTCGACGTCCATCAGTTGGCCAAACAGATGGCTGTGCATCGCAAACAGGGCGCCGAATGCGAGTGCCGCCAGTCCGATTTGAGGTACCCCACAAAGCCAACTTGAGAGCACCAGCACCAACAGATACCCGGCTTGGTTGATGAGGTCCCATCCGGGGCGAGATTTAAAGTTGAGATTGTTGTAGGTGAAGTTGGCCAAGCACACGGCGACAAACCAGAAAAGCAAGATCGGACCACCGATCCAGACAAACGCCACGACGAATGGCAACTGCGACAACGCGATGATCCACGGCAGTCGTCGTCGGAGGTCTGCGTCCGGTCGGGCACCAAAAAGCCACGAATCTTTTCGTGGATTGGCCGCGTCGGTCACCGCATCGCCGAGGTCATTCCATCCATAAATCAATAACCCGAGCGGAAAGCAAACATAGACGCATCCGAGCCAGAACGCGGGAGAGTCGAACAGGTCGCGTCCCGCAAAGGGCAGGACGAAAAACCACAACTGCGTCGGCCAGAACCCGGGACGCGCGACTTTGATGATGGATAGCAGGTTCAATGCCGTGGCCTGGAAAGTGTCGTCGTGCCGTGCAACCTCTTAACCGCGGACACCGATCGATAACGAACCGAAATTCATGAGTGATCGTTCACTTTGAGGCACTTCACCATTGGCGGGCACTTGATTAGCCGAGCAAGTCGAGAACTTGTTGGTGTAATTTGCCGTTGGTGCCGACACCGTCGCCGCCTCGAACGGTTTGAGTACCTTTCCAGTCGGTGAAATGCCCGCCCGCTTCGGTAAGAATGGGCACCATGGCGGCGACGTCCCACGCGTTGCAGATCGGATCGACCATGATGTCGGCGCGTCCGGTCGCAACCATCATGTAGCCGTAGCCATCACCCCATGTCCGAGTCAGAAAACAGGCGTTCTCAAGTTTCTGATACGCTTCGCGGTTACCACGTTTGGTGAACGAACCGACTTCGCTGGTCACAAAGACCGCGTCGGCGAGGTTGTCGCGTTGAGAGACCTTGGCGGGTTTCCACTGGGTGGCGATATCACCGTTTGAGGTTTGTGGCAGCAGCCCGTCGGCGTAAAAACTGCCGTGACCGATCGCGCCGACGGCGGCTTGGCCGAGTGCTGGAATCAAAATCATTCCGCCGAGTGGTTGCCCGGCATGCTCAATCGCCAACAGCGTTGAGTAGAGAGGAACACCACAAATGAACGACTTGGTTCCATCGATCGGGTCGACGGTCCAGCGGTATTCATTGTCGCCGGTCTGCTCAGCAAATTCCTCGCCGGCGATCGTGTCATCGGGGAATCGTTCAGCGAGCAATTCACGCGTCAGCATTTCGGCTTCGCGATCGGCGATCGTGACCGGTGAGTCGTCGCCTTTGCGGATGACTTCGAGCGAACGGTTTTGAAAGTGTTCGAGTGTTTTGCCACCGGCGGCGAGACCGACTTCGATCATCGCGGCGAGACGACCATCATGAGGTGCACGCCATTGATTCAGTAGCTGTTGTTGAGACTGCATTCGAGTGAGACTAAGTGGTAGGAAGGATGATTTAGAAACGGCGTTCGAGCACGGGTTCGTGGCCGAGGTGGTATCGATTGACCGCGATGGCCAGCAGCATTCCGGCAACGAATCCTCCCGCGTGCGCCCACCATGCGACGCCATCGACCATGCCGCCGGAAAGAGATCCGATGCCGCTGAAGACCTGCATCGCAAACCAGAGTCCGAGAAAGATGGGTGCCGGAACCACGATCGTGGTGAAGATAACGATCAGCGGCAAAATCGTCAGCACGCGGGCGTGAGGATACAAGAACGCATAAGCTCCCATCACACCCGCGATCGCTCCGCTGGCACCGATCGTGGGCACGGGGCTGTCCGTCTGGGTGATGTAATGGGAGAGCCCCGCGAGAATCCCGGTCCCGAGATACAACCCGGCAAACCCGACATGGCCGATCCGGTCTTCGACGTTGTCGCCGAAGATATACAGAAACCACATGTTGCCCAAGAAATGCATCCATCCCCCGTGTAGAAACATGCACGTGATCAACGTTACCCAAGGGGCGACGGGTGAGGGGGCGAGTTCTTGTCGAACGGTAACCACTTCGATTCCGCGCGGTGTTTGCACCGGCTGTTGAGTTTCGATCACGGGGATCGCATCGGGGTCGCTCAACCGCAGCGGCACCATTGCAAACGCCGAAATGATGCCCTCCCCTTGATCCGGCGCGGATTGTTGAGCCATGAACGCGAGGGAGCACAACGCGATCACGATGTAATTTACGACCGGCGTCCTACGGCTGGGAATATCGTCACGAATTGGAATCATGCGAGGCTGTTATTAGCGATCAAAAGTGACACGACGGGGTGATCCGCTCGGCGAGTCGCTGGCGACTTCGGTTTTCGCGTCGAGGACGCTAGTCTATCCGATCGCCGGTAGTTTACGAACGCCACTCTCCCGAACGTCGCGACGACAATTGAGCAAACGATATGCCCACACCTCTCCCCGAAGACGATTGGAAAAAACAGCTCGATCAAGCCAAAAGGCCCAGTGAACTACTGCCCATCCTTCAGGACCTCGCGTCTCAGGAGGACGTCAGCGGGATTGCCCGGAAGTGTCTCGAATTGCTCGCCCATGAAGACTCCGAAATTCGCATTTGGGCGGCC
The DNA here is from genome assembly GCF_023701485.1 of Aporhodopirellula aestuarii. Classification (GTDB taxonomy): domain Bacteria; phylum Planctomycetota; class Planctomycetia; order Pirellulales; family Pirellulaceae; genus Rhodopirellula; species Rhodopirellula aestuarii. The sequence continues at coordinate 35,969 of NZ_JAMQBK010000048.1, forward strand.
GAGGCACTCGAATCGAGTGCCCTTCCCGATGCCAGTGAAACCGAAGAACTGACACAGTGGCTCGAGCACCTGTTGGCTCAACAAGCTAACGCGGCGAAGAAACCGTTTGCTTGGCCGGGGACCCCCGCGGCCGAGGCGGCGAAGGCATCACCCAAACCGGATGAGGAGTTGGCGGCATCCTTGCTCGCCGATCAACTTTACTGGACGGCGACCATGCTGGGCCGGATCGGAGCGGATGCCGCATCAGCGGATCCTGCTTTGGCGAGGCTGGAACAACTCGGCCAGGACGCTGGTGCGAAACCGTTTCATGATGCCGCTGCGAGGGCGACCGTCATGCGGAAACGTTTGTCTGCTTAATGCGTTGTTAGTTTAAAAACGCGGACCGGGGCTCTGAACAATCGCTGCGCCGCCGGCGTGCCCAGTGATACCGGGCAAATGCGTAGAGTGACACGGCGAGCAGTGTGCCCATCGCGTCGGCAACAAAGTCACGCACGTCGGGACTGCGGCCACGGACGAGTGCCTGGGTCAATTCGTCGAGCACGCCGTAGACAAGACACGTCAGTACGATCCCCCCGAAACGACGCCACAGTCGGGTCGAGTTGGTGCAATAGCAGAGCAGCGTGGCGAGTAAGAAAAACGCCGTGAAATGCATGACTTTATCGTTCATGCGTGGCATTGCCGATGGAATCTCGGGAAGATGCGTGCCGGTGAAAATGATGCACCAGTAGAACGCGAGGGTTAAAATTCCCAGGCGAACGCCGAACAGTCGAATTCCCGAAACAGGTTGCATCTATCATGCTCTCGTGTAAGGCGATCGGCAGATGCGAACTGACCGTGTGACCGCCTTGGAAGACCATCGCACATCCCGCTAGGGTAAGTATCTAGCTGCCGCTCGTAAAACATTGACTCACCACCGAGGTCTGTATCGTGAATTTCACCGTCCACGCTCAATCCATTCTTGCGAACGAGCCAAATTCGACTATCCGCCGCCCGCGTGCATTTGCCTTAATGACCACGGCGTGTCTCCTCGCTGTTTCCTTCGTAGTCTCTGCAAATCCTGCGATTTGCCAAGACTCCAACGCTGAATCTTCATCGGTTTCCAGCCAGAAAGCCCCAATCGACAAATCGGCGGACCGTTTCACGCCGATGAAAGGCAAATGGAAAGCGGCCTCCTTCGGGGGCGATGGACCCATCGATATCACGAAGACCGACGATGGCGGGGAACTGATCGAAATGTTCGTCGGTGATCCGCTCACCGGGATTCGCTGGGAAGGCGATTTTCCAAAGGAAAACTACGAAATTCGGTTCGAAGCTCGCCGGTTGGAAGGGTTTGACTTTTTTGCCGCGATCACCTTCCCCGTTGGGGATCAGCACTGTTCGTTCGTGCTCGGCGGCTGGGGCGGCGGGATGGTCGGAATCAGCAGCATTGATGGCAACGACGCGTCGAGCAACGAGACCACTCAGTACAAAGACTTCGAAACCGATCAGTGGTACAAAATCCGCGTCCGCGTCGACGAGATGAACGTAACATGTTGGCTCGATGATGAAGAATACGCGACCGTCCCACGTGGCGAACACACGTTGAGCATTCGCATCGAGATGGATCCATGCCTGCCGTTGGGGATCGCGAACTTCATGACCCGCAGCGAACTGAGGAAAATCGAAATGCGCAAACTCAATGATGATGCGACGTCCAGTGAACTGGTCCCCCATCAATCGAACAATGCCCCGGCGAAGAGCGAGGTGTCCGAATGATTTCCGAATTTGGTTTCGACGACGGATCCCAGCGAAGTTCGTATTCTCATGGACTGGATAGTTCCTTGGATCAAGATCTCATCGATTTTGATGCACACTGGATGGGGCGTGCGATTGAACTTGCGCAAGCGGCGGCGATCGATGACGAAGTGCCCGTTGGCGCGGTGATCGTGCGACGCGGCAAGATGATCGGAGGTGCCGCGAATCAGCGTGAGGCGTTGCACGATCCGACCGCCCACGCCGAGATGATCGCGATCACTCAGGCTGCTGCGGCGATCGAAGATTGGCGACTCGAGGAAGCGACACTGTACGTGACGCTCGAACCGTGCCTGATGTGCGCCGGTGCGATCTTGCAGGCGCGGGTGCCGAGGGTTGTTTTTGGTGCAGCCGATCCGAAGGCGGGAGCCGTCGTCAGTTTGTACCAAGTGCTCGGTGACAACCGATTGAATCATCAGTGCCAGATCACTTCGGGCATCATGGCTGACCGCTGTGGTCGAATGTTGACTGAATTTTTCGCATCGAAACGCGCGATGGGAAAAAAGTAGCGAAACGACCCGTTTAACGCCGATTATATCGAGACTCACCTTTTTGTAGCGAAACCTCTACGCAGACGCCGATACCGAATGCATGACATGCATTCCTTTCTGGTTTCCTAGAGAAGTGACCGATCAATGGCGACAGTGGCGACGAGTTTACCGACGATAAGTTTGCCGCTTCGCCACTGCAGCATGACTTCGCTCAATTTGGTCGATAGTCCGCCGGAAACGGACTTTGATAATTTGACGCGATTGGTTCAAGAGGTTCTGAATGTGCCGGTGGCGTTGGTTTCAATTGTGGAACCACGCAACGACCGCCAATATTTCAAGAGCCAGCAGGGGCTTCCGGAACCCTGGGCGACCCTTCGCCAGACGCCGCTCTCGCACTCATTTTGCCAGCATGTCACACGTTGTGATGAGATGCTCGTGATTGATAACGCGTTGGAAAATGAGCTCGTTTGTGACAATTTGGCCGTTCGTGATCTCGGCGTCAGTGCGTACTTGGGGATGCCGATTTACTCACCCGATCGGATCTGTGTAGGCGCCCTTTGCGCGATCGACGTTCATCCACGCGAGTGGACCGCGACGGACATCCGCTTGATGAATTCGATTGCCGACTGCGTTACCGAAGCGATCTTGCTTCGAGCGGCATTTCAGACGGCGGCGGAGCTGCACGAGGAACAGAAGACATTCACGTACGCGTTGTCGCATGACCTCAAGGCGCCCGTCGTTTCGCTCAAGACGTTGCTGAGGGAACTGCATGCGGATTGCTCGGCTGCCGGTGATGCCAGCGAGATCGAACTGCTCGATCTCAGCATGAATTTAGTTAGCCGAATGGAGTCTCAAATAGGTGGACTCTCTGAATTTCATCGTTTGGCCGGATCGCACTTCCCGTTGGCGCCGGTCAAATTGGAACGAGTCGTCTTTGATGCCTTGGTCAGTCTCAAGGAACCCATTCACGAGTGTCGGGCGGAGATTTCGATCGGCTCGTTGCCGGACGTGCAGGGAATCGAATCGCTCCTGATCTCGCTTTTCCAAAATTTGATCGAGAACGCGATCAAGTATCGTCGTAAGGATCGTCGGCCGAGCGTGCGAATCGAGGCGTCGGTTTGCGGAAAACAGGTTCAGGTGAGAGTGATTGACAACGGCATCGGAATTCCGTTTGAGTCACACGGGCAAGTCTTCGAGATGTTTGAACGGCTTCATTCACGCGCCGACTATGAAGGGACGGGGCTGGGGTTAGCGATTTGTAAAAGGATCGTTGACATTCATCGTGGGACGATCGAAATTGAATCGGGGCTGGATCAAGGGACCACGGTAATCATCCGTTTGCAGGGTTTGAGCCATTGAATTTGCCAGCGAAGAAAATTCACGTCATGTTTATTGACGATGATCCGGTCGATCAGACTTTGTATCGCCGGTTGTGTAAACGCTCGGATGACGTTGGATCGGTTGAGTACTGTTCCTATGCCGATGAAGCCTTAGCGCAGTTAACTGCCAACCCGGAGGATCGACCCGACTTGATTTTCCTCGATATGCGGATCCCGCGAATGTCAGGGCTCGAGTTCTTGAACCGGCTCGACGGGTTTGGACCCGAGATGACGAAGGACATGCACGTGATCATTGCGACGACGTCGATTCATCCCGACGATAAAGCTGCTGCGACGGCGTTTTCGTTCGTAAGAGATTTCGCAACCAAACCGATTTCGGACGAGCAATTGCGAGGCATCATCGATTCGATACGTGCCGATTCTTAAGCCAGCGATTTGCTCATTTTTTGATGTTTGAGTGAGATCAACTCGAACTCATCTCCCACGGGTTGGTAGCCGAGTTTTTCATAGAACGGGACACACGCTTCTCGGGCGTGAAGAAAGGCTTCCGAAAAACCCAATTCACGGAGACGGGTTTCGCAGCTTTTTAACAGCTCACTACCCACTCCACAGCGTTGGCGATCTGATCGGACTGCCATCTGGCGGAATTGAACGATTCCAGAGGATTGCGGGCGGGCGACGATGGTTGCGACCAGTTCGTCATTGTCGAAAGCGCCGAAGTGCAACTGGGCGTGCTCGCCATCGAGTTCTTCGGCTGTTAATTTCAGGCCGAGCGGCTCCCGCAGCACGTCGTGCCGAAGTTCGAGTGCCGATTGGTATTCTGGGGAACACCACTCAATTTCGATGATTTTCATAGCGATTTTCCGCTTTAAAGCCGTCATTTCCCCGTTGAGTTGGCCAGTAATGTACCACAGTCAGGCGGAGTGGGCCCCCACACGAGTACGCGGCTCGGTGGTCTTTTTCCGGGCGCCAACTATCCTATATCGACGCTCGTCACGACCTGAACAAAAAGCACCCTTTGCCCATTGAAGACCTCGATCCATGCAAGTCCTAAAAGCGGTCATTACAGCCGCGGCGCCGAATCAGAACACGCTTCCACTGCAACGTTTGGTGGACCGCAACGGCGAAGAAAAAACAGCTCTGCAACTGATTGTCGAAGAGACCCTGTCGGCGGGTGTGGAAGAGATCGGCGTGGTGATTCAGCCGGGCGATGAAGAGAACTATCGACAGGCGGCAGGCTCCAGCATCGGCGCACTGCGTTTCTTGCACCAGGATCGGCCGCTCGGCTACGCGGACGCCTTATTGCGAGCGGAGTCGTTTTGCGGCGACGATGCGTTTCTGCATCTCGTTGGTGATCACCTCTATCTTTCTGCAACGCAGACGAGCTGTGCCGCCCAGCTCGTTGCGGTCGCGTGCCAACACGAGTGCCCCGTATCGGCGGTTCAGCCCACCCGTGAGCACCGCTTGCCTTACTTCGGCATCGTCGGTGGCAACAGTGTTCCGCGTCACGACGGCCTGTATGACGTTCGCAGCGTCGTCGAAAAGCCGACCCCGACGTTGGCCGAGCAAGACCTGATCACACCGGGGCTCCGCAGTGGACATTATCTCGGCTATTTCGGGATGCATGTTTTGACGCCCGCAGTGATCGAGTGTCTGCATGAAGTCATGAATGATCCGAGCTTGGAGCGTCCGTCGCTTACCGATGCGGCGGCAAAGTTGATCTCCCGTGGCAAGTATCTCGCCTGTCAAATTCGCGGCGAGCGATACAACATCGGATTCCAATACGGTGTTTTGATCGCACAACTCGCGATCGGGTTGTCCGGACGTGACCGTGATTTCCTGCTCACCGAATTGGTGGAGTTGCTCGCCAAACGTGCGGAAGGAGCCCCGATCAACGCAGACGCATTCGATTCATCGGCGTTTGCTGAAGGAGCCAACTGATGACGCTGACGATGGAGACAAATCCTTTTATTGAAACAATTCTTTCCGAAGATGCGGAGCTGCGAGATCGATCACTCGAATCGTTGTGCGAAGATGAATCGCTCGACGGATTGATGGGGCATGCCGCGGCGTTGGATCGATTCCGTCGCAACGAAGGCAATCTTTATCGCCGTGTTCGCGCCTTGTTCTTTTTGTCATCGCTCTACCGATATCATTTGCCGACGCGGTTCGACGGAAGTGGCTCCGGCAGCATCCCGTTCGACGGTTACGAACATTTGCTCAATCGGCGTTTCCAAGAGGCGATCGATTCGTTCTTGCAGACGCAATCGCAACTCGGTCCTTCGGATGCTTTGGCTAGCGCGCTGGCACAGGCGTATCACGAATTGGGATTTCAGACTCTCGCCGATCAAGTCCGTCATAGTGTGCGCACCGTGCGCGGCAACCAGTGGATGTTTCGACTCGGTCACGTTGCCGAGCATCCGCTGCGTCTGCGTCAGGAACTTCATGCATCGGGAGAGGCGAATGGTCCACACGCGGTATTGCGTGAGACCACGGCTGTACGAATGGATGTTTCGCATAGCGCGTGGAGCGATATCTTTTTCTTAGGGATGGATTTCCCGCAGGGCGCTCGCGTCCTGAATGTGTCCGTGGACCTCGGCGTCCGCGGTCGCGACAAGATGGTGCGTCCACCGATCGAAACGTATTTGCGCGTGATCGACCGACCGGTCTTTCGATTGGTCAGCGTGGACTTGGGCGCGTCGACGGAGGTGACCACGGTAGCGGAAATGTTTGATTTCGCACGTGACTACCTCGGTTTGCTCAAAGCTGCGGTGATCGCCTCCGGAGTCGTACCGCCGGGATTGGAGGGTTGTGGTTCATCGATGTCGGCATTGCTCGAACGTGTTGTCGGTCGCGGTCGGGGACTCGAACTCGTTAGCAAAATCAATGACATTCCGAAAGGCTCGCGGCTGGCTGTGTCGACCAATCTGCTCGGATCACTGATCAGTAATTTGATGCGGGCGACCGGCCAAATCCGCACTCTTGAGGGGCCGCTGACTGAAACGGATCGGCGTTTGGTGGCCGCCCGCGCGATCCTCGGCGAATGGATCGGCGGCAGCGGCGGTGGGTGGCAGGATTCCGGCGGCGTCTGGCCGGGCGTCAAGTTGATCTGCGGACAGGAAGCTGGTCCAGATGATCCCGAGTTCGGAATCAGCCGTGGTTGTCTGATGCCGAATCATACCGTTCTTGGGAACGACAAGGTCAGCGACAAAGCCCGACAAAAACTGCAGGACTCTCTCGTCCTCGTGCACGGGGGCATGGCCCAAAACGTGGGCCCGATTTTAGAGATGGTCACCGAACATTACCTCGTTCGGGGCGACTCGCAGTGGACGGCGAGACAAGAGGCGATGAAGATTTACGATAAGGTGGTTGACGCGCTCTGCGATGGAGACATCGCCGAACTTGGGAAATTGACTACACGTAATTTCGAAGGGCCATTGCAGACGATCATTCCGTGGGCAACCAATCGTTTCACCGACACGATGATCGAAAACTGCCGCCAAAAATTTGGTGATCAGTTTTGGGGATTTTGGATGCTCGGCGGTATGTCGGGCGGCGGTATGGGATTCATTTTCGATCCGTCGATCAAAAACGCTGCACAAGATTGGTTGAGCATCGAACTCGTTCGTGTCAAACGGTCGCTCGAAACAGCGTTGCCGTTTGCGATGGACCCGGTCGTGTATGATTTTGCGATCAACGACAGCGGCACGTCGGCGGAGCTTTTGCGAGATCAACACGCGGCGTTGCCACAAAACTATTACGCGTTGATGCTGCCGCAATGGTTGCGCACGCCGCTGCGAGAACTCTCGCCACAAACCCGCGACGAACTTTCACGAATCGCGTCGCGTTGTGAAGATCCAAGCGTTTCCGGCCTTGATGCTTCTGTGCTGCTGCGAAGTGTGTTGCCGACACCGAAGGTCGACATGGTGAGCAAAGTTACTGCCACGGACAGGACCGATCGAGGTTCATCTCTGAAGGATATTTTGCAACGTAATGGATTCGATCGCAGTCAGCACGAGCAGATTCGTGACAGCATGCGGTCGGGGCGATTTGGTTTGGCGGCGAACCGGTTGGCTCGTGATTTAAAGATCACTGACGTCGAACAACATCATGTCACCGATACCCGCGACGGGATTGACGACGCCATGATTCGAATCGGTGAGGACGCGATCGCCAGTGGTCAGGTTGGCGTCGTAACTCTCGCCGCGGGCGTGGGCAGTCGGTGGACCCAAGGAGCGGGCGTTTGCAAAGCGCTGCATCCGTTTCATCGGTTTGCCGGACGCCACCGCAGTTTCCTGGAGATCCATTTGGCGAAGAATCGCGCCACGTCGCGAAAACATGGCGGCGTGATTCCCCATGTGGTGACGACGAGCTGGATGACCGATGAAGCGATCCGGACGGCACTACGGGAGAACGAAAACTACGGCCATGACGGTCCGTTGCATGTGTCGAGTGGACGCAGCGTCGGGTTGCGAATGATTCCGATGGTGCGAGATCTACAGTTTTTGTGGGAAGAGACCCCGCAGCAGATGCTCGATCAGCAACAGCAAAAGATGCGCGAGAGTGCCCGCTCGGCGATCGCCCATTGGGCCCGCACGACGGGGGAAGGCAGCGATTACACCGATAACGTTCCGGCGCAGTGCGTCCATCCGGTCGGCCACTGGTACGAAGTTCCTAACCTGTTTCGCGGTGGCGTGCTGTCAAAAATGTTGCGTGAGCAACCAACTCTGAAATATTTGATGCTGCACAATATCGACACGCTCGGCGCAAACGTGGATCCCGGTTTGTTCGGGTTGCACATTCGATCTGGTGCGACGTTGAGCTACGAGGTCATTCCGCGTCGGTTGGAAGATCGCGGCGGCGGTTTGGCGGTTGTGGCGGGCCGCCCGCGACTTGTCGAAGGGCTCGCAATGCCCGATGACCGGATCGAATTCGGATTGCGGTTCTATAATTCGATGACGACATGGATCGATATCGACGCGTTGCTCGGTACGTTTGGTCTCGACCGCGTTTCGCTCAACGACTCCGCCGCCGTTGATGTGGCGGTGCGAGAAATGGCGGCGCGACTGCCGACCTACATCACGCTGAAAGAAGTGAAGAAGCGATGGGGACACGCCCAAGAAGATGTGTTCCCAGTTGCCCAATTCGAAAAACTCTGGGGTGACATGACGACGCTGCAGGATATCGATAGTCGATTCATCGTCACGCCGATGCGACGTGGTCAACAACTCAAGGAACCATCGCAACTCGATGCTTGGAATCGAGATGGCGGTTCGGATTACGTTGGTTCACTCTGTGAATGGTGATCACCGCGTCGCCGGTCGATTGTTTTCGATCTGGTCGGCGAAACGGTGTTGAACAGGATTGGCGGCTTCGAACGTGCTTTAGAGCGTCTCGCTTCCCCTCGCTTCGCTCGACCCTCCCGGCGGGAGGAAGGCTTCCTTTGCTAAAACACGTGCTTAGTTCTGGTAGCGGATGTCGCCGCGACGCAGTCGGGTGTCCCATTTCTTGATGTCGTTGCGACGGGAGTTCGCGTTCTCTTGATCGGCGCGGTATCCGAGCGTGTCGCCGACGATCAGCCGCAGATTTTCAATCGCCAAAACTCGGACCGCCATGGATGGAGAATCGAGGAGTTCCACGAGCATTTGATCTGAGCCCGCTTCCAACTCTTCAGGAGTAAATCCGACCAACAGCTTGTACAGTTTTTGGCTGTCGGCCAGTTCGGCTCGTTCGATTGCCATCCGAACCGCATCGGCTGCCTGAGCATCGGAGGCGATGTGTTGCCGGAGCATGCTAAAGTGTTCTTCCCAGTACAACCGTTGCCGCGGTCGATTGAGAATGCCATCGGCTCCGAAGTAGACGTCAGCTCGTCCGAGCAGTAACAACGTTTCCGCCGCGAGTGCGGCAACCTCAACACGTCGAAACGCCATAGCTTCTCGTAGTGTTTTTTCGATCGGCTCGTCCTTGCGTACGAACTCCATCAATCCTTCGCGGGCGGACTCGACGAGGACATCTTTTTTGGACGGGGCGTCGATCCAAACGGGCAAACGGTCGACCGTTGTCAACGCGGCCGGCTGCACGCCCGACCCTTGCAGTTGTTGCCCGGTTTCGAGGGTGACGGTTTCGTCAGGGGCGGCGACGGAGTTGTCTTTCATCACCCCCGATTGCAGCATCGCTTGGCCTTGGACCGCAATCACGCGGTAGACCGGCAATCGATTGTTGGGCAGCAGCGGGTTGGTGCCGAGACGCCGGAGATGAGTGAGTTCGACCGCCAGCACGGTTTGTGATTCGGGAAATGCGATCTTGATTTGACGGGCACCGACCAGCAACACAGCGGTCACGTCCGGCTGGGTTGACGCCAACAACAAGCGGCCATGGAGCAGCTGGGTCACCGGTCCGAGCTCGGCATCTTGGCCTAACCGCACTCGGGTTGGTCCGGCAAGCGTCCATTCCAGGCCAGCTTCGTTAACCAAGGTAGGTCGGTAGAGTGCCGGAGCGACGATGGTTTGACCCACTCGGACTGCGGACGTGGTTACGGGGGAATTGGCTTTCTTATTGGCGGCGGGAGCTTTCTCCGCGGCTTCATCGGGAGGCGTCGTCAAGCGTGACCAGGATTCGCCAGTACGGACAATGACGAGCGAATCGGGCTGCGTCAGTTCGGCAACCACGGCTCCGTTAGCGATCGGTTCCAGTGGTATTGGGACTGGGGCTTGGTTTGCGTTTGCTGATTCGTCCGTCGGGACCGTTGCCGGCGGCTCAGGGGACGCGTCCGAATCCGATGTGCTTTCATCAGAGTTCATCTCTGGAGTTGCCGGTGTAGCGACTGGTTCATCGCCCGTGTCGGTGGGTTCCGCCGGTGGCGGTGTTGGAACTGGTGGTGGGCTCGCGGGGGGCATCGTCTCGCGATCCAAGTCTGGTGTGGCATCCGTTGTCGACGTGTCGCTCGGGGTACCAGTAGATGCGGCTACCGTAGCAGGTGTTTCCTGGGTGGGTGGTGTCACCGGTGTTGGTGGTGCCTCCGCGGATACCGTAGGTGGTTTCGTTGCGTCTGTCTTCGGCGAAGTCGCTTCCGAGGAAGGGACGTTGGTGGTTGCTGGCTCCTTTCTCTCTGGGCCGGGTGGAGGGCTAAGTGCCGGGTCGCTGAGAGGCTCGTGATCTTCCATCGCGACGGCGCCGATGTCACGCAAGTCCTGTTTGGTCAGTGGTGCAAAAATCTGGCCAAGCACATACAGGACCACCCCCGCCAACGCGAGCGTGACCAACCATGGCGTGATTCGCGAAGGTCGAATTCCACCGCCATAACCGTCTGACCTTTTCAACATCGCGCGGGTCGCGCCGGCGACGATTTCGGCTTCGCTACGGCCGGATTCGTCGTCGTCGAGATCACGTCGGTTGCGGATTTTTGCCGAGGCGTTGGAGACACCCGAATCGTCGGGGCCAACAGGTCGGATCGCCGTCGCTGCGGCCGATGACCAATCCGGAGTCTGAGACTGAATGCCCGGTACGCCGGTCAGGTTCGCGGTGGGGTCTTCACTATTCACACCCAGGTCCATCTCATCATCTTGAGATTTCTCGGGAATCTCGACCGAAGAATAGGCGGCGGTCTGGGCGGCGGCTTGGGCAGCGGCGGCAGTGGACTGCGACGAGCGGGCATCGGCCGCGGGTTTCGTTTGTTGCTCCATCAATCGCAACTCATCGCTGAGCGGCAGATCGTAGATGCGGTTTCGTAATCGGTCGCTGACCCGAGCGGGCTGGCCCAACACTACGGTTAAGATTTGATGGCAGGCAGCGGCTTCGGACAACGAGGTATCCGACTCCAAACACAATCGCTCGATTTCCGCGATCTGTTCTTGAGACAACGTGCTGTCGAGATACTCGCTCATGACGTTGGCGTTCTCGAGCGGTCCGATCGCGTCAGGGGACAACGCGCCGATCTCGCGCCGATCGACCGAGTTTCGGATTCGCGCGATCAGCGATGTCGCGATACCGCTCTCTTCGATTTTGGCCTTGAGGATTTGCGTGTCCTCCTCCTCAAGCATGTCATCGAGGTATGCCAAGAGGGTGCGAAGCGTAAGACGCATGAGTCATCTCGTTGGGAATTCAGGTTGCGGTGGTTGTTCGAGCGTGCGATGGGGGGCCGAGTAGGTTTGCCCAGGTGACGACCGGGTTCAGCAAAAAACGGTCGATGATTCGCCGCTCTCATGTATTAGTGACCCCGCAAGGCTCGGACCGTGCAAGAAAAGACAGATTTTTTTGGGGAATGGGGGGATGGGGGTTTCAAACTTGGCCACCGGGTCACCTGGGGGGCGTCAAGTTTGCTTCTTTATTCCTTTTGGGCGGGGAGACGTGAGTTGGTCCAGGGGGCGCTGGCTGGAAGAGGGAGCTGAATCGAAAGATGGGGCTCCCCTCGCTACCGTTTGGCTCTCCCAGCGAGAGTGTGGAGAACACGCCGTTTTTTCCGCCGATGGAGATCGTCAGTTTTTAGTAAAGGTCGGATCCGCTGAACCTAGGGCGCCGGCCAGAGGATTACTTTGCCTTCGCGTCCCGCCGTCATCATCAACGTGTCTTCCGCATTGACGTCAACCGCCATCACACCGTCGGTATGCCGGAGCAATTCCAGAAGCTCCCGACCCTTTGGACCGATCTGCTCCGGCATCGCCGTTCCGTCCTCAACCGAAAGTTCCACGGAGAATCGCGGGTCCCAAACACGTACGCTGCGGTCCTGAGAAGCAGTGAAGAGACGCAACGTTGATCCCGCCGCATCGGAGGGCAGAATGTTTCCGGCGAGTGCCACGTCTTGAATCGCTTCGGCGTGACCCTGAAAGACCGCATCGGGCGGATCATTGGACGAATGATTCTTCGATAGGTCCCACATGCGGGCCAGTCGATCTTGTCCGCCTGCGGCAACGAATCGACCGTCCGGTGAGAAACAGCACGCGTGGATTGCTCCGGCACTCTCATCGTCGAACAAGATTCTCTGTGATTGATCAACGAGGTCGTGAAGTACAACTCGTCCACGGTCGGTCGTTGACAGGAGAGAACGACCGTTGGGTGATATTGAGAGTGACAACGGACGGTGAAGCACGTGGGCATTCGGTTCGTGGGAAGGGGCGATCGTGGCGAGCATTTTGGCTTCTGCGGTGCCACGGTCATACGACCAAAATCGAATCGCCCCGTCGTCGCCGCCCGTATAGAACTCCGTCACGTTCGGGTCATTCGCGAAGGCGATGCATCGGGTGGCACCTTCGTGAGGTGATTCGAGTTTGCCAACCGCATCGCCGGTGCGGGTGTCCCATAGTTTGACGCTACGGCTTCCCGTCGCAACGAGGTCACCTTGGGGCGAAAATACCGCGACGCTTAACGCTCCGTTGATGCGATAACTCATTTCGAGTTCTCGCGATCGCGTGTTCCATCGAAACGCTGAGTTGCCGTGCATGGTAACCAGCTCGTCTTCGGAAACCGGTGCGGCCGAAGAGAGATCTCCGATTCGACTAGGGAGCCCCAAGACCGTTTTCTTTTCGGCGCGGCGGACGTCGTCCTTTGCCAGCCATTGTTGCACTTGGCTCGGTGCATCACCGACCGGGTTGATCGCCACTATCGCGAGTTGGCCTGTGGCGTCTAACGCGACCGATGCGATTCCTGGACGTCCACCGCTGCGGGTGCGGTCTCGTGATTTCACCGTCATCGTCACCAAGTTCTTTTGTTTAGATGGTGAATCGGGTGTGTCGGCTAATTGCCACCAAACCGCACGATGGATCGTGGAATCGATTTTTTGGAGTTCTGATGTTGTGATGACGCGGCGTCCATCAATCGAGAACTGAATGCTCGTGACAAAGCCGTCATGTTCCAAACGGTCGACGATCTCACGCGAACGCAAGTCGATCCGCGAGAGTCGTTGGTCGTCAGCGGCTAGCCAAATGCTTTGCCCGTCGGGGGAAAAGGCGGCCGCATTGATTCGAGTGCCGAGTAACAGATCGATCGGCGAACCAATCTGTGTCCCTGTGGATACATCCCAAAGCAAGGCCCGGCCTGCACGATCAGCGGTCAACGCGTGAGACGCGTCGGGCGAGAGGGCGACTGCGGCGACTGATTCTTCGTGACCTCCGAGTCGGTGCATGATTTCTGCAGTTGCCGCCGCGGGATCGAATCGCCACAGAATCGTGCGAGATTCAGGCGAACTCGATCCTGTCAGAATAACGCGAGTGTCACGCGATACGGCGAGGATTTGATTCAGTCCGGTGTCGGGAATGGTTTCTAATTCGGTGCCACGACGCAAGTTCCAAACCCGGACGACCGAATCCGCACCGCCGACGAACAAACGCTGAGACGCAACATCAAGGGCCATCGACATCGCTCGGAAGGCGGTTCCTTCGGTGAGGTCCGAGACGGCAGCCATGCCGCTGTGATTGCTCGGCGTGTCGCCGGAAGAATCGGATTCCTCGGTGATCAAATCCTTGGGGTTACCCAACAGCAGCGTACGCGGATTGATCGACATGACTTTCGCCGTACGATCTCGGCTCGCCGTAACCACATGACGGCCGTCTGCGGACATGGACGCGGACCAAATTTCATCCTCGTGGACTTGGGTCGAGGTTGGTTCCACACTGGCAATCGACGCGGGTTGGTTCACACGTGTGTTGCGATTGACACCGACCGCCACCGAGTCACCCGTTAACCACATTCGAATCGATTGATCCGCACCGGCGGAAATGATTTGTTCGCCGTCCGCTGTCAGAGCAGCAGCGTCAAAGACCGGTCCGCCATGTCCCCGCAGCGTGCGAGTCAGTTCCCATTGTGGAAGATCGGCAGGATTTCTCTTGGCAGCGATTCGCCATACACGGATGAGGTAATCATCGCCACAGGTGATCAGCGTTTGGCCATCGTCGCAAAAGTGGACATTGCGAACGGATAACTCGTGCGCCGTTTCTTCGGCCGAACTCGCCGGCGATACCGGACCCTTCTTTGACGAGGCTTCCTCGTTGGAGAGTAATCGCGTGAAAGCGGTTCGTGAGGTTGCTGAGTCCTCGGAAGGAACCTTCTTACTGCTCCGGAGATTCGATTGCGACGAGGATTGCACGGCGCGTCTGACGAGTTTGGCAACGTCGTCGTTTTCGAGGCCATCGATCGACCACAGCAGCACGTTGCCGTCGGTATCCCCCGACGCAACGCTATTGGAGTCCGGTGACATGGCAACGCAGGTCAGCGGTTTGTCATGTTCGTCAAAGATGCCGACCTGTTTGGCGTCAACTTGGTCTGCGGATCTCGCATCCCAAACGACAACTTGCCCAAGACCCTTTTCGGCGATCGCCGCCGCGATGCGAATGCCCTCTGCTGTCATTCCGACCGACATGTCGATGACCGGAGCGATGTGCCACAGGGTTTCCAATTCGGTCCCTGTTGCCGTTTCCCAAATTCGTATCGTTCGATCGGTAGAGGATGACACGAGGTAGGTGTCGCCGACCATTTGCAAGTCTGTGATCCGGTCTCGGTGCCCTTGAAGTCGAAGTGCAGGTGCGGATGTTTGACCGGGTTGCGAAGATGAATTGCGAGGATCCCACAACACAATGTCACCCCGTAGGGAACCTGCCGCCGCGAGACTGCCATCACGGCGAATCGCGATCGACGAAAACTTGCCTGACGCATCGGATGTGCGAGTCGACTGCGAAAACGTAGGCAGTTCGATCGAAGTCAGCGTGAGCGATGGCTCGGTTTTGGGAACGGTTCGAGGTGTTGTCAGATTCAACGCCGCGAGCGTGCCGTCGTCGAGCCGTAAGATCGCCGGATGGTCCGGCGCATCTTGAGCGATCGCGAAATCGGTGACGATGCTCGCCGACTCAATGGACGCGGACGCTTGATTGGCGAGTGAAGATAGGTATCGAAGTTCCCACGGAACGGACTTGGGGGGACGGTCACCGATCAGGTCGGCAATCAATCGATGAGCTTCGGTGAACTCATTGCGATCGATACGTGCCTTCGCAAGTCCCACGCCTGAAACGTAGGCTTCGTATTCGGCCTTGGCCCTCGCGATTTCGGCGGATCGAGCATTTTGTATCGCTTGTTCTGCGTTTTCGAGTGCCTCGATCGCGTTTTGGTCGGCGCGATCGCGTTCCTTGGCCGCAAGCTCCAGGTTGTGAATCGCTTCGAGCTTTTTGGCTTCGGCGAGGGCTGCGTTTTCGATCGCCTCGCGGGCGTTTTGGTCTGCTCGCTCACGCTCGCGGATCACTTCGCGGGTTCGGGCCTCGGCGAGCAGTTTTTGTTCTTCGGCAAGCCGTTTTTGCTCTTCGGCAATCTTGGTCTGATCTTTCGCAATCTCGGTTTGTTCTTTGGCGATCTTAGATTGATATTGCGCGATCGAGGCGCTTCGCTTTTCGAGGGTTCTGGCTTCATTAATGATGTAGAGAGCGACCGATCCGCCGATCAGAATGAACGCGAGCATGGCGGCGGCGGCTTTCTTCAAAATCGCAAAACGGGTTTCCCGCTGACGCCGAAGTCGTAAGGCCTCCTTCAGTCGTCCGATTAACTCGGCATGTTCAGATGTGTCTTTATCGAGCAGTGAGAGCCCGAGATCGTAGTCCTGATTGAGGTAGGCGGCTTCGGCGTGATCAATCCGGGTTCGTTTGAGTCCCGTACGCGCCTTTTCGTTTCCATCCCAAAGCGCGAGAGCTTCTTCGAACCCAAACTGCGCCCGGGTAAAGAGTGGATATGATTTTCTTTCCTTCGCCTCACGCAAGTCGTCGGTGGCACGGGCGGCCAGCGAGATGCTCTCAGCGTGTGAGCGGTATTGTCGGATCGCGTCTTGAAATTGTTTGGTGTCGGCGTAGCGGTCAGAGGGGTCTGCGGCCATCGCTTTGAGTGCGATGTCCATTAACTCGCCGTTGTGTTTCGGATCGAAGTCGCGAATCTCATTGTTGGCGACCGCCCGGAGGCATTGGCTCACGTTGGCGGCATGGTGCGGTGGCTGGCCGGTGATGACCATGAACAGCGTCGCACCGAGCAGGTAGATGTCAGCGGCGGGACCGATCCGGTCGACCGGCCCGATCGCCATTTCGGGCGACATCATCGAAGGGGTGCCTCCGAGTCGGGTGGCGGGAGTGATCGAATCGAGTTTTTCAAACTCGGGTGTCGCTAACGCGATCCCCCAATCCATCACCATCACCACACCAAAATCACCCAGCATGACGTTTTCGGGTTTGATGTCTCGGTGGATCACACCGCGAGTATGTGCAAACCCGATCGCGTCGGCGACCT
The DNA here is from genome assembly GCF_023701485.1 of Aporhodopirellula aestuarii. Taxonomy (GTDB): domain Bacteria; phylum Planctomycetota; class Planctomycetia; order Pirellulales; family Pirellulaceae; genus Rhodopirellula; species Rhodopirellula aestuarii. The sequence goes on from NZ_JAMQBK010000048.1 coordinate 52,839, forward strand.
TGATAAGAATCTCAAGATTCTCATCGCGTGTTTTCTCGTTGATGACGTCCGACCAAGGCGTGCCGACGACGCGTTTCATTGAGTAGAACAGCGTGTTGTCGCCCGTGACCGCGACGTCGTGGATGGGCACGATGTTGGGGTGGTCAAGATCCCCGGTCACAACGGCTTCGGACAAGAATTGTTGTCGGCGATTCTGTTCGACCGTCTCGAGTTTCCCTTCTTTGGCGAGCCGCTCACGCTTGGCCGTATCGAGCGGTCGAATCACCTTGACCGCGATTAAACGATCGAGCGATCCTTGCCGAGCAACGAACACGTTGCCCATGCCGCCCCGGCCGAGCAAACGCACGAGACGATAGTCCGTGCCATCGGTTTCAGGGTGGATTTGGGTCGCGACGGTTTGATTGCGAAGCTGCAGACGGGTCTCGACAATGGTTCGGTCGATCGCGGGCGGCAGTGCCGTCGGTTCCCGGTTGGAAGTGAATTCTGCCGAAATTTCATTCCAGTATTTTGCTTCCGCGTCGGACAACGCTCGCGGGTTGATTGTTTGCCCGAGGTTCGTGTCGTCGAGGACCGACAGGGAATCCTCGTCCCGATCGCCCTCGACAGTTTCAAGTAGATTGGGATTTTCCGAAACGGTCGCTAAGCTTTCCGCCGTTACGTCGAGTGGTGAAGAAGGATCGTAAGCCGCTGGGCGTTGCTTTGGACCGTTGGTCTCGACCACCGTCTCGCTGAGGTTTGGAACGGTAACGTCTTGAACTTCGGTCGGCGGCTCATCCATCGTGGAGTCAAGATCGACGATGCCATGTTCTTCGATGGTTGCATCGGGATCAAAATCGCGAGTCTCCTCGACAGTTGCATCCGAATCAAAGGTGCCGCTCTCTGCGATGGTCACATTTGGATCTGAATCGCGATCTTCCTCTACCGTTGCATCTGGATCAAAGTCTTCGTCTTCGACCACGGTGGCATGCGAGTCGACACCGGGGTGTTCGGCGAGGGTAGCGTCGGGGGCGAAGTCGCGGGTCTCTTCGACGGTCGCATTGGGATCGTCGCCGTTTTCCTCGATGGTCGCGTTTGGATCAGATTCCTCGTCTTCGACCACGGTGGCATGCGGGTCGACACCGGGGTGTTCGGCGAGGGTGGCATCGGGGTCGAAGTCGCGGGTCTCTTCG
>NZ_JAMQBK010000049.1 GCF_023701485.1 Aporhodopirellula aestuarii
TACGAATCATTATCCGGCGATGCCATCCTCGTCTGGAACAACGGCACGACGGGGACTTCGGGGCTGTCCTACAAGGTCTGGAACGGAAGCTCATGGTCGGCAACCAACACGATCACGACCCCCGTCACGGGTGAGCCGTCACAATTACAACTCGCCACCGCGCCCGATTCCGATGAGTTGGTGTTGGTCGGAAGCAACGCCAGCAACCAGGACTTTGCCATCGTATGGGACGGTGACAATTGGGGCAACGCCCAAACCCTATCGACCATTGCCGGTGCCAGTAACACCGAAGTCGCTGTTGTCTATGAGCAACAAAGCGGTGATGCGATGGTTGTCTACGGGGACAATACGTCAAACGCGCACTATCGAATCTGGAACGGATCGACATGGGGTGCTCAACAGGACCTGACACCACCCGCCGGCGTCACCGGACAAGTCACTTGGTCCAGCGTCGCATCGGATCCCACCAGTGACCGGATTGCCTTCTCGGCTCATACCACCAACAAAGAGACCTGGCTGGCCGTCTGGAACGGTAGCAGTTGGGGAGACAAACTGTTGGCCTCTACCTCTGAGAGCATCAATACGTTTCGTAGTGTCGCGGTCGCGTTTGAATCACAGTCGGGCGATCTGCTGGCGGTCTATACGGAAAACGATAACCGATTCAGTTACCGCACCTGGGCCAACGGCAGCGGATGGTCAGCAGAATCGTCGGGAGTGGACCTGGGAGACAAAGTGCGAACGATCACATTGTCCAGCCGCCCTGAGACCAATCAGATCATGCTGACGGCACTCGATGACAGCGGCGACATCAACAGCCCGCTTTGGGACGGACGATCCTGGAGCGAACGAAATGAGGTTGAAAAAGACTCCGGTGAAACAACCACTCAGCCGTTCTTGTTTCTTTGGGACGAGAATCCCGCCTACTTAACGGCCGCTGCCAATGACACGGCGTTCTGGTTCAGCACCGATGGGGATGTCAATTCGAAGGGTGCCGCAGGCCTAAACTCATGGACCAGCGGTGAAGTTCTCGCCTTGGGCGACCCAGACTTGAAGCTGGAACCGGTTGACGGAATCACGACCGCAACCGCCACGTCGGTTTTCAATCTAGATAACTTTGGCGGCGATACCAAAATCGATGCCCTGCACTACGTCAGTGCAGATATCCAGGTAGGCAGTTCCAACTTCAATCTGCTTGCCGGCGACATCCTGTTTTCCACCCGAGACGCAGAGACACTGGTCAGCACCAATACGCTGACCATTGCGAACTCCGATATCATCGTCTTCCGCGCCGACACGGCCGGCGATTATTCCTCGGGAAGTTTTTACGTCCTATTGGAAAACCCCACCGGTCTCGATTTGCGAAGCATTTCGCTGGTCGAAAAGAACACCGTCGTCGGTGACACCACGCTGCAGGCGGGTGACTTCCTGATGAGTACCGGCACCTCACTGCTCTTGTACGAAACGACCGATGTCGGTGCTGGAACGACAAGCGGCACGGTAAAAACGTTGCTAGATGGGTTGGACGCCAATGTTAGCTTGGACGAAGACATCAATGGCGTTGAACTGTATGAATCGGACACGGTCATCGGTGGGCACACGATTCTCGCCGGTACGATCCTCGTTTCCATCGACAGAGATAGCGACGTTGGCAGCAACAGCCTGAGTATCAAAAAGCACGATTTGGTGGCCCTTACCGTCTCGCAAACCACGCTGGTTGCTGGATCGGGCAACGGCAATGTGACAGCCCAGTTGATCTTGGATGGCTCGGACATCGGTTTGACGGGAGGATCCGAAAAGATCTCCGGTTTCACCGCAATTCCAAACAATCAGACCCCGACCGACATCGCGCCCAACAGCCTATCGGTCGACGAAAACACAGACACATCGAGCGGATATAGCGTTGGCACCCTGACGGCAACCGATGTGGATGCCGGCGAAACGTTTAGCTATAGCATTGTCGGTGGAACCGACGCCGCCAAATTCTCGATAGGCGGCGGCGGAAACAACGAACTGATCCTGACCGACGGCACGCTCGATTTCGAGTCGAAGTCGTCCTACAGCGTCACCGTACGGGTGACGGATTCGGCGTCGAACGTCTACGAGGAAACGCTAACGGTCAACGTCAATGACTTGAACGAAGCTCCGGTAATCACCGGTGGTCCGGATACGGCGGGACTTACCGAAACCGACAGCGGACTGACTACCAGCGGCACCTTCACGGTGACGGATCAGAATACCCCCGATTCGGTCACCGCGGACGTCGATTCGGTTGGAATCAGCGGGACGGGAAGCGGTAGCGTGCCAGCGGGTTTGACGAATTCGATACTGAAAGGTTACATGTCGGTCAGCCCGACTGCCATTCTTGATGGCACTGAAACCAGCGACACGCTGACCTGGGACTTCAACAGTGGCAGCGAAGCATTCGACTTCTTGGCCGATGGCGAAACGTTGATCCTGACCTACACGATCAGCGTCACGGACGATGCCGGGACTCCGCTAAGTGACACCGAAACCGTTACCGTGACGATCACCGGAAGCAACGACCAATCGATCATCGATCTCAATGGTAGCGACGGTGCTGGCAGCAACTACTCAACCACGTTTTCTGAAGGCGACTCACTGATCGGTGTGACCGATAGTGATGCAACAATCAGCGACATTGACAATTCTACTTTCAATTCGCTGACAATGACCTTGACGGGCGCTGCGAATGGAACGGAAGAGCGATTGCGTTTTGCTGGCGTCGAGTTTAAAGCGACAGAAAGCAGTTCCAAAGTAGTGACGGTAGGATCAACGTCATTTAGCATTGTTACCGGCGGCACGGATTTCACGATCACCCGCAATGGTGGTGGAACGATGCCAGGCTCGGACCTGCAGACTTTGCTTCGATCGATTCAGTACGAAAACCAAGACAACAACATCGCCGAAGGAACGCGCACCTTCGATTTTGTGCTTCAGGATGCAGACGGGCTTGATTCAGCTCTCTCAACAAGCACGATCAGTGTCGGCGGGGTCAACGACGCACCCGTTGTTGGCGCACCGGGTAGCCAACTCAACGCGACCGAACAAATCGGACTGGCGATTGAAGGCACCGGCTTCACTGTTTCCGATGCGGATGCTGCCAGCGGTGCGATGACAGCCACGATCAACGTCGGCGAAGGAGCGATCACGGTTACCGCTGGCGACTCGGGAGTTTCCATCAGCGGTGGCAATGGGACTGGCACGGTCACCATCACTGGAACACTCAGCCAACTCGACAACCTGTTGACGGGCGTCAGCACCGGCAGCATCACGTATTTGAACAACAGCGATACCCCAAGTTCGTCGACCGTGATCACTGTCACCGTGAACGACGGCGGTAACACCGGCACCGATCCGGGGCTAACCGGCGACGGATCGAGCGAGGAGGGTTCGGCGAGCCAGACGATCAACATCGCCGCCGTCAACGATACCCCCGTTGTCAGCGGGCCCGGCAGCGCGTTGTCAGCCACCGAACAAGTCGGACTGGCAATCGAAGGCACCGGATTCACCGTCACCGATGTCGATGCGGCTAGCGGCACGATGACCGCTACGATCAACGTGGGCGAAGGAGTGATCACGGTTGCCGCGGGTGACTCGGGGATCACCATCAGCTCGGGCAACGGCACCGGAACCGTCTCGATTACCGGCACGCTCAGCCAAATCAACAACCTCTTAACGGGTGCCAGCACCGGCACGATCACCTACCTTAACAACAGTGACACCCCGAGCGCGTCGACCACGATCACCCTCACGGTCAACGATGGTGGCAACACCGGCAGTGATCCGGGACTGACCGGCGATGGAACTAGCGAAGAAGACTCGTCAAGCCAAACGATCAACATCGCTGCCACCAACGACGACCCGACGAATCCAGGCGGTTTACCGAGCGATATCACAGTCACCGAAGATGTCAACGGCAATGTGGATCTGTCACAGATCAACTTGAATGATGTCGATCATGGCGGCGGCAATTTGACCTTGACTCTGACCACGTCGACGGGAGGAGCGTTAACGGCCAGCAGTGGTGGCGGAGTCACGATCGGCGGCAGCGGTAGCGGCACGCTGACCTTGACCGGAACGCAGGCCAATCTGAACACTTACCTCGACAACGCCAGCAACATCCAATACCTGCACACGACCGCGAACTTGAATGGCGACAACGCCGATTTAATCAACGTCAAAGTGAACGACAACGGAAACACGGGATCCGGTGGTGGTTCCGACATTGATCTTGGGAACGTCAACGTCGACATCGCGGCGGACAATGACGCACCGGTGCTGGACAACTCAGAAACGTTCACACTCAGCGACATCACCGAAGACGATACCAACAACGGGGGCCACACGGTCGCATCGATTATTTCCAGCTTGTCGGGCAACCGCATCACCGATGTCGACTCCAGCGCGGACGAAGGGATCGCGATCCGATCGATCAGCGGCGGCAATGGAACGTGGCAATACTCGCTCGACGGTTCGTCTTGGACCGACGTCGGCACCGTCACCACCAGCACTTCGCTGCTGCTGCGATCGAGCGACTACCTCCGCTATGTTCCCGATGCGATGAACAGCGACACATCGTCCGTGTCGTTTGTCGCCTGGGACCAAACCGCGGGCACCCAAGGCACCAAGGTCAACACGACGACCACCGGTGGAACGACCGCATTTAGCGACGATGTCGGCACCGCCCAGATCAACGTGACCGCGGTCAACGACGCGCCAACGATCACCGATTCGGCCACCGTCAGTTTGCCCGGAACCAACGAAGACACGCCCTCCACTCCAACCAGTGTCGACTCAATCCTGTCGTCGGCAGGTTGGGCGGATGTCGATACCGGGGCGGCCAAGGGGATCGCGGTCACCGCGGTCAGCAGCAACGGAGACTGGCAATATTCGACCGACGGAACCAATTGGACTTCATTCAGCGGGATCACCGGCAGCAATGCCCTGCTACTGAGTGCGTCGACGCAAATTCGCTATCAGCCCGACACCCTTAACGGCGAAACCGCCACGTTTGACTTTGTCGCGTGGGATACCACCACAGGATCCGCTTCGTCGTTCGGTTCACCATCGTACGCCAACCCAGGCGGCGGGGGCAGTACAACTGCTTACTCAAGCGAAACGGCGACCGCCTCGACGGTGGTCACCGACGTCAACGACGCCGTGGTCGCCGTGGCTGATACGGACACGGCCACCGAAGCGGGTGGCGTCGCCAATGCGTCCGCCGGTAGCAACCCGACCGGCAACGTGCTCAGCAACGACATGGAATATGACTCCGGCGATACGCTCAGCATCACCGGCGTGGCCGCCGGCACTGTCGGCTCGGCATCGGGCAATGTCAACTCGACCGTCACCGGAACCTATGGTGATATCGTCATCGACGTCAATGGGAACTACACCTACACCGTCGACAACAACAACTCGATCGTGCAAGCGCTGCGTACCAGCGGAGATACGATTACCGACACGTTCACGTACACCGTCACCGATAGTGGTGGAGCCACGTCGTCAACCCAAATCGTGGTCACGATTGATGGGCAAAACGATGCTCCAACCGCGGTGACCGACAACGTGATTGCTGTGGAAGCAGGTGGCGATGGTAACGCTGACGCGGGCACCGACCCGACCGGGAACGTGCTGACGAACGACACCGACGTCGATTCAGGCGATACCAAAACGGTCACGGGGGTCACCACGGGCGTCGCGGGCTCGGCGAGTGGAAACGTGGCTTCGTCGGTCACCGGCAGCTACGGCAGCATCACGATCAACGCCAACGGTGCATTCACCTACAACGTCGACAACAACAACTCGGCGGTCGAGGCCCTGCGAACCTCATCCGATACGCTGCAGGATGTCTTCACCTACACGATGACCGACACCGACGGAGCGACCTCGACGACCCAAGTCACCGTGACGATTCAAGGTCAAAACGATGATCCGGTGGCGGTCGATGACAACATCATCGCGGCCGAGGCGGGCGGAACCAGTAACGGAACCCCGGGAACCGACCCCACGGGTAACGTGCTCAGCAACGATACCGACATTGACTCGGGCGATACCAAGACCGTGGTCGGAGTTGCCGCGGGATCACAAAGTTCCGCTTCGGGATCGGTTGCCGCCAATGTCGCCGGCACGTATGGAACGATCGAAATTGATGCCAGCGGGACCTACGTTTACACCGTCGACAACAACAATTCGGCGGTACAAGCACTGCGAACGTCGGGCCAGTCGTTGTCGGAAGTCTTTACGTACACGATGCAGGACGCCAGCGGTGCGGATTCCACGGCGGAAATTACTGTCACGATCACCGGCGCCAATGACGCACCCGACGCCGTCGCCAATGCGGCGACCGCCACCGAAGCCAGCGGAATGTTGAACAACATTTCGGGAACCGATCCGTCGGGCAACGTGCTGACCAATGACACCGACGTCGATGCCGGCGATACCAAAACAGTGACCGGCGTCGCCACGGGCGTGCAAGCCTCCACGTCCGGCAATGTGGGCGGAACCGTGATCGGCACGTACGGATCGTTGGTGATCAATGCCAACGGTAGCTATACCTACACGCTGGACAACGACAACGCCGCGGTGGAAGCGTTAAACGATGGCGATACGCTTTCGGAAACGTTTTCTTACACGATGCAGGACACAGCCGGATTGGCGTCGACCACGCAATTGGTCATCACCATCGATGGTCGCACCGATTTGCCGGTTGCCGAAGCCGACCACGCCACCTCCGAAGAAGCGGGCGGAGTCGCCAACGCCACGCCGGGCTCGAATCCCGCCGGAAACGTGCTCGACAACGACGCATCCAATAACGGCAAGTTCGTCACAGGGGTCGCGGCGGGTTCCACGGGATCGGCCAGCGGCAACGTCGGTGTCTCGGTGACCGGTAGCTTCGGAACGGTCGTGATCAACAGCGACGGTACCTACACGTACACGTTGGACAACAACAACGCGGCGGTCGAAGCACTACTGACCTCGGGCGATCATGTCACCGACATCTTCACCTACACGATGGAAGACGCCTTCATGAACGTGTCGTCGACCGAGTTGACGATCACCGTTGATGGGCAAAACGATGCTCCCGTGACAACCGACGACACCGCGATCGCCGCCGAAGCCGGCGGGATTAACAACGCTACGGCGGGGAGTGATGCAAGCGGCGATGTGCTCGCTAACGACACCGATGTCGACGCGGGCGATACAAAATCGGTGATCGGTGTTCAATTAGGCACCGTCGGATCCGCATCAGGATCCGTTGGGGCATCGGTCGCGGGCAACTACGGCCAGATCGTGATCAATAGCGACGGAAGTTACACCTACACGATTAATCAAAACAACTCCGCCGTCCAAGCCCTGCGAACCGCAAGCGATACGCTGCAAGAAGTCTACACCTACACGATGCACGACACCGCGGGGCTCGAATCGACTTCGCAAGTCACGATCACCATCCAAGGATCCAACGACGCTCCCGTCGCGGTCGTCGATACCGCAACCGCCTACGAAGCGGGCGGAAGCGGCAATGGCACCGCGGGTGCCGATCCGAGCGGAAATGTTTTGTCTAACGATACCGACGTCGACAGCGGCGATACCAAAACCGTCGTGGGCGTGGCTGCGGGTGTCCAGGGTTCGGCGACCGGTTCGGTGGGGACGCTGGTCACAGGCTCGTATGGCTCCATCACGCTCAACTCGGACGGCAGCTACACCTACAACGTCGACAATAATAACGCCGCGGTCCAAAACTTGCGCACCAGTGGTGAAAGCCTTGATGATGTTTTCACTTACACCTTCGAGGATACCGACGGACTCAGTTCCACCACGCAAATTACCGTAACGGTGCGTGGGGCCAACGACAATCCGGACGTGGTTGCCGACAACGCAACCGCGGTGGAAGCCGGCGGAACGGCAAACGGTACCGCAGGCAGCAACCCGACCGGCAACGTGCTCGCCAACGACAGCGACGAGGATGCTGGCGATACCATGGTCGTCAGCGGGGTGACCGCCGGGATCGCCGGATCGGCAACCGGTTCGGTCGGATCGAGCGTCGCGGGTTTGTATGGTTCGATTAACATCGCCTCGGACGGCAGCTACAGCTACAACGTCGACAACAGCAATCCGCTCGTAGAAGCTTTGCTCGACAGCGGCGACACGCTCACCGACATCTTCACCTACAGCGCAGAGGACCTCTCCGGGGCAACGTCGACCACTCAAATCACCATCACGATTCAAGGTGCCAACGATGCCCCGGTGGCGATCGCTGACACCGGCATCGCTAACGAATCGGGTGGCGTTTCCAACGCGACGGCAGGCAGCAATGCGACCGGCAACGTCCTCGCTAACGACGATCCCGTCGACGCCGGTGACACCCAGTCCGTAACCGGCGTGGCCACGGGCGTACAAACCTCAACCTCCGGCGGCGTTGGCTCCGGTGTCGTGGGAACTTACGGAACCTTGACTGTCGATTCGGCGGGCAACTACACCTATGTCATCGACGAAACCAACACCGACGTCGAGGCGTTGCGAACGTCCAGCGACACGCTAACGGAAGTGTTCTCGTACACCACCGAAGACGCTGCGGGTCTGTCGTCGACGACGCAGCTCACGATCACCGTTCGTGGCTCCAATGATGCTCCCGTCGCGACGCTCGACACCGCGATCGCGACCGAAGCCGGTGGCGTCGCCAACGGGACGGCTGGCACAAACCCGTCAGGCAATGTGCTGACCAACGATACCGATGTCGATGCGAGCGACACCAAGAATGTGGACGGCGTTGTCGCCGGGGTCGCAGGTTCCGCCAGCGGCAATGTGGCATCAGACGTCACGGGCGCGTACGGCAGCATTAACATTGACTCCAATGGGAACTACACCTACACCGTCGACAACAATAACGCCGCCGTGGAAGCCCTCCGCAACAGCAGCGAAACACTCGACGATGTGTTTACCTACACCACGATCGACGCCAGCGGTGCCACCTCGACAACGCAAATCACCGTCACCATCCAAGGCAGCAACGACGAGCCCGTTATCTCTCTCGGAGTCGGTGACAGCGCCGCGGAATCGCTCACCGAAACCGACACCACGCTCACCACCAGCGGCACACTGACCGTCACCGACCTGGATCTGACCGATTTGGTCACCTCCACCGTCAGCAGCGTCGTTGCCAGCGGAACCACCACCGGACTGGGGTCCGACAACACGGCATTGCTCGCCATGTTGACCTCGACCGCTAACGTTCTGGATGCCACCGAGCAATCCGACACGCTGACCTGGAACTTCAATTCCGCCAGCGAAGCGTTCGATTATTTGGCCGCCGGCGAATCACTGACCCTGACTTACACGATTACCGTCACCGACAGCCAGGGAGCGACCGATACCCAAGACGTCGTGATCACCATCAACGGCACCAACGACACACCTGACATCACCATCGGTGGCGGCAGCGCCGCGGACACGCTCACCGAAACCGATACCACGCTCACGACCTCGGGCACCCTGACCGTCGACGATCTCGACTTGTCGGACTCCGTCACGTCGAGCGTCAGCAGCGTCGTTGCCAGCGGAACCACCACGGGACTGGCTTCCGACAACGCCGCCCTGCTCGCGATGTTGACCTCCACGGCCAACATCATCGATGGCACCGAAATCACAGACACGCTGACTTGGAATTTCAATTCCGCCAGTGAGTCGTTTGATTACTTGGCCGTCGGCGAATCGCTGACACTGACCTACACCATCACCGTCACCGACAGCCAAGGTGCCACCGATACCCAGGATGTCGTGATCACCATCAACGGCACCAACGACACACCTGACATCACCATCGGTGGTGGCAGTGCAGCGGAAACGCTCACCGAAACCGATACCACATTGACCTCCACCGGCACGCTGACGGTCGATGATCTCGACTTGTCTGATACGGTCACGTCGGCCGTCAGCAGCGTTGTCGCGGGTGGGACCACGACGGGACTGGCCTCCGACAACACGGCATTGCTCGCGATGTTGACGTCGACGACCAACGTGCTCGACGGCAGCGAAATCACCGACACGCTGACTTGGGACTTTAATTCCGCCAGTGAATCGTTTGACTACTTGGCCGCCGGTGAATCACTCACGCTGACCTACACGATCACCGTCACCGACAGCCAGGGAGCGACCGACACCCAAGATGTCGTGATCACGATCAATGGAACCAACGACACGCCTGACGTCACGATCGGGGGTGGCAGTACTGCGGAGTCGCTCACCGAAACCGATTCCACGCTGACGACCTCGGGCACGCTGACCGTCGACGACCTCGATCTGTCCGACACCGTCTCGTCAACCGTTAGCAGCGTCGTCGCTGGCGGAACCACCACGGGACTGGCGTCGGACAACACCGCCCTGCTCGCCATGTTGACCTCCACGACGAACGTGCTCGACGGAACCGAAATCACCGACACGCTGACTTGGAATTTCAATTCCGCCAGTGAGTCATTTGACTACTTGGCCGCGGGCGAATCGCTAACGTTGACCTACACGATCACCGTCACCGATAGCCAGGGAGCGACCGACACTCAAGATGTCGTGATCACCATCAACGGCACCAACGACACACCTGACATCACGATCGGCGGTGGCAGCGCCGCTGAATCGATCAATGAAACCGATACCACGCTGACCTCCTCGGGCACGCTGACCGTTGACGATCTCGACATGTCTGACACCGTCACGTCGACCGTCAGCACCGTCGTTGCCGGTGGAACCACCACGGGACTGGCGTCGGACAACACGGCATTGCTCGCGATGTTGACCTCGACCGCGAACGTGCTCGACGGAACCGAAGTCACCGACACGCTGACCTGGGACTTCAACTCCGCCAGTGAATCGTTTGATTACTTGGCCATCGGCGAATCGCTGACGCTGACTTACACGATCACCGTCACCGACAGCCAGGGAGCGACCGACACTCAAGATGTTGTGATCACGATCAACGGCACCAATGACACGCCCGACATTACCGTCGAGACCGGCGACAGCGCCGCCGACACACTGGCCGAAAACAACACGACGCTGACCACCAGCGGCACGTTGACGACGACGGATCTGGATCTGTCTGACACCGTTGCCTCCACCGTCAGCGGAGTCGTCGCCAGTGGCGACACGTCCGGGTTGGGCTCGGACAATACGGCTTTGCTGGCCATGCTCAGCTCCACCGCCTCCGTCCTCGACGGCTCGGAAACTTCCGACACGTTGACGTGGGATTTCAATTCCGGAAGCGAGCATTTTGATTACCTCGCCGCCGGTGAGGCGTTGGTTCTGACCTACACGATCACCGTCACCGACAGCCAAGGAGCCACCGATACCCAAGACGTCATCATCACGATCACCGGTGCCAACGACCTGCCCGTGATCACCGTCGAATCCGGTGACAGCGCCGCTGATGCGTTGACCGAAACCGATACCACGCTGAGTACCACAGGAACGCTCACCGTCACCGACCTCAACCTCTCCGACACCGTGACGTCGACCGTCAGCAGCGTCGTGTCCGGCGGAACAACCACCGGACTGGCCTCCAACGACGCGGCGCTGCTTTCGATGCTGTCCTCCACGGCCACGGTGCTCGACGGAACCGAAACCGTCGACCAACTGACCTGGAATTTCAACTCCGCCAGCGAAGCGTTTGATTATCTAGCCGATGGTGAATCGTTGACATTGACTTACACGATCACGGTCATCGACAGCCAGGGGGCGACGGACACGCAAGACGTCGTGATCACCATCAGCGGTACCAACGACACGCCTGACATCACGATCGGCGGTGGCAGCGCCGCGGATACACTCACCGAAACCGACACCACCCTCACCTCCACGGGCAGCCTGACCGTTGACGATCTCGACTTGTCCGACACCGTGACGTCGACCGTCAGCAGCGTCGTCGCGGGCGGAACCACCACGGGACTGGGGTCCGACAACACGGCATTGCTGGCGATGTTGACGTCGACCGCCAACGTGCTCGACGGCAGCGAGATCACCGACACGCTGACCTGGGATTTCAATTCCGCCAGCGAATCGTTTGATTACTTGGCCTCGGGCGAATCACTCACGCTGACTTACACGATCACCGTCACCGACAGCCAGGGAGCGACGGACACCCAAGATGTCGTGATCACGATCAACGGCACCAACGATGCCCCCGTCATCACCGGCGGCCCCGCCTCGCTCGGACTAACCGAAACCGATGCCGGATTGACCGGTAGCGGATCGCTCACGATTGGTGATTCCGATGTGACTGACAACGTCACCGCGGCGGTCGACAGCGTTGCCGTCAGTGGCACGGGGGCGAGCAGCGCTCCGGGAACGCTGACCAACACCGTTTTGGAAGGCTTTTTATCGATTTCGCCCACTGCGATCTTGGATGGAACTCAAATCACCAATTCGCTGAGTTGGGATTTTGACAGCGGCAGCGAAGCGTTTGATTTCCTCGCCACCGGCGAGACGTTGGTGCTGACCTACACGATCAGTGCCACCGATGATGACGGCACCCCGCTGAGCGACACCGAAACGATCACCGTCACCATCACCGGAACCAACGACGGTCCCGTCGCCGTCGTGGACTCGAACACCGCGGTCGAGGCCGGTGGAATTGCCAACGCCAACGCGGGCACGGATCCAACGGGCAACGTGCTCGCTAACGACACCGATGCCGACGTGACCGATTCCTTCAACGTCAGCGGCGTTGCAGCGGGTGTCGCCGGTACCGCATCGGGGTCGGTGGGAACCCAGGTCACCGGAAGTTACGGGGAAATCGTGATCGCGAGCGATGGCAGCTACTCCTACGTCGTCGACAACGATAACGCAGCGGTCCAAGCACTGCGTACCTCGTCCGAGACGCTCGATGACGTCTTCACGTACACCATTACCGACCAAGACGGTGCCCAATCGACTCAGCAAATCACGATCACCATCCAAGGAACAAACGACGCACCCGATGATCTGACCGCGGTCGGCATGAGCGTCGACGAAAACCCCAGCAACGGACAGGTCGTTGGGACTGTTTCGACGAGCGATGTCGATGCCGGTGACACGGTTTCCTACCTTTTGACCGATGACGCCAGCGGACGGTTCGACATCAACAGTGATGGCGAGATCATCGTCTTGGACGCCTCGAACATCAACTACGAACTCAACACGCAGCACGACATTACGATCCAGGTGACCGATGCGGCCGGGGCGACGTACCTGGAAATCTTCACCGTCTACGTCAACGATGTCAACGAATTTAGTGTCGTCGGATACGGCGATATCGACGGAGCGACCAACGAGGTCGATGAAAACACACCTGGCGGTGTGAGCGTTGGGATCACGGTATCGGCCAGCGACGCGGATGGTTCGAACAACACGATCACCCACTCACTGATCGACGATGCCGGGGGCCGATTCACGATCAATCCTGCGACCGGCGAGATTTTAACATCGGGTTCGGCACCACTGAACTACGAAGTCGATAGCTCGCACAACGTGACGGTTCGGAGTGTTTCGGCCGACGGCAGTGAAGTGATCCAGAACTTCACCATCGCGATCCGCGACATCAACGAAGCTCCGGTCGCCAACAACGACTCCTACAACACGTTTGCGGGTCAATCGGTCACGCTGACAACTCCCAATCCACTGGACAACGACACCGATGTCGATGGCGATGCCTTGGGCCTCGTCCTCGTGGCGGGACCTTCCAATGGAAGTCTTTCGATCGATATCGACGGTGTGATCACGTACACACCCAATTCGGGTTTCTTCGGCGTCGATGCGTTCACCTATCGCAGTGACGACGGAATGTTGCTCAGCGCCAACGTCGCGACGGTCTCGATCAACGTCCAGGCCGGGGGCGGAGGCGGAGGTAGTGGCTCGGGAAGCGGAAGCGGATCGGGTAGTGGAAGCGGATCGGGCAGTGGCAGTGGCAGTGGATCAGGTTCCGGATCAGGCGATGGCGGCGGTGATGACGGTGCCGGCAGCGGCACAGCTGGCGACGGTAGTCCGCCAGCCGATGTACCCATCGGCGGGCTAGCCAATGAAACGGGTGGATCGTCCCAAAACGAATCCGCGGACCATCCTTCCAATGCACAGCGGAATCAATCGCAACAAAACGGTGATGCCGACGATGAAGGTGCGGGAACGTCCGAGAAACGGGACTCGATGATCATTGGCGGTTCGAGACACATCCTGCGATCGAGCCACTTTATGTCCGGATCAAGGCACGACGAGATGCTCTCCGTCGCGTCGATCTTCCGCCTAGGGCTCGCCGACAATTTGTTGGACACAAACGGAGACGCGTGGATGTCATGGTACGCGTTAGCGACCCCCACCGAGTTTGCCGCAAGTGAAAACGACGAACATGAATTCTGGGTCGGCGGCGTCGGCACCACGCTCGGCATCGCATCGATCGGCTACGTCCTCTGGGCGTTACGCGGCGGCATGTTCGTCGCCACCATGTACGCGGGGATTCCCGGCTGGAGAATGCTCGACCCGACCACCCTCCTCAACGCCTACCGAGGCGACGACCATCCCCGAGACAGGGTCGAAGAATTACTCGATGCGGATGAATAGGGGGGAGTTGGGAGCTGGGAGCTAACAGCTAATTAACCTGCACCGGGTTCGTTGCCTGTTTGATCTTCTGCCGCATCAGATCCGTCGGGGCGTCTTTGCCGGTGAACAAGCGGAATTGGTACGCGGCTTGGCGGACAAACATGTCGACACCTGTGACAACACGGGCCCCCTTGCGTTTGGCGTATTTGACCAACAGCGTATTCTCGGGGTTGTAAACCGTATCGAAGACAACCATGTATTCGTTGAGCGCCGACATGGGGTAGGGGCTGCTATCCACGTTGGGGTGCATTCCGATAGGCGTGCCGTTGACCAGCAAGTGAGCTTTGGTGTCATGCCGTTGCTCCCACTCAATGGCATGGCATCCCAACTCGCCAGCCAACATTTGGGTGCGTTCCATCGTCCGCGACGCGATGTAAACATCGCACTTGCGTTGCCGAAGCCCCCAGGCGATCGCACGCGAAACACCACCGGCACCAAGAATCATCGCGACTTTGCCCTGCATCGAATTTTCTTGTCCGCGTTTGATCCCAAAGATCTCTTCGATGCAATCCATCGCGGCGCGGTAATCGGTGTTGTAACCAAGTCGCTCCTCATTGGTGAAAATCATCGTGTTGATCGCCCCGATTCCCGTCGCACTCGCCTCGGCTTGCGTGCAATAGGGTAACGAAGCCTCTTTGTGTGGAATCGTGATACTGATTCCTTCGATCCCGATACTTTGTGCCGTGTTCATGAACGTCTGCAAGTCGTCTTTGGGCAAACGGAACGGCAGGTATCTGGCGTTCAAACCCGCATCCACAAACGCGGCGTTGTGGATCAGCGGACTGTGGCTGTGCGCGACCGGATCGGCGATCACACCAAACAACGCCGTGTCTTTATTGATCGACTCGTAGTGGTAGATGCTGTTCATCTCCTTCCAATTCAGCTGCCCCGGCGCGAGCTTTTTGTCGCTGCTGAAGGTGGCGTAGGTGAACGGTGATCCGACACGATTGGCGAGGATCCGAGTCATCATTCCCAACTCGCCCATGCAGATTCCGATTGTCGGGATCGTCGCCTTCTCGACCAATCGGATCATGCGAACGTTGTCAGAAAACGTATTGGCCATCGTCGCGATCTTGACGATGTCCGCGTCCTCGGCCGCCATCGCAGCGTGCAATTCGTCGAGTTCGTCAGGCGTGCCGGAGAAATCGTGATAGCTGATGATTCGCTTGGTCGCGCCATAACGGGGAATTTGTGACGCCACGTCGGCTTCGATATCGATGTATTCGACGCCCGCTGCGATCGCACTTCGCAACAACATCAACCGATCCTGCTCGGATCCTTCCCACCGGCCGCCGTCTTCCTTACGACGGACCGAAATGACGACAGGGCCAGGACGATCCTGAACGAGCCGCTTTAAATTGACCGCCCTCGTGATGAAATCGAGGCGTAATTCGACGAGTTCCGCCCCCTGTTCCACCAGAAATTGATGTTCCGCGATCATTTTTTGGTGGCGGGCACGCCCAAGACTAACACAAATCATTGAAAATAAGCTCGAAAGGCAAACAGAAAGGTTCCCGCATACGGTCGGTCAACGGTGTCCGACAGTTTATAATAGTTCGTATGAAACCGAATAGACCGTGGACAACCGACATCGGTTCACGGTGGACCGTGCCCTATCTACGATCTGTCCCCAACTCCTGCACACCCGTTACCCTCACGACCTCTCCATGACCGCAGTGATTGCACGATTAACGTTTGTCGCTTTAGCGGTGATTTTGCTGCTTCAGGCGAGCGTCCCGTCCGTCTCCGGCGCAACCGATACCGCCAATTCCCAATCGCCGCCGACACCGACGTGGACGATGGCGCGGGCAGACGCCGGCGCCAGCGGCTTTGTTTCGCAAACATTGCCCAGCGGCCTACAGGTTCTCTGGGAAGCCCAAACCCCCGAAGCGATCGAAACCACACCGGTCAGCGACGGCATCCGGCTGTACGTCACCGATGTCATGGGTGGCGTCGAAGCACTCGATGTCGAAACCGGCAAATCGATCTGGCGACGCGAAATTGAAACCGGATTTGTCGCCCCCGCGGGTCTGTACCTGCCTTCGTCAGTGATCCCGACCGAGGGCATCGATACCGCACCGATCCCAATCATCGAATCGGCGAAAGCTGCCCAGCCGGACCAATCTGTCAACGCGGCCGAACCATCAGGCTCACCACCACGGTTCCAACAACCGCTTTTGGTCGTTGGTGATGTCGAAGGCAACGTCGAAGCGATGAATCCGGAAACCGGAGCGTCGCTGTGGAAATACACCACCGAAGGTGAAATCAACGCGGCGCCGGCATTCTTCGCTGTCCCGCAAACCGCCGACGATGGATCGAAAGCCTTCGAAATCCGTCTACTGCAGACCAGCCAAGACGGGAGTCTGTATTGCCTCAACGCTCACACCGGTCAACTCGATTGGAAATACGAAACCGACGATCAAATCCGATGTGCCGCGTCGATCGGATCCGGCAAGACGTTCTTGGGTGGCTGTGATGGTGCCCTGCATGTTGTGGATCTCGCTACCGGTGAAGCCGCTCGTGAATCGATGCCGCTGGGCGGACCGACGGGCAGTACCCCCGCCGTGATCGGCGACGAAGTCTTCCTGCCGATCATGGATGGCGTCCTATTCGCGTTCAATCCCTCGACGGGCGAAGTCCGCTGGAAATTCGAAGACCCCGAGCGTGCCCAAGAATACCGCAGCAGCGTCGCGATCGGACCGGATCGCGTGATCGTCGCCAGCAACAACAAACACATCGACGCCATCAATCGAAAAACCGGTGAACGGATGTGGCGAAAAACGCTCCGCCGCCGAGCCGACGCGTCGCCTTTGATCGCCGGCGACGACGTCTGGATCGCATCGACCGACGGACTCCTGTTACGATTGTCTCTTGCCGACGGCGAGGAGACGTGGTCGTATGAATCACGCGGCAAATTCATAGCCGCTCCCGCCATCCTCGGTGACCGCCTGTTCATCGCCGACGACGACGGTGTCGTCAGATGTTTTGGCGTTCGATAAACAACCATCAATCCGTTGTACGGAAATACACGCGACCTGCCCCGCCCTCACGGACGCCTCCAACGCGATCCGTCTCCTACCTCACTCCTAAAGACTTCTTGCGATGACCAGCACCTCGAGCGACGACAAAACTGAAGTCGGTAGCGTCTTCATTTCGAACTACCCGCCGTACAGCCAATGGAACGCTGAGGCTCTGGAAGACGTTCGCTCGCGGATGCAATCGCCCCCGGCCAACGACAATCCCCTCGGGCTTTACCTGCACATCCCGTTCTGTCGCAAACGCTGCAAGTTCTGCTATTTCAAAGTCTTCACGGATGTCAACGCGGGCGAAGTCCAACGATACGTCGACGCGTTGTGCGACGAGATCTCGATGGTCAGCAAATTGCCCGTGATGGGTGACCGTCCCTTCCGATTCGTTTACTTCGGTGGCGGCACGCCCAGTTTCTTGTCACCGAAACAACTCACCAAACTCGCCGACCGGCTTCACGAACACATCACCTGGGACGGCGCCGAAGAAGTCACTTTCGAATGTGAACCGGGCACGCTTAGCGAAACGAAAGTCAAAACGCTTCGCGAGAAACTCGGCGTCACCCGCCTCAGCCTCGGTGTGGAAAACTTCAACGACGCGTTACTCGAAGAAAACGGACGTGCTCACCTATCCAAACAAGTATTCGCGGCGTGGGAGTGGATCGAAGCGGCGAACTTCCCCAACGTCAACATCGACCTGATCGCCGGCATGGTCGGTGAAACGTGGGACAATTGGCGGGACAACATCCGTCGCACAATCGAGATGTCGCCCGAGAGCGTCACGATCTATCAAATGGAATTGCCGTTCAATACGATCTACAGCAAAGACATGCTGGGCAATAAAACCGAGAGCCCCGTCGCACCGTGGCAAACCAAACGTGATTGGGTCGACTACGCGTTTGATCAACTGATCGCGGCCGGCTACAAGGTCAGCAGCGGATACACGTTGGTCAAAGATACGGGCAAAGTGAACTTCTCGTACCGCGACAATTTGTGGCGTGGTGCCGACTTGATCGCCACCGGCATCGCAAGCTTTGGCCACGTTCACGGCGTGCACTATCAAAACGTGCCGCACATGCCGGAGTACCTCGAAACGATCGAATCAGGCAAACTGCCACTCGGCCGCGGCTACGTTCCGACACCCCATCAAGCACTGGTTCGGGAACTCATCCTGTTGCTCAAACGCGGCTTCGTCGAACGTGCCTACTTCCTTGACAAGTTCGACGCTGACATCCTCACGCAGTGGCGTGAAGTTTGGGATCGCTATGTCGAACAGGGACTCGTCGAAATCCACGACGATGAAATCCGCTTGACCCGCGAAGGCTTATTGCGAGTCGATTCGTTACTACCTGCGTTCTTCGAACCCGAACACCAAAACGTTCGCTACACCTAGAGCATTCTGAAGAATGATGTGGGATGCAGGGCCGATTCCTACCGGCCGATTCGAATTCGTCCGGTGGGAACCGGACCGACATGATTTGTAAAATGCTCTAACGATTCGACCGAAGCAAAACGTGCATAAGTCGAATTAAGAATGGTCACGGCAACACGTTCGGACGACAAACGCACGATTCCCAGACGCGTGCCCGCCTACTGGCGTTGATGCCGTTTACGATAACTCGACGGCGTCAATCCGGTTTGCCGCCGGAACGCCGTGATCAAATGAGGCGCTTTGCTGTACGCGGTCATGGCGGCAATGCGGTCAAGACCATAGTCCGTCTGCAACAACAGCGTTTTCACGCGTTCCAATCGCACGCGTTCGATCTCCTCGCGTGGGGTGCGATCCAATACGTAACGAAAACGTCGCTCCAGTGTCGCGCGTGAAATCGCAACATGTTTTGCGACGTCCGCCACGCCAATACCGCGACATGCCTCGAGTCGAATGAACTCAATCGCGGACGAGAGATCGGGGTCGTTGACGGCGAGAACATCCGTTGAAAACCGTGTCACGACACGTCGTGGCGGAATGACGATCCTTTGACACGAGTTCACCACAGCATCCTGTGCTTGGTCGCTACCGGGATGCGAGGCATCACGCGCATCGTGTTCTTCTGCAAACAAGCTCGCCAATAACGCGGCACCTTCGAAACCGATCCGGTACGTGTCGGGTTCGATACTCGACAACGGCGGATTGGTGAGATCACAAATCACTTCATCGTTGTCGACACCCAACACCGCGATCTGCTCGGGAACTCGCAACCCGGCCTTGACCGCAGCCCGCACAACTTGGCGACCGCAAACATCGTTGCACGCAAAGACCGCGGTTGGCACCGGTTGCTGTTGCAACCAATCCACCAATACGGTCTCGAGGATTTCGGCATGTGCCTCATGCCGCAAGACCCCTTCAATGGGAATCGCCTTGTTTTCCGATTCGCCCAGCGTCATTTCAAATCGGTCAGTCTCCAAGTTTTCCTCGGCGCAGTACCGCATGAACGCGTCACCGCGGGCGTCCGAAAAATCGACCCCATGATAGCCACAGAAAACAATGCGGCGAAAACCACGTTCCACAAAATGATCGATCGCCACGCGCGCACATGCATCCGGATCGGTATCGATCAACGCCCCACGCTGTGGTGCGAAACTGCCACGCAGGTCCACGACCCAGCGTGCAAGTTGCTGAATCCCTGTGGCGATGGACTCGTTCTCGGCGCGAGCAATCACGCCATCAAATCGACGCCCCACGAGATCGCTCGGAACCGCCTCGCTCAACCCGCGTTCCAAGTGAATCACGTCCCAGGATCCGTGTGCTCGGAGGTACCCGGCAACGCCCTGCAAGCAACCTCGACCGTAAGCACGCGACGATTCGATGAACAACAAAACTTGCGGTTTTTTGGAAACTGGCGTCATTAATTCAATCGCGAGGTTGCGGCTCAGAACGCGTCCGACGGGGCGTCGACATCCATTCTACCCGTTAAATAACGTGACTGTTGCACCGGAAGCTCAACTTTACACCGCATTTCCATCAATCCACATCGAATGCGGCAAAACGAAAACACTGTGACAAAAAACGGGATTGTATTTACCGCAATGGAGGCCACAGTGATAACGGGCTGAGAGAATGCCCTCCCGCGATGCGGTCACAGAACGAGTCGCTCGATCAAGACAATCTCTCAGGAGACTCCCCGCACGAGCCACCTCACCCCAACCCGCAGACCAATCCTCCCGTCGCTTCAGGATTCGATTGGAATGCCTGTTCCTTTATCCCGAATCAGCTTGCTCCGACATCCCGACGACCGTATCAGCTCAATCCATCGCGCAAGTCACGCAACCCAAATCGCACGACCGCAATTGCACGATCGAAATCGCAATCCACAACTCACCACGAACAACACACGTTGCAGAGGCACGCCGGTTCACTCGGCACTGGTTGGCAAAACGCTGCAGCAAACCCGGTACCTTTTGACGCAAATGCTAGCTACGCCTTATCAGAAAGCAAAACTAAAATCCATTCAATGGAACGAAACCACATAACAACCGAGCACGCTCGACCAGCGCCCCATTCGTTCGGCAAATGGTTTGGCGGCCAATGGTTTAGCGGCCAATGGTTTCGTAACACTTTCATCCCCCATGATTCTCATCACGTTGTCCAGTTTCCTGCCGTTTTGTCTTGGAGTTGATTATGTCGAATAGAGTTTACAAACGTCCGTCTTTCGGATTCACCTTAGTCGAGTTGCTGGTGGTGATCGCGATCATCGGCGTTCTCGTCGGTTTGCTGTTACCCGCGGTTCAGGCCGCACGCGAAGCCGCTCGTCGAATGAGTTGTAGTAACAACTTCAAGCAACTCGGGCTTGCGATGCACAACTACCATTCTGCGTACAACCAGTTGACGACACATGGCGTTGGCACCAAGTCAGGCACGCTGAATGGGCCTCTTGTTTCAGGTGGGCACATGTACCAGGTCTTCAACGATCACAACGCAATGCAGTTGAGCGCCTTAGTAGGCTTGACCCCGTTCTTCGAACAACAAGCTCTCTGGGAGCAGGTATCAAACCCACTTTGGGTCGATTCGAATAGCAACGGAACGATCGACGCGGGTGAGCAATATCCGGCGATGGGCCCTCACCCATTGACTGGTGGCGTCGTATACACGCCATGGCTCACCGAGATAGGGATGCTTCGTTGCCCCAGCGACCCGGGAACCGGACTTCCAGCAAAAGGCCGTACTAACTACGCCGTTTGCCTGGGTGATTCACAGCGGACCGAGGCGTCAGGGGGACGCAACGCTGGATTGGAACTCGATGGTGGGCATTATGCGGGCTGGGATCCAGATGGATGGGTTACCAACGCGAGGGCGGCTCAGCGAGGAATGTTTGGAAAGCACCGTCAAGGACGGTTTCGAGATGTTCTAGATGGCTTGTCCAACACGATCGCCATGGGTGAGATTGCAACCTACCTGGGCGACCGCGATGTCCGCACGAGCGCAGCGAACCGAGCAAACTCTCACGTCGCTGTCACCAACTGCGACAACGACCCAGATCCAGCCCGTCCTCAATTCTGGGAGGCATCGGTACCTGTCGATGTCGTTACCACTCGGTCTGCGGAAGCTCGCGGATATCAATGGGCTGTCGCAAATATGATGCAAACGGGTTTCGTTACCATCAAGCCGCCAAACTCGCTCACCTGTGCAGGGAATGCTCGGCAAGCCGGGGTCTTTGGAGCAAGTAGCAATCACCAAGGAGGCGCCCATGTCCTGATGGGAGATGGTGCAGTCAAGTTCATCACTGATTCCATTGAGGCGGGTGATCAACAGGCTCCCAACGTTCGTGCCGCTAATGTTCAGGGAGTGAAGAGTCCTTATGGATTGTGGGGAGCCCTAGGGACCCGGGCCTCTCGCGAGGTAATCAGCGAAGAGTTTTGATTACGTCTCCGCGAACGATGCGATCGCATCGACAGGTTCATCGCCGAGATGCGGCGATGAACCTGTCGGAATAGAGCGCTCATGAATTTCCGATTTCGATATGCGGCGTGGTGTCAGTTACCGTGTTGGCAAATTGCAGCGGACATTGACGCGACTCCCTCCGGGCTTCGCTCGCGACAGCCGCAAACTGAGGACGAGAGTGATTCGAAGTGAGTTTCAGGGCCCGTTAGCTAGTTTTGCTGTGGTGCTATCGCACCGCTGAAGTGTTTTCATTTTCCATTTACATGTTTGCTATGAGGAAATCGATGTCTGTTAGAAGTAGCTGTTTGTCAATCGTGTTCGTTTGCATCGCGTTCGTAGGATGTGGCGGTGAATCCAACTCGGTGATTTCCCCACCTGAAGGTGCGCGAGAGATGACTCCAGAAGAGATCGCAGAATTCAACGCCAACGCCGCTGACGATATGCAGCCCGTCATTCAAGACTAGGGACTGATTCGAAAACGCGGTGCCTGTAACGCTGGAGGTCTCGACTCCAACCCAGGCATTTGCGGTGATGATCATCCAATGAACGATCGTAGCAAATGGCAATCGCGAAAACGGTTGTTTCCTCCAGCCACATCGTCCGTTCACAGCATTCGACTAAATCCAGTTTCGGCCAAATGGTTCCGCCTTGGACTCCAAATCCCTCTTTCCCAAAGCTCTACAGTGGCACTTCGACATCTCCTCTTGCTGTTGCTTACCGTCGTCCCGGTCGTTACAGGACGTGCTGCAAAGGGACTGAACGAACAGTCCGCGGCTTCTGATCGCCCCAACGTTCTCTTCATCCTTGCCGATGATCTTGGGCTGCATGATCTTTCGGTAGAAGGCAGCACTTTCTACCAAACACCGAACATCGATGAATTGGCTAACGGCGGAGCGAGGTTCACCAACGGTTACGCTAACTGTCAGGTCTGCAGCCCTTCGCGGGCGAGCATTCAAACTGGGAAATATCCACCCCGGCATGGTGTCACTGACTGGATCGGCGCGCGTGCCGGAATGAACCAGTCGCTCGGAGAGCGACTGTTCGCGCCCGAGTATGCCCGTTCGCTTCCCCTAGCAGACACAACCATTGCCGAAGCCATGCGGGATGCCGGTTACACGACGTTCTTTGCCGGCAAGTGGCACTTGGGCGGAGAAGGTTCGCTGCCTACCGACCATGGCTATCAAATCAATCGCGGCGGATTCGATCGGGGCGGACCGCCGGGCGGTTACTTTTCTCCCTATCAAAACCCGCTTCTTGAGGACGGCCCTGATGGCGAGTCTCTCCCCCTGCGTCTAGCGAGTGAAACGTCTCAGTTCATTCGCGAACATCAGACCAAACCCTTCTTCGCGATGCTGTCCTTCTATTCGGTGCACGGACCGATTCAAACGAGCAAACCGCTTTGGGAAAAGTACCGTGCGATCGCCTCTGAGCAATCACCTCCCGCTTCACGGTTCAAAGTCGACCGCACCATGCCGGTTCGCCAAGTACAAGATCACCCCGTTTACGCCGGGATGATGGAATCGATGGACACCGCCGTCGGGAATGTGCTCAAGACACTTCGTGAATGCAATCTCGATCGGTCAACGATCGTCATTTTCACGGGCGACAACGGTGGTGTATCGTCCGGCGACGGATTCTCAACCAGCAACCTGCCGCTGCGTGGCGGCAAGGGACGACAATGGGAGGGTGGGATTCGCGAACCGTACTACATCCGATACCCCGAACAAATCGAACCGAAAACGATTTGCGATTACCCCGCTACGGGCGCTGATTTCTATCCGACCATTCTCGACCTTTGTGGACTTGCGCCTCAACCTGAACAACATGTCGACGGAGTCAGTTTGGTTTCCGCAATCAAAGGCGAACCCGTCCCAGAGCGTGCCTTGTTTTGGCACTACCCTCACTACGGCAATCAAGGTGGCGAACCGAGTTCCATCATTCGCAAGGGTGATTGGAAGCTCATCCACTACTACGAAGATGGTCACGATGAACTCTACAACCTCGACACCGATCCAGGCGAGACGAACGACCTCGCCTTGCAAATGCCGATCACGACGCAGCGTCTTGCCGGCGAACTCAAAAGTTGGCTCAAAAGCGTGAACGCCGGCTTGCCAGCGGCGGACCCCACGTTCGATCCGGCCAAAGCCGAGGCGAGAGCCGTTCGCTACCAGACGAAATTCAAAGAATGGCTCGAACATTCACACGCCGCCATGCTCGATCCAAATTGGAAGCCCAACGCGACTTGGTGGGGTAGCATGGTCACGAACGACTGAACGATGTGCGACGAACGACTGACGAAGGGAAACAGCGGAGCGTCACAAGCCGCCCGGTGCGTCTCGGGAGGGCTTGCGTCCTCCCATTCGCGAGCAAATACCGAATTTGATTTCCCAACAATCCCCGAGTCGCACTTGCGCACGACAAAAACGGAAGAAACACGTCACCAACTGAAGTAAGTAAGACAGGCCGCAGTTTTGACCAACCCACGTTTCATCTCGAAACCCCTCCTCGCATAAGCCACCCATCCAATCGATTGAGACCACCCCAGTCCATGAACGATCGAAAACGGCCGGCGCTTCAACCCCATCAAAGTAGAAAGCGATGAACACGAAGAACACTGCCCGAATCTGGCTCGAAACCATCACGATCCCGACATACGAAGTCGGGGATCCGGATCCCAATCCGATGTTTCTCGACAAGCGGGTCTATCAAGGTAGCAGCGGCGCCGTCTACCCGTTCGCCGTGATCGATCGAATCGAAAATGAGAAGCACGACAAAGAATGGCAAGCCGTGTTCCTCGAGAACGAGTACCTGAAGGTGATGGTGCTGCCGGAATTGGGCGGTCGCATTCAAATGGCGTTCGATAAGACGAACGACTATCACTTTGTCTATTATAACCGGGTCATCAAGCCAGCCTTGGTCGGCTTGGCCGGACCTTGGATCAGCGGTGGCATCGAGTTCAACTGGCCACAACACCACCGGCCTAATACCTACGGTCCCGTTGACTTTCAATTGGAATCCGACGACGACGGATCCGCGACCGTCTGGTGTCACGAAATCGACCGGATGCATCGCACGGAGTGCCGATACGGGATCTGCCTGCACGCCGACCGCGCGTTCATTGAAATCAAAGCCCACGTGGCCAACCGCACGTCGCTACCACAAACGTTCTTGTGGTGGGCCAACCCAGCGGTTTCGGTCGACGAGAACCATCAATCGGTATTCCCACCTGATGTCAACGCGGTTCTCGATCATGGGAAACGCGACGTGTCGACGTTTCCGATCGCGACGGGCACGTACTACAAAGTCGACTACTCGACTGGCGACGATCAAATCGGCGATCAACGGGGAACCGACATCTCTCGCTACCGTAACATTCCCGTTCCGACCTCCTACATGGCCTACAAGAGCGACTATGACTTTGTAGGCACGTACGATCACGGACGGCGTGCCGGCCTGCTCCACGTTTGCGACCACAACGTCAGCCCCGGCAAAAAACAATGGACGTGGGGCAACGGAGAGTTCGGCCAAGCATGGGACCGACAACTCACCGATGAAGACGGCCCCTACATCGAATTGATGTGCGGCGTCTACACAGACAATCAACCGGACTTCACCTGGCTGATGCCGGGCGAAGAAAAGTCGTTTCAACAGTATTTCATGCCGTACAAAGGCGTCGGCATGATCGGAAATGCAACCGTTGATGCGGCGGTTGGGATGGACGTCACCGAACGTCACGCTGAAATCCGGATCTACACAACGAGCCGTCACGAGAGCGTCAAAATGACACTGTCGACGGGCAACTCAATCCTCGGCGAAACCAGCTTTGACGCCTCTCCACACGCTCACTTTGAGACTTCGTTCGAACTATCAGGGAAGTTCACCGCGAGCGATCTGACCGTGACGGTACAAGACAGTAAGGGTCGCGAGCTGGTTTCATGGACTCCGCCCGCCGGAACCGTGCATGAGGTTCCCGACGCGGCAACCGCGATTGCGCCTCCCGCCGAAATCGATTCGCTCGAGTCATTGCTCCTCGCCGGACAACACATCGAACAGTACCGCCACGCCACACGTCGCGCGATGCAGTACTACGACGAAGGTTTGCGGCGAGACGATGGCGACATTCGTATCAACAACGCGAAGGGTAAACTCCTCTATCGCCAAGGTCAGTTCGGAAAATCGGTCCGCTATTTTGAGCGAGCTGTCGAGCGAATGACGCGTCACAACCCGAATCCATACGATGGCGAACCGCTCTACAATCTTGGCTTGGCCAAGACGATGCTTGCCGAGCATGATGACGCCTACAACGCTTTCTACAAAGCGACATGGAATGCGGCATGGGCGTCCCCTTCGTTCTTCGAACTCGCACGGTTGGCGGCGATTCGCGGAAAACGCAGCGAAGCGATTCAGTTCTGCAAACGCTGCCTGGACAACAACGCCAACCACAGCCAAGCATCCCATCTGCTCGTTTGCCTGCAGCGAGGAACCGCCGCGCAATCCGAGCTGATCGATCGCGAATTGGCGAGAAACCCGTTCAATTTCGGCGTACTTTTCGAACAAGCGATCGTTCGCGATGATTACTCCCCGTATGAAGTGGCCACTCGCGACGAACCCAACACCATCATCGAAACCGCAATCGACTACGCCGCATTCGGTGATTTTGAGACCGCGGCGGCGGTGCTGTCTCGATTGATCGACAAAATGAAGCAAGTTCCGGCGATGGTTCGCTATCACCTCGCCTACTACTTGCAGAAACTCGGTCGAACCGCCGACGCGGCGTCGCAACGACAACTGGCACAGGCCTCCGGTGAGAAGGATCTCTATTTCGCCAACAAACTCGAAGACATCGCGGTCTTAAAGTCCGCGATTGATTGTCCCGAGGGCGATTATGTTGCCGCCTACCAACTGGGTAACTTGTGGTACGACCGCCGACAATACGACGAAGCGATCGCGTGCTGGGAACGCTCTGGCGAGTTAAACACCCGCTTCCCCACTGTTTACCGCAATTTGTCGTTGGCGTATTTCAACCAACGACATGACAGCGAACGCGCCTTGGCATCGATGGAGAAGGCGTTTGACTTGGATCGCAATGACCCACGCGTCCTCTTTGAGCTCGACCAGCTCTCGCTGCGACTTGGATTGGATCCGCAGCAGCGTCTGAAGCGATTGCAGGAAAATCGTCCTCTCGTAGACGCACGCGACGATCTCTATTTGCAACTCTGCACGCTTCATAACCTGAGGGGTGAATATTCGATTGCTCTTGAGCTGCTCATGGCGCGAAACTTCCGACCTTGGGAAGGCGGCGAAGGCAAAGTGCCTGCTCAATACGTGGTCGCTCGTGTTCAGTTGGCTCTGCACGCGTTCAAGAAAGGCAACGCGTCCGAGGCGATCGAACACCTCGAGTGTGCACTGAACTGGCCGCTCAATCTCGGTGAAGGCAAACTGGCTGGAGCCCAAGAAAACGAGATCCACTATCACCTCGGCTGCGTCTACGAATCGCTCGGTGACACGGCCAACGCCGTGCGATATTTCGAAGCAGCCAGCGAAGGGCTCGGCGAACCGACGTCAGCGATGTACTACAACGACCAGCCGCCGGAAACGATCTACTACCAGGGGCTTGCCCAAACCAAACTGAACAACCACGACGAAGCCGTCGATCGATTCCAACGTCTTGTCGACTACGGAAAACGGCACTTCAACGATGAAGTGACGATCGACTACTTTGCCGTATCATTACCGTTGTTTTTGGTATTTGACGCCGACCTCAAACAGAACAACCAGATCCACTGTCGCTACATGATGGCACTCGGGGCCCTTGGTTTGGAACGGGTGGAGGAAGCCAATGAGCATTTCGATGCGATACTCGAATGGGATCCAACCCACATCGGAGTCGCCTTGCATCGACAGCGCGCAAGCGAACGTTCGAGCAAAGTGCGACCGTCCGTCGCGACGCACACCTGATTGCCGCATCCGACGAACGACAACAACGCGATCCCCACCTCTGCACACAAGGCGATTCATTGGGAAACGATAGGTCCTTCAATCTCGGTTACATCTTTCGAATATCGCTGGTCGCTGCGCTCGGCGGGCTGTTGTTTGGCTACGACTGGGTCGTCATCGGTGGTGCGAAACCGTTCTATGAGCCGTACTTCGATTTAGTCGGCCCCGACAAAGCTTGGTTGTCAGGTTGGGCAATGAGTTCCGCCTTGGCTGGCTGCCTCGCCGGGGCGTTAATCTCAGGCGCTCTCACCGATTCGCTCGGGCGTAAAAAGATGCTGATTATTGCAGCGATGCTTTTTACAGCCTCAGCAATCTGGACGGCACTTTCACATAGCTTTAATACCTTCATCGTGGCTCGCATCCTCGGCGGGATCGGGATCGGTTTGGCGTCCAACGTCTCACCGATCTACATCGCCGAAGTGTCGCCGACCTCGATGCGGGGCAAGTTCGTTTCGATGAACCAGCTCACGATCGTGATCGGTGTGCTCGCCGCCCAAGTCGTGAATCTCATGATCTACAACTACTCGCCGATTGATCGCGAGGCCACCGCTGACGTGATCCTGAACTCATGGAGCGGCCAATACGGATGGCGTTGGATGTTCGCCGCCGAGACCGTCCCAGCCGGACTGTTCTTTTTGCTCGCGTTGGTGATCCCGGAATCCCCCCGCTGGTTGTTGCAGCAAGATCGAGCCGAAGAGGCCGAAGGCATTTTGACCAAGATCGGCGGGTCGGAATACGCAGCACTCGAAGTGACGGACATCGCGCAAACACTTCAGTCCGCGGCCGAGTCGACGAGCTATCGCGAGCTCCTCCACCCCAAACTTCTCAAGATCATCGGCCTCGGTGTCTTCATTGCCATGTTCCAGCAGTGGTGCGGCATCAACGTCATCTTCAACTACGCTCAGGAAATCTTCTCCGCTGCGGGATACGACGTCAGCGGCATGATGTTCAATATCGTCATCACGGGAATCGTGAATTTGCTATTCACACTCGTGGCGATCAATACCGTCGATCGATGGGGGCGTCGTCCATTGATGCTGCTCGGCTCCGGCGGACTGATGGTGACTTACGCGATCCTGGGCGCCTGCTACTACTACGAAGTCAAAGGCGTTGTCGTGTTGATCGTCGTCTTAACTGCGATCGCCTGCTACGCGATGACGCTCGCACCGATCACCTGGGTATTGCTATCGGAAATCTTCCCGAACCGGGTCCGTGGCGCCGCGATGAGCCTTTGTGTGTCCGCACTCTGGATCGCATGCTTTGCCTTAACCGCCACGTTCAAACCGATCAACGTCGCATTGGGAGCCTCGGGTACGTTTTGGCTTTACGGCTTCATTTGCTTAATCGGTTTCGTCGTTTTGTACTTCAATGTTCCCGAAACAAAGAACAAATCGCTCGAAGAGATCGAGCGTGAACTCACCAAATCGAGTTAACGCCATTTTCAGTAGCCGATCGAGCGTATTCCGCCGCTGAAACGAACGCTCGAAGTCGCAAACCAGTCTGGTTCACCTAGAACGCATGTGCCAACGAAGTATCTCTTCCATGAATTACTCTCGCTTTATCTCCGTCGCTCTCGCGCTGCTTTCGATGAGCCTCTGCTCCCAAACAGCCCTCGCAATCGACCTGTCAGGAACCTGGGCCGTTCGTGTCGACCCCGATGACAAAGGTGAGAAAGCAAATTGGTTTGATCAAATCGGCGGCAGCGAGATCAGCCTGCCGGGTTCGTTGGCCGACGCAGGCATCGGGAAACCATTGGATCTGGAACCGAAATTAACCAAGGAAGTCTTTCACCACCTTCATCCTCGCGCGTCTTACATCGGTGCGGCGTGGTACTCGCGTACCTTTGAGATCGACGAGAGTTGGTCAGGAAAAGACGCGAACCTGTTGTTTGAACGTGTCCTTTGGGATTCAACCGTTTGGCTCAACGGGAAAGAAGTCGGGTCGAAGAACTCGCTTTCGACGCCTCATCGATATTCGGTCGGTCCATACCTTCAACCAGGAAACAACCTCTTGGTCGTCCGCGTCGACAATCGTCTGCAAGTCGACATCGGTACGATCGGGCACGCCTACACCAACGAGACGCAAACCATATGGAACGGCATCCTCGGCAAGATCGAATTGAATCGCGTTCCAAAAACACAACTATCGATCAAAACCAATCCCCTGCGAGTGGTTTCTCCCGCAAAGGGACGTTTGGAGGTCACCGTAGAGTCCTTGTCAAACGACCGTCCGCAAAAAATCACGTGGTCGAAATCAGTGAGCAACTCCGGCGATGTGCTCGTCGGCATTTCGGATGACAAGTTGATGAAGTGGTCGGAGTTCGATCCGGCGCTCTACGAAGTTACCGCATCCTTCGCAAACGCCACGGATGGCACACGAACCACATCGACTCTCACGACCGGCTTTCGATCCGTCCAAACCAAGGGTCGTCGATTGCTCGTCAACGGCAACCCCGCGTTCATGCGTGGCACGCTGGAATGCTGCATCTTTCCAAAAACCGGGTACCCACCGATGCAAACCGGTGAGTCGACGACCTACGGTTGGGACAAGGTATTCAGCACGCTCAAACAGTATGGCTTGAACCACCTGCGATTCCATTCGTGGTGTCCTCCCGAGGCAGCCTTTGAGTCGGCCGATCGACACGGTGTCTATCTCCAAGTTGAACTGCCAAACTGGACGTTCAAGATGGGGCAACTTCCGAAAGTCGACGAGTACCTTCTCGACGAAGGCGAACGGATCCTACGCGAATATGCCCACCACCCGTCGTTCGTCTTCTTCAGCCTCGGGAACGAGTTGACGGGAGACTACGCCCACCTTGATAAGATGATCGCGCAACTGCGATCGTTCGCACCGCACGTGCTTTACACCAGCACGTCGTATTCCTTTTCGAAGCGTGGTGAGGTGCCCGGGCCCCAAGACGACTATTTCATTTCTCAAAAGACAGCGACTGGATGGGTTCGTGGCCAAGGCTTCCTCAATCAAACCAAACCGACCACCGACAGCGACTATTCACCGGGTCTCGAATGTCTCGACGTTCCGTTGATTACGCATGAAGTTGGTCAGTACAACGTGTACCCCAACCTGAAAGAGCTTCCAAAATACGATGGCAATCTCAGAGCACTCAACTTTGAGGCGATTCGGGCGGACTTGACGAAGAAAGGTCGCCTAGACGATGCGCCGAAGTACACGCGTGGGTCCGGCAAACTCGCAGCGATACTCTACAAGGAAGACATCGAGCGTGCATTGCGAACCGAAGGCCTGTCTGGCATCCAACTTCTCGATCTGCACGATTTCCCCGGTCAAAGCACCGCGACGGTTGGTTTGCTCGACGCGTTCTGGGACTCCAAGGAACTTTTGACTCCGGCCGAGTTTCGACGCTTCTGCTCGCCCATCGTGCCGTTGACACGAATGCCGAAACGCACTTGGCGGGGACAGGAGCGTTTTTCAGCGACGATCGAAGTCGCAAACTTTGGCGATGAACCGCTAGCCAACGCAACTGTTGACTGGACCATCCATAACGCGGCGGGGAAAACGCTAGCCCAAGGCTCGATCGACAAAGTCAACATTCCGCTGGGCAACGGACACCAAATCGGCAACGTCGAATTCGATCTCGGTTCGGTGTCCAAACCGTCCGAACTTCATCTCGCCGTCCGTGTCCGTCCCGATCACACCGCCGCAAACGACGCGGCGTCTCAGGTCTATCTCAACGACTGGAATTTTTGGGTCTACCCCAGTGGCAAAGCCGTTCCTACCGACGACGTCGTGGTGATTCGCCAATACGGCAAACGATTGTTTGACGCACTCGCGGATGGCAAGAAGGTTCTCTTCCTGCCCGACCGCGAAGAGATCCGCGAACCGCTCGATGGTCGGTTCATCCCGGTTTTCTGGAGTCCACTCCACTTTCCGAATCAACCCGGTTCGCTCGGAACGGTAATCGATGACGCCCATCCGGTTTTCGATCAGTTTCCAACAGCATCCCACACCGATTGGCAGTGGTGGGAATTACTGGCGACCTCGACCTCGGTCAACGCCGACGAACTCGGACCGGGTTTCCAACCGATCATGCAGTTCATCGACAAATACAATCGGAACAGCCTGCCTGCCATCCTGTGGGAAACCCAGGTCGGCGATGGTTCGCTGATGGTGTGCACACTCGATCTGGAAAGTGACCCGCAAAACCGCATCGCGGCTGCTCAACTCAAACATTCGATACTCGGCTATCTGCAAAGCGACCGGTTTGCTCCACGTTCGGAAATGACGCCGGGGCAGGTCGCCAAATTGTTCCAGTCGCGGCCTTATCAAATTCGCCTGGAGCATGGCACGAGCCATCCGGATTACCCTCTGAGCAACCTCTCCGACAACGACTCAAAAACCATTTGGCATAATGATTGGAGGAGCGCCGCAAACAAATATCCCTACTCGATCGTGTTCGATTTTTCGCAACCGATGTCTGTCATGGGCATGAACTATGTCGCTCGCCAAGATAGCACGCGTGGCAAGATTGACGGCTACCGAGTTTCGGTCAGCGAGGACGGCAAACGATGGTCCAACGTGATCGAAGGCAAACAACCTCCGTCGAAAATTCGCTTTGACGAAACGAAACCGATCAAGTCGATCCGTTTTGAGGCACTCTCGGAAGTGAGCCAAGCTCAAAACAGTGCGATCGCGGAACTCGCCCCGGTCTTTGCGGACGGCACCGTCGGCGTCGACGAATTGGGTTTGATCCCGAGCTTCAATCAAGACGCGGACGAAGAAACCCAACCGAGCGATCCGTTTGCTTCACTCAAGAAGGAAATGCAAATCCATTGGCCGAAGAATCGTTTGATTCGATTCGTCTTTCACGGGCATTCGGTACCCGCCGGTTACGGCCGCGCCGGGGAAGTTTCGCGGTACGACTCGTACCCGATGCAGTTCCATCGCAAACTTTGCGAAACCTACAACTACGCGACGATCGATCTCGCGATCACCGCAATCGGCGGCGAGAACGCCGTTCGAGGTAACGCAAGATTTGAATCCGACGTATTGTCATTGCGTCCCGACGTGGTCTTCATTGACTACAGTTTGAACGACCGCGCCGTGGGACTGAAGGCGACGGAAACCGCGTGGCGATCGATGATCGAAAAGTGCCAAGCCGCAGGCGTTCCCGTCGTTTTGCTGACACCGACCCCCGATTCGCACGAAAACATCCTCGACGAGACCACAATCCTTGCCCAACACGCGGAGCAAGTTCGAAAACTCGCACGTGAATACGACCTCACGCTGGTCGACTCCTACGCGGCATTTCGGAAACTGGTCGACGACGGCGAGAACATTGACGACTACCTCTCCCAACCCAATCATCCCAACAAAGCGGGCAACCGCGTCGTCGCTGAATTGATCGGCCCTTGGTTCTGGTAGGAGAAACAATTGGCGTAGCCGGACTCGCCAGAGTTCGCAGAGGAGCGGCGCAACCCAATTTCGCCACATCCAACGGCACGGAACCGTCGCCTAAAAACTTCCTATCGGCACTTTGAGAATTCGACACCATGAACCCACCCCTTTCGCTGCTGCGTGTCTGCATCATCGGTTTTGCAGCCATTCACTTCGCCGCAGTTTGCTCCGCGGCCGGGCTGAACTTGGCCCCCAAACGTGGCACATCGAACCAGGGCGCCTTTCTGCCGGGCGTCTTCGGTTATCACTACTCGGATCAGGAGATCGAGCGGATCCGGGGGGCTCATTTCACCCGCTTCCGCTACCCCGTCAACGTCGAAACCTGCTTCGACTCTGCCGCACTCGACCGGTTGGCAGCACTGACCGACAGGCTTGGCAACCGTGGCATTGTCTGCATGTGGGATACCAATGAAGCGGGCGAGGTGGATCACGGTAATGGTCGCATCAACGACATCGATAAGTTTACCGAGGCGTGGAAAAGCCTCTATCAGCGATTCAAAGATCGCGATGGACTACGATTCGAAATTTTCAATGAACCGTTCGGATACGAATCGGCGGAAACGTACATCGCGACGATGCGCTCGGTGATTCACGATGCCGGCATCCCGATGGACCGTTGTATCATTGACGGAATCGGCTACGCCGAAGACATCCGCTCGGTCGTCGATGCAGGATGGGAGGGCGCCGTCGCGTATCACTTCTATCCGAACTGGTTGCCAGACGGGCAGCGAACCGCTGAGAACTATTCGAAATTGCTCTTGGACGCTCTCGAGGGAATCGAGAACGAAATCGTGATCACCGAATTTGGGGCCGACCTGTCCAGCTTTGATCCTGGGCGACAAATGCGCCGGCGCCAGCGCCGCCCCGAGGAGCAGCCTGACAAAGATATCGCCGCGTTGGCGGGCATCGAAGACGCGCTCGCCAAGGCGATCGCTCGGGACCAACGCATCACCGAAACCTACCACTGGCACGGTTGGGACAACCATGACTCCTACAGTTTCTGGAACGAGCGAAATGCCCTCGGTGCCGAACGCATCAAGGCCATTCAAAGCTTGACCTCGAAGGTGTCGTCCGATCAGCGTCCTAACATCATTTGGATCATGGCTGAGGACATCAGTACGGAGTTATCGTGCTACGGGCATCCCGCGGTCCAAACACCCAACGCGGATCGTCTCGCCGCCCAAGGAGTCCGTTACACGCATGCGTTTTGCACCGCCCCGTCCTGCACGCCTTCACGCAATGCGATGATCACCGGCGTGTACCAAACCCGCACGAGCACTCAAAATCAACGCACGAAGATCGACCGTTTGCCCGACGGCATCCAGCCGATTACGCACCTGCTGCGCGAGGCGGGTTATTACACGGCCCTGGCGTGTGGGTATTCGGGCAAGACCGACGTGATGTTCCCCGCCCCAAAACTGTTCGACGGGAACGATTGGAGTAAACGAGAAAAGGGACAACCGTTCTTTGCACAAATCACGCTTTATCACTCTCATCGCCAGCCCAAAGGCGTCTGGGAAAAAATTCGCACTCTGTCGAAACACCCGGTCGATCCCGACGCGGTCGAACTGCCGCCCTATTTTCCTGACCACCCCGATTGCCGGAAAGACTGGGCACTGTACCTCGATTCGATTCAACGCAATGACCTCCAGCTCGGTCAAATTCTCGACCGACTTCGCAATGAAGGAATCGAAGACAACACGATCGTGATCTTCATGGGTGATAACGGCCGCTGTCACTTGCGCGGCAAGTGCTGGTGTTATGATCCCGGGCTGCTTGTACCGTTGATCATTCGCGACCCGCGTCCGGACAGTGAAAAACCCGGCAAGGCTGGCACCGTCATCGATGACCTCGTCAGCACGCTGGATATTTCCGCGACCGTTTTGGATCTAGCCGGCGCCGAGATGCCTGATTATCTCGATGGCAAAACGCTGTGGTCCGCAAACCCACACACACGTAGCCATATTTTCGCGGCTCGAGATCTGATCGATGAAGTGTTGGACCCCATCCGCTGCGTGCGCACGCAGCAATACAAGTACATCCGCAACTACGAACCAGAAAACGGATATCGCGAATGCGATTACGTCCGGGCTCATCGCCCCATGCTGCCCGTGATTGAACGTTTGGATGCAGAAGGACGTCTGACGCAAACGCAACAACTGATCCTAAAAACCCGCAAGCCTACCGAAGAATTGTACGACATCGAGGCTGACCCACACGAGATCCATAACCTTGCCGAGTCACCTGATCACCAGAAAACGCTAATCGAATTGCGTGCGTTGCTTGTCGGTTGGATCCAAACGACGCAGGACAAAGGGCTAACACCGCAACAGAGATCGCAGCCAATTCCTTGACGCATTGAGATTGAACTTACATTCGCCGTTAGAAAAACAGGCGTCCGATCAATTTGGGACGCATTCGGAAATAGGTTCGTTGTTAGCAGTGTGACGCGAGCCGCCCAGTGTGTCGCCGGAGGGCTCGCGGGCTGTTGATTGAACGAGCCAACGGCGCTAGCCGCGGGCCTAACGGTGAGGACACAATCATTGGAGGCCCGCAGCTAGCGCTGTCGGCTCACTAGGATTTGCGAAACAACGAAAGCAACAGACCGATCG
The DNA here is from genome assembly GCF_023701485.1 of Aporhodopirellula aestuarii. GTDB lineage: Bacteria > Planctomycetota > Planctomycetia > Pirellulales > Pirellulaceae > Rhodopirellula > Rhodopirellula aestuarii. The sequence continues at coordinate 36,585 of NZ_JAMQBK010000049.1, forward strand.
CGTCCTTGCACTAGAATTGGAAGGGCCAAAGTTGTTTCCGAACATTCCCTTAGCGACGATCCGATTGCCTGTTTTCTTGGGATGGTTGGGCTGCGAAAGATACGTCTCGATCTTGTCCCCATTGCGAACCCGTTCTCCGATTGCGGCATTAAAAATGGATAAGCGGCACGCCATATTCCTCGGCCAATTCGCGAACCTGTTTGGCGTGACGAGCCAGGTTAGTCGTTTCATCGAGGATGTCTTCGTGCGAATCAGGCATGGGCGTGAAAAGCACGACGGGGCGTCTGCCGCTCGGCACTTCTCAATCATCGAACGCCACGCCGCCGATTTTTCAAGACCAATCGCACGATCGTTTAGCGAGTAATCGATGAAAACGACATCGGGTTTTTAAGCCCAAACGTCCTTGTCAAATCTCCCTTCGCCACGCACCGCGGTCTCACCGCCTATCGGCGTGATCGCGATATCGATCGTCGACAGGTGTACTTGTGGCAAAGCTCGCGATGAATCGGCATCGGGTACGACTTTGATCGACGTACCAGTCCCCCTCGCGTGCGTCGCCCGACGGAACCGGATGTCCTTGGAAAACGAATCGGATCAAACGTTTCTTCGGTCATCGCACCTGCATCTCCTGTTTGAGCGTTCCGAATGGGCCATCCATCGCCACGTCCTGCGCCGGTGCATCCGACACGAAAACGGACAACGATACGAGAAGATAAACAAACGTCTTCATGATGGCATGTTGATGGTCTGAGCGGTGATGAACAAGCGAAATTGCGAAGCAACCAAAATCCCCGATGCCATCTACGATTTTGCTTCAATCACAGCCCGTTATTCGTCAACCGCAAACAAGTTACCGACACGTGATCAACCGAAAGCATTTAGAAAAACGTTCGCGATTAGAATCACCCGCGTTCTTTTCGGTATCGTCCCGGCGGAACGTTGGTGGCCCGGCGAAACGTCACGCTCATGTACTCTTCGTTTTGAAACCCTGTCCGTCGCGCGATTTGGGCAAGCGTCAAATCGGTATCAATCAAGTATCGACGGATCGCCTCCACGCGGCGACGGACAATCTCTTGATGAGGCGTGCGCCCGACGATTTCCTTAAACCGTTTTTCTAGGGCGCGACGAGAGAGAGCGACTCGCTCTAAAACATCGTGAACGTCAATCCCGTCGCAAGCCGAGTCGCGGATAAAGCGGACCGCTGCCGCGATGTCGGGATCCTCGATAGCGAGCACGTCCGTGGACTGCCTCGTCGTCACACCGAGCGGTTCGATCAAGTACTCCAAACGATCAATCTCTTTACCGGACATCATCAACTCCAATAACCTCGCCGCCTCTTGTCCGGCACCACTCGCCGCTGGGATCACGCTTGACAACGGTGGAGTGCAGAGTTCACACAATAACTCATCGTTGTCGACGCCAAGCAATGCGACCTCTTCCGGAACGCGTATCTCATGTTGCAAACAGATATCGAGAATCTGTTGCGCCTTGATGTCATAACATGCAAACAATGCAATCGGTTTGGGCAGCGACCGAAGCCAACGAGCCAAACGGGTCCGCTCGCGACTCAACGAAAAACCGGCCTCCGTGTCCGAATGTGAAGAGAACACGCGACACTCATGCCCCGCGTCACGAACCGCTTGGAAATAACCTTCTTCGCGCAGCCGTGACCACTTGTAGTGTGACTCACCACAATACGCATAGTTCTCAAAACCGCGTTCATGAAAATGCTCGAACGCGATCCGTGCGATGCTGCGGTCATTCGTTTCGACAAATGGAATCTCGGGAACAAACCGAGCGGCACTCACATCGACGACCGGCACATCAAGTTTGCGGACAAAGCGCGCAATTTCTTCGGTCTCGATTCTCGCGATCAGACCGTCCCCCTTCCAACCCTTCAACCAATCCGGTGGCAGTGCACCGCGTTGTTGCTCCGGCAGATAGATCGACCAAGATTCATGCGTGCGGGTGTACGCGAGCACTCCCCTAAGCAGGTTCCGTGCATAGGCATTAGACGTCTCAACCAACAATGCAACCGACTTCCGTTTCTTCACTGACACCTCGCGCCGCTTGCAACCTGCCACCAACCGCCCGGTAAAATCGCACACAACTTATGCGCAATATCGCATAGACTGGCAAATTCGCAACCCTACAATTCAATCGTGCGGGAAACAAAACCGCATACGCATTCCCAAGCCCACCCGCCTGGACCGTAAAGCCTCATTTATCCATTCCAATTCTAGCCGAGTGATCGAAATGAAAGACAGAACCATGACTTTAGCGGGAACATTCGTTCCAGCGAAAACTCAAACACGGGTGCCAAACCCGAAACCTCGACCCGCATTCACACTTGTCGAACTACTCGTCGTGATTGCGATTATCGGTGTGCTTGTGGGGTTACTCTTGCCCGCAGTGCAAGCTGCTCGCGAGGCGGCTCGACGAATGAGCTGCAGCAACAACTTCAAGCAAATCGGATTGGGAATCCATAACTACCACTCCGCCTACGACCGTTTGCCGACGCACATGGGCGGCACGTTCTCCTCCGGCGGTGGCACTCACCTCGTGACCAACAACCGTTTATTGAGCTATCTCGTCGGAGTCCTTCCCTTCGTTGAGCAGCAAGCGTTGTGGGAACAAATCTCCAACCCCAACAACAAGAACGCGGACGGAACCGCTCGGACTCCACCATGGTCCGCGATGGGACCGGCCCCCTGGATTCCATCTTACGGCCCATGGGCGACCGATATTCCTACCTTCCGTTGTCCCAGCGACCCGGGCTTTGGTCTTCCTGCCATGGGCCGGACCAACTACGCGGCCTGCATCGGGGACGATGCGATGACCAGCTTCGGCCCCTGGGACCCTTGGACCAATAACCTGCGTTGGAGCACGGTTCTTCAAAACGATGCACGTGCACACTACCGTGGCTTCTTCAAGCCAATGATGGACTCGCGATTCCGTGACATCTTGGATGGATTGGCGAACACGGTCGCTGCTGGCGAGATCAACACCGACCTCGGTGACCATGACATCACCACCATCGCCCTCCGAGCACCTCGCAACTGGTGGAACTTCGTCGACAACCGCAAGGAGTGTGCAGGGGCGATCAGCCAACTCCGCCCGCGATTCTGGGGCGAGAGCATCGTTCAAGTGGCAAGTGGCGATCCAGGCAAGAATCAACTCGATAATCCTGAACGAGCACGCGGCTACATGTGGGCCAATGGCGAGCCGCTTTGGACGAGCGTCATGACGATCAACGCCCCCAACACGGAACTCTGCTCGCTAGGAGGTTCGGGTGCCGAGATGTCAGGTAGCACGAGCAGTCGACACCAAGGCGGTGCCCACGTCCTGATGGGAGACGGTGCGGTGAAGTTCATCACCGATTCGATCGACACCGGTTCCCACAACGGAATGGTTTTCTGGGACCACACTGGTAATCGCCCGACAGTCCCCGGATCCGTCAGCCCGTTTGGAATTTGGGGTGCTCTCGGAACACGTGCCAGCCGCGAAGTCATCGACTTTGACTTCTAACGGGCTCGCTCCTCACAACGCCAAATTCACTTCTACAATCAAACCAGAGACAATTTCATGACCAATCGACTAGCACTGTTGCTGGTGGCCTGCGGACTCGTCGCACCACTCATCGGATGCAGTGAGAAAAAGAACGCGGTGATCTTGGCAACGCCTGAACGAATCGATCGTTGGGAGAATTACGGCCAATCTTCGCAAGAGGAGTACAAAGACCGTGCGAGCGGATCCAAAGCGATTCCCAAATCCTAGCGTTCCATCGCAACATGGATTTGTCGCAAGGCTAAACAAGACCTCGCTCGCCCGAAGTAACGCATTTCACTCGGTCCTCTCACCCGGAGGGCCGAGCAAAACGAGAAGAAAAACAGTGGTCGAATCCAACCCGAACCGCTGCTCAACCGAAAACGTGAAGGCACACCACGATGCTTTCACAACATTCAAACTGCTCGCCCTCACAATGGAGAGCGTTTTACCAACCTCGATGCTCGTCCTAACGGACAGCTTTTTACTGACACGTCGGGCTGAGCGTTGATGTCCGTTCGACAACCTAACTGATAGCAATTTACCAAGCAGGCAGAATACACATGAGCGTTCAACCGGTACGAATGGCGATGATTGGACTCGGGTTCGGCGCCGAATTCATTCCGATCTACCAAGCACACCCGAATGCCGAAGTCGTCGCGGTATGCCGCCGCAACGAAGTCGAGATGAACAAGACGGCGGACCAGTTCGGGATCTCCGGTCGATACACCGAGTTCGAACAAGTGCTCGAAGCCCCCAACGTGGACTGCGTCCACATCAACAGTCCCATCGGTGACCATGCCTGGATGTCGCTGCGGGCATTGGACGCCGGCAAACACGTCATGTGCACCGTCCCGATGGCGACCACAATCGATGAATGTCGCCAAATCGTCGAGAAGGTGCAGGACACCGGTCTGAAATACATGATGGCGGAAACAGTGGTCTACAGCCGCGAGTACTTGTTCATCAAAGATCTGTACGAGCGAGGTGAACTCGGCAAGATTCAGTACCTTGCCGCTTCGCACCCGCAAGACATGGACGGCTGGCCCAGCTATTGGGAGTCGATGATCCCAATGCACTATGCCACGCACGTCGTGAGCCCTTGCCTGGCACTTACCGACGCGCTCGCCGAATCCGTCAGTTGTTTCGGCTCCGGTACCGTCAGCGACGAAATCGCGAGAAAGTCAGGCTGCAGCTTCGCTGTCGAAAGCTGCCACATCAAACTGCACAACAGCGATGTCACTGCTCACATTTGGCGATTCTTGCATGATGTTGCACGGCAATACCGTGAAAGCTTCGACGTCTACGGCACCAAAAAAAGTTTCGAGTGGACGTTGGTCGAAAACGAACCCCACGTCATCCACACCGCGAAGAAACCGGAACACGAAATCGCCGAGAAAATCGAAATCCCGGATTTTGCACACCTTCTTCCCGAACCGATTCAGCGATTCACGTTGCCGGCCGAAATTCACGACTCCAACCACCTGTCATTCCTGCAAGGCGGTGGTCACGGTGGATCCCATCCACACTTAGTACACGAGTTCATCTCGGCCATCTGCGAAGATCGCGACCCAGCCCCCAATGCCGTCACCAGTGCCAACTGGACCTGCGTGGGCATCTGTGCTCATGAGTCTGCGCTGCGAGGCGGCGAACTCGTTCGGCTTCCCGACTTCACACATCAAAACGCATACGCATCGGTGTGACAAGAAAGCAATCGCGCGATCACATAGCCAACGGCACAATCAGTCCGGTCCGTACGATGGATATCCTTGTCCGTCTATAGTGAATTCGTCCAAAACCCACGGATAATACGTCCATCGTACGTTTCCATCTGTAACGTTTCAGTAGTCAATTCGACGCTCTCCGAGACCGAGAATGGCGGGTGTCACCCGTTTGCAGATTCTGTGAGAAACTCAGCTACGTGAGCGGCGAAAACTCCAATACTCTCAATACGTAGCTACGTTCGCCAGAACGTGGTCCATCGTCTGGCGACGGTGGCGACAACAGAAGTCTCAATGTTCTCAACCCCATCCGTTGCCCACGAATCCCTCGCGAACGCGTCGGTTTGCGAAAGGTCTTACCGGCAAAATTGAGATTTGTGTCGCGTCCCACCACATCCAGCCCACACCCAAACTCGTTCGATACTCTGACCCTATCCATCATGAATCGACTACGTCGTTTAATCGCTCATACCGCGGCACTCGCGATTTTGTGCGTTTGCATTCCTTTGGCTCACGCTACTGAGATCCACGCTCTCTTCCTCGGTGACAATGGGCATCATCAGCCCAAGGCTCGGTTCAATGAATTGCAACCGATCCTGCAAGATCGCGGCATCGAGTTGACCTATACGGACACGATGTCCGACATCACGCTGGAAAACCTCAAAAGGTACGATGCTCTGCTTCTCTTCGCCAATATCGATGAGATAGCGGCGTCCAACGAAGCCGCATTGCTCGAGTACGTTTCATCAGGCGGTGGTTTTGTTCCGCTGCACAGTGCCAGCTATTGCTTTCGAAACTCTCCCAAACTAATCGCTCTCATGGGCGGCCAGTTTCAACGACATGGAACCGGTGTGTTTCGAGGTCAAGTTGCCGAACCGAATCATGAGCTCATGAGAGGCTTCAGCGGCTTCTCAAGCTGGGATGAAACCTACGTGCATCACCGGCACAACGATGCCGACCGAATCGTACTGGAGTACCGCGTCGACGAAGAAGGTCGCGAACCATACACCTGGATCCGAACGCAAGGCCAAGGCCGCGTTTTCTACACCGCGTGGGGCCATGACTCCAAAACGTGGGCCAACCCGGGTTTTCAAAACCTCGTCGAACGTGGCATTCGCTGGGCTGCAGGTGACGATCCTCAAAATGCGGGCCCGTACCGAGAACGCGCCGAGTTCCCCGTTCCAGAGATGACCAACCTTCCTGCGGATCTCAAACCGTTTGAGTACGTCGACGTGGGGAGAGAAATTCCAAACTACACCCCATCGGACCGCTGGGGTGTGCAGGGCGAGCCAATGAACTTGATGCAAGAGCCACTGGAACCCGAAGAATCGATGAAGCACTTTGTCGTTCCCCGAGGATTTCATGTCGAACTTTTCGCGTCGGAACCGGATCTCGGTGGAAAACCGATTTGTATGGCCTGGGACGAACGCGGTCGACTCTGGGTTGCCGAAACGATTGACTATCCCAACGAACTGCAACCACCTGGCAAAGGTCGTGACCGCATTCGGATTTGTGAAGACACCGACAAAGACGGCAAGGCTGACAAGTTCACCGTCTTTGCAGAAGATTTAAGCATTCCGACCAGCATCACGTTTTACCGTGGCGGAGCGATCATCCAAAACGCGGTCGAAACTCTCTACCTCAAAGACAACGATGGCGATGACCGGGCCGACCAGCGAACCGTCCTCTTCTCCAACTGGCAACTGGGCGACACGCACGGCGGCGTCAGCAATTTCCAGTACGGACTCGATAACTGGATTTGGGCGATGCAGGGCTACAACGACTCACAACCTGTCGCCAACGGCGAAAGCCAACAACGCTTCCGAATGGGTTTCTTCCGCATGCAACCCGACGGCAGCAAGATCGAATTCATTCGTTCGACCAACAACAACACCTGGGGACTGGGAATCAGCGAAGAAGGCTTGATTTTTGGCTCCACCGCCAACGGGAACCCCAGCATCTTCATGCCGATCGCAAACCGATACTACGAACACGTCCGCGGCTGGGCCACGTCGCTAACGCTGTCCTCCATCGCCGACACCAATGACTTCGATCCGATCACGGACAAGGTTCGGCAAGTCGATCATCATGGTGGATACACTGCCGCCGCGGGTCATGCCCTCTACACCGGCCGCGCGTATCCTCAAGAATATTGGAACCGGGTTGCTTTCGTGAACGGGCCGACCGGGCACCTCGTCGGATCCTTCATTCTCAGCGACAAGGGCAGCGATTTCCATTCGACCAGCCCGTTCAATCTCCTGGCTAGCGACGACGAATGGTCAGCTCCGATCATGGCGGAAGTCGGCCCCGATGGACAAGTTTGGGTGATCGATTGGTACAACTACATCGTCCAACACAACCCAACACCGGAAGGCTTTCAAACCGGCAAAGGCAAAGCCTACGAATCAAAGCTACGCGACAAAAAGCACGGCCGCATCTACCGAGTGGTCGCCGATGATACCAAAAACTCCTCGTATCCTGATCTTGGAGAGGCCTCCCCTGCCGAACTCGTTGCCGCACTCACCGACCCAACCATGTTGGTCCGCAAACACGCGCAACGTCTCCTCGTCGAGAGCGGCAACCAGGATGTTCTCTCGTCACTGATCTCTTTAATCGAAGACGATTCCGTCGACGCGATCGGCCTCAACGTGGGTGCCATCCACGCTCTGTGGACGCTACATGGACTCGGGTTGCTCGACGGCAGCAACGAACGGGCGACACAAGCCGCAATCTTCGCACTGAAGCACCCGTCGGCCGGTGTCCGCCGCAACGCGGCACAGGTACTGCCGCCAACGACCGCTTCGGTGCAATCACTTTTGTCCGCCAAATTACATCGCGACCCAAACGCACACGTTCGCCTTGCCGCGACTTTGGCGTTGGCGGACCTACCCGCCTGTTCGCCGAGCGGCGAAGCATTGCTTGAAATGCTCGCAAATCACGCCAACATGCAAGACCGTTGGATTCCCGATGCGATCACGAGTGCGGCGGCCCACAACAGCAGTTACTTCCTCGAGTCACTGGCTTCGGTCAAAGCCTTGCCCACCGCCAGCATCCCGATCATCACACGTGTCGCCGAGCACCACGCCCGCGGGCAAGACAACGACAACCTCGCGCAAATCGTCGCTGGGCTGGGCAATGTCGATCCAAAGGTCGTTGCAGCGGTGATCCAAGGTTTGCAGGCCGGTTGGAAAGGCAAGTCTGCCGTCACGCTGACGTCCGCGATCGAAGCCGACCTCAAGAAGGTTTTCGATCATGCGGATACAGGCACCCGCGCAACCTTAACCAAACTCGCGATCGCTTGGGGCAGCGAAACATTCGACGGCCACGCCAAGCAACTCTGCGCGGAGCTACTGTCGACGGTTCGAGATGAAGACGCGACGGATGTGGACCGCGTGAAGGCGGCGGAGCAGCTGATTGCGTTTCGTCCCGAAGACGAAGACGCTGCCGTGGACTTGCTCGACGAAGTCAGTCCACGCATTTCGACGCAGCTCGCCAGTGGTTTGCTAGGTGCACTCGAGGCAAGCCGCTGGAACGGTGTGGGAAGCGAAATCGTGTCGCGTCTGGGAACATTGACTCCGTCGCTCAAGCAAGCCGCGTTGTCTCAATTGTTGAAACGCCCCGCATCGACGATGGCGTTGCTCGAAGCCGCACAGGAAGGCGAGATTTCGCTAAACGAACTGGCTCTCGACCAACGCCAGGCGTTGTCCAACCACCCCGACCCGAAGGTGAAAGAGCTCGCCGCGGAATTGCTCGCCAAAGGTGGCTCACTCCCCAACGCTGATCGTCAACGAGTCCTCGACAGCTACATGGTGAGCACCGAAATGACTGGCGACGCCGTTCGCGGTAAAGCGATCTTCCTCGAACACTGCTCGAAGTGCCACGTTCACGGCAGCGTCGGTACCGAAGTGGGGCCCAACCTAACGGGAATGGCCGTTCACCCGAAAAAAGAATTACTGACGCATATCTTGGACCCCAGTCGCAGTGTGGAAGGCAACTTCCGAGCCTACACCGTGCTCACCGTCGACGGACTCGTCATCAACGGCATGCTGGCCTCGGAATCCAAAACGTCGATCGAACTATTCGACACTGCTGGCAAGCGACAGGGCGTGTTACGCGAGGACATTGAAGAACTCGTAATGTCACGGCAATCCATCATGCCCGAAGGTTTTGAAAATACCATTCCACTACAAGGCATGACCGACCTGTTGGAATTTCTAACCGCCAAAGGTCAATACGTACCGATCCCGCTCGGTCCCTTCGCCACCGCGATCAGCACCCAACCGTTATTCGGTGGTCCCGACAACGGCCCCGATCGTCTGGTGTTCGCCGACTGGAAGATCAAGATGCATCGCGGCATCCCATTCCAATTGGTCGATCCTCAAGGCAAAACCAAACCCAACATTATCTTGCTGCATGGCCCCCACGGACCGCTGCCTCCCAAGATGCCAAAGTCGGTGTCGTTGCCGTGCAACTCACCCATCAAAGCAATCCACCTCTTGAGCGGTGTCGGCGGCTGGAGCTATCCCGCGAACCGCCGTCAAACCGTTTCGATGATCGTCCGCCTCCGCTATCACGATGGCATGGTGGAAGATCACGAGTTGATGAACGGAGTCCATTTCGCGGACTACATCCGCCGCGTTGATGTTCCCCAAAGTGAATTCGCGTTCGCGTTGGGCGAGCAGCAAATTCGCTACCTCTCGATCATCCCGAACTCCACCAACGAACTCGAAACGATCGAACTGGTAAAAGGCGACGACAGCTCCGCCCCCATCGTGATGGCAGTCACCATCGAATCTCACAACGCTCCGGTCCACTAGCGATTTGCCAGCATTCCAAGTCAGTACGACACCGGACGGGTTGGCGACACCGGACGGCTTGCGCCGTTCCGCTATGTCTTTATGCGCGCGTCCTACGGTTCCGCCAATCCCAAAGTTGAGGTTAGAGAAAGCATTGGTGCCAAGCCGGTAGGCAGAAATAATTGGGCAAAAGTTAAAGAGCCATTTGGGCGTTCGCCTGGACTGCGACATCATTGCGAAAACGTGGATATACAAGGCGCCAGTATTGGCTCCATTCCTAGTCGCGATAGCGACGGCAGGTAAAAGCCCCGGACGCGAGTCCGGGGTCGACGTCACCACCCGCATACGCCAAGTCGCGAAGCGATGACAGATGCCGCTCCCGGTGGTTCATTCGTGCGCACTCGTGTTTCGTGTCGTCGCGTTGCGACTTGCTGCGCTTTTTTTCCCAAACCACGGACTCACGTCCGTGGCTTTTACATGTCGTCACTATCGTGACTAACCATTCGCGAAACCCTGGATCCAGCTAAACGGAAAAGATATAGCCGAACGTCTTGCCCATAACGAATTTCTGGCAGTCTGGCGATAGCTTTGGTTGAACGTAGGAACCGTGGTTAGCATCAAATGACAGATATACCGAGAAACTCCAGCCTATCTGCGTATGCCAGCATTCCAACTCGGTGTGGGAACGGACGGGTTGCGACTCTCACGTAGCAGAGTCTTTCCGAGACTCCTAAAGCGGGCAGCGTCCGCAATTCTCGGTCTCGGGGGACGTCGATTGTATTACTAAACGACTTCAAAAGTAGCAGAACGGCAGGAGCCGTCCGGTAACGCGGGACCGGACGGCTCCCGCCGTTCCGCTAAACAGAGCACTAAAACAATCGACGTCCCGAGAGACCGAGCGACTTGGAAAACGACGCTGTTCAGCGAGGAACGAGAATCTCGCAACCTCGCTTGGACTTTGCAACGACGTCTTTGCTTAGACGCCTTCGATCTCGTACCCCTCGCGGCTTTCGCGTGAGATGAACGAGCTGGCTTCTTCGTCTCCAATGATTTCGCGTTTGTCTGGATCCCAGTTCAGTTCGCGGCCCAGGCGAATCGAAATGTTTGCTAGGTGACAGGTTTCCAGCATGCGGTTGTGAGACCAGACATCGGAAATCGGCTGCGTGCGATCCCGCATCGCTTGGATGAAGTTGTCCGTGTGGTTTTTGGCAACCGGACCACCGTAAACCTCTTCGATCGCTCCCTCGGGAAGCGGATTCGACGCGAGGTCTTCGACCGGCTTGCCGACGATTTTGCCGCGATTGACGAAGAAGCGGCCTTTCGTGCCTTCGAACATGATTCCGTTGTCACCCTCGCTCGTGATCACCAACGGAATGTCGCCAGGCATGTTGCACAGGATTTCGAACTTGGTTGGCACGTTGTACCGATCATCGACAGTCGGATAGCCATCCTTGTATTCGACGGGCAGAGAATAACTGACAGGTGTGATCTTATTTGGTCCGGTTTTGTCCGCACCCAACGCCCATGTCGCAATGTCCACATGGTGGGCTCCCCAGTCGTTCATCTGTCCGCCGGAATACTCAAACCAGTTTCGCCACGCATAGTGACAGTTGGTATAACGCGGCACGCCTCCCCCGTAGCCCTTTCTGATCTCCGGAAGTGCACGATAAGGTGCTTTGGGAGCCGGCCCGAGCCAGAAATCCCAATCCAGACCTTCGGGGACGTCAACCGCCGGGATTACATCTGAACTATCGGAACCGCCGATCCCACAGGTGACTTTTTGAATGTCGCCGATACGTCCTTCTCGAACCATTGCGACTGCTTGCAGGAACCTACCCTTGTACTCGGATCGCTGCATCGTACCGACTTGGAACACGCGTCCCGTTTGTTTGACGATTTTTTCGATCAGCTTTCCTTCGCCGATCGTCAACGTCAGTGGTTTTTCACAGTAGACGTCCTTACCCGCCAGCATCGCTTCCACCGCGATCTTGGTATGCCAGTGATCGGGAGTGGCGATCATGACCGCATCAATGTCTTTGCGATCAAGGATTTTGCGGTAGTCGGAATACCCCTCAGGTGCTTTCCCTTGAGTTTTGGTCGCTCGTTCGATGTTTTGTCCCAGCACCTTGGCGTCCACGTCAGCAAACGCGGCGAAGTCGGCGAACTGAAAGGACTTACTCGTGATCGTCCAACCTTGGTTTCTAAGGCCGATCGTGGCAAAGACCGGACGTTCGTTGGGGGAGGTATCGCCGAACGAAGCCTGCGAGAGCGGAAAAGCAAAACCGGCGGCACCGATGCTGGCAGTGGCCTGAAGAAATCTTCGACGAGAAGGACGTTGGAACACAGTCACGGGAAACCTCAAAACGGTAAGGGGAAAGCAGGGAAGCAGGGTGGGATTCAACGAGCGTTAAACTGGTACCGATACACAGTAATGCGTATCCATTCTAACGTGCCATATACCCAGTGGGGGATGCGACACATCGACCTCGCTGTATTAGATCAGATTGAGACTGGGAGGACAGGATAATCACTTCGCCGATCTGCAGAATCGGGCACGCCCCACAAAGGGTGAAAACGAAGAGACTACGCATCCTGGCGGGAAACACTTCGCATCCTGGCAGGGAACCCTGTTCTTGGCTGGCGGGGCCGCTCGCTCCAGTGGCAACTCCCGCTTCCTCTCGCCTGCTGCGTTGCTGCCTTGGCCCAACCGGTTCGCCGCACAAGAATTGAGTCCGCCCACCTTTTCGACATCCCGTTCGACCTCCCGAACGAGCGGATCCTGTGGCATCCGTTTGAACCGCACCTGACGACCGCACGACGCCACCCGCTAATAAACGTCAGGGCGTCCCAATGACAGACCGCACCGCAACCGTACTTTGGCAGGACGATTGGTGAACACTTATTCGGGCCCGGCGAATATCCAAGAAGCCGCGGCGTGTTTCGCTCTGCGCGATGAATCGCCGACAACGAGTGCACGACGTCGGCTGCGGGCTGTCTCCCCATTCTGGTCAAGAGGAAACGCTAGAAAGCCCACAGTGTGGGCCACGTAGGACTGGCGATCGGAAAGGAACTTCATTTGTCGCAAAACAAGCAATCCCACCCCATGCCGCCCTAACCCAGAGGGCGATCACGCGCGAATCAACTCACGCGATCGTCCCTTGAAGAAAAGACGCAACGCTAGGATCTCGCCCACCCACGACCGTGGGCAGGCTGAAAATTCACGTCACGGATGATACCAATGCGTTCGATAGAGAGACGCGATCGACTACTCATCCATCTCGTCGGCACGGCCCACTGCCTGTGCATTCAGTTCTTCATCCGAGATAACCATCTCAGGATGCTCTTCAAGATAGGCTTTCATTTCGTCGCGTTCGACCGGGACGGTCGGCTCCTCCGACCCGCAACCGGTGACCGAGAGAACGACAAAAACCACGATGAGAGAAATAGAACTTCGCATAAGATTGAACCGGATGAGAGAAAAGAAAGTCAATTGGCAGTACGTCAAACACACAAGCGATATCACTAAAAGTCCGAAATGACTTCGCTTGAGGCACGAGTTCCGAGAGCCCCCCAGAGGCCGTACGGGCTCTGGGAACCCGGTACCGACAAAGGATCGTCGTGAGCAGCGTGAACACCTACCTGACCGCGTCCTCCATCGCCGGCTTCGATCGAATCGGTGACAAACTTGACTGCACCATCACCCATCAGCACATGCACTCCGCCTTGGTGGCGACTGCTCGGTGGGGCAACCACGATCGAGTAATAGAAATTGTTACCGCAGAGCTCAGCGTTGGGTGGGAGGATCGTTAGCATCTGGGTGAAAATGGGAAGCAATGAAGCCCACTTCATCCCGCGTTGTTGATCGCCGCTGCCCCTCAGGGCGTTGGGGGCAGGGGTGTCGGACCAAAACAGAGGACGCTCTGGATCCAAGCTGACCCGGCACGCCAAATTGCCACCCTTGTTGAGGATGTTGTTGACTTTATTGTCGGCCAGGTGCGTCCGTTTATCATGATCACCCAGATCCGTCGCAATTTCACCTGCGAAGATGGTGTTCGACAGGCCATCGAGAACATCGCGAAATTTCGAGTCCAATTGGACTGCGAAGGCCCCGCGCTGAGAGGCTCGCACTCGCTCGGTCATCGGTGGCGAACCACCGCTCTGTGGGATACCCGTCAGACGATTCAGCGCGCCACCAAATCCGGTGTCACACGAGTCGCCGGTGCACATCGCATAGTTCGTACGACCAGGTGCCGGGAGACCAACACCAGGATCACTGGGGCATCGCAGTGTGGGGATGTTCGTCAACCAGGGATCGTAATAACCCCAGTTCAGGTGCGCTGAAAGCGGCATGCCGGGCCACGGCCCCATCGCGTTGTAAGTTCGAACGCCACCGGAATCATCGGTCGTTTGGTACGGATTGCTGATCTGTTCCCATAACGCCTGTTGTTCAAAGAACGGGGTGAGTGCAACAAGAGCTGACCGCTCAAGACGGTTGTTCCCCCTCCTGCCGCTCTCGTGGCGACCAGCGTGGGTGCCCTTCGTGCCGCCACCATGAGTGGGAAGTTGTCTGTAGGTGGAATGGTAATTGTGAATCGACAGTCCAATCTGCTTGAAATTATTGCTGCAGCTCATCCGACGAGCCGCTTCACGGGCCGCTTGCACGGCCGGCAATAGGAGTCCCACAAGTACTCCAATAATGGCAATCACAACTAGTAGTTCTACCAGTGTGAACCCAACACGCTTCTGCAATTTCTTCATTGCATTCCCTTTCGATAAGTAAAGATAGACGAGTCACCAAAGCCGATGGCTGTTGATGATCAAAACGAGAGCGTTGCGAAAGGGTTACCCGGCGTCTGGCGTGGGGGGGACATGAGCCGGCTTTCAACAACACCGGACAAGTCTAAAAGTTCTGACAGAAAGACGATTGGTCATATAGGTTGCCGATGTACAAATATGCGCACAACCACATTTTTACGGTGCGCCACGCTGCCGCAGGCGTCAGGGAATGTGGCGTACAACAACATTCCATGCGGAAAACGCGGTGGCAGTGAACCCCCGAACAGTGCTGGCAGGTAAAAAAAATAACCATTGGAGGCGTGATCCAGGAGAATCGACTCCAGATTCAAGCAGGTAGGCAGGAGTCACTGGGCAGCATCCGATTAGCCGTCAGCCTCGACTGCTGATGCTTTGTTAAGTCGTGTAATTGAAGGCCTCGCAAGATCTGCTCCGCTTCTTAGTCGCGATTACGACGACAGCTGCTGTTGCCGGTGGCTGCATTCGCGCGCACGTATTTCCGGTCGTCGTGTTGCGACTTGCTGCGCTTTCTTTTCCCAACCACGGACTCACGGCCGTGGCGATGGCATGCCGTCACTTGGGTGGTCGATTCAATTACTGCGGGATTTCAAATATGGCGAAACGGCGCAAGCCGTGCGGCGAAAACCGCACTACAACCACTGCTGTCCCCGTTTTTTGCCTTTGACTACCCGCGGAAGAACGCAACGACCTCGCTGCTCCAAGCTAGCCGATGAATGGTTTTCAGTTTGATAACGCGATCAAGATTGGAATCCCGATGAGACACAGCGTCTGAAACGCCATGAGAAACCAGTAAGGTCCAGGTTGTTTGCGGCGATCGACTAACGCATTTTCACCGGAAATCCCAGCAACTGCAAAGCCGGTCCAGAGCTGCAAAAAGTACGTGACAATGGCGGACACCGCGAGCAAGATCGGAACGACTGTTTCAAGCATTGGTTACAGCAAAGCCAGGCACCCGGACAGATGCTTCGGGAAACGGAGTTGAGGGAAGAGCGTCGCAGTCACAATTATATTGCAATCGATTGCGAGATGCCGGGAGAAAAGAAGCACGCCAAAGCTTACCAAAAAACGGTGCCACCGTCCGCGATGGCAACTGATCAACATCCGATGTTCGTCACTGATGGAGGATGCACCTCGCTGGCCGGGCGAGGCACACAACCGTACGACAACCAGTTCTTGCACCGGAGGACCGCAGGCGAACACCGAACCCGACCGCGTCGCGAATGGCTAGACGAATAGCACCACCTTTCACGTAGCTCGGTCTCTCGGGACATTGATTGAAATACTGCGGGATTTCAAATGCCGCGGAACGGCGCAGGGCATCTGGTACCGCGGGACCGGACGGCTTGCGCCGTTCCGCTAATAACAGCACAAAAACAATTCATGTCCCCGAGACCGAGTCCACCGTCTGGCGACGGCGGCTACCGCAACGTAAAAACCCACCCTCTGGCGATGATACGGACTTGCTGTACGCGGGTCTGGCGAAACGTCATACGGCACGAGCGTGATGCCGGCGGCGAGCATCTTGGGCCCGAAGTGGGCTGGGCCTCTTGGTGCGGCGAAGCAGCTTGATTAGATGCTGCTTTTCGCCGCGTAGAGCTCGGCGTACTCGATCGCCCAGGTATCGATCAGTTGCGCGAATTCGTCTGGGTCGACGTCGGCGATTTTGGCGTAGAACGATCGATTAAAGATCTCTCGGTTGAGCACCGTGCCTTTGCCTTTGAGATCCAGGACACGTAGATCGCTGTAGGGGCGGATCGCGATTTCGAGTCGGCTGTACAGGTTGCTGCGCCTACCGGCATCGAGCCGCAAGTCGTCTCGATAGCAAGCTTCGCCCCAGCCGTCTTCGCCGAACAACGACTCAGTGCGGAAGCCGGGGAAGTGATCGGCCACGCGATGCACGGCCTTTTCGATCTTCTCTGACAACGACAAACGATACGAAGCGTGCAGTCGCTTGAGATCCTCTTCGCTGAGTTCCTTACGACGCTCTTCGGATGCTTGATACTCCGCCCGGCGACGACCGCGTTCGATCGCTGATTCCAACCGCGAGTCGAAATCGTCACTCATCACGCATTCTCCTCGGTCGATGGTCCGGCGTCTCCTGAAACAACCGCGGACTCGGCGACCGGTTGGGCTGGCTTGTCATCCGAAGGCGACTGAACCGGCTCTGGCTTCGATTCGGGTTGCGATTCCGCCACGGGTGCGGCTTCGGCTTTGGGTGCCTCTGGCTTCTTTTCCGCGGGCTTCTTCTCGGCAGGCTTGGCTTTGTCCTTGTTGAACAACTGCATCAGATCGCCGAACGATCGCAGCGGTTCTTTGCCTTCTTGCATCGCATCGGAAAGCGGTGCCGAATCGGGTTCCTTACCGACGACTTCGTAGACTTCGGGACGTCGTGGGCCGCGTCCGCGTTGTTGATCGCGACCACCGCCGGATCGGCCGCGTCCGCCGTCACGACCGCCACCGCCTCGGTTGTCGCGACGTTGCCCGCCACCACCGGATCGCGATCGATCGCCCTGGCCTTTTCCGGCCGCCGCAGGTGCGCCGCCGGCATTTCCGCCACGACCTCTGGGAGCTCCACCGGCCTCACGGCCAGCAGGCGCCGCAGCACCGCCGCGTCCGCGAGGAGCGCCGCCGCGGTTTGCACCGCGTGGGCCGCGTGATTCATTGCGATGAGCTTGCAACTCGGCTTCGCGTTGCGGTGAAATCGCACTGAGCCCGACGCGTCGACGCTTGCTGTCGATGCCGGTCACCCAAGCGGTCACGACGTCGCCGACCTGAACGGCTTCGTGAAGGTCTTCGATGAAGCCGTCCGAAATTCGGCTGACGTGAATCAGGCCGCTGCACTCGGGAGTCAGTTCGACGAAGACGCCGAACGGCATCACGCCGACCACGACGCCGATCACTTGATCGCCTTCTTTCAGTTCGCTCAACGCCGGCATGGTCGTCATCACCGCTGGAGCGGGTCCGTCGACGGTGCCTTCACCAAACGGTTCGCACAACCAATTGACGATCTGCTGCGAGCGACGCACACCGACTTGCCATTCTTTGATCAGTTTATCGACCTTGGCACGCTCTGGTTTCGGCTGGCGGAATGGCTCCGGTACCGTTGGTCCCTGGGCGGCGGGTTGTGCCGCGGCTGCTTCTTCGCCGGGGGCATCAGTCGCCTCGCCTGCAGGCGTTTCGGTTTCGTCAGATGCCGTCGGAGACTCGGCTGCGGCTTCAGCAGCTTCTTCGCTGGCGACTGGCTCTTCCGTGGCAACGGGTTCTTCGGTGGCGGCTTCCGCGGTGACCTCTTCGGTCGCAGCCTCGTCCGTGGGTGCGGGCGTCGCTGCGAGTGCTGCCGATTGTTCGGTCGCATCGGATTCGCCGGTTGCGGCCGCGTCCGCGGGTCCGAACGCGGAACCATCCTCACCGGAGCTTTCGGTGTCGCTCGGATCCGCGGTCGCTTTGGCTTCTTCGATCGGATCGGTGACGGTCGGTTTCGGTTCGCTGTAGTCCGGGAACTCGTAGCCAGGAGGCGACGCAGGCGGCAGTTCGATCTCGAGTGCTTTCGCCAACCGTTTCGCTAACGCGTAATCGTCGGGGTGGATCAACGTTCCATCGAGGGTCTCTTCGCTGCCGAAGACTCGCAAGAATGGCAACGCTTGACGGGTGTGAATCGGCGATGCCCACTCAGCCCGCTCGAGCAAATCGTTGCGGGAGCTGATCAGTTTTTCGCGTCGTTCGGTATCGATCTTAGCGGCCGTTTGGGCGGTCATGCCGGGCAAACGCTCCAACCACGATGCGGTCGTTGAGTTGACATCGACGCCACCGCGAGCGGCACCACTGACGAGCACGTCTTCGAGAGCGTCCAAGACGGCTTGGTCGGAAAGCTCACGTTGGAACGATCCCAAGCGAAGCTTCAGCGGATCAACCTTCACCATCGCTTGGGAAGGTTGCAGGGTTGAGAACGCGATCCATGCCGCCGAACGAAAACGTCGCGGCGTTGATCGCATTTCTTGGTCGCCCGCCGAACTGCCCGCGTACGCGTCGGCACCACTGCGATCAGCCAACGTCCAGCGAACCGATTGGTCAGCCGACTGTTTGATCAATTCACCGACCGCGATCATGCAAGCACGACGTGCCGGTCCGTTACTGATCACGATCAGGTCGACGTGATACTGATGAATCAGCTCGCCCATCTTGGTCACCGCGAGGGTTCGCATCGCGGCTGACAATTGGCAAGGGATGTCTTCGTTGTGCAACACGCGACCGTCGGCGGCGACGATCGAAGTCGCTGCGGTGCGTGGGCCGATGGCGTCGATCGACATCACGACTTTGGCTTCCACGCCACCACGGTTGATTTGGCGATGCAGGTTATCAGCGGCGATCGCGACCAAACGTGCAGACGCTTGCTCTTGAATCTCGTCCCACCAAGCACTCTCGGCGGCATCGCGAAGAGCCGCTTCGTTGGCCAAAACGATGGCGGCGAGGCGGTCGCTGAAATGTCGGTTGAGGTTCGCGGCTGCTTTCTGGACTTCGGCGACGAGCTGTGCCGCGTCGTAATCGAAAGCACACGTGGCGACTTGACTCCGCAGAGCGCGGCTCAACATCACGACTTGGAAAGCACTCAGCTTGTTCGCCGGCATGCGTTTCCCCGCAAGCGGCTTGAGCGTGCTGACCAACCAGCGACGGCGGCGTTGACGTGGCGAAACCTTTTTCTTCTTCGCCGGCTTGGCCGGGGCCGCTTTCTTCTCGACCGACTCGGCAGCGACGGGCTCGAACGCGATCTCAGGCTTGGCTTCGGCAGCAGCGGGAGTGGACTCCGCGGTGGCTTCCGCAGGCGCGGTCACGTCAGCGGCAGACGGGTCTTTGGTTTCGGCGGTTGCGGAAGGTTCGGCCGCAGCATCCACGGCGACAGGAGTTTCAGTCGATTGTTCTGACGCAACAGTCTCCACCGCGGGTGCAGCTTCGTCTGCGGGAGCTTCTGCCGCAGGGGCTTCAGCAACGGGGGATTCAGCAACGGGGGATTCAGCGGCAGGGGTATCCGACGGAGCGGTTTCGGGGGCGGGCGTTTCAGCGGCCAGCGTCTTCGCCACCGCCGATTCTGACGCGGCTTCCGCGTTCTCGGTCGCGGGAGTCCCATCAGCCGACGGGGCACCTTCAGCGACCGGGGCACCTTCAGTCGCAGGGACGTTTTCGGTTGCCGCAGCGGCAACAACATCCCCAGCGGCTTCGGGAGCAGCTTCGCCGGCGGTTGCGGCCGCGTCTTCGCTCACCGCGGGAGCCGCCTTCTTGCCCTTCTTTTTCTTTTTCTTACTCGGTTTCACCGACGCTTCTTCATCCTCGTCGCTGCCGCCGTGGGGATCGGTGACTTCGAGGATGTGAATTTTGGCGTGGCGGGACAACCATCGCACCGCGGCACCCATGATCCGCGGGTCACCACTCATCCGCTTGGCCAACGCGTCGTCCAGTTTGGCGAGCGCGGACTCGACCGACGAGGTGGCCGGCGTGGGGGTTTCGGGGGCAGGGGTTTCTGTGTCTGGTGTTTCCCCGGTGGCTTCCGCATTCTCGGGCGTGGCCGGTTCTACGGGCGCCGGTTCTACGGGCGCCGGTTCTACGGGCGCCGGTTCCGCGGGGGTGGCGACCGCGGCGGACTGCATCAACGTACCGGCGAGAGCTTCGAGATCGGAACCGTCGCCCTTCACAGGGCTCATGATTCGGACGGCGAGCCGCTGCGTCAAATTGCCTGATTCACCCGACTCTGTTTTCACCCGGCGACTGAGGCGATCGAGCAAGCGACGCGATTTCGCTCCGGAAATGGCTCTACCGATCGCGGGATCGGCGAGCTGGGTCGACTCCCACGCGGCATGCAATTGCTCGCGGTATTCATCGAGCCGTTGCTGCGTCCGCACCGCGTGCGAGAGAGCCCACAGACTCGATTCGTCGAGCCCACCGAGTTCGTCGCGCCGGTATCGGGCGAGAAACGGAGGCGTGTAGCCTTGCTCGATCAACGGCAGGGCCAAACGTAAACTCGAAACCTCGCAACGCCCGCGTTGGGCGATTGCGTCCAGATCAACGTTCATCAGATGTTCGGTCGCTTTACTAACTTTGGGGGGACGACTCGAGAGTCAAACGGTCGTCCACGAAACACGCGAAAGTGGTTATATGATCGAGCGGTCGCCGTCGCTTGGGTGTCCCGATCGCAGCCGGCACGCATTCTAAAAGATGGAATGCGTGACCAACCCAATCGAAACGCTGCGAGGACCATAGACGAACCGCTCTGGATCGAGCCTGGGGAGGATAAAGGTGGGGGCCCCACATTGTCAACCATCGCATATTTGGCGTCCCCCCGGATCGGTTGCTCAAACAGGCCTCGTCGCCGACCTCGGGCGACGGCAAACTACCGCGTCTGGAGCATTCGCCACAACCAAAACGCCATCAATCCGCCCCGGACCGACCACGCAACCGTCCGAATCCAATTCGTCGCCACCAACCGCCGGTACACCTGCATGTCAAACCCTTCGGCAAACCGCGAATGACAGGGGACCTGCAAAAACACGGTGCTCGCCCAAATCACCACGACCAATGCGAATCCGATCACCATCCACAAACGCGGAACGGACGCCGGGCTCACCGCGATCAACCCCGCCGCGCTGACGATTTCGATCAGCATCGGAATCATCACGATCGGCGTGATCAATCGAGCGTGGTCGACCGCGTATCGCTGGAACGCCTCCTCGCCGACCCGATCGAACATCGCGTAGTGAACGATCTGAACCATCCAAATCAGCCCGACCATGTACCAGGTCGCCAGGAGATTGAGAACAAAGAGCAATTGAGGCAGCATGAACTTGCTTTGTCGTTGGGGCGTCCGTCGGCCGCGACGCGTGGCGGCGTGTTGATTTCGTAAACCGATGCGTGAAAGGGCGATGGTGGGTGTTCGGTTCCCGTCGAACAGACGCTCTCAGCCGAATCGGGAGTGCGATCCACCAAAATTCTTTAGGCAGAAAATTTCTGGCGAAATCCGGCACGACCTTTCAGATCCGAACTGGCTTTAAACTTCCGATGGCACGCGGTCCTTTCCGAGCAAGTATCGAAGCGTTTCATCAAGGGATCTGAATCGGAACTCATACCCGCTCGTGATCAAACGATCCGGAATCACGCGGGTGCTTGCAAGCAATAACGCATCGGCCATCTCGCCCACGCCGATCCGCAGCGCAGTCGCTGGGGCGGGAAACAAGGCAGGCCGACCGACGACTTTGCCAAGCGTCTTGGCGAACTCCCGATTGGTCATCGGGGTGGGCGACACAAAGTTCACCGGCCCCGAAACCGACTCGGTATGCATGACGTGCACAATTCCGCCGAGCACATCGTCCAACGCGATCCAGCTCCAGTACTGGCGACCACCGCCCAGCGAACCGCCACAGAGCTTGGCCGGCAACAGCATCTGTTGCAACGCGCCCCCTTTGGGCGAGAGCACGATGCCGAACCGGGTATTCACCACACGCACTCCGGCCTCCGATGCGGCCCCACATGACGCTTCCCATTCTTGAGACACGTCGGCCAAAAAGTCTTTCCCTGACGCGGAAGACTCGGTCAACAACTCATCGCCACGATCTCCGTAGAAACCAGTTGCCGAGGCACAAATCAAAGTCTTCGGCGGACGATCCAACTTCGCCAATCGCTCGCACAACGATCGCGTCTTCTCCACACGGCTGTCGCGAATTTCTTGCTTGATCGAATCCGTCCATCGCTTGCTCGCGATCGACTTGCCCGCGAGATGGACAACCACATCGACGCCGTTGAACTTTTCGAACTCTTCATCGGTCGACCACGCGGCAATCTCATTATCGCCACCGGTCTTTCCGCGGGTAATCGCAATGACCTTGTGCCCCAAAAGCCCCAACAAATTGCACAGAGACGATCCCACCAAGCCCGTCGCCCCCGATACCGCAATCGTCATCGGCTCGCTCGGGTACTTCGCCTTCAACGCCAAGTCCTCACGAGTGACGCGGTGACGATAAGCAAACATCGTCTCGAGTTTCTTGCGAACGAGCCCTCCACCGAACAACCGCCCGACACCGCTCAGCGGAACTTGGTACGCGACATCATCCGTCAGCCGCGATGACGTCGGTCCGGTACTCTTGAATCGATGGCGATGATGCCAAAACGCGAACGGCCCTGAATCTTGAATGTCGGCAAACAACGACGGCGGCAGATACCGCGTGTGTCGTGCCCGCCAGCGAAGCGGCACACCGAGCAATCCGGTTTTCAAGACCACGCGGCTGCCCTCCGTGATGCTGTTGTCGGTGTGCTCGATCTCAACCGATTCCCAGGGCGGCACCAACCGTCCCAAACAACCGGGCCGTTCGTGGTAGGCAAACGCCTCTTCGATCGAGACCGGCAGTTCGACTCCCGCCACGTAACGCGAAACATCGTCAGGCGTTACCACGCCAGACGCGTCGTCGTCATTGGCAGCCTGTTCGTCACGGATCGGATCGCTCGGTTCTTGCAAAATCAAAGCCTATCAAAAAGGAAGTCGCTTCATTATCGCGTGATGTCAACGCCGCATACGATCGCATGAAAGCATAACGCCAAGCCTATCACATACGCTTCCCAAGGTTCGTCAGATGCAGCGTTCGCGCTTCAAAATGGAGACAGAGCTGACCGATCCCCGAACATGAATTCTCCGCAGACCGCAACAGTCAGTCAGCGACAGAAGCTACAATGAATCGCCCCCTCCAGGACGCTCCTGCCATCATTCCCCACCTCAAGAGCCCGCCCCAAAATGATCCGACTGACAACAATCGGCCTAGCCATTTTCTATCTGCTCAGTTCAGCCCACCTCATCGCGGCCAACCAAACCACAACCCGGCCCAACGTTCTGATTGTCCTCGCCGACGACTGCACGTTTAACGATCTACCGATCTACGGGGGCGTCAACGCCAAGACTCCCAATATCGATCAGCTCGCCGCCGAAGGCATGGTCTTTAATCACGCGTATCTTGCCGAAGCGATGTGCCAACCCTGCCGCGCTGAACTTTACACCGGGCAGTACCCGATGCGAAACGGCTGCGCATGGAACCATTCAGCCAGCCACAGCGATACCAAGAGCCTGCCTCATCACTTGGGCGAGCTCGGCTACCGCGTCGGCATTGCGGGGAAGGTACACGTCGCGCCACGAAAAACGTTTCCGTTTGAAAAGGTCGGCGGCTTTGAACCCGCATGCACGCACGATCCGACACGCACACACGACCTTGCCGCCGCCCGCGAGTTCGTCACACGGAGCGGCGACGAACCGTTCTGTTTGGTCGTCGCTCTTGTCGACCCCCACGTGCCTTGGGTGATGGGTGACGCATCCAAGTACCCGCCCAGCGAATTGGATCTACCACCCAACATCGCCGACACGGAGATGACCCGCGAAGCTTTCTCGCGGTACCTCGCTGAGATCACCTACATGGACGGCCAAGTCGGTGATCTGCTCGCGATGCTCAACTCGGCTGGTCACACCGACGATACGTTGGTGCTATTTACATCGGAACAGGGCTCACAATTTCCTGGTAACAAATGGACGAATTGGGACACGGGACTGCACACCGCCCTGATCGCACGTTGGCCCGGCGTTGTCCCCAATGCGGTGCGAACCGATGCGTTGGTCCAATACGCGGACGTCGCCCCCACGCTGGTCGACGCTGCGGGCGGCAAAGTCGATCCCAATGCATTCGACGGCAAGAGCTTTCTACCGGTCCTCAAGCAAGAAACCGATCGTCATCGAGACTACGTCTACGCCGTGCACAACAACGTCCCCGAAGGCCCACCCTACCCGGTTCGCTCAATCAGTAACGGCACCTACCGCTACATCCGCAATCTGAGCCCTGACAATCTTTACATCGAGAAGCACGTGATGGGGACGCAGCACGATACGAACGTCGCCCGCAACTACTGGCGGACCTGGATCTGGGATTCCACCACGTCACCGGAGATCTACAACCTCGTCCGCCGCTATCAACAACGGCCCGCTGAGACGCTGTACCACACCGCCAGTGACCCGTACGAGATGCAGAACCTGATTGACTCCGATTCCACCGCGTCGATTCGGCAAGAACTCAGCGACGAACTCGATCGCTGGCTCGAATCCCAAGGCGATCCCGGCATCGACCAAGACACCATCGCCACCCACCGCGCAGCCAAACAAGGCAAACACCTCTACCGGGTTCCCTCCGCCACGGCGGAGTCGAACTAGCCCTGCGGCCAAACACGTCTTTTTGATATCTGACGTTTTCTTCAGACGCGGAATCGCCCAGCCTGCATTGGAAACGAATCAGTATTCGTTGCCGACATGAAATAAAATCACCCGCTCGGTTTAACGAGCGGGTGATGAGCCTGATTCGCAATCAGCCTGTGGAATCAACGATGCAGCCGTTCGATTCGTAAGCGAGGGTCTCGTCCTTAGATATCGTTTAAAACGCAAATCGCCACACTGCATTGCCACCGGCGAATCGATTCGAAACCTCGCCGCCGACCAACAACGAGGAGCGGGACAAACGACGTGGACTATAGGGCCAAGTTCAAACGAAATCCTGCGATGTGAGCCGGATCCAGATCTCCCGCCACCGACTTGACGTACTGGTAATCGAACGTCAGGAACGCACATGTTCCCATCGCAATGTTGTAGTACGTCTCGACGCCTTGGCCATCCTCGAAATCAACCGTTGTAATGAGATCCTGGAGGTTCGCGTCGTCACTCGAATCGGCGTAGTACCAACCGACGCCAAACGTGTCGTCGCGTCGAGAGCTCATTATCATGTTGTTACCGCCGATACCCAGCGAAAAGTAATTTTCGACGGGATTCACTTTCGGGTCGCTGTTGCCATAGCGTCCGAAGAGCCCAAATCCGCGACCCTGGCTATCCTCGACCAGATACTGATCGAAGTTATAGAGCAGCGCGTAAACACCATCGCGAGGTCTCGTCAGGGCAAAGGTTTCGTTGTCTCGAGCCGACCCCCGCGGATCCGGTTCGAGCTCGGTGAATGTTCGGCTGTTCCAAATTCCAGTGAACGAGTGGTGCCCCTTTTTACCGAAGAAGCCGGTTTCCTTTCGGATCCCCGCGGTCAAAACGACTCCCTCTTCGTAGACGTCGTCCAGGTCAAATGTTCGCGTTGTGTCGATCGGGTTCGAAACACTGAAATAGGCGACCGGAACCGCATCTTCAAAATAGGCAACTCCGACGCCCAAAGAAGAATACGGTGACGCCAAAATCGCGGCTGGATTCAGTGCAAAGCCGGCACCCAAAAACTGAGTGATCCCGCGTCCGGAAGCAAAGTCATTTTGATCGGCGTCGAGCGAATTGAGCTTACCGCCGAAAACGGCAAAGTTTTCCGAGAGCGCTTGTGTTAACACAAGGTTCGTGATGTAAACGTGGTCGTTGTCCACCGGTAGATTTCCGGCAAGCGCCGGCGGCAACGCGGATCCCGTGTTCACCGGATTGAGTGAGTCGCCAAAACGATGCTCGACTCGCATCCGCAAAAAGAACCCTTCCTGACAACCGAACTGATGCAAGTCTGCATTGAGGAGGTAATCGCCATGACCGGAATATCGGAAGACATCGGGTTCGTCGTCGTTTCCTCCGTCCACGACGCCCATTCCAAACTGCGTCACGTTGCCCACGAAGCTGTAACCTCGATCCAGAACATCCTTGGCAATGTCCTCGTCTCGAATGACCTGTGCGCGTGCCGTCGACGCGATTAAGCCCGACGCCACGCACGCGAACATCAAAAAGTACCGTGTAAGATCTGCCGCCATCAGTGTCTCCCTACTCGATTGAATGTAAACGGGCGCCGTGGTTCGCCATCGAACAAGTCCGCAGCACGCGTCCTTGACGCAGCGGACTCCACCCAAAGAAACCATTCGGAACACCTGGAGGAACCGGAACAGCATGGGTGCTATCGACTCCCCCGAATTTTTCCAGACAGACGAAACAAACGGTGCCACAAGGACAGGTGGAGTGAGCCGGACAGCCACTACGACCGGAAACCCTGATACGGATCGCGCCCCGCCAAGACATGCCACACACCGCGATCGACTGCCTTGCCCTGATCATGCTTTCGTTACCCAGTAACTTTGACGGCACCCCCGAGAGCCCATGCATCACCTCCGCTTCACACGCTGGCGTGATTCGCCAACTGTATCGCGCCGAACTCGATCGTTGGCTCGAGTCTTCCGGTGAACCCAGCATCGAGCTAGACACCGTCGACATCCACCGCGCAGCCAAACAAGACAATCACCTCTTCCCCCTCCCGTACCGATTCATGTTTATCAGCATTGAGAATGAGAATGAGACCCGACGGCTCGCGCCGTTCCGCTACTCTTGATAGGTAGCCAGAACGTGGTCTACCGTCTGGCGACGGTGGCTACAGCAGAAACATAAACGCTCTAAAACCAGCTCAGCTTGCAACCGAGTGAAACGCCCCAACCTCTACGTCGATGTTATCCCGGTTCGGGACTCGCTCGACCGCCCGCCAGTTGTTGCTGCATTCCGAACCGACTAAGTTAGCAGCGTTGAATCACCGCGAGGTCGCGGCAGCGTATTGGAATTGAGCAGCGGCATACTTGCAGTTCGCATTCGTCGGGGCTTTGAAGCCCGACAACCGCGGGCCGCACAGCTAATCAAATTAAGATCACCAACTTGAGGGGCGCAATGCATGAGTGATTCCGAAGCAGCACTGGAGGCACTACGAGTCGCGATGCGTCTGGCGCCGCACAGTTTGGACTTGGCTGAACACTTCGGCAAAACTCTGATGACGATGCTGCGATATGGTGAAGCTGAGCAGCACTTCAAAGACATGCTGACCCGGTACCCGGACTCGCGATCGATCAAAACCTTGCTCGCCGACGCCTACTACCGGCAAGACAAAAACTCACACGCGTTAGCGATCGTGGAAACCTTGATCAGCGGGCCGTCAACGTATGCCCCCGCGTTGATCCTTCACTCACGATTGATGTACCGAGCCGGTGAAGTTTCGCGTGCGGTGTCGAGCTACAAACAAGCGATCGATCTCGACGATGAAGTGGCTGACGAGCAGCTCGAAGGCTTGCTGGGCATTGGCAGTTGGTCGAGCGATGACGAGTCGCCGTTCGGTGGCAGAGAGGACGAGAACGAAGTCGTCGATGGCCGCATTCGCCTCACTTCCGAAGGTGACGATACCGGCCCGAGCCAAGGCAAAGTCGAACGCCCCAAGATCAAATTCGCCGACGTCGGCGGGATGACGAAAGTCAAAGAACAAATCGAAGTCAAAATCATCCATCCCCTGACGCACGCCGAGATGTATGCCGCATACGGCAAAAAAGTCGGTGGGGGGATTTTGATGTACGGGCCACCGGGATGCGGCAAAACGCACCTCGCTCGTGCGACCGCCGGCGAAGTCGACGCGAGATACATGTCGATCGGCATCAATGATGTGTTGGACATGTGGATCGGCAACAGCGAACGCAATCTGCACTCGCTGTTCGAAGAAGCGCGTCGCAACCGTCCCTGCGTGTTGTTCTTTGATGAAGTCGACGCGTTGGGAGCCAGCCGCAGCGACATGCGACAGAGTGCCGGCCGACATCTCGTGAATCAGTTTTTGTCGGAACTCGACGGAGTCGAATCGGATAACGAAGGCGTGCTGATCCTCGGCGCCACCAACGCCCCCTGGCACGTCGACGCCGCGTTTCGACGTCCAGGTCGATTTGATCAAGTCATCTTTGTGCCACCGCCGGACCAAGAGGCTCGTGTGGAAATTGTCAAACTGCTGATCGAAGGCAAACCGACTCTCGACGTTGATTGCCAGGCGATCGCCAAGAAAAGTCGCGAATTTTCGGGAGCCGATTTGCAAGCCGTCGTCGACCGCGCCGTCGAGACCAAACTCCAAGAAGCCGTGAAAACGGGCAAACCCACGCCGCTGACCACGAAGGACTTGCTCGCCACATTAAAAACGGTGAAACCCTCCACCAAAGAATGGTTCGCGACGGCTCGGAACCATGCGGTCTATGCCAACCAAGGCGGCACGTACGACGACATCTTGGAATATCTGAAAATCAAATGAGTTCCGAAGTTTTTCTCCAACGAGCTCATTTGTTGATGAGGCAGGGCCGCAGCGACAAGGCCGCCGATCAACTCAAGCAGCTTCTCGCGCAAGACCCCGGTGTCGCCGAAGCCCACGCGATGCTGTCGCTGTGCATGTCGCACGACCGCGATCAGTGGCATGACGCGACCCGCGAAGCTGAGCAAGCGATCCATCAAGCACCCGACATGGGTTTTTCGCACTACGCGCTCGCTGTCATCATGCAGAAACGCAAGCGATTACCCGAGGCGTTGAACGCGGCCAAGGAAGCCATCCGCTTGGACACCGCCGAGCCGCAGTACTACGCACTCGCCGCGTCGATCCATGCACAACAACAGCAATGGCAAAACGCCCTCGAGACATCCACCGAAGGCCTAGCGATCGACCCCGATAGCGAAGGCTGCAGCACGATCCGCTCGCTCGCACTCGAACGTTTGGGTCGACCCGACGATGCTCTGGCGCAAGCCAATGCGGCGGTTGCACGTAATCCAGACTCCGCCGAATCACACGCCATGCGTGGTTGGGCGCAACTCCACTCCGGCGACCACCTCGCTGCACAAGATTCCTTTCGCGAAGCGTTGCGACTCGACCCGACGGACAATTTCGCGCGGTCGGGAATGATCGAAGCACTCAACAACAATCATTTGTTGTTCCGATTGGTATTTCGATTCTATTCGTTCATCGGACGCATGGCCCAAGGAGCCCAGTGGGCGATCATCCTGGGGTTGTTCTTCGGCATGCGACTACTCAATTCGCTAGCCGATCAATACCCGGCAATCGAACCGTACGTGCTGCCAATCTCGATCCTCTATCTCAGCTTTTGCCTGCTCAGCTGGATCGCCGAACCGTTGTTCAACACGTTTCTGCGATTTCACCCGTTCGGTAAATTTTTGCTCAGCGATAAACAACGCTGGTCGTCGAATCTGGTGGGGACGTGCATCGGCATCGGTGTCGTGGGCGGGATCATCCAAGCGATCCGCGGCGATCTGGTGGGCGGGATCATCATGTTCCTCGCCCCCGTCTTCCTCTCGCTGCCGATCTCGACCTCTTTCGAAGTCGACGAAGGCTGGCCCAGGACCGTGTGCATCGCGATCAGCGTCGTCCTGACCGTCCTCTGCTTCACCGCCATCGCGTTGATTGCGGTCGACGGCCCCTGGGGTATCCCCTATGCCCTGTTCGCCCTCGGCATCATGATCTTCACCTTCGCCGGCAACTACCTACGCACCGTCACCGTCCGCAGGTAAACCGCAAAAAGGCCATGACGTATCTCGGGCGATCAGCTCAACGCATGTCAATGCCGCCCCGTTAGCGGGTCGCCATGGGAAAGCCGTCCCAATGATTCGCATCGGACTTGTCGGGGAAATCCACCACAGGTGCGACGCGAGCATCAAACTCATGGTCGGCGGGGAACATAAAAAAGGGCGCAAGAGGAACACTGAACGTACGTTCGCCCCTCGCCTTCATAATGTGAACCGGGACCTTGACCCCGAGCGCTCGCGAAATCGGAAAATCAAAAAGCGGCTCCTCGACTTTCTCCGACCCAGACTCCGTGCGGGAAGAGATGCGGTCCCTCCAATCGGCAGCAGCCAGACCTGGAGACAAAGCCACAAACAACATCAAAACACCAGCATTCAGTTTCATCATCTACCCCTTGTAAGAACGCGTGAAATGCCCTTGTTAAAACGCGTGAAACTCGAGGATAGCGAGTTAGCTCACCCCCCAATAGATCAATTTGTTCTTTCGGGCGAATTTGCATCGATGGCAGCGAACCTGGCTCACGGGAAAGCCCGGCCCGGTGGTGAAGACGCGTTCGCGCCACGAACCGTGACAGCCCGATCGTATCCGTCACGAGAGCGAATTCGACACGCGGAGTGAATCGATGACGATCGAGAGAGCAACCGCGGTGACGTGAACCATCGCGAGCGACGGGGTCAGCTCAACGGGACGAAAACTCGGCTTTCGTGTCCAACAAGATTGCCAAGATGTCTTCTCGTGCCTGCATCGACAAATGGGCGTATTTCTCTCGCGAGTCTTTGCCGTCGAGCACGTTGCTCAAACGTCGATACACCGCATCGAGCAACGACTGCGGAAGTTCGTCGAACGTTTTGGAATAGATCAGATAGCTGCAGGGATATCGAAAGACGGTTTGCCCGAGATCCAAATCACGCAGCGTTCGGCCATCGCGATCGGATGGCCCCAGTTCAGAAAAGTCTTCTGCAAATTCGCTCGTTCCCGACAACGGCTCGCTCAGCTCGACTTGCCCAACCATCAACAATCCATCCACCAAACGTTCGGCGATTTGATCTAAAACGATCCGGTCCTCGGCCGACAAAACGGATGCTTCGTGTCCCCCTTTTTGATGTTCCTTCCCCGATCGATGAATCATGATTCGAGCTCGATGGTTGGACTCGGTGAGCAAATTATGCATCGAAACTTGATGCTGCAAAACAAGCAGCACAACCAAATCACTATGCGGCGACAAATACTTCGAGACATCGAACCACTTCGACAGATCGACCACATTCCCATTGCCGTGGTTAACCTCCCCGCTGACTTTGTCACCCCGATTGATCATCAGGTTCCCTAAATGCGATTGACTGCCATGTCGACCGCTGACGAACCACCCCGCCCAGCGCGCCTCCAGCGGTCCATCTGCATCCGGCAGAATCGAATCGGACGGAAACATTCGATCTCCATCTCGATTAACGAACACGGATTGCATCATCAGTCCTGGGACACGCCCGGTATCACTCGATGCGTGGCAAAACAAGCATCGCTCTGTCTTGCGGACAACCTGAGCCGGCATCTTCGGTTGCGATTGATCGACGGTGTAAAAAACGGTTCCTAACAACGCATCCGTCGACGCGATCTCGATCGTTTCGGCACCGGGAATCCATGCGACGTAGGTATCGTCATTGAAGTAGATCGCTCGTGGATTAGCGGGCGAGATCAGATGCCGCTGGAGGCTCGTTTTGGAAAACACGAGCGTCTGTGACGACACCGGAATTTCCAGTTCGGTTAAGAGCGAAACCAAGAATCCATAATGAGCGTCATACGCCAGCGTAACCGCTCCGCTTTCGACCCGTTGCCGCAAGACAGAAACGGGATCAGTCGCTTTCGATTGGGAATACTCGATCGGCTGTTGCTCGTACGACAATTGAGCGGCAGCACGGCTGGATCCCATGGCCAACACCACCGTCATGAGAACGATCGTACTCGATGGCCACGTTTTCATTGAACGGTTCTCAGTCTCACGCATGGATCAAAACAACATTGTATTAAGATGGTCGTTCTGAAACGACAACAAATCCCGGCCTGCGCTCATTTGTTGCATGTCACCGTGAATCACTCTCGCACCCTTTCCGTAACAAAGCGGATAACTCAGGATCTCGATTGTCCAACACTCGTTACACCGATCGATGCGATGTTTTCAACGCACACCCAAGTTCGAATTTTGCACGTTTCGCTCTGCAATACAATTGTCACAATTGCCTGGCCCCATAAGGGGACATCGATTGTTTTTGTTCTCTTTCTAGCGGAACGGCGCAAGCCGTCCGGTCCCGAGTCACCGGACGGCTTGCGCCGTTCCGCTATCTTTGAAATCCCGCAGTAATTCGATCGACGTCACAAGCGACCGAGCTGCGTGAAAAATGACGCGTTCGCAGAAAGGCGGATGCCGATCGGTGTTAACCCGTTCCGCTACTCGATTGCCGGATTCTCAAACCAGATGATACCCCAACCTCCGTTTTCTTCGGTGGTGGCAATGTCGGTGTCTCCGTCGCCATCGAGGTCAACCAGATAGGCGTTATCCATCTTCTTACGCGACTCCGGACTCGGCATGTCCATCAGTGTGTTCGTCCAGTCACTCGGGGACATTCCGTCGCCCGATAAA
The DNA here is from genome assembly GCF_023701485.1 of Aporhodopirellula aestuarii. GTDB lineage: Bacteria > Planctomycetota > Planctomycetia > Pirellulales > Pirellulaceae > Rhodopirellula > Rhodopirellula aestuarii. The sequence continues at coordinate 69,436 of NZ_JAMQBK010000049.1, forward strand.
GTCAAGTACCAAAGCTGCGCTTCGTACTCGGGAATGATCACGATTTCGGGATGCGCGGCGTCGCCGTTGATTTCCAGAAGGGCGACTCCCTTGGGCTTGGCTTTGACCGTCACGCTCTCAGGCTGGGTTGGCACCGGCACGTTGATCTTTTTGTACTGCGGTGATCCGGAATCGTTGGTGCGGATGTAAATCACAATCTCTTTACCGCACTTGACCAGATCGAGACGACCGTCCCCGTTGACGTCGCCGGGTGCCATGAACATGCCGCCTTTCGTCGGATCGATCATTCGGACGGGCCAAGGTTTCGTCACTTTATCTCGGCCGGGGTTTTCGTAATAGAACGTGCCCTGAACTCGACGCTCTTGGACGAGGACGTCGTCGTCGCCGTCACCATCGATGTCATTGATGAGGCATGTCATGGGCCATTTGGCTTTGCCGAGTTCGTAACGTTGCCAACGGGTAGCGTCGTGCTTGTTTTCGACGGGTTGCTTGTACCATGCGTTCGCGCCGACGAGGAGATCGTTGAGACCGTCGCCATCGATGTCGCTGATAACGGGAACGCGTGCCTCATTCTCGAACAGAGTTATCTTCTCCCACTTTGCGGGATCTTTGACGTCGGCAGTGCCGGGATTGAAATAGACGTGTCCACCATTGGCAACGTAGTCGATGTCGCCATCGTGATCGAGGTCACCGATACCTGAGTCTTCACACTTCCCATGCTGGGCAAACTCGATGTATTCGGTCCACCGCGAGCGAACCTCTCTCTTTCCCGGATTAAAGTATAGGCGACTGTATCCGCCCTCTTCATAGTTGACCAAGACGTCTAGATCACCGTCTCCGTCCCAGTCGTGCGGGTTGAAACCATCGGGCCCGTGATTGTTTGGATCCGGTGCGATGACATTGACTCGCCATCCGCTCAAACCGGCCCGTCCGACGCTCTTCTTCCAAGCATTCCTGTCGACGCTTTTCGAATCCTGGGCCATCGCTGATGTGTGACAGACCGTGCTGATGAGCAGCATCCCCCAAACCGTATTTGCCTTCATTGCATTCAAAGCTGTCGTTCCATTCTCGAACCCGCGGACATTTTTGTTTGCGGCAATTCTAGACCAAAAGCAGTGCCTTGATTCAGCGACCGCCCCCCTCTGGCGAGATCACCGCACCGACCGAATCTGAGCGATTCATACTCCTCAGCCACTTTTTTCCAAAATTACCGTAAGAGCTGTAAGAAACGCGGCCTGGCCTGTCACTAACGGGGTGTTCGGTGTCCGAGCACACTTTTCATCCCCGTTCTGAGGAAAACAACATGGGCCGCATCTCTCGAAACCAACGCAGCAACCGATTCCCACGAAAGTCGAGCAGGCGACTCGTTTACCAAACGTTTGAGGATCGGCACGTGCTCAGCGCGGTCGGCGTCCTCGCCGATGGACTCGTGACCGTCCACGCTGACGATCGAGCCAATGACATTTCGGTTCACACCGTCCGAGAGACACAAACCCTGGTCGTGACGGTAGACGGAAGAGTTGCCGAGTTCCCGAATGCCATGATTCGGCATATCGAGATCCACGCCGGCGGCGGCGACGATACCGTCACGATCGATGAGAGCGTTCGCCAAACAACGAGTATCAACGGCGGCCGCGGCAACGACGTGATCGTCGGCAGTCAACAGGCCGATCGAATCGCCGGCGGACCGGGATACGACGTGATCCACGCCGGAGCGGGCAACGATCACGTCTCCGGTGGCGCCCATGGCGACTACATCGAAGGCGGCGACGGCGACGACACCATCGCCGGGAACAACGGAGTCGATATCCTGTTCGGCGGGGCGGGCAATGATCGGATCGACGCCGGCAACGGTGACGATTACGTGATCGGTGGCTCCGGCAACGACGAATTGTCAGGCGGCGATGGCGACGACTGGCTATTCGGCGACGCCACGAACAGCTATCCGGAAGGTTACGTCGATCCTGATGTGTACGCCCGCGACTTTTCGGACACCAATCGCGGCCATGACGTCATCTACGGTGGCGACGGCAACGACAAAATTTTTGGGGGGCGGGGCGACGACCTTCTCTACGGTGGCGGCGGTGACGATCTGATTCATGGTGGTGCCGGTGACGATGGCGTCCGCGGTGGCAGCGGCAATGACCGGATCCATGGAGGTCTCGGCGACGACAAACTGAGTGGTGGCGACGGGCGTGACGAAATCAACGGTGACGCGGGTAACGATGTGCTTATCGGCGGTGCTGGGCGTGATCGCCTCAACGGCGGCGAAGGACGCGATGATATCCATGCTCGCGACGGCGTGGTCGATTTCATCCTCACCGACGGTTTTGACGATCTGTTCGTCGACCGATTCGATGTGGTCGCGATCTACCTCAGCGACGACTGATGAAACGCAAGACGGTTGCCTTTCACGGCGTGAAAGAGTGCATTGACACTCACTCACAAAGTGAAAGACGACGCGTGTCATCCGTTAGAACCTAAACCGATGCTATAGGAGAGGGACCGGGCGTTTCAATTAGCCTCCCGTCACAGGTGCCCGGATCGTGTACCATCGGTTGACGCCACGTTTGAGCGACAGATCTCAATCGCGGTTTAATCCTTTTCGATCGAATTTCAGGCCTTTCAAGTTGCAGCGAACCAGCTCTGCCGGCTGCAGGGATGTCGACGCACCCGCCTCGCACGAAGACGATCGTGCGTTGGTCGATCGACTGCTGCGCGGTGACGCAATCGCCTGGGAAGACTTCGTCACGCGGTTCGGACGGATCGTTCGCAGCCGCGTTGCGGACGTCGCGGTGGCTTTTGGACATGGCAACGATGATGACGCGGTGGACGACGCGACCGCGGATGTTTTTGCGGTGATCTTGGCGAACGATGCCGCGGCGCTGCAGGCATACGAAGGCCGATCATCGCTCGTCACGTACCTAGCAGTGGTCGCGACGCGTTGTGCAACGCGAGGATTCGCCCGCAAACGTATCGACGGATCTGGCAACGAGCAGGAAGACTCGTTGGACTCAGCGGCGAGTGGCGATGACGAACCCGTTCGGCGAATCATTCGCAAAGAACAACAGCAACGATTACTCGAAACTCTCGCTGAGCTGCCCGAGAAGCAACAACAGGTGGTCCGTCTGTTCCATCTCGAAAGCCAATCGTACGCCGAAATCAGCAAGCGGCTGAACATGCCGATCGGTTCGATCGGCGTGACCCTTCGCCGCGCCGAAGAACGGCTCAGAAAAAACCTGGAACCGGATACGTTCGACTCGTCGTAGAACACCATTCACCGCGGCACTCCCCAACACCTACTTCAACGCTTCGACCGCCCCCAAGCATTTCGTGAACCAACAAACGCTCCTGACCACGATTCACCGACATCTCAGCGATACTCGCGGAGACAGGGGGTCGGTGCGCACGTTGAGCGAAATCGTCTCGTTGGTTGCAAGCGACATTCGTCAAGAGGCCCCTTCCACCGATGCCCGCTCGCCGATCATCCCGATCGGAACCGTGGCGGCGTTTGCCGATGGAAACGCCTCGGACGACGAAGCTCGATTGGTCCTCAGTGCCGTCCAAGTCGACAACAGCGTCATCGCGGAACTGGTCGCTGCAGTGAAGGCGAAACAGGAGTCCCAAACCGAAACGACCAATATTTCCAAATCGCTCGCCGAACGCCTCCTCAAGATGGGGCCACCGAGCGTCGCGGCGACCGGTAACGTCGAATCACCGGAAGTCTCTGACGCGACACAAGACGCGATTTCACAATCAGTCACGACGACCGTCCCCGATATTCAACCTGTCCAGCCCGACGCGTCCCCAATCCGCCGCTCTCGACGTCGATCTCAATCACGCGGCCTCTGGATTGCCGCAGCGGTTGCTGCGACCGCGGCCGTTTGGCTGGCATTGATCTACGCGCGTCCGAGCAACGACTCGGCGCCGTCTGACAACCAGATCGCTAGCAGCCCTGACCCCGACAAGGGTAACACCGGCGAACTCCCCTACATCATTCCCCCCGAACAACTACCGGAAGACAACACGCAGAACATTGAAATCGTTGAGTCTCCTCCGCCGCCCGCCCTCGATCCGACGGACGTCGCGACTCCAATGCCGTCGATGCGGGAATCGAATGATACCAACCGCGACACGGACGACAGAGTTGCTATCACGCCGACACCTTCAAGCGTCCCGACAACACGTACCCCCACTCCCGTCGCAACGCCGCTCAACGAGTTGGTTTGGACTCGTATCACTGGATTGGCCGCGAGCCAAAACGACGAACCCGAAAATCGTGATTACAGTCGGGGTGAAACTTGGTCGGCGCTCGCGGAATCGACCATCTCGTTGAACGATGCAAACGACCGTCGATCATTCAACGTGGTTACGCTGCCGCTATCACGTGCCGAAGCCAAGGTCCAACAGAATGGCCGTCTGGTCCTCGCGTCAGACTCGAAAATCGAACTGCAAGGTGATGTCGATCTCACGACAGATCAACCGACAGCTTCCTGCGTGATCGATGTCCAGCACGGATCGGTCGCATTAGCCGACATCCTATCGGGAACGGTCATCGACTTGCGTTCGGCCAGCCAACCGGTCGCGAAACTGCGATGGGACACCGACGGTTCCGTCGTGATCGGGCACCAACTGGAAGGGTTTGCCGTTGAGATTCATTCAGGCACGGTATCGATCCAAGGGAATGCTTTCGAAGACAGCTTGCTGGTTCTATCGCCCAACGCGGAACCGCGCATCGAAGGCAAAGTGAAGCGGATGCCGGGTTGGGTGAACCGGCCGATCGATACGATTCCCGTCACCAACGTTGTGCTCGCTCAGCTATCCACGTCTGACAATCTATTAACCGACGTAGCGGGGCGGACCAAGATGCTCGCGTCGCTTCCTAGCAGGAACGCAAACGACGCGCGGACGCTTGCCACACTCGCGATGTGGCAGGCCACACTGTCCGATCAACACCTCGCCCGATTGTTCAGCCGAACCGAACCAGAAATTCGCAATGCGGCGTTGGCGAGATTGTTGGAAACGCCCGCTTGGGACCCGCGTTACGAGGCGATTTGGGCAGGCGTCAGCCGAGTGATACAGTCTCCCCGCACGGTGGCGCAAGTCAAACAGATGTGTGAGAATTTACGTCAAAGGATTGGACTCAGCCCGGTCCAAATCGAGCTGTTGATGATCGGGCTCGCCGGGCAATCGCTAGGCCAACGGGCGATGTGTGACTATCTGCTACGTAGCCACTACGGAGGCGGGCCACCGTTTGACCCCGCCTGGACCGGCCAAAATCAAACCCGGGCGATCAATCTCTGGCGGAGGGCAGTCGGAAATTGATCACGGGCGACGAGTCAATGGGCACCGCGTTCGGTTACGCCGACGGCCAAACAATCGCGAAGATCAATCCCGTGACGACCGCATACACGACACCGTCGAGCAACTCCATCGCGATCCGTCGCTTAAACCAAAACACGTGAGGGAAGTGCGCGGCACAGTGCGTGAGCAAACCAGCCGTGACGACAAACTGCATAACTGTCCCGAATGATGCCCCTGGAGCCAACGCGAGAGAAGCGAGATACCCGATCACGAATGCGGCGACCATGAAGAAAGCGATTGTCTTTCCGATCGCCGACATCATGTTGATGGGCCTTTCCCACAAAATCAGCATGCCGGTGCATTTCGCTTGCTTGCCTTGAAACGCTTCGGATTTCATCTCTTCAGGACGATCAGTGAAAGGCAGCATGTATTGCCCTGCCGGAATCTTTTCCAGGACGACCATGTCTTGAAGCTGATCCTCCGCGGGCAGCTTTTGCCATTCGGGCTTGTGGTGCGGAAACACCATCCAGTTCAACGTGCTGAGGATGTGCGTCGCGAGTCCGGAAAGCACGATCGGCAACCAAAGATCAAAAACAGTCATCGGAAGAATCCAAATTCAGAGAAAAGTAGCGTCAATCAGTCTGACGGAATCATGGCGTGATTCCACTTTATCGCGATTCGCAATGAAAGAGAGGAAACATCCTACGCCAAATTTCTGGTCGGCGTGTTTCGCAGTTGCGAGATTCAGCAGGTGTAATCAAACAAAAGGCACAAAAGCAGGGTTCGCGGATGCAACGCACCTTTCACAATCCGGTGCTATCCCCGGTTGAACGTCTCAACCGCGGTTCATCCTCAGCGGCCAATATCCCACGAGACTCCTGCCTACCAGCCTAAGCCGGCGGTTGGTATGGGTTTCCGGTTTCGATCGGGGGCTCGACGGCGTCGGTCACATCGGTATCCGACTGCGGCGTCGGGGCGCGAACATGGACGACGACTAGCCGTACAAAAAAAAGCAATGTCGCGACGCCGAGCAACGTGATTATCGCACCGACACCAAAGATCAGTGGCCCCATCGTCAGATTGGCCCCGTCGATCGTCAATGCCTCCATCCCATCCTGGGTCATCCGATCAGGATGCATGTCTGCCCATTCTCGGCGAAGGCGCCACTTTTCGTGAATCTCTGCCGCAGACCAATGCGTCGCGAGCATCGTGCCCCCAGCGATCACGACCAGTTTCAAAACGCGGCGGATGACCTTGTGTCGAACCAATGACAAGAGCACCAACAACGCTACGCCCGACCAAACGACATAGGAATACCCCCACGAGTAATCATTCGTCCGCGACGTTTCCCAGATTTGCTCGAAAGTCTCCAACGTTTGGCTTCTAGTTGCGGAAGAGAAAGGGTCACCCGATCAGATCATCAACCACGTGTCCGTGGACATCGGTCAGTCGGAAATCGCGGCCTTGGTACCGATAGGTCAATCGCTCGTGATCGATTCCCATCAGACGCAAGATGGTGGCATGGAAGTCGTGGATGTGCACGCCGTCGTTGATAACATTGTAACTGAATTCATCCGTTTCACCGTGCGAATGTCCGGCATTGACGCCGCCACCGGCCATCCACATCGTGAAGCAACGCGGATGATGATCGCGACCGAAACTGCCCGGGGTGATCTTTCCTTGACTGTAACACGTCCGTCCGAACTCACCGCCCCATATGACCAATGTGTCATCGAGCATGCCGTGGTTCTTAAGGTCCTGGATCAAACCGGCGGTCGGTTGATCTGTCATCCGGCACTGGTTCCTAAGTCCGCCGGGCAACCCCGCGTGTTGATCCCATCCGGGCTGGTACAACTGGATAAAACGCACCCCTTTTTGTGCCAAACGTCTCGCCCGCAAACAGTTCGCCGCATAGGTTCCCGGCGTCGAAACTTCGTTACCGTACAACGCGAGAGTCTCTTTTGTCTCGCCGGAAACGTCCGTCACTTCCGGGATCGACGTCTGCATGCGAAAAGCCATCTCATATTGCGTGATCCGGTTTTCGATCGCAGGGTCTCCGGTGGCTTCGAGTTGCAGCTGATGCAGTTCGCCAATCCGATCGAGAGCTTTGCGGCGACTGACACGGTCGATACCCGCGGGGCTGTTCAGATACAAGACCGCGTCCTTGTCCGCTCGCAGCTCGACACCGTCGTATTTGCCCGGCAAGAAACCGCTGCCCCAAAGCTGGGCCGTCAGCGGTTGTCCGCCCCGTTTGCTCGAGACCATCACGACGAAGGCGGGCAGGTCTTCATTCTCGCTGCCGAGTCCGTACCATGACCACGCCCCCATGCTTGGACGGCCGGGGAATTGAGATCCCGTTTGCATCATCGTGACACCTGGACCGTGGTTGATCGCTTCAGTATTGAGCGACTTGATCACGCACAAATCATCGGCGACCTTCGAAGTGTGCGGCAACAGCTCACTCATCCAGTGTCCACTCTCTCCATGCTGCGCAAACTTGAACGGCGAACCGACCAATGGAAACGAGGCTTGGTGGGCACTCATGCCCGTCAGTCGCTGCCCCATCCGAACCGAAGCGGGCAGTTCTTGCCCGTTGACTTCGTTGAGCTTTGGTTTGTAGTCGAGCAAGTCCATTTGTGACGGGGCCCCCGACTGAAACAGAAAGATGATCCGTTTCGCTTTCGGCGGAAAATGGGTTTCCGGCATGACCGCCGACGGTGCCCCGATCGCTTTGTCCGCATGCAACAACTCCGCGAGTGCCATCGAACCCAGGCCATAGCCGAATCGGCCGAGCCATTGCCGACGCGACAACGACGTGGCGTCAAATCCAGTGCAAACGTTAGTCTTCATCGATTTCTCTTGCGGCTGAGTGGGTAGTGGAAGGTTAGTGGGAACGCTCATTGGTGCCTCACGCATTCGTCGAGGTTCATGATCGAACTGACCAACACCGTCGCGGCAGCCAATTCGGCGGGTGTTTGTTCGGTAGTCGGTTTGGCCGGTCCCACGCCGAGGAACTCCTTGGCTTGCTCGGGATTCTCCTGGAAACCTTGCAACTGTTCGTCGAACAATTGAATCAGAATCTCCGTTTCACGATCGGTTGGGCGGCGGCTCGTCAAACGCTCAAACGCGTCGCTCGCCATTTCGCGAACGCCATCACCGTGCTCATTGAGCAGATTGCCCGCCATCACTCGTGCGGCTTCCACGAACTGCGAACCGTTCATCAACACGAGTGCTTGCAGCGGCGTTGACGTGATCTCACGTCGTAATCGACATACTTCGCGTGTCGGCGTGTTCAACGTCATCATCACCGGCGCAGGTGACGTTCGCTTCCAGAACGTGTAGAGACTACGACGATAGAGCTTCTCACCCTTATCGACCTCCAATGGGTTATACGCCAACGCCACATCGTAGGTTTTTACGGGCGGTCCACCGACTTGGTTAACGAGCAATCCGCTCGCCGCCAACATGTTGTCGCGGATCATTTCGGCCGATAAACGTTGCCCGGTTCCTCGTGCGAGATATTTGTTTTCGGGATCCTTCTCGCGTTCTTCCTGAGATACCACGCTGGTCTGACCGTAGGTCACTGACAATGCGATCTGACGAAGCAGATGGCGAACGTCCCAACCCGAATTGACAAAGTCACGGGCTAACCAATCGAGCAAGTTGGGGTGCGACGGCGGTTCGCTTTGGTTGCCAAAGTCTTCGGATGTGCGAACCAATCCGGTGCCGAACATCATTTGCCAATAACGGTTTACCGTCACTCGAGCGGTTAACGGATGATCGGGATGCGTCAGCCAGCGGGCGAACCCGAGCCGATTGCGAGGCAGACTCACGTCCATCGGCGGTAAAAACTCGGGCGTGCGTGGATCAACCGGTTTGCCGCGTTGGTCATAGACGCCGCGTTCGAGCAAATAAGCTTGGCGTGGCGTGGCACTTTCCCGCATCACCGTGATCGCGGGTGTCGCATCGATTACTTTGTTCAGTGCAACGCGAGCCTCCCGCAGTTCTTTGCGAAGCGCCCGTGACTTTTCGTTTACGGCTAAAACATAGTAGTCCCGCAAGGCGGTTCGATCCGCTTCAGAAAGCTGATCACGAGGCCGAATCAAACTTGCAAACAACGATTGACCATCATAAAGCTGGGCGATCTCAAGTTCGCTGAGTTGCCGATCGAACGCATCGAACTGATCCACACGTCCGCCGACGAAGCCGCGGTCACGATAGCGTTCTCCGATCGCCAAGTCGGGATAACCGTCGCGCCACTGCGTGATGTTGCGGGTCAGGTGATCGACGACGACTCGAGTCGCGGCGGGTTTCCCGTCGATGAAAATCTGCAGCCCATCGGCTCGACTCGAACCGTCATAGACCATCGCGACATGCGTCCATTTCTTCGCAACCAATTCATCGGTCGTTTCGATTGCGATCGCGTCACCGGGCCAAAAATGACAGAGTTTTGCGACAAGCTTGTTTCCTTCGCGTGTCAGCTCGTACCCGATCGATCCGGCGTCATCCCAACCGCGAGAGCGACGAATCAGAACGCCGCGTGTTTCCACCTCCGGAGACCAGATCCAGAGCGACATCGAGAACGGATCGTGGCGTTCGAAGTGTCCTTCACCCGGCATGAAGATCGAGTCATCTCCCGTCAGCTCAATCGCTTTACCGAACTTGCCATCGACGTGCTTGTTTTCGGTAAACGTTAACGCGAACTTGTCGTCCTGGTTTGGAGCGGCTTGATTGCGGAGTCTGTGAACCTTGTCCGGTGACAGCTTGGCACCCGTTTCCGATGTGAGATCGCCACCTTCTGCTTTTTCCAATTCGTCCATCGACAATCCGACGACGTGTCCCGGGATCGGCTCCAACGTGCGACGCATCGACAGCCATGCTTCGAAAAATTCGTCGAGACCTGAGTCGATGTGCTCTCGCAATCTGGCTTCGGCGGCTTTCACGTTGGCTTCCGCCGAATCGATCACGGCCTGTTGCTCCTCATCAGCGAAGGGCATCGCGGGTGTCGGAACCGCGTCAGTGAAGTAAGAGATCAATCCGTTTTCGTCGATGTCGTCAAAGAACGCCGACATCGAATAGTAGTCCTCCGCCGTCAGCGGATCGTATTTGTGGTCGTGACATCGACAACACTCCATCGTTAACCCCAGGAACGCGGCGCCGACAGTGTGCGTCCGGTCGGCGACGTTCTCGACGCGGAACTCTTCGATCGCCACACCACCTTCTTTCTTGTGCGAGTGCAATCGGTTGAACGTGGTAGCGAGTTTCTGGTCCCGGGTTGCGTCCGGTAGCAAGTCTCCCGCAAGTTGCCAGGTCACGAATTCGTCATAGGGCATATTGCGGTGGAAGGAATCGATCACCCAATCTCGATACGGCCAAACAAAACGTTCGTCATCACGCTGATAACCATACGTGTCACCATATCGGGCAACGTCTAACCACTCGCTCGTCAATCGTTCTGCACACGCGGCGCTTTGCAACAAACGATCGACCACCTTTTCATACGCATCGTTGGATTCGTCTTGCACGAACTCGCGAATCTCCGCCACGGTTGGGGGCAACCCGGTCAAATCAAACGTGACCCGCCGGATCCATTTTTCACGACTGGCCGGCGCCGCGTGTGTCAAACCTTTTCCTTTGACCACGTTCGCGACGAAACGGTCGATCGGGTTTTCCGCCCAATTGTCTCCGGCGTCTGGAACCTCGACCGATTCGGGAAGCGGCACGAATGCCCAGTGAGCGGCGAACTTGGCACCTTCGGAAATCCATCGATCCAAAATTGCCTTTTCGTCCGCCGTCAGCTTCTTGAGATCGCCCGCTGGCGGCATCGGGCTGTCTTCATCGTGAATCCGCAGGTGCACCTCGCTGGCATCCAAATCGCCCGGCACGATCCCGAAGTAACCACCGAGATCGGCCGTCGCGTGCTCAAACGAATCCACTCGAAATTCCGACTCCTGGTTCGCCGCATCAGGTCCATGACACTTAAAACACTTGTCCGAAAGAATCGGTCGCACATCACTGTTGAAATCGATCTCAGCACGAACCGGATTCCAAATCCCCAATCCAACGATTGCGATCGCGACCGGGGTGATGAAACGTACAGAGATGCTCCGAATGAAATCCATAGATATTGACGCTTCAGTAAGGAAGAGGCGGGAACGCGGTCACGGGGTGACCAAGTCTGGACGGGAGGATGGCGACGGGAAGGAAACCGCCGCTTCCTAGGCAATAACGTGACCTACCGTCTCCATCGAGTACCCGCATTCTAGAGAAAGGACAATGTGAGTCTTGTAACTACGCGAGCGTTTTTTGGTACAATTTGACGATGACCAATACTCCCTCGACCTCACATCCTTTTGCCTCTGGCTTCTTCGCACGGCATCCCAGCGCGGCGGACGTAATCGAACTATTCCGCTATCTGCCGACCGTCTATTTCTACGCCAAGGACGCGAAGCATCGGTATATCGCCGTCAACCGCCCCGTGCTCCGCGACGTGTTTGGACTTAACAGCGATGAAGATCTGCTCGGCAAAACAGACGCCGACTTCCAGCCCCCCACGCTCGCCGAAGCCTATCACCAAGAAGACCGCAGGGTGATGGAAGGCGGCGTCACAATCGCCAATCAAGTCTGGCTGGTGCCCCACATTCGCGGCACGCCGCACTGGTACAAATCCACCAAGACGCCCCTCCATGATCCTCAAGGGAGCGTGATCGGAGTCGCGGGGGTGATGTACCCCATCAACACACCGGAGGAACAGAAGCAAAGCTTTCGTGAACTCACCCCCGCGATCGAGTTTATCGAATCGAACTTCACTCAATCGATCTCGATGAAAGAGATGGCGGCGCGGGCGGGGTTGTCGGCTACCCACTTCAACCAACGCTTCCGCGAGCTGCTGCGGATGACACCCACTCAGTTCTTACTCGCCCGCCGCGTCGAACACGCGCGGCGACTTTTGACCCAGACCGATTATTCCGTCGCCGACGTTAGCAACGCAACCGGCTTCTACGACCAAAGCCATTTCACCAAAAGGTTCCGCGAAGTCACCGGCCTGACCCCTTTAGCCTACCGCAAGAATTTTCGCGCAGCCAAACCGTGAACCGAACCGGTTGAGCGGTCGGTCGGTCAAACCAACCAACCAACCAACGCATACACAAAACCAACATTCTCGACGCGACACCCGCGGTTTCCCATCCGCCCACAGTATCGCGGCTACCCACGGTCTCGCGGCTATCCGCTTAGATTCCCCGTAAACCGGCTTGATCGGCCGCCTCTTCGAGGAAGTAATTGATATCGGCGTGTTTGTCGGCGTGAAGAATTTCGTAGGCGTGCGCGGGACTGCGGGCGTGGTACAGCTGCTCGACCAAGTTGGCGTCGCGTGTGATCGCCGTGGCGAATGCCGAAAGCACTTGCAAATGGCGTGTGCGTTCAATTTCCGGGGTCGCCAACAGCAACACCGCGTGGACGAGACGTCCGTCGGGAGTATCAAAGTCCAGTCCCTCCGGACTGATCCCGAGCACACCCCGAATTTCGTGACCTTCCCCTTCCTCCAAAATTGCGTGCGGAATCATCAGTCCGCTACCGAGGCAGGTCGAATGTTCTTCGTCGCGTGCCAAAACCCTTTGAACAAACTCTTCTTGATCAACATCCATCTTGGAGGTCGCATAGAGCTGCGCGGTCAATTGACGAATCGTTGCTTCCCGGTCGTCACCATTCAACCCGACAGTAATGCGATGCTCTTGCAGGAAGTCCAACAATCTCGCGCGGTCCTTGAACGCTTCGCCTGATCGTTCCAACGCGAATCGTGTCGCACTCGGACCGAGTAATTGATTGATGGCGAGCGCCGACAATCCTACGGTGTTGACCAACGTCCGGACCTCTTCGCTAAACCCTGAGTTCTCACCCGACACCAACAGGATCAATCCAACCGCAACACCCCCGTGCGGCAACAGCGACACGCCCAGGTATCCACGAACGTTGGCGGTCACTCCGGCCAGCGACATGGCAGTGAAAGCACTGACGCACTTTCCGATCAATCGGGCAACGAAGTACAACCCGACCAAGGCCGCCGCCTGCGGCACCAATCCGAAATCCAATCGCATGCCCGCGAAGGTATAAAACAAGGCGAACAGAGCGCCGCCGATCGTTTGCAGGTAGGCTTCCCCGGAACGCACCAAGTCGTGGCGGAGATTCGTGACGACGATGCCCGCAAACGTACACGCCAAAATTCCACCCGAGGTTCCAAACCCTGCAGCAAACCCCCAGGAACCCAAAATGACCGCGACCATCGTTGGGCCTAAAAATGCCGGACTGACCAAGGTCCGTGTTAGCACGATCGCGATCACGCCACAGCCGCCACCGATCAGAAACGTCACGGTGAACTGAAACACAACGCTTTGTAACGCATGCGACATACCCGATTCGTCACCCAAAATTGTCGTGATGAACACAAACACGGCGACCGCGATCATGTCGATCAGTCCGATCGCTGCGAGTAACGTACGGGTCAAGATCCCACGAGCTCGCGCTTCCTGAATCACCAACACCGTCGTCCCCGGCGCCCCCGCAATCGCGATCGCTGCGAGGACGAGAGCGGGCTTCGCCGTCATCACGTCGCCTCCGGGAACCAACGGCCCGAGAAAGTACAGCAATAATCCGACGACCAGGGGTGTGAGAAGCAGTTCTCCCAGAAGCAGCAAACCGATCCGTTTCCCGGTATTGCGCAGACTCGCGAAATACAGGGTGGCCCCCACCGTGAACGCGATGAACCCTAACACAAAGTGCATATAAGGAAGAAACCGGTCCAAACAGCCCGGGTCCACCGTGGTGTTCATCCCAGGTAGAGCCAACATCCGCAACAGAATTCCCGTGGCGATCCATCCGGTCACCTTCGGTAGCCGCATCATCGCGAAAATCTCGCCGCCGATGATCCCCGCGACCAGAACTGTCGCCATATTTAACAGCGGATCGTCGAAGTACAGATTAAAAAAGGACTGCACAGGGCTGACTCCTTGCGGACATTGGTGAATCGTTCATTCGCTGTCGGGGGTCAATCTTAGCAGAAGTCTCGCCCGACAAGACCCGGCCGTTGTCAGCTTCCCAACAACGAACGTGCGCAGTGCCACCAATCCCCCCCGACCGCCGAGGCACCTGAATCAGAACGCACGGATCAAGCGATTCGTTGCCGCCCCTTGATCACCGCTTCGTTTGGAACAAAAGGTGCCGCCGCCTAAATAGCACTCGGGTAAGAAAACGACGCGGCGGTGTGCCCCAGCGGCGATGACGGGCGGTCGCTTATCGCTCGGACGCGCCCGTGCTCGCTTTTAAGAACTGCACAAACACCGCTAAACTCATTGCGCCGCTTTCGAACTCCTCCTGAGTCTTCGCCTCCAAGAGCGGATCGAGCATGCCGGAGACCATGGAAATCGCCTGATTGATTCCTGTCATGGCTTCCCGACCCTCGTCGGATTGGAGTGCCTCCAACGCCCGCTTGGCAGCCGTCATATCGGTCGACCACCGATCCAACAATTCCTCCGGCAGCCACCGATCTTCGATTCGTCGAAAACGCATTTCTTTCTGTTGCGTCGGGGAAGTTGCGTTGACAACGGCGGTGTCCCCGTCGACGGACACCAATTGCATTGTGAAATCAAACTTCTGTGCCGCGAAACCATCCGGCTGCATCTTGTCGACCACTTCCGCAAACTCGATCACTTGCTTCTTCAATTCGGGGTACTGCGATTGAAAAAATTGGTCCCCGTCGAAGGATTGCATCGCCCCACGCTCCGCCAGGTCGCTGCTCAGAATCGCCTGCAATACCGGGCCGGTGACAACGAGAACTTGGCGAACATCCTCTTTCTGAGCGGCTGGAACCGCCGGACTACCTACAATCCGGTCTTCTTTCTCATCGAATAAACGATGGACCTTGCGAACCAATCCGACGACCGCATTCCAGGTTTCCGCATCACACGACTTGGCAAACAATCGCACCAATTCGTTGACATCGCGACGATATGTCCGAGGCAATAAGTCCCAAAAAATGGCCGGGTCGGCGTAGCGAGTTCTGTTGAGAACGTTGAGCGTGTCCTCGATCGTAGGGTCCTGACCAAGAGACGCAGCCGAAGACTCGGCAGTCGCAACTGCTGCTTCCTCCGCAACTCGCGCTGTTGGTTTGACCGAAGCGTTCGCTTGTTCATGCAATCGTTTTGCTTGGGCGATGCTGGCCGCGTCAAGTTTCGCGATCGGAACGTTGATCACCCGGCCATCTGCCTTCTTCAACTGAACCTGATTACCCACGACGCCCACAAACGCCGCTTCCACTCGGAACTTTCCCGAGACGTCGCTCCAGGTCTCCGCGTGACTCGTCACCAGAATCGAGTGACACAACAAGAAAGCCAAACAACCGATCATGCGTGACATATGTGTCCCTATCAAAAAACCCCTGCCAACCATCTCGTTCTCGAGCCCAAAAACAGGTTGTAGCTGCGTTTTCCTTGGGACGAATCGACGCCCCCCAACCTACCGGGGTCCTAAAACACCGTCAATGCTCTGGCTATTTGCCCTGTCACTGAGTCAACACGCTCAAAAATAGCAAGCTCGCCGCCTCAGCTGGGATGAATCGCTACTAATTAATGAATCGCGACACGCCATGCCGACAGCGGAATTTTGGCGTGACCGGTCCCGCACCCGTGTTGAGACTGGGGGGTACTCAGAGAGCAAACGAGATAAGGAACTCTCGTTCACCACCCGAAAAAACTCGCAAAATGGGCGAGATCCCTCAACGGCGCCGACGGCGAGAGCAATCGAAAACGGTGGTCGATGGCAGACCGCTGCTGCGGCCGACTCTTGGCCATTCCGAGGGCGACATGGCGTGAAACTCATCTAGCGATGTGTGTCACTTTTGACTATTTACGTCACACATCGTCTTATTACGTCAAAAATCCCGCTTTTGGCTCAAGTCGATGTTCGTCTCCACCGAGACGCGGTCGCCATGATGGCAACTGACAACCGTCAATGACCCCAAATGGATTTGGGCCACCAGCCGATGAATATCGACTTCCTGCTCCAGCAGTTTCGTACGCGCTCGACTCGCAAGAACTCCAAGCTTGCGAGCCGCAAACGCAAGCAGAGCAAACTTGGCACTCGTCTATCACGAATCGAATCGCTCGAGCAACGTCAATTGCTGGCCGGGGATTTTGAAATTCAGGGAAACGAGTTCGCGAACAAAATTGTCGTCAGCACATTGAGTGGTGTCCTGAATTGGTCGCTCGACGGAGTCCCCCAAACGTCCAAACCGATCGCGGATTTCGACAACCTAAAAATCGACGGTTTGGGCGGAAACGACACGATCCACGTCTACGGTGCGTTTGACATCGGTGCATCGAATAACCTCAAGCTCATCGGGGAATCCATCTTCATCGGTAGCACTGGGATAGGAGGCGGAACCGGCACGTCCACCGATGTTTCCACGACCACGTCGCTGACCGCAAACAACATCACGATGTCAAGCGTTGGCGATGAGGTAGGCGCGGGGATCACGGACAATTTGCCAATCTCAATCGCACTGGACGACCGACTGATCATGGTTGGTGACAATGTGACGATCGATGCTAACGGAAAATTGGACCTATCGGCCAACCGCACGAGTTCGTTCATCGGTGGCAAACGACCATTCGGCTACGGCGAAAAGAACGTCGACATCCGCATCGGCTCCGCAGACATTGACGCTGCCTCGGTGAGTATCAACGCCACGGCAGCCGACGAAAATCTCGCAGACGAGCTACCCGACTGGGCTCAAAACAACATCTTTGGCCCCATTCAGGAATACATCAACGACGGCATCCTGCCGAACATCCCCTTGTCGGTGATGGTCCGCGAGAGCGGTGCGTCGATCGACCTCGCGGGAACCCAGATCACGGCATCAGGCGACATCGAAATCAATTCGACGACCTCCGTGGACGCCTCCACGGACGCCGTCGCGGTGAAAGACGCCGAAGACACGTCCGGAAAATCGGCTCTCGGCAAGATCCTCTCCGCAGCCAACAACCTCAGCGCCGGATACAGCCAAGCGACCTCGCGCTCGATCATCAACGTTTCTGGCGGCGCGTCGATCACGGCCAACACCGGCAGCGTCTCGATCATTTCCGACGCGACCACGACGGCGGAAGTGTCGGCGAGTACCGAGATCAATACCGATGCGGACGAACTCGATGACGACGAGGAAGCCGCCGAAGGCGACGTATTCAAGAAAGAAGCCTCTCCGGCAAACACCAACGCACTCGGCGCCTCGATCGCCGTTTCCAACACCAAGACGACCAGCACCGCCACCATCGCTCACGGCGTGACGATCAACGCCGCCGGTAACGTCAATATCCACGCGATCGGTGACGTCACCAACGCTGCCACCAGTGGGCTGGAAATCTTTGTCGACGGACGCGGCGGGATCGGCGTCGCCGTCGGACTCGATGACGCGAACATCACAGCCACGGTTGACGGTAAGATCACCGCGGGCACGGCGACCTCCCTCATCGGATTCACCAAAACCGATGCCGACCAATCTGGTCTCGACCCATCCGTTGCTTCGATGACCAATGTGATCGAGATAACGGACCACGGTTTCGAAACAGGCGAGGAACTCATCTACCTCGCCCAAGACGCGACGGACCTGAGTGACTCACCGACCGTTGGAACCGCGATCGGCGGATTGACTCACGGACAAACCGTTCGCGTCGTCGTGATCGACAAAGACCACATCCAGTTCACCCGCGAAAGTTCGATCGATCTGGATGCGAGATTGATTGAGGCCGGAACGACTCACACGTTGCAACAAAGTGACGCGATTGTCATCGACCCCACCGCCGCGGGCATCGTCGACACGACCGATAACACGATCGCGGTCGGCAATACCGTGTTCACGGTTGGACAACGAGTGAAGTACGTCGTCGGCGGATCTGATCCCGAGACTCAGCCGATCGATTCACTCCGACCGATCGGCGGTTTGGCTGACGGCGAGACATACATCGTCGCCGAATACGACGGAACGGGCAAAACGATCAAACTGTCCAAACCCGTTGCCGATGGCGATCCGCTCGTCGTGATCAACCTGACCTCGGGTGCCGTGGGGGACTCGCACGCGTTCGGGTTCACCAACACACCGATCAGCTTTGAACCATCATCAACTGTCGACAACGACGCAGATCAAATTACCTTCACCGCCGATCACGGACTCGTCACCGGCGACCAAGTCACCTATCGCACCGACCCGACCAACGTCGAGACACAGACATTAGGTCGATCGGCGTATCTGGCTGCTGCCGCGATCACGCCGGAAACGACCACCAGTGTTTCCGCGTCGACCATCATCGACGCCGCCACCAACGAAATCACACTGCCCAATCATGGTTTCGAAACCGGGCAAACGGTCCGGTACACCGCCGCAGGCAACACGGCGTTTGGATTGTTCGAAAGCACTGATTACTACGTCGTGAAAGTCAGCGGCGACGTGATCAAGTTCGCGACGACGCAAACCAATCCGTCAGCGAACATCGTCAGCCTGAGCGATCCGGGAACGATCACGCTCGGTGCCGCAATCACGAGCGACTATGTCGTCGTCAACTTTGACGGTTCACGTACCTCGCCTTTGATTGTCGGCAACCAATTCAACATTCCCGAACACGGACTCGTTGACGGAACCACAGTCGTTTATCGCACCGGAGGCGGCGATGCCGTCGCACCTCTTGTCCCCAACGAAACCTATTTGATCGATGTCGTCGATGCCGACACGATCCAATTGCAAACCACCGCCGGTGCACCAATCACGATCACCGGTGGCGCCACGCTCGGGGCCGACTTCCACGCCTTCGAAGTGCTCTACGGTGACGCCGACGTCGACACCGAAACGTTGTTCTTGACCGATCACGGCTTGCTGACCGGTGACCTCGTCACCTACCACGCCGATGGCTCGAATCTGTTCGGTCTCGTCGACAACGCCACCTACGAAGTCGAAGCGGTCAGCCTCGATGAGATCAAACTGCGTGTGGCTCCCACCGGCAACAACGCGGTCGGTTCGGGCAGCGTGATGAACTTGACCACCGCGACCGCGGGGCAAACCCACCGGCTGACCGCTAACGATTCCGACATTGAGATCACGTTCACCCCGTACGTGACTGCGCCGACCGAAACCATAGGGCTGGTTCGGTTCGATCCGACCGCCGGCCCCACCGTCAACGCGACCGACAACACGATCACCTTTCCCGGTCACGGTTTTGTTGACGGCGACGTGATCACGTATCTCAACGACGGCGGTGTCGACATCGATGGCATGACCGCCGGGACGCAGTACACCGTTTCCGACGTCGATGGCGAAACATTCAAATTGCACAACGGAATCGGCGAAGTCGACTTGACCGCCCCGACAAACGTCAGTGGCAATCACCACGCCTTTGAACGCCTCAGCCAAGTCACCGTTGGCGACTCGGCGATCCGCGGCCTCGGTGGCGGACAAACCTACTACGTCACCAGGATCAACGACAGAACCATCCGGTTGAGCGAAACTCGGTCAGACGCATTCGCGGCCGCACCGATCGAACTGACCGTCTCGGGTGCAACGTCCACGGATCATTCACTGCAGACAATGATGGCATCGGGCATCAAAGTGGCTGCCGTGCTGACCGCGTCCAACGCCGTCGAGACGGGCGCCGGCATCGGCGATGAACCGAAGGCACGCGACGCGATCACCAAGGGCCAACGTCAAGTCGACCGGGACGACGATGACGATTCCGAAAGCGACGACTTCGGGCTGAGCAGTTTCTCGGGAGAAGCCGGTGAAGCATCCGGGCAAGTCGACAACATCAACAGCAGTTTCTCGATCGCCGGAGCGGTCGCGTACAGCGAGTTCACGCACACGGTTCTCGCCACCACGGGGCCTTTATCGGAACTCGAATCCGACGGCGACATTGCGATCACCGCCAAGACCGAGCAATCGGTCAGTGTCAAATCACAAGGCACCGTAATCTCCGACGGCGGCGACGAAGCCAGCGACGATGACGATCCCAACACCGAACCCAAGAAACGCCGCGTCCGCGACAAAGACAAAACCTTTGCCGCCGGCCTCGCTCTCTCAATCGGCAATTTCACCAACACGGTCGACGCGACGGTCAGCGGTGGCAGTCAACTCGATGCGAAACAAGCCATCGACGTCACCAGCGAACTTAGCTATCCGATTCTCGCCGATCCTTTCTGGGTCGATCCGATCGCCGCACTGCCCTTTGGCGAACTCACCCGCTCGACGATTGAAGACGGTTTTGACGCCGAGACGTTCTTCTCCACCGATTTCCGCGAAGAACTCAACACCTCGATGGGTCCCGATCTCGGACTCGGCGAGACGGTCAACATTTGGGCGTCCACCCAAGTCGCCGGCAACGGGACCGATCCTGAAAACAACCCGGCCGGAGTCGAGGGCGCAGCCAAGTACACGATCGCGGCCTCTATCGCCGTCGTTGACTACGACAACCACTCCGGCGCAACGATTGGTGACGGTGCACGGATCAATCAAAAGGTTGCCTACCAGACCGACGAACAGAGCGTTAACGTGGACGCGTCGACCAACATCGAACTGGTCAATCTCGCCGGCATCGTGACGATCTACGCCTACGCCGAGAACATCGTCAACGTCGCCAAGGGCAAAGAGAAACTTAAAGACACACTTTCACCGATTGGCAACCGGGCCGGTGTCGCTGGTCTGGGCGGATCGGCCCTCCTGCAAACGATCAACAACGAAACCCTCGCGACGATTGGCAACGGCGCACTCGTCCGTGCCGGCGATGATGGCGACGTCAACGTGTCGGTCACCGAAGTCATGGTCAGCTACGATCTCGTCCAAGCGGGCGGCGAAGCGGGCAAGGTCGGTGTCAGCGGCAGTGTCAGTGTGCTCAATCAAGACAACACGACCATCGCACATATCAAAGACGACGCGGTCGTCTCGGGCGGAAACATCAGCGTCCTCGCCGACGACGAAACATCGCACGTGTCATTGGTCGGCGCGATGCAGACCGCGGGAATCGCCGCGGTTGGAATTTCGGTGGGTGTGCAAGACGTCAATCGCGAAACCGCAGCGATCGTCGGCGAAAAAGGGGACAGCCTCACGCCTCCCGCATCGGGCAGTAGCCTCGACATCGATGCCAACGGTGACATCCTCGTCGACGCCAGCATGTCGGGATCGTTGTGGACGCTCGGCGTTGCCGGCACCAAAGTCAGCAAGACCAAAGCTCGCGGCGCTAACGCGAAATCTCCCAAAACCGGAGGCGCCAAAGGCAAAAACTCCTTCACCAGCGGTATCGGACTCGCCGGTGACGTGACCTGGAACTCCGTTACGGATTCCACGCTCGCCTACATCAACACGTCCGGTGATGTCAACGCGACAGGCGAACTGACAGTTTCCTCGCAAAACGAAACCAGCATTTCCGCGGTCTCGGGCGCGGTGGCCACCGCCAAAGCCGGCGGTCTCGCACTCGCCCTGGCGGGATCGTTTGCACGCAACGATCTCGAACTCGATACTCAGTCGTGGATTGCGGGTGCCGACGTTCACGCCGATGGCGACATCAGTGTGGCGGCCGATGCGGCATCTGACATTCTCGCCATCACCGCTGGGGTCTCCGGATCAAAGAGCAATCGCAAGAGCGGAGCGAGCGTCGGGATCGCAATTGCCGGTTCGTTTTCCTGGAACACGATCGACTCAGACACCCTCGCGGTCATCGACGATGCCCACGTGACTTCAGGAAGCGACATTTTGGTTCAGGCCATTGATGCCTCCAACATGCTCGCCGTTTCCACCGCCGTCACCGCCACTCTGGCCAAGACCACCAAGGGTGCCGCGGTCGGCGTCGCCGCGTCGGGCTCCGGCATGCTGAATCAACTCGATCGTCAACTCGTCGCGGAAATCCGCGGCGCCTCGGTCGTCACCGCGGGACTCGATGACGGCGATCTCGGAACGACCGAAACCGGTCATGTCCACGTCCTCACGGAAGACCAATCGGGCATCCGTGCCTACGCCGTCGGGGCCGCGTTGTCGCTCGCCGTCGGCTCATCGGGAACGGGCGTCAGTGTCGCCGTTGGAATCTCGATCGCCGAAAACGAAATCGAAGGACAAACGATCGCCCGCATTTCAGCAGGCAGCATCGTGACCAGTGACGACGAAGTCCGCGTGGTCGCCCAAGCGTTGGGCCGTCCCGGCGAAGCTCTCGGTGGCGGACTCACTCCGACCAACCTCGACGACGCAGCCAAAGCGGACTCCGACGACGAAGACACCGTCGCCAATGAATACATCACCGATCGGTCTGCGGACGCCTCCATCAAAGCGACGCTCTACCAACAAATTTTTGGTGTCCCCGCACCGGCCGGGCAAGTCCTGACGCTTTCGCAGCTCGGCACCGAAACCCTCGAGCCGGTCGAAGAAGCCGACGACGAAGAGCTCACCGACGAGGAAAAAGCCGCTCGCGATGCGCAGCAGTCGACCGATGAGGATGTCCAATACGAACAAGACCTCGCCAGCGACGGCAGCGAAAAGGAAGACGACGCCAACCTCGTCGGAACGTCGTGGATGTTCGTTGACGAGACCGCCGGCAAGACCTACATCATCTTTAAAGAAGGCGAAACACTTACCTTTAGCGAATCGTCGATCTCTTCCGTCGCCGTAGCCGCATCACTCGCCGCGGCCGGTGGCAAGAACGGACTCGCTGCTTCCGGTGGTGGAGCCTCGACCGGCAACACGATCTTGACCGAGGTCCTCGCGACCATCGTCGGCAGCACGGTGATTGTCGACGTGGCCGATGGCGACGAAACATCGAGCGGCAATCTCGACGTGATCGCGACCAGTCAAGCCGGCATCGTCTCGACCGTGATCGCAGCTGCCGCATCGGCATCGTTTTCCAGCTCCAGCGGCGGATCACTCGCTATCGGAGCCGCCGTGGCCGAAAACACGATCGGCGACAACAGTTCCACGAATCACTTCGGATCGACCCGCGCGATTATCGACGGTTCGAAAACGCTGATCGAACACGACGTCAACGTCAGCGCCATCTCGGGCCAACGGATCAGCACCACCGTCATCGCGGGCAGCGTCGCGATCAGCGGCTCGTCATCGGCCACCGTTGGACTCGCCGGTGCTGGTGCGTCGGTGGAGAACACGATCAACGCAGACGCCGAAGCCGCCATTAAGAACGTGCCGGCCCCGACGAACGAAACCGATCATCAGTTTTACGCTCAAGACGTTTTCGTCGTTTCGGAAAACACCTCCGAGATCAACGCTCTCGCCGGAGCCGCCTCACTCGGGATCGCCGTCGCGGGCAGCAACGCGGTGTCGGTCAGTATCAGCGTCGGCCTCGCCAAAAACACGATCACCTCACAAACGCTCGCTTCGATCGACACCGCCCACTTCGAACGCGTCGTCGACACGGGAACCATCATCCCCGACAGCAGCCCTGAGGAAACCTATCTCGTCCGCGACTTCGCCGTCAACGACGTCACCGTCCGCGCGAATTCGTCGGGTTCGATCGACGCCATCGCCGCGGCCGCCGCCATCAGCGCCAGCTTCGGCAGCACCGGAGTCGCCGTTGCCGGTGCAGGTGCCGAAGCCACCAACCGCATCAACGCCACGACTCTCGCAACGATCGTCGACAGCCGGCTGTCCGCGAACGGTCACGTCGATGTCGACGCCGAACAATCCACCGCGATCGACTCGTTCGTCGTTTCCGCTGCGGTTGCCATCGCCGGTGGATCCAACGCCGTCGGTGCCGCCATCGGTGTCTCGCTGGCTCGAAACATCATCGGTCAAGCCGACGTGGCCGTTGCGATCGATCACGACCTGAGCAACCGCAACATCACCATCACCAACGGGCAAACCATCCAAGTCACCGCGGGTCCAGGTGCCGGTGACGTCTATCGTTACATCGGCGCACCCGCGATGAGCGATCCCAATCCCTCGGCCGACGAAAACTGGTTGACCCGATTGGATTTCAACGACCGTGAGAAATGGGAACGGGCCGATATCGCCCCGGTCGCCCAAGACGCCAATGATCCAACGATCGGCAAGGCCGTCGGTGCGATCCTGCACGACTCCGCGATTGTTGCCACGGGTGATTTGACCGCCGACGCGGAAGCCCGTTCGAAGATCCAGTCGTTTGTCTTCGCCGCCTCGGTCGCCGCCTCGTTCGGTTCCAATGCGGCTGCTCTGGCCGGTGCCGGGGTCGGTTCCTACAACGAGATCACGCTCAACGTCGCCTCGACAATCGACGGCGAACACGCCGCGCCGACGATCGAAGGCTATCGCGGCACCGACGGTGCATTCATCCTGACCACCGATGCGTCGGAACTCGCAAACTTCTCCGCGACGAGCTTCCCGACCTACCACACCCGCAGCGTTTCGCTCGACGCTGACGACAACACGCAGATCGATTCCTTCGCCGGTGCCGCTGCGATCGCTGCCGCATTCGGTGCCAATGGGATCGGACTCGCGATCGGTGTGTCGCTCGCCACCAACGTGATCGAGAACAACATCGACGCGTCGATCCGCGATATCAACCGGGGCATGTACACGACCGGATACTCCACCGTCACAACCGAGCGTACCGAAGAAGATATCAACGGCGAAACCGTTTACTTCTTTACGCACACGATCGAAAACGAATACGAAGGCGACATTTCGCTGACGGCAACTGAAAACGCGACCATCGAATCAGTATCGGTGGCAGCCGCCGTGTCGCTCGCGTTTGGTTCGGTCGGGATCGCGTTGTCGGGTGCCGGTGCGACCGCGACCAATGAAATCAACAACGTCGTCACGACGACGATCGACAACTCGTTTGCGGTCGCCGACGGGGCGTTGATCTTTGCCGTCGAAGATCAATCGCCATCACTCGACACTCCCGACCCGGACCTTGCCGAGACCGTGCTCATCGGCATCACCCGGTCTGACATTCTGCTCGACGCCAAAAACACGTCGCACATCGAATCCAAAGTCTTCGCGGTCGCGGCCGCAGTCAGTGGCGGTAGCGTCGCGGGTGCCGGATCGATCGGTGTCGCACTCGCCGACAACACGATCGGAACCGAGGGCGCCGCGTCGGGATCCAACACGCACCAAACGATCGCATCGATCACCGATTCGATGGTCTCGGCCGGCAACGACATCGACGTGCTCGCCAAGAGCACTGAAACCGTCCGCACGTTGTCCTTCGCCGGTGGAGTCGCCATCGCGGCGGGTATCGGATTCGCCGGTTCCGCCACCGGAACGACCAGCGACACGTCGCTGTCCAACGACACCCACTCCTACCTCAGCCGAACGTCCGCCGGCGCCGGCGAAGACGTCACCGTGAAGGCCACGGCCGATTCACGCGTTTTACGAGCCACCGGTGTCGGTGCCTCCCTCGCGGTATCACTCGGCGCGGTTTCCGTTGCCGTCACGCTGATCGAAAACACCATCGACGCCGACGTGCGAGCTTGGATCGACGACGACGATTCCGACGCCAACGACGAAGCCATGAAGATCATCGCGGTCGGTGACATCATGGTCATGGCCGACGCCGAAGCAATGCGGATCGACAAAGTCACCGGTGTCGTCGCCTCGGTCTCCGGCGGCCTCGTCTCGGCCAGCGGTGGCGGCATGGACATCACCAACACCATTGCCAACGACGTCAAAGCTAGCATCGCCGACGGCGTTGTCGTCCAGTCAAACGCCACCGTCACAGCCCGCGCCAACGAAGACGCCTACGTCGACGCGGATGCCACCGCCGTCACAGTCGCGATCAGCCTCGGTGCCGCGATCGGCGTCGCAACGGTGACAAACAATCTCGCCAGCACCGTCGAAGCGACCGTCGAATCGGCCCGCATCGAAGGCGTCGACGTCCTGATCCGCGCCGATTCCGATGCCCACATCGATCGCACCACGACGGCGGGCGTCTCGGCGTCACTCGTTGGCGTTGCCGCCAACTCGGCCAATGCCAACCTCAGCACCACCGTCAACGCGTTGGTCGACGACTCCGTCATCCTCGCCTCAGACGAGTTGTCTATCCTCGCCGATGGAGAGAGCTACGCCCGTGCGGACGCTCTCGGTGGAGCATTCGGCGCCATCGCGGTCGGCGTGATGTTGTCGGAAATCAACCGTGGCACCAACGCTGCCCCCGACGTCACGTCACTGATCGACAACGGATCCGCAATTTCGGCGGGACGCCTGATCATGTCGGCAACCTCCTACGACGATTTGCTCGCCACCACGGTTGCCGCCGGTGGCGGTGTCGTGTCCGCATCGGCATCGGACAGCACCATCACCAGCAACCAGAGCACGCTCGCCAAAGTCGGCTCCGACGTGGTCGTCATCGCCGGCCCGATAAGCATTACGTCTGCGAACACGCAGCACGTCGACTCCTCAGCCGACGCTTACTCCGTCGGTCTCGCCACGGGTGCGGGTGCCGGCACTCATAACACGCTCACCGGTGATGCTGACATCGAAATCAACGGTGGCGCGGAAATCTACGCCGACCACTTCTCAATCGGAGCCACCAACCGCGTCCATAAAGATGGCATCAACAATGGATTCAACCTGCAAAGCGGCTCGGTCGGCCTCGGTTCGCTAACCATCCTTGAGAGCAAGACCGACATCGGCACGACCAGCGACAACGTCGAAGCCTTAATCACCATCAGCGACGGCGCCTTGATCGAAGTCGACGGCGGAACCGCGGACAATCCAGGCCTGCTTGAGATCGAATCCATCGTCGTTGCCGAAGCGTTCGACCGGACGAAGATCGAAGCCGTTTCCGGTTTCGGCGCCACCCACGCCAACAGCGACATCAGCTCAAATACCAACGCCAACGTCGTTGTCAGCGGCGCCTCGTTGATTAACAAACGCGGCGACGTCAACATCGCCACAACGCATGACGTCGGATTGTTCCCCAGCAGCAATCTGTTCTCCGCTGGCGTGAGTGTCGCCGCTGGGGCCGATGCGAACGCCAACGCCAACGTCGACAACACGATCACCGTCGACGACAGCCTGATCCGCGGTGCTCAGGTACAGATCATGTCGGGCCGGAGCAACTTCCAAATCCCCAACCTGGTTTCGCTCAGCAGCAACGTCGACGTCACCACCGCCTCGCTCGGCCCTTCGGTCGCGATCGGCACGCCCGATGCCAACGCCACCTACGTCAACCGCGTGGCTCTCAACAACAACGCGGCCATCGAAGGTTTCAAAGACGTCGTGCTCGTTGCCGAGCAAAACATTGACATCCCCGTCCGCGTCGATACGGACGGCCTCGTGCTCAGCCTCTCACTCGTCCCCTATGGCTACGATGTCGGTGGAAACACGAGTCGCAACGGCACCTCCGAAGTCACCGTCTCGACGGGAGCCGACGCGTCCCACGTCACCGCAGGGATCTACAATAAATCCGTGATGGTGATCCGCAGCGTCGCGTTCGATCAACAGAAGATCACCGAAGCAGCCAGCACCTCCGAACCCGCTCCCGCAGGTTACGTCTTCGATCCCAACGGCGGCAACTTTCTCGAAGCCGACGGCGACTATGCGTTCGCAGAATTCCTTGGCCTCGATCTTGATTCGCAGATCCCCTACGAGTTCGCAACGCTCACCGTCGATCAAATTGCGGTCGATGTATCGATCGGAAATATCGTCACCGTCGAAGGCAGTTACCACACCGGAGGCGTCGCGGGCCGATCGTATCGCTATCGCCCCCTCGATGGGCAAGGCAACCTCCGGCCCGAACTCGATGACCAACAGCTCATCCTGCAAAACATCAACTACGCCGACACCTCGATGTGGCAGGACCTCGGTGTCTTAACTCCGACCCAAGCCGAAGCCGCATCGAACGGATCTGTCGTCTACACCAGTGGCCAGACCGCCGTCTTCGAAGCCAGTCTCAACAACAAGTTCTACGTCATTAAGAACCCCGATATCGACATGCCCACGCTGTCGTATCGCAATGTCGGCAACCTGTTGCTCGAACAACGCGAGCAGGTCATCGAATGGATGAACGCTCATTCCAACAACCCCGAAGCGATCGCGAGATACGAAGTCCAACTCGCCCAAATCGACGCGACGCTAGCCGACCTCGGCCTCACCGAACAACGCACGATCGAAGAAGCGGGCAGCAACGGTACGGTGACCAAAACGATCACCGTCGTGCGGGAAGAACTCGACGCGATGTTCGTCGAACTGCCAAACATCTACGCCGCTCCCGGTTCGGTTTACGTCGACGCCTCGGCTCCGTTCACCTACAACCCCAACGTGATGGCTCGGGACGAATCCAGCATCACGATCGAAAACAACACACCGTTCATCCCGATCGTCGGTGAGACCATCGTCCGCGACAACCGACGGGTCGTCGTGATAGATGACGAGCTCGTCCAGTTCGAACCCGGATTTGTCTACCACAACTATCGCAAAGTCCTTCCCGTCGCCGATCCGAACGCACCCGCAGGTCACGCCGGAGCAAGCACGGGAGACAACTCATCGAGCTTCGGCACCTCGACGATCACGATCACCAACAACACGATGACCGCCGACGACGCGGGAATCGCCGTCCCCAACACCGAATCGACTGACGGTCTGGTCACTGAGGGCACTCCCCCCACGTTCACCGCCCCAAACGATCTCTACATCAGCGGCGATGTTGTCAACGAAAACGGATCGGTTCACATCGTCAACGCGTTCGGCAGCATCACCGTCAGCGGCGAAGTGCGTGGTGCGTCGGTCAACATCGAGGCTGGCAAAGACTTCAATCTCAACAGCGAAGATTGGCTGCATACCAATCGCGACCCTCGGCAATACATCAACTACCAGTACTACCGCAGTGCCGTCTTCAACAAAGATGGTAACCCGCGATATCGAACCTACGACGACGCAGCCGATGTCGGAGTTCCGGCCTTCCGCTCGTTCCGTTTCTCATTCTTTGGATTGTTTACCAGAACGTTCTACATCCCGATTCCGGGCGGAGGAAGCAACCTCGAGGAGTCCATCAACGAAGACGAATCCGCGATCACCGCGCAGGGTGCGATCACGATCACCGCACGTCAACTCAACGTCAACGGACTTATCCAATCAGGCGTCGACACGATCACCGTTAACGTCCCATCGACATTCCATCAAAACTCCTCAACCACGTCGCTGACCGACAGCAACGGCAACGGTATCGGCGGGATCACATTTACCAGCGGTGCGGAACCGGTTTCGGTCCCCGTCAGCGGTTACTTCGACGCGGCCAAACAAGCGATCGTTTTCAACCCGATCACTCCCACCGGCGGACGCATCACACTCGCCGGACGGCTGATGTCGACAGGTAACGGACGCATCGTCGCCGCCCATGGACACGCCAATGTCAAGATCGACAACCAAAGCGGTTACGACGTCATCCTCAACGAGATCGACACGACCACCGACCGCGTCGGCCAAATCATCCTGCTCGATACGAACAGTTTGACCAAAACGGTCTACACGATGAGCGACGCCGGCATGGAGGCAACCAACTACGTCGGAACGTTCATCGAAGGCGAATCAGACACGGCATCCGGAGTCGACGCACTCTCTCGCATTGAATATTCACTGCACCCAACCAATCCGACCGTCACCGACGCCAGTGCCGACCCGGTCATGCAATACCGTCCAGGTATCGTCAATCAATTCGGCAACAGCGATCCCGCACCCGAACTGCTCTACGTCTGGGTCGAAGGCCAAGACAAAACCAAGGTCGTTGTTCAGAAGTACGAGAAACGTTCGTTCAACCTGTTCGGTGACAACGCCTTCGGTGACTTCCTCGTCAAAGACGGATCGTTTAAATGGGAAACCGTCAACTTCCGTGACGCCTACCCGATTCTCGAGTCCGAAGTCCTCGTCGGTGCCGGCGAGGCTGGCTATCCGACCAATGAATCAGGTCACACCTATGCGAATGGAAAAGCCTACACAATCAAATATTCCCAGGCTCCCGACGCCACCGTCGAAATGAAGGCGAACACTCACGTCTATATCGTTGGGAACAACCACGAGGGTCTCAACGGATCGAACCTGTACTACAAATACGTCGGTCCCCTTCCCGCCGAATTCGAACTCTCCAAACAAGACTACGGAGACACCGACAAATGGGAAGTCGTTGCGTCGGGTGATTTCCCGAAAGCCTCCGGCGGTATCTTCCCAGGTAACGTCGTGGGCAGTGATTTTAAAAACGAGAGCCAGAACGCGCGACGCTGGACCACCGGGGGTGGATGGCTGCGAAAGAAAACCATTCACACCGAAATCACCACCGCCACCGGTGTTACCGACTACTACACGCACACGCTCAAAGCCGACTATCCGATCGACATTTCGTTTATCGGTGGCGACACCACGTCGACGATCGATGTCCATTCCGGTGGGAACATCATCCTTAAAGGCGACATCGACGCGCCCGATGGCAGCACGATCCTGTTCAGTGCCGGCAAGGACGTCATCGGCGCCGGGACGGTCGGTTTCTATGGTGTCACGCCTGAAATTCACACCGGCGGCAGCATCGACGTGAACGTCGAAACCGACAACGGCCCGCTGATCATTTCCGCTGGCGGTACCGTCCGCGTCGACGGCATCACAAACCAGCTCATCCGGCAACAGCAAGAAGAGCAACGCTACAACGATCTCGCGCCGCCTGTACCCGCGGCAGCCGCCTTTGCGAGTTTCGGCGCCGGCGAACCCGAACCCACCCCGGGCACGATCACAATCGACCGCATCGACGCCACCGGTGACGTTTTCATCACCGCCGCCGAAGGTATCGTCGTCCTCGCCGATTACCAGCGTGACACAACCACCACCGCCGAACCGGCTACCAACTGGCACATCCGCGGCAACCACATCGAACTCAAAACTCGCTCGGGAACGATCGGCGCCGACGGCAGCCCGATCCGCATCGACAGCAATATTTACGGCGACGGCGGGTTGTCGGCGTTCGCCGAACTCGACATCCACGTCGAAGAAGAAACCGGCAACCTCGTGCTGCTCTCGCCAAAGAGCTACAGCAGCCAGGTGACGGCCGACCTCGCCGACCCTGACGCAACCAACGAAGGTAAACCCGCCTCCGAGTATCGCAAAGACATCTCGGTCCGATCGCTCCACGGCAGCATCTTCCTGACCACCCTCCACGGCGACATCCGTGACGGGATCGAAGAAGTCTTGCAAGGTCCCACGATCGACGAACTCAACGCCCTCAACGCTGAACTCGCGATCACCGACAAAGAAGCCCGAGAGGCCGTCGAGTACGGCATGATCAATCTCGAGTCGGGACTGACCGAGCGTTACCACCGCTATTGGACCGAAACCCGAGGAGCCAGCCGCACCGAATCGATCGCCTCCGCCGTCGACGCGGCCACCGAGGAACTCATCTTCGGCTCCGACCAAGGACTCACCACCGGCGACGCGGTGATCTTCAACCTCACCGAAGACACGTTTGTCGACATCGGATTGACCGATGGCACGCTGTACTACGTCGTCGTCGATCCCGCGGCCCCCGAACGAGTCGCCTTCGCCGCATCGCATGCCGACGCTGTTGCCGTCACCCCAACGCTGGTTCCCCTTTCCCACGGCGGGCCCGTCGAAGCATCCGATTACTCGATCCGCCGCGATGTCGCGACCGAGATCAGCATCGCGTCGATGAACCACGAAACCGATGTTATCACGACCACCGCACCTCACGGTTTATCCGACGGCGACGAGATCATCTTCGACATCGGACTGGTGCCTGCTCGCGACGCGATGAACGGTGCAAATTGGACCGCGAAAACGATCGACCACACGCAGAACGGAAACGACACCCAACTGGTCAACCTTTCCACCGGCGACATCATCCTGTTGCTCAGTGGCGAGTTAGTGCATTACACCGGCACGGGTGAAACCGATTTCGACTTGCAATCGGGTAACTTCAGCACGTCTGATTTCAACTCCTCGACAATCCGTCTGGACGCCCGCGCGTTGAACTTCACGGATCGTGTCGAGTTCTTACCTGGCGATTACGCGTTGGACCTTACCGGTAACCTCGTGCAGTACACCGGCACCAAAACCAAGGTCATCGAACTCGCCACCCCGATCCCGTCGGACACCGGTGCGTTTGCCCCCACACGTCAAGGTCTCCGCGCCGGAGTCACGTACTACGTCGCCGAGTCGACCGCGACGACCTTCAAACTGGGGATCACTCGAGCCGATGCGGCGATTATCGGCGGACACCTCGATCCCGAAACTCCATTCGACGGTTCGACCGATTATCTCACCGGCAAAACGCTCGATCTTCCCGAAATCAGTGGCGGATTCGGCGACCTTTCGCAGCTCAAATTCCTGCGTTACCACTACACCACCAACGCCGCCGAATTCACCGACGAAACCCTCGGTCTGAACAGCACGATCCGCAGCGGCGACTACGACGAAGACTACTTCTTTGTACTCGGCGAAACAAACACCGTTCCGAGCCCGACGAGCGAAACCGAGATGCTCGACGACCGGCAAACTCGTCGCACCGACCGGGCACTTTCCGCCGCCCAACTCGCCTCTCCACTGGCCGGGCCGCTACGCCGATTCCTATTCCCGCACACCGAACAAATCGGCTCCGGTGCATCAGCAGACACCTCCGAGACACTCAACATCCTCGGTGTCAACATCGAGTTGTTAGTCAACGGATCGGGCGACGCCGACGCGCCGCCATCGGGACGTATCGGGCAACTGTCTGCCGTCCGCACGTTCGACATGTCTCAAGGTCTCGGCATCCCGCAACAGGAAGTCGGTGAGTCCGCTAGCGATTTCCAAAACCGACTCGATGAATGGAGCGAACGCAAATCGTTCCTCGCACGAACCGCCGTCGACGACGTCATCGGCCGTCACTGCACCACTTACCGCTACACCGGCGCCGACGTCGGTACGTTCGCGTTTGAAGGCGTCGACTTCGCAACCCACCCGGACTTCGAAGCCATCACGGTGGACTTCAATACCACCGACGATGCGATCGCCCAAACCGTCACGCACGGAAACGTGGTCCTAGTCGAATACGACACCGTCAGTTACGGACTGTATGAGTTCGTCGCCGGAAGTACCGGACACAGCGAAACGTTCACCTTCGCTGCGCAAGACTTCACCGACACGAATCGGTGGAACGCGATGACGATCACGCACGAGAGTCATGTCGACGTGCCGCGTCAACTCGGCCCCGATTTCGACGCGTCCGCGTTCCTCGCACCAACCACCGTCGCCTATGGCAAAACCGTAGTCGTCACCGTCGATGAGGCGTTGAAGATTTTCCGATTCGTCGGCGTCGACGCAGGAAACAGCGAAGACGTCACGTTTTCCGGCGAAGATTTCACCGACACCGATCGATGGGAGTTTGTCGTCGACGGCGCCACCATTCCGTTGTCGCTCGAAAACGGCCAACTCGTCTCTGACACCACGGACCTGCAACGCGTCACCATCCAAATTGTCGACGACGTCAACATCGAAACGCTCGATTCGGACTCGCACAACGGCGACAACGACGGCACCCTGTTGGTAATCGCTGATGGCGACGTCGCACTCAACGGGGCCAGTGACCTGTTTGTCGAACAGATCGTCTCGGCAGGCAACGTTCGCGTGCGTTCGATCGGCGACCTCGTCGACTTGGAAACCGCCAACGGTGCCGCTGTCATCGCCGCCGGCGACGTGAACCTCAACGGAAAAATCATCCGCGGCGTCAACATTGTCGACGGAGTCAACTCGCCGCTGCGTGTTCTCGTTCCGCGCACCGCGGAATTGTCCGGATCATCCGACGCTGATTTCCGCGTCATCCAAGGTAACGGCACGTACGACGCCAATGGCACCGACATCACATACGACGACCTGATCGTTTCCCGAGCTTACGCCCGTGGCAACATGGACATCACGGTCACCGATGGCGATCTCACGATCGGCAAACTCGAAGCCCTCGGGATCGTCACACTGACCACCAACCAAAACCTCGTCGACGGATCGCCATCCGCGACCCCAACCGACTGGAACGTGTACGCACCGCAGTTGGTCTTGAACGTTGACGGCAACGTCGGCTCGCTCACCAACCCCATTGACCTCCGCGTCGCCCACGCGTTCGCCGACGCCCTGACGGGTGTCATCACGGGCGGCATCAGCGGCGAAGTCCAAGGCAACGCCTACCTCCGCAGCGACGTGTCGACGACGATCGGTAGTTACGAGAAAGACGACGAAGACAACGACGTCAAACTCGCCTTGACCGTCGACGGAAGCGTCTTCCAAATCAGCGTCGCGGGCGAACTCAAATTCATCCAACTCGATGCCGAATCGGCAACCACGACGATCAACAGCACGGGCAGCGTTCTCGACGGCCGCATCGTCACGCCAGACACCGACGCGCACATCGTCACCCACACACTTTCGATTAACGCCACCAGCGTTCCGACGCAAGACGCCACGATCGGTTCGATCGCCGATCACTTGTTAATCGATACGACCGACAACGGCAGCGGATGGCTTAACGCGACGGCTGACAAATCCATTTGGATCGATGAAGTCGCCGGGCCGCTGATGGTCAAACAAGTGCTCAGCAATTCGGGCAACGTCACGCTGTCGGCCGCCGGCAATCTTCTCGACGCCGACAACACTTCCGCCGACGACGTGATCGGCACCTCCGTCGAACTGTTCGCGGGACTCGCCGACGCGGTCGATGCCGTCATCCACAGCTCGATCGGTCTGTTCGCACATCCGATCCAAGTCGATACTCGCTCGACGTACACCGTCGATGCCGACGATGACAGCCAGCCGTCAGAACGTCTCGGCGCAACCACGACGGGCAGCATCTATCTGACCGAGACCGCGGGATCGGCCGTCATCGGCGACATCGTCAGCTCGGTGGCGGGCGACATCGTCGTCACGCTGCCCGATACCGCGGCGACCGGTGAAGACATGTTGCTCGACGTGGCCAGCCTCGTGATCGCGACGGACGGAAACGTGACCTTCCAGGTCGGTGATAGTTTCCGCATGGCACGTAATATCTCCGTCGACGGAGAAGGCGATCCCGTTTCGACGATCACCGCGAGCGGTGAGTTCCTCCTCAACGTCGACATCGGTGACATCGATGAAATCGGCAGCGTCATCGACATCTTCGAAAACATCGCCGCACCGATCTCACGCATCACCAGCGGCAACGACGAAGACACCGTCAACATTGAGTATCTCGACGAGAACCGTTACTACATCGACGGAACCGGCGGAACAGACGTTTACAACATCACACTGTCGGGCACCGGCAGCGAACGCATTTCGATCGACGACACCGGGGCTCCCGATGACGGCGTCGACTCGATCCTGATTCTCGGAACCGCCCACAACGATTTGTTCCTGTTGCGTGAGAAATTCGTCGCCCTGCTGCAAACGACCGATGAAGTCGATGACGACGACGGGCTCGAAGACACTTACGAACGCGTTGACTACACCGACGCGATCAACGCCCGGTTGCGGGTCAACTCTCTCGCCGGCGACGACACGTTCGTTAGCGACGACAACTCCGTCATCACCACGCTCGACGGCGGCATCGGAAAAGACACATTCCAAATTGGACAGGTCTTCAGCGGCAACCCGAACGAAACCGGCGGCGTGGCCGTCGAAGATCAGATCGCGCTGTTGGATCTTAAAGGGGACAACTTCCTCAGTCACGGCATCTCGATGCCGATGGTGATCTACGGCGGTGACGGCGGCGACAAGTTCACCGTCTTCAGCAACAAGGCTGCGATCCGGCTCGAAGGCGAAGGCGGCAACGATGAATTCATCATCCGTGCCTTCATCATCGACGGCGAAACCGTCATCGAAGGCGGTGACGGCGAAGACATCATCCGATACAACATCAACGCCCCCGTCAGCATCAACGGTGGGGCCGGAACCGACACCGTGACGGCCGTCGGCACCGAAGCCGATGACTCGTTTGTGTTGACCGAAGACGGTGTATTCGGTGCCGGGCTTAACGTGACCATCGACGGCGTCGAAGAAGCGGTCAAGGTCGACGGGCTCGAAGGCGACGACACGTTCTACGTCCTCGGCACCCGCAGCGGTGTTGCTTACACGATCATCGGCGGACTCGGATCCGACACCGTTGTCGTCGGCGGCGACGTCACGCAAACGATCGTTTCGACCGACAACCGCGGCTCGTCAGCGGTCGTGAACCACGGCACCGAAAGCCTGACCAACCCCGACTATGATCTCGCCGTCTTCGGAGGCATTCCAGTCACCGTCGCAGGTTCCGGTTCGGGCAGCGTCGAAACCAAAGTCGCAGGTGCGATCCTGATCACCGAATCCGGCGGTGCAACCAGCGTCGTCGAGGTGAATTCGCAGAAACCCGACGTCATCGACACGTATACCATCGCGATGGTCATCCCCCGTACCAAGAGCGACGGGACGGCCGAAGAGAACTACGATTACACCGACGCATTCGTGTACGTCACCATCTCCGCCGCTGGGGCGTCGACCAACGATGTCGACGACAACGGAAACCAAGGTGCGATGCTGGAAATCTCGATCGACGGCGGAACCACCTGGGTCCGCTCCGCCGTGGTCGTTTTCGACGGTAGTGACGTGGCGGAATGGAACAAGACCTACACGGTCCAGGTCCGCGGCATCGCCGATGACGCCGAAGAAGGCCAACGCCTCGCTCAAATCAACCACTCGGTGCTATCCAACAAAGCCGACTTCTATCGGTTCCCATTAGCGGACGTCCAAGCCACGATCTTCGATGACGATCAAGGCGGACTGATCATCAACGAGACCGAGAACAACACACTCGTCCTCGAAGGTGACACGGTCAGCGAACGGGTCGACGACAGTTACACGGTCCAGCTTACCAGCCAACCGACCGCTGATGTCACCGTCACGCTCGGCCAATCGATCCCCGACGACGACGTCGCGCAGGTCCAGTTCTTCGATCAGTTCGGCATCGAGATTTCGACGCTGATCTTCACACCGGCAAACTGGAACACGCCACAAACCGTCACCGTCCGAGCCATCAACGACACCGACGTCGAAAACATCAAACCACGCACGCTCACGCACACGATCACCGCGGGTCCGTCCGAGTTCACCTCCCACCCCGACGGCCCAACCGTATCGATCGACGTGCTCGACAACGACTCCGCCGGCGCCCTGATCGTGCAGTCCGACGGGAACACTCTGGTCAGCAAAGACGGCACGCTGACGGATTCGTACACAATCCGTTTGACCAAACCGCTGACCGGCACCGACATTGTCGACGTCCCGTTGAGGGACGACGGCCAAGTCATCCTATCCGCCCCTGGCATGTTCCCGGCCGTCGGCGACACCCCCGGCTACCTCCGCTTTAACGCAACGAACTGGTCCACTCCCGTGACCGTCACGGTGACGGGCAACGCGGCGTTCTCCTCCTCCGGCCAACCCCAGCTTTCGTTCGCGTATTCGGCACACTTGACGGCTAGCATCCAGGGGCCGATCGATTTCATCGGCGGTATCGGTGCGGAGAGCAATGAAGCCATCGCTCGCGCGATCATGTTGCCTCATGAGACCGCATTCGAAGTCGATCGCGGAGTTGACCCGACGGATGAGACCACGCAAACCGACCGATTGGAAGTCTACAACGACGCGTCCCGCACCGACGACAATTTGACCGTCACGGCGACCAACATCTCCGGCATCGGAATGGGTACCACGCCCGTTATCATCGAGGGCGAAGACGGCGATCCCGACACGACGCTGCCCGCCGGCATCAATTACCGCGACCTCGAAGTTGTCGAAATCATGTTGGGCAGCGGCAACGACAACATCGTCGTCAACTCCACCGCCGCGGGTACCATCACCGTCATCCACGGTGGCGGCAACACGATGCTCGAATCGGCCGTCATGGGCGGTGACACGTTCACCGTCACTGGTGGAGGTGTCGACGGAGACCTCAATCTCGAAAACGATATTGACGCACCACTGATCTTGCTCGGCGATACCTTCCAAAACGGAACCCGTTACGCCGCACCGGGCGATGTCGGAACCGGTGCCGCGATTCGATATGAAAACGCGGGCAACGACGTCTTCAATATTACTTCGTCCCACGGCGTGACCGTCTACGGCGGCCTCGGCAACGACACGATCAACGGCGGCTCGGGCGACGACCTGCTGCTCGGGGGTGGCGGTAACGACACGATCTTCGGCAACGACGGACATGACTCGATCCTCGGCGACTCGGGACTGAACGCGGACCTGTCCATGCGGATGGATCTCGCGACGTCGATCCTTTCCATCGTCCACACCAACGCCATGTTGACGGCGGAGCAAAAGACGCTCTTCCGCACCACCGCTGACTACGCTTTCAACTACGACGACATGACCGGTGGCGCTGCCGACAACCGCAACGACAATCTGTTCGGCGGCAACGGCAATGATCTGATCTTCGGTGACCACGGCAGCATCACGTTGGAGGTGATTCGGCCGTTCGATGACAACGAAACGCCGGAGATCCTCACCGACGACACCGCCGCGTCGACGGCCCTGTTGCTGTTGACCAGCCGCGCGGTCGTCAACGCCCGCAGCGAATCGACCGACATCGGCGGCAGCGACCAGATCACCGGCGACGC
This sequence comes from Aporhodopirellula aestuarii, assembly GCF_023701485.1. GTDB lineage: Bacteria > Planctomycetota > Planctomycetia > Pirellulales > Pirellulaceae > Rhodopirellula > Rhodopirellula aestuarii. The sequence goes on from NZ_JAMQBK010000049.1 coordinate 108,349, forward strand.
CGACAACGACCGCATTTTCGGCGGTTTCGGCAGCGACTACGTCAACTACTCACGTGACGGCGAAGTCCTCAATCCGGCCGGTGAAACGGGGCTCGACATCATCGTCGGCGATTCCGGATCGCTCACGTTCAGCCACGTCGACAACGTTGTCGAAACGGATGGATTCGGAATTCTCATCACCGCCAAAACGATCGCTTGGGAAGACGGAGCGAGCGATTGGATCACCGCCGGTGCGGGACGAAAAATCATCCTCGGTGGTGCCGGGGACGATCGCCTGCTCGCCGGTTCCGACACCGTCGCTGACTTGATCCTCGGTGACGAAGGCGTCGCCAACTTTGACGCGACCACGGGCATCATCACCACCGTGCAAACCACGACTCCGGGTGAAGGTGGCAACGACATCATCACGGCCGGCAACTCGACCAATATCCTGATCGGCGGCTTTGGCGGTGACACCATCACCGGCGGCGACGCCCGCGACGTGATCCTCGGTGACAACGGACGAGCAACGTTCAATGAAACCGGCGATCTGATCTTCATCGAAACGACCGATACCTCGATCGGCGGTAACGACATCATCACCGCTGGCGGTGGCGACGACGTCGCACTCGGCGGAGCGGCCGATGACACGATCGACGGCGATGCCGGGCTCGACGTGTTGATGGGCGATAACGGGCGCATCGACTACACCCTCGACGGCGACTTCAGTACGCTCGATCAAATCATCACGATCGACCCCACCATCGGCGGCATCGACACGATTAACGGTGGTGACGACAACGACACCATCATCGGCGGCACCGCGGGCGATATCCTGCACGGCAACGCCGGTCACGACATCATCCTCGGCGATCACGGCGAAGTCGACTTCCGACGGGTCGTCGACCGACGCGTGATCAGCCGTTTCATCGGGGCACTCGACGGTGGTGGCGACGATACCATCGACGGTGATGACGGCGACGATTTCATCTTCGGCGGCCAAGGTGGTGACACCATCCGTGGTGGTGCCGGGCAAGACGACCTTGTCGGGGGACACAACGTTCCCTTTGGTGCCGACGGCGACGACATCATCCATGGTGGTGACAACGAAGACGTCATCCTTGGCGACAACGGCTTAATCTCTCGCACATTGCTCAGCACGCAACTCGGCACGTGGGAGAACTACCTCGCACCGATGGACGCGATCGCCATTCGAGAAATCAACGCGTTCGACGATCGCGACTTAATCGGCGGCAACGATGAAATCTACGGCGATGACGCTCAAGACATTTTGATCGGACAGCGTGGCGACGACACGATCCACGGTGGAAACGAATCCGATGAGATCGTCGGCGGACTCGGCGGAGATACGATCCACGGCGACGCGGGCGTTGACTTCATCCTCGGCGATGCCGGTCAGATTCTGCGTGCGTTCAACGAGGACGGCACGCCTCGACTCAACCAAGACGGCGTGTGGCATCGAGACCTGATTACCGAACAAATCGGCACCGTCAGCGACATTGTGCCGATCGATCCGATCCAGCTGCAGAACCCACCCGCTGATCTCGCCGCGAAACTGCTCGCCGCCGACCGTGTTGTCTTCTCGGGAGTGCACCTGCCCGGCGGAGCGAAATTTTCCGACAGCGAAACCGGTCTTTGGCAAACGGTCGCCATTCTGATCGATCTCGTCGACGCCGACGACGATACCGTCAACGGTGGCGACGGCAACGACATCATCCTCGGTGACCGTGGCAACGACATTCTCTCAGGTGACGCTGGCGATGATACCGTCATCGGTGACCAAGGCATTAACCTGTCGCCCGCCTGGACAGACCTTCCACAAATGGTCGACGCGATCCGTTTGATCGGTGTCGACGCCATCGCCGACGATTGGACCGGCCTCCAACTCAGTCTGCATCCCGACGGACACGTGATTGTCCCCGAAATGGTTGCCCGAGTCGGCGACCTGATCGCCGAACGCCCACGATGGGACCGCGTTTCGAACGTTAATCCGGAACTCGCGGCGATCGCCAGCGAAGACTCGATCGCGACAACCAACGGACTCCTCCTCGCTCCATCGCTCCTAGCGTTTCCACATTTCTTCGGTCACGAGGGTGATCTCGACGGAAACGATACGCTCAACGGCGGCGATGACGACGATCTGCTCTTCGGCGATTCCATGATCGTCAACAACACATTCGATTCCGGCATCGCACCGCTCGACGCGGCACTCGATTCGCTCGAAACGGCCATGGCCGGAATCATGCAAGCCCTTGAGGGACTGGCTCTCGATCATGAACTCATTCGCAAATCGGTTAACGGCGAAGTCCTCAGCGGCGACGTGCGAGTCGGCAGTGACACGATTAGCGGCGACGCCGGCAACGACACCATCGTCGGGGACAACGCCACGTTCGAATTACCGACCAGCCGCAGCGTCCCGGGCGGCGGCACCGCCTCCCAAAACGCCATCGACCTGCAACGGTACTTCGCCGATTTCGAAACGCTCGCGGTCGACGCAATCGGCCTCGTCGGCGTCGCCCACCTCGGTGTCATCGATACCTTGCTCGCCGATGCCGAAGCCGACCGTCCTGGCCTGCCCGCAATCTCCGCCGGCGACGTCCAACACGTTTTCCTTCACGATCTCATCATCGGAGAAGACGAGATTTACGGCGACACGAAAAACGATGTCTCCGCAAGCGGGAACGATACCGTTGTCGGCGGCGACGCAATGTTCTTGATGCCGATCGTCACCGGCACCATCGCTGATCTTCCCGAGTCTTCCGTCACGGTCGGCCTCACCCCCGAAGAACTCGAATCGCTCAACCGCACCCTGTTGCTCGCCGCTGACACGAACACACTCAACCTGGAGTCTCGTCGAGAATCGCGAGTCATCAACCTTGAAACCGAACTCCGCGATCGACCATCGCTCGATCGGATCGCGATCGTTCCACGAGTCGACCGTGAACTCGATCAAGACGAAATTGACGGCGGGCTCGGTGATGACGTTTTGATCGGCGACGACGGCTTCCTCGTTCGCCCGCTCGTCACCAACACACCGGCCACCGAAGTCGAACAACGCGAGCTCGACAATCACGTCAGCGAACTGCTTGCACAAACCGTTGACGCCCATCGGCAAGACGCTGCCGATGATTACCAAAACTACCTCGGCCGGACACGTCTACGCAGCGAAGGTGCCGAACGCCTCCTGCCCGAAGCCCGGCACAACCAAATCGATGGTAATTGGGATTTCCAAAACGACGATCTGGTCGGGGGCGATGGCAATGACATTCTCCTCGGTGATAACGGTTCCATCGTTAGCCCCGTCTATGTCAACGATCCTGCCTTCTATCATTCGCTCCGAGCATCCGTTTACACGACCGGATACATCGACGACGCCGCTCGTACCTTCCTCGATGATCCGGCACTTCGGCTCGTCGACATTGACACCAATGAAGACGACCTCAATGGCGGGGATGGCAACGACGAACTCCTCGGCCAAATTGGTGATGACGTCCTGCGGGGCGGAGACGGGCAAGATGTGCTCCGCGGTGGAAACGGCAACGATCACATCGCCGCCATGTCTGGCGACCGACGCTACAACGACGGAGCCGACCAACCGCGACTCGACCTCGGCGAAACCCTTGGCACGTTCCGCAACGCCAACACGACGTCGGTCCATCAACGACTGCTGCTCGACGCTGCCGCTTCGGTCGACGCCAACGCCCAGTGGACTGTTACGCCGTCGCCGGAAACCGATCCCGGTACCGACCACGGAAACGTCGACCCACCAACACCTGTCGAACGCACTCTGACGATCACGCCGCCGGCCACAGCCACGGTGATCGGACAGGCGACCACGCTCTCGGTTGTCCTCGCGGACCTTCCCGTCACCGCGGTTGCCAACCTCGTGTGGGAGATCACGGATGCCGAGGGCAATCTCGTCGCGCAGGGTTCGGGAACCTCGTTCACCTTCACGCCATCGACCGCCGGCAACTACACCGCCAAAGTCACGCTCAGCGACAACGAAGCCGGCTTTGGATCAGCGACGCAAGCACTCACGTTCACCGCCATCGACACGCCGGACGACGTCGACAATCCTGGCCTGAAAGTTCTCGTCATCGGCGGTACCGAACTCGACGACGACATCATGCTGCTGAGCGTCCGCAACCAACCCAACTCGGTCGAAGTCCGAACGAAGAACGGCAACGGACCTTGGACACGCGTGATGTATGAAAACATCAGCCGCATCGAAGCCTACGGTGGTGCGGGTGACGATGACATCTCCACCGATCGACGACTCACAATCCCCGTCTTCCTCTTCGGGGGCAGCGGAGACGACAAACTCCTCGGGGGTGCCGCCAGCGATTACCTGTCCGGTGGCTCGGGAGAAGATCGCCTGATTGGCAACGGCGGCGACGACATCCTCGTCGGCGGTTGGGGAATCGACTTGCTCGATGGCGGCAGCGACGATGACCTGCTCATCAGCGACGAACTCGGTATCGTGCAAGGCAAGACCGACCACGACACCCTCTTCACGCGTTGGTCGCAATCGACCGACTCGGTGGCCGACCGACTCGCCGCGTTAATCGACGACCTCAGTGCCGCCAGTGAAAACGATGGAGCCGTCGATTTCATGAACGGCGGCACCGGTGCCGATGCCTACTTCGCCACGCTCTCCGATCGGGTCCAATTCCGATCCCGAGACGAAGACATCAAACACCTGTTCTAAAAACGCAGGGTCGTTCTGAGTTCCGTGCTGAGTCGCTGCTCACTTCCCCCCGCCCGGCAGGGCGAGGGAAGTGAGCCGTCAGGGGACGTCGATTGTTTTAGTGCTATTTGCAACGAAACTACGCAAGCCGTCCGGTAACTCGGGACCGGACGGCTTGCGTAGTTCCGCTAAAATTGAAGTCCCGCAGTAATTAAATTGAGCTCCCGCGATGGCTGTCCCGCGCAGGCACGTCACCGGACCTCAAATACTGCCGGCCAACGAAAGCGCAACCACTCCCACACTCCCACACT
>NZ_JAMQBK010000005.1 GCF_023701485.1 Aporhodopirellula aestuarii
TTCGCTTGAGTAGCGATCAGACTGCAGTCGTCGCGTTAGGGATCGACACCGAAGGTCGCAAGCAGGTGCTGGGCTTTGTTCTGGGAAGCAGCGAAAGTCTGGAAATTGCGAGCGATTTAATGAGCCGAATTACGAATCGCGGGTTCACTTGCTCTCATCGTCTGTACGTCGTACTCGATGGAAGTGATGCGTTGCGTGGTGCCGCCAAAGAACACTTTCCCGATGCGGTGGTTCAGCGCTGCTTGGTTCACAAAGAGCGAAATTTGAAGGCAAAGCTATCCAAGCGGCATTGGGGTGAGGTCTCTCGTCTGTTCACGCGTCTTCGCAACGTCCAGGGCTACGAGGCAGCCAAAGAAGTATTTGATGAGTTGGATAAGTTTATCAAGCCGATCAACGCCGAGGCGCACACAAGCCTGCGCGAAGCCGGGAGGATCTTCTGGCGTTACATCGCTTGAACGTTCCGAACACGCTTCAACGTTGCCTTCTGAGCACCAATGCGATCGAAAACTCGTTCCGCACCACGCGCCGCAAGCTCAGGCGCGTGACACGCTTTCGAGCTGAGACGGATCAAGCAAGTCGTTGGCTTTCCTGCGCGTTGTTGGAGGCCGAGAAAGGCTTTCGCCGGATCACTGGATGCAAGTCACTACCACATCTGCTGGCAACGTTGGCGAGACCCAAACCAAAACCAAGCCAAGAATGCTTTCTCACTTCCTGGAGCTCGCCTAGGGACATCGATTGTTTTAGTGACATTTTTAGCGTAACGACCCGGGCCGTCCGGTATCGCGGGACCGGACGGCTCGCGCCGTTACGCTACATTCAAAATCCTTCAGTTATAAAATCGGCGTTCCACGGCGAGCTCCAATAGTTGGGCCTTGTTGCTCACTCAAGCCTGAGCACTTGCGTTTTTACCAAACAGACCATCACGAGATTCAACGACAAACGGGACGTACCCGGGTCACGGGCTGTTGGCAACTATGGTCTTTAGAGAACGCCTGGGTGACGAGCATCCAAACGACGATCATGGGGTTGTAGACTCGGTCGCGATATTGATGACCTAGTTGATCGCAGATGGCGAGCGTTTTGGCTTGGGGCAATAGCAAATGACAGAGAGACTTGGCCGCTCGGGGTTTGCTTAGAGCCTCTGCGGGGTGAGTGGGGAGACTGACGTTCCACGGTGGAGCCTCCTGAGAGCAGTAATGTGAGGAACCACCGTCTCAAAGGAGCTTCGCCGTGATTTCGAATTCAAATTGGCACTCGAGATGCTGAGCCCAGTCGTGTGATATTTGCTAGCACTACCGGTTGTTGCCTATCGCCCGCGCATCTACCGCATATTGATTGTTGACGCTTGCCCCCGCGTCATTCGTACCGGACGCCTTTTCTTTGACGCGAGTTGTGGGATCCATGTGGCAGGGTAGCCGTTGGTCCGTGCACCGCATCAGCAAGAATTGCCAACTAGATCATTTTTCATTTATTGCGTCTTTAGACTCTTGTTCCTGCCGGTCCATGATTGCCTGAATGTCTTCCGCGGAGGAGCCATCGGTTACGACCGTCGGTTCGCCACCTCCGCCACAACCCGGCACAGCAGAAAAGGTCATAAGTGCTACTAAGATCATCATTAGGTTCTTCATTCGAGCTCTATCAAGTAGAAAGGAAGTTTTCTAAAACACTGAATGCCAAAATTCCCGGCATCAGAATATATAGAAGAAGTCACTGAGATTGAAATGGGCGTTGGTGACATTTAGAAAATCGCTGACACCGAAGTGTCAGCGATCGGTTAATTTAAAAAATCGCAGGTCACTGAGGTGACCTGCATATGCTTCCTGCTTTTCTCTAAAATTCTTCGCTAATAACTTCTTTGCTAGCTGAAGTTCCAAGTGCACCCCACAGGCCGTATGGGCTGATCGAGCCGGGGGCACGAACACCTGTGCCATCTTTCCAAACCCCGCCGATGGACGGATCACCAGCCTCGATCGAGTCAGTAATGAACTTGACCGCTCCATCGCCCATCAACACATGGCAGCCACCTTGATGCTGACTGGACATGGTCCCGATGATAACAATGTCATTAAAGTTACTGCGACCACAGATTTCGCTATTGGGTGGCAGAATGGTAAAGGTCGAGCTGAATACTGATGAAACGTCCGCCCAGCGATAGCCGCGCGAGCGATCTTCACGTTGTGCGGTACCACTCCAAAAGCGAGGACGCGCCGGGTCAATTTGCCCACGACAGGCAAGTGGGTTATCTCTAATTAATGTCGCATTGTTGCCGCCACCGCTGCCCTGTGTGCTAGAACGGATGTCTCTGTCGCCTAAGTAGGTAATCATCTCACCCATCGCGATGGTATTTGAGAGGCCGTCCAGGCAATCGCGGAAGTTGCCTTTGTTGTTCCACATCTTGAAAAATCCACGATGGGAGGCGCGATTATACTGAGAAGCAGCTGCGGGCGTCGGGTTGGCATCGTCTGAATAGATACTATCTCCAAGCATGGAAGAGGCAAAAACTGAATCGCCCAAGCATGCACCGTAGTTAGTTCGTCCTGAAGCTGGCAGGCCCTGCCCAGGGTCACTTGGGCAGCGCAGGGCTGGGATGTTAGTCGCCCACGGTTTGTAATCCAAACGATTTGGCGTAGGCCCCATCGCATTCCAAGTGCCACCATCTGTGGATGGATTGCTGATCTGTTCCCAAATGGCCTGCTGCTCCATGAAAGGCATAAGGCCGACAAATGCACTTAGCTTGGAATTATTGCAGACAAGACTATCTCGCCATCGACTCTGTACGGCGTTAACTGGAACCGTTGCTGCTGGAATGCTACCCGCGCCGGTGCCATTTATCGTACCAGCACCATGAGTTGGCAACAGCTGATAAGCGGAATGGTAATTGTGCATCGCAAGCCCAATTTGCTTGAAATTGTTGCTGCAGCTCATTCGCCGAGCTGCTTCGCGAGCGGCCTGGACGGCCGGGAGCAGAAGCCCCACCAAAACGCCAATAATGGCGATCACGACGAGGAGTTCGACAAGTGTGAACCCGTAGTTTTTTTGCCTGACCATCGTTTTTCCTTCTAGGTGAAAATGACAAACTATTCGACAGCCCTAATGGGCTTCGTTGCACTGTTGCATGCGAGCTATGGGCGCATTTTGAAAGTACTTAACTGAAATTTGCCTTTTTTTGTAAATCATTTTTTAAAAACTTTTGGAATCGCCTTCGGCTGGTGTTCCTCCCGTAAATTGCGGGGTTTGAGGCGGTTTCGCGGATGTCGGATTGTCTCGTTAAGGGGGCTGGAAGGTCGCTACGGCATGCGAATCGCACTAGACGGGGGAGGGGGCGTTGCACCGCACGGGGGGCGGGTAGGTTGCAAGCGAGTTGGGGTGTCGGCGACTCGCTGCCCCGGCGGCGTGCCCGTCTGGTTCATTTTTTTCGGGGGGTGAGTATGCTTTTGCAGCAAATGTTTTCGCTTTGGCGGGGTGTACTTCTGTCAGAGAGGGGACGCGAAAAGACAGGGCTTTTGGGTGAATGGGCGGGTGATGACCGCGAAGATTGCAGTGGCTTCGCTTCCCGGTTTGGCGTCCTGCGGTGAGACCGGTTGGTTGGTGCTTATGGCGGGAGCGGAAAGACAAGTCAGTCGCGAATAGGCGTATCTACCCATGAAATTTAAATTTTGTTAGTTCAGAGTGGCAGGGTTTGCGCCATTACCAAGGGGCTCGCCATTGCGCTTGCGCCGTGTGTCACTGAGAATCGATCGAGGAATGAGTTGAATACAAAAGCCCCCTCTCATCGCGACCAAGTCAACGCGTTATTCGTGTTGCACTCGCCACGAATTCGCGGATTCATCCTCAGCCTCATTCCCAACATGAGTCGGGCGGATGACGTCATGCAGGAGACGTTCCTGACGGTTTCCGCCAAAGCGGATGACTACGAGGAGGGAACTAACTTCGTCGCCTGGGCGTGCACGATCGCGCGTTTCAAGGTGCTCGAGGAATGTAATCGCAATCAAAAAGCCTCTTTGATGTTGTCGCCTGATGTGATCGATGCGGTTTGTGTGGCGCATGCTCCGTTGTCAGCGGAGGATGACGAAGCCCGTCTGAAAGCGTTGAAGGACTGCATGGACTCGCTTGCCCCACACACGCGGCGTGCGGTCGAGTTGCGATACACGCGAGCGCACAGTGCCGCGGAGATCGCGTCGCTGCTCGGTTGGTCGACGGATTCGGTTTACGTGGTGTTGTCGCGGGCCCGACAAGCACTGCAGAAATGTATCAATGCTCATTTAAATGCGGTGAGCTAACGAAAATGGATATTGCTCGACTCGAAAAATTGCTTGATCTCTACCTCGACGAGGGGCTCGATTCGGAGACGAAACGAGAGCTCGAAGAGATGCTGCTCGCTTCGCCGCGAGCCCGAGCGTTCTTCTGGGAACGCACTCAGCTGAACGCGCACCTTCGTCAGCACGGACAGGAAAGTTGGGGGAACGATCTCGATCCGGGCGGCGAGCCACCGGTCGAGATCGCTGAGGTGAAGTCACGCAATAAGTCACTGGTGCTGACGTGGATCGTCGGTATCGCCGCGAGCGTGATATTCATGGGGCTGGGCTATTGGGGGATGCAAACGCGGGTTGGCGGTAATGCGTTCCGCTTTGCTAAAAACGACTCACCTCAAACGTCGACGGTCGATGGCAACGCCCCACTTCTCTCCGAAGTCTGGGTCGCCGTGTTGCGGAAAGCCGTTGATGTGGAGTGGAATGATCCGGAATCGGCGCCCAGTGTGGGTGAGCCAATGACGGCACGCCGCATCCAGTTCGAAAATGGGTTGGTCGAAATCCAAACGAACCGTGGTGCGTTGATCGTGTTGAAGGGGCCGGCTGACCTGGAAGTCGTTAGCGACATGGAAATTAGGTGTGCCAAGGGGCGATTGAGTGTTGATGTCCCGCCGCCTGCCCATGGTTTTTTAGTGCAAACGCCGTTGGTGAAGGTTGTCGATCGCGGGACGGCTTTTGCAATGGATGTTCGCGGTGATACCACCGCCGAGGTGCACGTGATCGACGGTTTGGTTGAGCTGATGTCGCCCACGGAAGATTCGCCGATGCGTGAGTTGCGTGAAGGGGAAGCTGTTGGTGTCGCCGTGGACGGGCTTTACAAAGACATTCCGGCCGACACGAAATCGTTTCCATCGGCGGCTGATATCAATTCAAGAACCCGGGTGGCCGTCAACGCGGCGAGACAGGCGTGGCGACAACGGCGAAAAGCGATTGCGAGTGACCCGTCGTGCCTGCTGTATTTTGATTTTGAGAGAACTGATCCTAAGGAAGAAGGGTTCAAGGACACTGTCATTCGCAATCACGCAAACCGGGCAACTGAAGGTAGCGATGGGACGATCGTTGGTTGCGATTGGACGAGCGGTCGTTGGCCGGGTAAGCGTGCTTTGGATTTCAAGAACGTTTCGGATCGTGTCCTGTTCGCAGTCGACGGCGAGCATGAATCACTCACCTGCATTGCCTCGGTTCGTCTCGGTGCAATCGATCGGGAATTCACTTCGTTGTTGATGTCAGATGATGCGATCGAAGGCGAGTTGCAGTGGCAAATTTCGCGGCCGCAATCGGATGGTTCGATCGGCCGGTTGCAGTTTGGGCGTTGGGGTTCTACCGGTTGGCACGCGGAAGACGATTTCCTGAGCAAGCCGATCATTGGTCCGCAACAATTTGGGACTTGGATGCAGTTGGCGTTTGTTTGGGACGGTGAGACCGGCGTCTGCAGTCAATACGTGGATGGCGTTCTTGTCAGTCGCAATAGCTCACGTGCACTTTCGGGGGCACGTTATTTACGGACGGGGCGGTTGGAACTGGGCAACTGGACTCCTCGTTTCGAGCTCGCCGGGAGTTCAGTGGTTCGCAACTTCAGCGGCCGAATCGACGAGTTCGTGATGTTTGATCGCGCGTTCAGTCCGGAGGATATTCTCGCGTTCCAAGATTTGAAGTCTGCCTACTGGAAAGGAAGTCATTCCGATGAATGGAATCACCCCGCCAATTGGATGGCGGGCGTTTCTCCATTGCGATCGGATGATGTCTACGTCGATGGAGGTGTCGAGCGGAAAGCTGTCTTCAGCGATGGCGTCTCAGATGATTTGAACCGCGTGATCGTTGGTTCGAAGTTGGGACGTTATGGCGAGCTTGATATTACAGGTGGAAGTCTTGTTGCCACTCGTAGCTCTGACCGACACACTCGCGTCGGCGTTGCCGGTGGAATGGGCGTCGTCACGCAGAGCGGCGGCAACGCAAGTCTCAATTCGCTCCAAATCGGGTTAGACCCTCAATCACAAGGGATCTATCAATTGAGCGGCGGCAAATTGCGTTTGACACGTGGGGTTAGCCCGACAACCGGAAGCCTCGACGTTGGCCCGCAACAGGGACGCGGTATTTTTGAAATCTCGGGCGGAGCCCTGTCGACCCGTCGGGGCGTTACGTTGGGACGCGACGGTGGCACGGGAATCTTTGTCGTTCAAGGATCGGCAGCAGAAGAGATTAAGATTGGGTCGATTGGCGATGGCGATGGTTTCTGGGTGCAAAACCCAGGAAGCATTCTCAAAGCAAGAGTCGATGAGGGAGGTCTCACCGGGATCTTCATCGATGATGTCACCGGTATCGACGGCGCTCATGTGATGTTCGAGAACGGCGCGTTGCTAGATGTCGGCTTTAGCGGTCCGCCCATCGCGGGTGCGTGGGACGTTATGAAGTGGGAAGGCCGGCTGATTGACAGTGGTTTGCAATTCGCCGATGACGTCGATCTCGATGTCTGGAGCTTTGAATTCGTTGACACGGACTCGTCGGGTGCCGCCGATACGCTACGTGTGACGGCGAACCCCTGATTGTCGGATTGATGTCTTTGACTTTGTTTGTGCGAAAGGCCAGATGAAGAACTGTAGGCCGGACCG
>NZ_JAMQBK010000050.1 GCF_023701485.1 Aporhodopirellula aestuarii
CAATTATTGGGACGCTTCCTATGTGCCTTGGAAACAACGGTCAGTCAAAAAGACCATGAAATTGCTAACTAGATGAATCCCGGATTTGCGGGCTATGTGTTCCAGGCACCGCTCAATTATCAATCAAAAGAAATTGACAAAGGATTCACGACGCGGGCGATCGCTCCAAGCGTCATCTCTTCCCTAAAAGCGACAGACCAACTCGAAAACGCACGTGAATATCAGCGTCTATCGCCAGCCACGTGGCAACCTTGTGACAGAAAGCATTCCTAAATCATTGGGATAATTGTCACCCGTTGCCGGTCGTTGCTATGAAACGTTGTTTTGCGAAATCGCTTCGCCTTTTTCAAACATTGGAAGAACGAGTCCTGTTTGACGCTGCGGTTGCTACTGAGCCCCCCGCCGAGTCGCAGACACCCGATCAAGCTGAACAAGCTGATTCAGCGACGATGGTTAATGACGAATCCGCCTTAGACGAGGCCGCTGCGGAGAACCTGCAGCTGGTTGAGAAACGCCGCGAACTGGTCATCGTCGATCCGGCCGTCGAGTCGTACCAAGAACTCATCGACGATCTCATTAATCGTTCGGAAGAAGACCGCACACTCGAGGTGATCCTATTGCAGGGAGATGCGAGCGGTTTTGACCAAGTGAGCGAACTGCTAGCAAGTCGACAGGACCTCGATGCGATTCATGTGGTGTCCCACGGCGAACAAGGAGCGTTTCGCCTTGGAAACGACTGGGTCGACTCGCAGAGTCTGTATGTGAATTCAGGAAGTGTCGCGGCATGGGGCGATGCTCTGACGACGGACGCTGATATCCTGCTGTATGGTTGCGATATCGCAGGATCCGAGCAAGGCATTGAGCTGGTGGAACAACTCGCCAGTCTGACAGATGCCAACGTCGCGGCCAGCGACGATGACACGGGCGCATCTCAACAGGATGCGGACTGGGAGCTGGAACATCATCATGGATCAGTCGAAACCGAGATTGCGTTTAGCGAATCGGCTCAGAGCTCCTACTCGCACCGCCTTGCTGCAGGGCCTCAGGTCACCTTGCCAAACGCGACCCGCGACGTGCAACTCGGCTCAACATTCAACTTCGACGTGACGTTTGAAAACACGGGAAGCGATGTCGGATATGGGCCGGTCGTCGACTTGCTGTTTCCTGCCGCGGGCATCGACGGATACGATGGAGTATCGTTTGGCTCGGCTAGCTATCTTGGCACTGTGGTCAACTCGACCGTCAGCACGTTCGCCAACGATTCCAATGGATTCGGAGTGGTGGAGCATCCTTACTTTGAAATCGTTCAAAACGAGACGCAAGCAATCACGATTGATTCCGCGACGACCGGTGGGACGTTCACGTTAGGCTTTGGTGGTCAGACTACAACGGATCTTGCTTTCAATGCGGATGCCGCCACGGTGCAAGCGGCTTTGGAAGCACTTAGCAGTGTCTCGCCTGGTGATGTCAGCGTCACCGGTGGAATGAGTGACGGGTATGTGTTGGTGGAGTTCATCGGCACCCAAGCTCAAACGGACGTCAGCGACATCACAGTGAACAACGCGAGTTTGGTCGGTGGAACGGCCGCCGCATTGACCGTGAACGACGGCTCCGCGACAGCAACGAGGCAACGTCTGTTTGGACGCGCAGGTGACCAGCTCGTCACTTTGGAGTTGCCCTTTGGCTCGTTTGCTCCGGGGCAGCCTGCGGCAACTGTGAACGTCACTGCCACCCTGAGTGAATTCGCTGATCTCGGTGAGGCGTTGACCATTGGTGCACGGAGTGGTTTTCGTTTTGGTGAAGACCCCGTTGATAATCCTGACGCAGACGCCGTTTTGCTGAGCGACAACGAGGTGGACGTCAGCGGTGCTTCAGCGGGCAGCCAATGGTCAGAAACCATGGCGGTCAATCCAACACTCATCTCGCTCACCAAATCCTATTCGGGAGCGGAGAATGAGATGGCAACCGGTCCAAGCTACGAATCACAGTATGTCATTCGAGTAGACATTGCCGATGGTCAAACGATTTCGGATTTAGATGTCATTGATTCGCTTCCAGACAACATCGTTGTTACCAGCATCGACTCGGTGACCGTCGGTGGATCAAACGCAGCCTACACCGATAATCTCGGCAGTTTGACAACGCCGGGCACCTCGCAAGACCTGATTGTCAGTTTAGACAATGACGTGACGGGGACGAGTTCCAGCAGCGACGTCGTTGTGACGTTCAGTTTCTATGTGTCGGAATTCGATGGCAATTCGGATCGCGTGATTCCAGTCAACGGGGAAGACGATACCACATCAACTCCAGATTCACGATCATTCAACAATGCTCGTGCCGAAGGAACCTGGACGCCGACCGATGGTCTGGATGCGCCGGCGGTCGCCATGGCGGATCCGACTGGTCCCGAGCACACGTTGGATAACAAGGCTATTGCGATTCAAAAGACAGTTGCGGTTGTCAACGATGTTGGTTCGCCTGGTGCGACGCCCGGTGACGTATTGGAGTACACCCTTGAATTTCAAATCAGTGACTATTTCACGTTTGGAGACCTTCAAATCACCGATTTGTTTCAGGACGGTCAATTATTTGATTTCGGTTACGGGGCGACATTTGACATCACCGATTTGAATGGCAGCGTCACTGGTAGCTTCACTGTTCGTGAAGTGATCGATCCCGACGGTGGTGAGACATTGGTTGTCGACCAAACTCAGATCGACCGCTCGGATGATACGTCCGAAAGTGGAACTTCCGACGGATCCACAACGCTGACATTCGATCTTTCGCAAGTACTCGTCAACAACGGTGCTGCCGACGGAATTTTGCAAGGCGGTTTGAGTGACGGCCCCACCAATCAAGGTGCCGCCACCGGGACGATCCGGTTCCGAACCGTGATCCAAGATGAATACGCCGATACTTTTCCATCAGGAGACCGCAGCGTCGACCAAGGCGACGTGATCACAAATTCCAGTCTGACGATTTCGGGGACGGTTCGGGAAAACGCCGAAGACGACGATCTCGCAGACGGATTCGCCTCGATGGAACGTGTTCTGCACACCGAGTCCGACACCTCATCGGCCTCCATTCAGATCCAAGGCGGCACGCTTGCAAAAACGGTTTATGCGATCAATGGCAGCACCACCTTGCCGACCAATCCGGATACTGGAAAGGTAATCTTGGTCGCGGGCGATGTGGTGACGTATCGGATCAACTACTCGTTGTCCTCGACCGACTTCGAGAATTTGGTCCTTACCGATTACTTACCACTTCCGATTTTTGACGTCACCGATCATGACGCGGATGGATTCGACAACGCGGGTGCCACCTATGGATGGACAGTCGACATTGGGAATTCGTTTGATACAACGCCACCGGGTTCTGGAGTCATCGAATTTGGTGCCAACGACTCCTTCTTCTATAGCAATGGGACGAACTCGAATATCACACCCAATATCCTGATTGACCCTGTCTCCAATTCACTTGCATTGGAATTTGGGAACTACGACGACCCAAGCTCACCTGCCACTGAAATCGAATTGTATTTGTCGGTGACTGCTAGCGATCTTCCAACGGCCGATGGTTTGTTTTTGACCAATCAAGTGAGGGCCTCCGAAGGGACCACCCAGCAAGATTCCACTGTGCTGGATGAGATCATTCAAGTTGAGATGACTCAACCCTTATTGGCAATCCAAAAAGGCGTCGTCGACACCGACAGCACCGATGCCAATATCACGGGTTCGGTTGGGCCAGTAACGTTTGCGTCCGTCGGGTCAGGCGGGACGTTCACGGGCACTCTCCATAGCGACGGACTAGAAGCCACACCAGTCGACGCGAACATTGACAATCTCGAAGCGGGCGATCGTGTTCGCTATGCCATCGTGATTGAGAACTTCGGTTCCTCTTATCGCGGAGCCCATGACGTCACCCTCCAAGACCAATTGCCTGACGGATTTACTTTCGTTGGCGGTTCGATGCGAATCGTCGACGGGACCGGGGCCGATCACACGTTCACCGACGTCAATGGCGGCAACCCAGGGCTCTTTGGAGACGGGATCATCATTGATGACCCTGGCCCCACCCCCGGATCGTCTGGAATCGATGCAGGAGCGATTGATGGAGACGACCCCACAAACGGCCGGAACATTCTCGTGATTTTGTACGACGTCGAGCTCACCGACGCGGCGACGATCAATCAAACGCACACCAACACCGCCGAGATCACGCACTACGCGTCGAAGGAAGGCGGACAGAATCATGCGGCTGGTTTGACTGAAACCGCTGATGCGACTACATCCAACTTTGATGGAACTAAAACGATCGTCTCGACGGATCAGGCGCACACGACATTCGAGAGCGGCGCCGAACGCGTGACCGTTGGCGAAACGATCCGGTATCGAATTCAAGTCGAAATTCCCCAGGGGAGTTTAGACGACTTTGTAGTCCGCGATCTTTTACCAAACGGCTTGACGTTCATGGACGATGGCATGGCGAATGTCGCATTCATTAGTGACGGTGGATTGTCGTCGGACACGATCTCAGGTGTCGGGCTGGATTCGACCAACCCGGCGTACACACCAACCTTCGCATTGCCTGACACTGCTGTTTCGATTTCCGCCAGCGGCCAAGACGATACGTACGCAACCGGCACCGACGTCTATTTCAAACTTGGGAATCTGACGAATTCAGATACAGATGCCAATGCGGAGTACGTGGTCATCGAATTCAATGCTCTGGTCGACAACAGCGTTTCAGGCAGCAACGACAGTGGCGATGGACGCTACAACGATTTTCGCGTCCAATCCGGGGACACGACTGAATTTGATCTTCCAGACGGAAGCCGGCCGTTGGTTCAAATTGTTGAACCATTAATCAGCCAACCCAGCATCACGTCCAGCATCGCAAACGTTGATGCAGGGGACGCAGTTGAATACACAGTGGACTTCGCGGTCACCAGCGGAACGAATCAATCCGACGCATTTGATGTCGTATTCGATGCGACATTGCCTGACAATTTCACCTTCGATTCCCTCAATTCCATTCGAATCGATGGCGTTGTGGTGAATTTCGGTGACGCGGACTACCCGACCATCTCTCAGTCAGGCTCTAGCTTGACGGTTACATTTGATCGACTCAATGAAGGTCAGACTGTTGAGATTGTTTATGACGGAGCGGTGGACGGTACTGTTACACCAGACGATACGCTGACAACCGCTTCGACGTTGACGTGGACCTCCCTGGCAACCGACTCTGGATCAGGGACAACCAACGGGGAACGCGATGGGAGCAACACCACCGGCGTCCCCAACGACTACTACCAAGCCGCGTCGCAGGATGTAGACGTCGCCACGACTTGGAACATCACGAAGACGCTCGTTGGAACCGAAATTGTCTCGGGTGGAAATGGTGCGAACCAAGGTGTGATTGGCGAGTTGGTCACCTACCGCTTGGTCATTGATTTCCCGGAAGCAACCGTTCCCCAATCCATCATCACGGATCAATTGGATGCTGGGCTGGCGTTTGTCAATGTGCTCAGTACATCGGATAGCGGGATCACCTTCAGCGGATCGCTGACACCCGCGATTACCAACAACGGCCAAACCATCACCTTCGATTTGGGGACGGTGACCGATAGCGACACCAGTGACGGAAACGGTGGGCAACTGACGATCGAGTACCAAGCTGTGGTACTGAACACCTCGGGCAACCAAACAACCACTGCACTCGATAATGTTGCCACTTATACCTGGGGCAATAACTCCGACAACAACGTTACTAATGACGCGGCTGACGTGATTGTTGTCGAACCTGAAATCACACTGGATCAAAGTATTTCCATTGCCGGGAATGCAGGCCAAACAACGGGGGATGCTGGCGACGCGATTCAATACACGATCGAGATCACCAACGGCAGCGGCTTAGACGCATTTGAGCTAGGCTTCCTGGATGATCTGCCAACAAACGGTTCCGCATCCGTATTAACAGGAGTCACCTTCTCGGTCACTGACACGGAAGGCTTGGTGTCCAACTCTGATTTCACTCTGTCTGGGTCGGACGGAACCGGATATTCGCTGGAATACACCGGTACCGATTGGGACATGCTCGCCTCACAGGTTGGACGGACGATCACAATCACCGTAGATGGGACGATCGCGTCCACCGTTACCCCCAACGCAAGCTTCGAAAACAATCCTGAAGTGGATTGGTCTTCGTTGAATGGGACCGTGCTAGATCGAAGCCCACACAACACTGCCAGCGACGAGCGAGTCGGAACGGATTCGAGTGATAACACGGCCGACTACATCAGTGGCGATGCACTCTCGTTCGTAGTGAACCCGCCCGGTTTTGTGAAGTCCCTAGTTTCAACGAATCAGACGGAGACGACCGGAAGCAATGTGACGATCGGTGAAGAGATCACTTATCGATTGTCGGTCACGATGCCGGAAGGAGAGTCCCCCGACTTGACCCTTGTCGATCAACTTCCAGATGGTTTGCAGTACGTATCGTTTACCTTGGATACGGCCGGATTCAATGGAACCGTCGGGGCACCGACCGTGACCGGTGGCACCTCGGACGGCGAGGATGTCACGTTCGCCTTTGGTGCGATCAGCACGGCAGTCGACAACAATGGAAGCAACAACTCGTTCAGTATTCTGGTAACGGCGGTCGTGACTGACAATCCTGGCACGACGGGATACACCGGTTCCCAATCAGTGCTCAGCAATGTTGCGACGATTGATCTATCTGGAGATGCGGTTGCCCCGGCTTCATCCAACTCTGTCGATGTGACCGTGGTCGAATCAAATCTGGGAATTTTAAAGTCGATCGACCTGGCCGACGTGAACGCTCGAGACGAGGTCACCGTCACCATTGAAGTCGAAAACGATGGCCCCCACGCGGCGTACGAAGTGAACCTGCAGGACGTTTTGGATCCAACGGTCTATGACATCTCCACGGTCAGTTTCACGACCACTGAATCAGGATTCACTGAGGCCAATAGTTCTGGGACCATCACCTATTCCGGTGGGGACATTACGTCGGGGGCGACCGCGACGTTCGAGTTCACCGTGCGAGTTCATGACGATGTTGTCGTGGGGCAAGATTATACGAACACGGCACGAATCACGTCGGCAACCACGTTGGATGGAACGGAAACCGGCGAACGCGACCAGACTGACGCCGATGGCGATTCGAGTGATGTGGACACGGATAGCATCCATGCACGTGAACACACACTGGATGGATTTGTTTACTTCGACGCAGACAACGACGGCGTTTTCGACGGCTCCGAAACTGGAATTGACGGGGTCACGGTCACCCTCACCGGTACCGACCACCTCGGGCGTGCAATAACCCCTCGAGTCTTCACGACCGGGTCGGGCGCGAATCCAGATGGTTTCTATCTGTTCGAAGACCTTCGACCGGGGACCTATTCAATCACCCAAACTCAGCCCACCACCGCCCCCAACGGAAAGGCTTACATGGATGGAACCGATACCATTGGAACCGGTGGCGGTGATGATTCGGCCAACGACACTTTCACGACCATCGTTCTGTCGACGGCAAACGAAAATGGCGGAGCCGACTACAACTTTGGTGAATTGGAAGAAGGCGAACTTTCCGGAATCGTCTATCACGACGCGAACAACAATGGCGTCTTTGACGCGGGCGACAGCGGGATCGACGGCGTGACAGTCACATTGACCGGGACAGATGACAATGGCGTGATCACTCCGATCGTGTTGGTCACCAGCGGCGGAGGGCTGTATGCATTTGATGAATTGCGTCCGGGCGAATACACAATCACGGAAACTCAACCAGCTTTCAATGCCCCCTCTGGCCGAGCCTACGCCGACCGAGCAGAGACCGATGGTTCGCTCGCGAACGGAGCTCTTTCCATCAATGACCAGATCCATAGTATCAACGTAGCGGCTGGGGACACCGGAACCGAGTATCGCTTCGGCGAAGTCATTGAGTCCGTGATTTCTGGCTATGTGTTCACGGACCAGAACAACGACAGTGATCGCTCTGACGGAATTGGAATCTCGGGACAATCGGTTCGCATCACAGGAACCGATGACGTTGGCAATACCGTGGACCAAACGGTGTCCACCGATGGCAATGGCTTTTACCAGTTCGCTGGGCTACGCCCATCCGATGCGACCGGATACACCATCACCCAAGTCAGTCAGCCTACCGGATATTTGGACGGGATTGATACCGTTGGTTCCCAAGGTGGAACGTTGGGCAATGATCAATTCACCGCGGTCGTGATCAACAGCGACACCGATGGCTCAGAAAACAACTTCGCTGAACTTCGTCCCAATTCGCTCGAAGGCTATGTTTTCAATGATCGCGACAACGATGGCGAGATTGACACGGGTGAGGGCGGAATCGCATTGGCCACGTTGCGATTGACCGGAACCGATGATCGAGGAAACGATGTGGACATCACCGTCCAAACGGATTCGAACGGCCGGTACGAATTCATCAACCTACGTCCTTCAGATGCAACCGGATACACCATCACCGAAACACAGCCACCGGAATGGAATGATGGCCAGCACGTCGACGGCAGTCTTTCCAATGGCGATGACAGCGTCGCCAACGTGATCTCTGGAATCGATGTTGTCGAGAATGCGGCAGGTATCGATTACAACTTCGGCGAGCGTGGTGCCTCGATCTCCGGAACCGTATTCTTCGACGACGACCGCAATGGAACGCAGCAAGCGGGAGAAACCACAGGTATTAATAACATTCGCGTCGAGCTCTATGACAGCGCAGGCACCAACCTGCTGGAATTCACGACGACCGATTCGGCTGGCGACTACCGTTTTGATCATCTCGCCGCTGGGGACTATGTCGTGCGTCAAATTCAACCACGCTATTACACCAGTACCAGTGCAGATGAGCTGAACGTGACCTTGCCAGTCACTGGTTTGACGGAACAGGATTTCGGTGAGACTCAATTTGAAATTGGAGGCGTTGTCTATTGGGACGCCGACAACGACGGAACCAACGACATTGGGACGGAAACAGGATTGTCCGGCGTCACCGTGACGTTACAAATGGACCACGATGGCGACGGGAATTTCGAAGAAGACTTTGTCACCACCACCGACGCGAACGGCAACTATCTGTTCACCGAAAAACCAGGCGTCGACTATCGAGTCGTTGTCACACCGCTTGCGGGCACGACCCAAACTGACGATCCCGATGCAACGCTGGATGATCAAGCCACCTTCGTCGTGGGACTCGCAAATTTGCCAACGGATCAGGATTTCGGTTATCGAGGCAATTCGTCCATTGGTGATTTGGTGTTCTTTGACTACTCCGGCGATGGCGGAGCTTTCGACGCAGGCGACAATGACCGAGGTTTTGCTGGTGTCGATATCACCTTGGAGATTGATGTCAATGGAGATACTTCGGTCGACTACACCCAGACCGTCACCACGGCAGCGAATGGCAGCTACTTGTTCGATCATTTGATCGCTGGCGACTACACCATCACCGTTGATTCAAGCGATCTACCAGATCAAGTTGGCAACAACCCGACCTATAACAGCGACGCCACGATTGACGACGCGACCATCATCGTTTTGCCTGTTGATACCGATAACTCCACAACGGATTTCGGCTACCACGGTCATCCGGATTACACGATCACCGTTGTTGACGGAAACGAAAACGTTGTGGCTGGCCAGAGCGTCACCCATGACATCACGCTAGTGAACAACGGCACGTTTCATGGTCAAAACGTCGTGGTGGTTGCCGAGTACCCGACCAACGTGTTGGAGAATGTGACTGCGACCAACGGCGGCGTCATCGACGCCAGCGCCGGAACGGTCACTTGGACCCTTCCCGTCGTCCAAGACGGGGAAACGGTTAACCTTTCGATTACCGGTGATGTTGTCGATGTCTTGGATGCAGAGAATGATCCGCTGACTGTAGACGTCAGCGTTTCTGACGATGCATTCAACGGCGTGGATCTGACAACGCTCAACAATCAAGATTCGGACACCGACCAGATTTCAAACCTTCAATCACTTATGAATGTTCTGGATGTTTCTGCAAATGGCGATCTTTGGGATGTGACCTTCGAGATTAGCATTGAGAACACGGGATCCGTTCGGCTCGATGAGCTAACCCTTCTCGATGACATTGAGGCTCAATTGGGAAGTCGCTTCGTTTCAGTGACGACTCCGGTCGTGGTATCCACCGGAGCCGGAACTCCAACGATCAACTCAGGATGGTCGAGCGATACATCACTTGACCTATTTGACCCCGTCGTGACGAATGAGTTCTTGGACGTGGGTGAATCTTTGACAGTGACTTTTGTCGCAACGATCGATCCTGATGCCAGCGGTACGTCGGCCGCGATCGATAACACCGCAATTGCGGGCGGCACCGATGTGACAACTGTCCCCGGCACACCGCTGCAAGTGACCGACGTTTCGGACGGTGGCAGTGATGTCGCGGGTACCAACCCTGGGGCACCTGGAGACCTAGGCACCGAAGACGATCCAACGCAGGTTTACATTGCCGATCTTGGCGTTGCAACGCACCAGTCATCAGCGGTGCAAGATCCGGCGACTCGCGACTACACCGTCACGTACACCTTGTTCATTGAAAACACGGGTTCCGTCACCTTGGATCAATTGTCGATTTTAGATGATGTCGTCACTCAGTTTGGCGACGCATTTGTCGAAATCGAAGCGGGGACTCTCGCGATCCAAAACACCAGTGGCACGGGAACATTACCAAGCGTCAACCCGGGGTGGGAAACCGACACGACACAATCCTTGATCGACGGCGCATCGGCTTCGCTCGATGCGGGGGACTCATTCGAGATTACTTTCAACGTTGTCGTCGATCCCGATGCGGTGGACGGGTTATCGCAAACGGCTGAGAATCAAGCTTCGGCTTCTGGTCGAGCGTTGGACGAGTATGGAGATGCCTTGCTTAATGGCGGGTCTCCTGTGACGGCAACCGATTTGTCGGATAGTGGGACAGATGCCAATTCATCAAACGCGGGTTTCGACGGCGACACGGGGTCAACGGATGACGCAACGCCTCTCGTATTGCCCGAGATTGGTGCAGCCAAACGCCTTGTGAGTTCCACTGGCGCACCCGATGGAAACCGCGACTTAACCTATGAGATTGTGATTCGGAACCTGGGCACCGTGCCTCTTGATAACATCACACTGACCGAGGACCTGGACGACCGTTTCGGCCCTGGCTTTATATCGGTCGTGAGTCCTCCCGCAATCGTCGCGTCCACGGCGGATCAAGATCCCAATCTTGCTGCATGGAACGGCGATTCCTTAGTGGAAATCTTCGATGGAGCGTCCGGAACACTCGATCCCGGCGATCAGGTTGTGGTTCGCTTCACGGTTCGAATTGATATTGATCAACTTGATTCAACGTCAAACAACCAGGTGGAAGTTTCTGGCGACTACGACTCACGCCCCATGATCGCCGGATACGACGGGACTGTGACGGACTTGTCCGATACCGGAAGTGATCCGGCCAGCAGCAACCCGGGTAACCCGGGCGATTCGGGCGGATTCGATGACCCAACATTGGTTCCCGCGATCGGTGTTGCTTTAGATCATGGCGATCCAACACCAGTCCCCGGCACCGACAACTTCACCGTGCCGGTCACGATCGTGGTAGAGAACTTGGGAGCAACGGATCTGAATAATCTTCAACTCAGCCAAGATCTTGCGGCGACTTTCGGAGACGTCTTTTTAAGCGTGTCCAATACGCAAATCCCAATCGCGGGAGTGACGGGGACGCCTCCGACATTGAATCCGAATTGGGAATCGGATGTCTCGCAAAACATGCTCGATCCCACCACTGGAATCCTGCGTCCGGGAGATGTCTTTGTGGTCACCTTTGACATGCAAGTGGATCCCGATGCAGGTGGAACATCGGCTTTCCTCAACAACCAAGCTGTGGTCACGGGGGCTGACCCAAGCAACGCCACCGCGGTGGTCAATGACCGAAGTGATTCGGGGCAGGATCCGTCAACCACGAATCCTGGCCAACCGGGAGATTCCAGCACGGCTGACGATCCAACTCCATTGCATATTCCTGATATTGGAATCGCGAAATCGATCATTGAAGCACGCCAACGCGGATTGACTTACGACCTGACGATCCAATTCATTGTCGAGAACACGGGCACGGTGGATCTTACTGATTTGCAATTGTTCGACAATTTAGCGACTGAGTATGGAGTCAATTTCGGTCGTGTCGTCGGATCACCTCAAATTGTGCTATCCAACGCGACCGTCGCCCCCGTCATCAACCACGCCTATGATAACGACACCACCCAAAATATTTTCGACGGGTCTACCGGGTTGGTCCGCCCCGGTGAAAGCCTAACGGTGCAAATGACCGTGGAAGTAGTGAGCCAACCGGGGCAAACCGAGGCGACGCTCACGAACCAGGCGCAGGCCGTTGGCAACCCGCTGGACGAGAACGGCGCCCCGCTTCGCAACCAATCCGGCGGCTTGGTCGGTCCTATCAGCGATCTATCCGATAGCGGCGTTGATGCCAACGGAATCAATGCCGGAGAGCCCGGTGATGAAGAAACATCTGATGATCCCACAACGATCGACCTGACCTTCTTTACATTCGATGCTTACAATGATTTCAGCCAAAACGAAAAAGGGCAATTGCAAGATTCAAAACGCGATTCGTCAAAACCGTTTGGTGAAACCGCAGATGGAGGTTTTTACCACCGACATGCGAATCAACCGCGTGTTCTGAGCCAGAACATTCACACGCTGGCTCCCGATCCGATTTTCAGTGGTGCAGCACGGCCAGGCACCCAGATCATTGGTCGGATCTATGACGGCGCGGGTCGGCTGCTGGGAGAGGAGATCTCGCTCACCGATGTCGGTGGCAACTGGATGATGCAGTTCCATCAAACGAACCCAGAACAGCACGTTCGCATCGAATTTGTTGAATTGCCTGGCCAAGCGGGATCGTTTGAGGGCAATGGCGGAGACGGTTTCGGATACCTCGGTATCGATCGCTTTGACAACGAATACGCCTCGCTCGAGCCATGGACTTCGTTCGATCAAGGCAGCGAATTCGTCGCAACGCTACGGCCTTCGGCGCGAAACTCGCTGATGCAAGCACATCGACATTCGACACGACCGCTCGGCCTCGGCAACCATTGATTGTCGGGACGCTTGGTCCATCGCTACGGCTGCTCGACGCGTGGACGAACGGAGTACTTCTCTACCAGAGCTGACGATGCCTGATCAAAACTTTCTCGATCGAGGAATTCCTTGTACACAGCGATCTCTGCGATGGTTCCCGTGAAGAAACTCTTGGTTCGGTGATAGTTGCAGCCGATCAGGTGGGAAGCTTCCGTCGCGATGGGGCAGTTGGCCTGATCTTCCGCGACGAGTTCTCCATTTGCAAACAATTGCAAGGTGTTCTCGGCAAGGCTGTAGCGACAAGCAAGTACGATGGGTGCTTCGGGCGTGATCGATGACGGAGCTCGCGTGCTATGAGTCTTCCTCTTTTCCCACCAAAAGACCTGGGCGACAGGTATGCTGCCCTGTTCCTGCTGAATCGACAGTTTGGCCCGCCCTGTCAGCATCAACAGTTTACCAAAATCGGTTTTTCTAGCACCGTCAAAGTCGCAAACGATGAACACCGTCATCTCATTGCTCGTTTGGATCGGCGTGGTTGCCAGAAAGTGTTTTTCAACGCCATCGAACCGAATCGCTGGGCGAGATGCTGTGTGACTCTCTTCGTAGAGTGGGCGATGGCTCGCCGCGACCTGCCACGCAGCGGAAGGGTACTCGTTGTTGCTGCTGGCAAGATTCTGCCACGAAACGACGCGTGAGCGGGGATCAAGCTGCACCCCGTGACCGGCCTCGAACCACATGACGAGATCGTTTTGGCGGGGCAGAGGCGTAATGATTGCGAGGTCCGATTGGACCTCACCCGATTCCGGAGGCATACGAATGAATCTCTGGGGCAGAGCTTTCATGGGTGTGCCTATCGAATTCTCATCTCCATCAAATCGAACCGCTTCGGTAGCGGTCAGCCGCGTGGACTTGGTGGGCGTATCGCTGCCGGTGTTTCTCCGAGTCGCGAGCAGCTCGACTTCGCCCTTGAAAACATGTGTCTCCGATACGCCCGCTGAAACTCGGACGGCGAACTCCGTACCATGATCGATGACGCGGGAGTCGGGCGTAAGGATTTCAAACCCAACGGCTGATTCTGGAACGACCGCTGTCAGCTTGCCTTCATGCAAAAAACCGCTATTACCAGACAGGACTTCTAATTCCGCAGGCGCTTCCAGCGTCACCGATGCGCCGCTGGAGAACTCAATCACGGCGACGCCTTTGGCCAATTGAATCGACTGACCGGATTGATACACAGACGATTGAACGTTCCACCGATCCTGTTCGAGCACACAGTCAATGCGTTGGGTGATCTTCGCGTCACTGGCGAGCGACGATATCTGGGGCATCAGCTTCGGCTGCGAATCTTCTGACCACCAACTCGGGATCAGAAAGTACCCGGCGGACATCACCAAGGCGACACAAGCGGCAGTCGCTAGATGCTGATAGAGTATCTTGTAACCATGCCGCAACTCGACTGCTGATTCCGGGCCATATCGTGATGACTCAGCATCGACACTCTGCACGACCGCATCATGCAATGCCTTTCCCTGCATCGCCGTACGTGTATCCAAATGAGTCGCCGACCATTGAACGAACTGCTGAGCATTGCGTGGATCTTTGTCAATCCAAGCTTCGAGCTCGACGAGCTCTCCCGGCGTGAGCTCGTTATCGAGATAGCGGTCAAAAAGTTCTTCAGGTGATTTCACGATGCAGTTCCTTCGACATCTAATGATCGATTGATACACTCTCGCAACGCCGTTCGAGCGCGGTGTAGCGTGACAGCCACGGTGCTACGGGTGGTAGCGAGCTCACGGGCGATCTCTTCGAGCGGCTTTTCTTTAATATAACGCAGTTCAATCACCCGCCTTTGTCTGCCTGCGAGGCGTTTGACACAGCCCTGCAAGGCTGCCCGTCGATTCGCAAGATCTTCTTCAGACAGACTCTGGACGGCAGATTCCAGATTGAGCAGCGTGGCGTCGGACAGGACAACTCGATCTCGTCCACATGACCGCAAGTACTCCAACACTTTCAGTCTCGCGATTCCGAGACTCCAGGGCAAGAACGGCCGAGCAGGGTCGTACGACGCAAAGTTCATCGAGACGACGGATGCGATTTCTTGCAGCACATCTTCGGCATGGTGGACGTCCCATACCGTTGCGGCGACAAATGCGCGGAGGTTCGGCTCGGCTTTCACCCACAACACGGTCAAGTCGACTGCCTTTTCAGATACATTGTCATCGCTGGACATGATTCTAGGTCATGGGTTTTTGGAGCAATAATTTCATTTTTCGCTTCAGGCTCTTGCCTGCCGCAGGCAGCGGGTTGGCAAATATCTCGATCAATAACGTAACCTTTCTGAAACCCGCCAACCCAATCCTGAGATTGCGATGTTGTGGTGACAGAGTGAGCGCCGACCATTTCAAGTTCCATGCAATGTGATGTGACCTCGAAACTGAGGGCCGTCGACAATGATGACGACCACCGAAGGGCGGTTGCCAAGGAGCGGAATAAACAACGAGCACGAGTTTGCGGCACCGACTGGACGATTGGATTCGGCGATGCAAACGGATAAAAACCTCGGACAACCGAAGTTGTCCGAGGGTAATTTTGTTAGAACCAAGTGAATGGCTCACAGTTCTTTATCGATCACTTCCTTCGACGCACGCGTGCCAAGGGCACCCCACAGGCCGTACGGACTCCTCGATCCTGGAACGTAATTGCCCGTGCCGAGGAGCTTAACGGGCACGTTGCTGGAATTGCCAGCGTCGATCGAATCGGTAATGAACTTGACCGCCCCATCGCCCATCAAGATGTGACAACCACCTTGGTGACGACTGCTCGGAGGCAGCACGCCGGATCGCGACGAATCAGGCTGATTGGCGTTGGTTTCCTTCTTGCTGAGACAGACTGGAGCATTTGGCGGCAACATCGTATTCATCACCGTGTAAGTTGGATTGCCGTCTGACCAATGATAGCCTCGAGCCTCACTCGGGGTCATCGTCGCCAAAAAGCTCGCTGTCGTGCCGGAACCTTTCCAAAACTGGGGTCGCTGGGGGTCAATATCCGCATGCGTTTTGCAATCATCTGGTGTTCCTGCCTCTGCCGCTAGATCACCGATAGTCTCGATCGAGACCAGTGGATTGGTTCGTGTGTCCTTATCACCCAGATCGCTCGCGATTTCACCCATCATCACCGTATTCGCGAGGCCATCCAGAATGTCACGGAAGGCCATCGTTTGTCGAGGCACAAAAACCCCTCGCATCGCAGCACGCGTCTCTTGGGCCAAACTACTATTTCTCACCAGCTTTCGATTCGTTCCACCCTCGGTGCCACGGAACGGGCTATCTCCCAAGCAAGCCCCATAATTCGTACGGCCCATCGAAGGGAGACCAACACCAGGATCACTGGGACAACGAAGAGTCGGGATCTCCGTCATCCATGGTCCGTAGTTCTGGTTCTGAGGAGTGGGTCCCATGGCAGGCCATGGATTCGCTCTCACGCTACCGTCTGCGTTGAATCCGTTCGGGTTGACGATTTGCTCCCAAAGTGCCTGTCCCTCGATAAACGGGGTCAAACCAACCAACATGCTAAGCTCTTCTTTGTTCAACGTACCGCTTACCCCGTCCCAATTGAAATTATTTGAACTCGTGCCCGTTTTGTGACGTGGCAACTGGTTGTAGGCAGAATGGTAATTGTGAATCCCAAGGCCGATCTGCTTGAAATTATTGCTGCAACTCATCCGGCGAGCCGCTTCACGGGCTGCCTGAACCGAAGGCAATAAAAGACCAACAAGAACCCCAATGATCGCGATCACGACCAACAACTCAACGAGCGTAAAACCTCTAATACTTTGCCTTTTCATCGATAATCCAAACTTGCTTTCGAGAAAGAAACTATTGACTCGTGAGTCGTCCGCGTCTGCGAAAGATCATGAGCCGATATCAATTAATAAAGGTTGTTGATTCGAAAGCGATTATTAACAGTAACCTCCTAAACAGCTGAAAGATTTCATGAAGCAGATCACCACCATTTGCTCTGCTTTCTTTCGTTCACAACGGATACTCACGCGCTGCGTGGCTGCGCTGTTCCGTTGGCTCAAAGTCTTCCATCCTGTTTGACCAACGTTCCGTTGTGAGGGTTCAATTGCTAAACCAGAGAGCGTCTGCACCAGCGACGACACAAGACACGAACTCGGCGATGCCCCCGCCGACTACAGCGCTATTTCCAACGAAATTAAAGGATTGATTACAACTCAAAATCGATCACCTCGCTTGCAGCACGCGTGCCGAGAGCACCCCACAAACCGTACGGGCTCGGGGAGCCTGGCACATTGGCACTGGGTGGTGTCGTACTGGTGCCACTGAGATGCACGGGCCATCTTTCGGTGCCGCCAGCTTCGATTGAGTCAGTGATAAACTTGACGGCACCATCTCCCATCAATACATGGCAACCACCTTGATGCCGGCTGCTTGGCGGTAGCATCCCGGTACTATGTCGAATCGTCGCATTCGGACTGACCGCCGGGTCCGCGACGGTGATGCACGTCGGACCGTTCGGTGGTAGCATCGTGTTCATCACAGTGAACGATGGATTTCCGTCGGCCCAACGATACCCGCGTGCATTCCCGGCTCCAGTGGAAGTGAGCACACCCGCGAAACTCGATTTCCAGAACTGGGGGCGAAGCGGATCGATTCGCGAAGAGTTCTTGCAGTTGCTCACGCTTGGCTGATTCGGTGTGGAAATGTCGCCAGTTCCCGAACCGGGATTGGTTCGGGTATCGCGATCCCCCAAATCGGTCGCAATTTCACCGGCTATGATCGTATTTGCCAACCCATCGAGAATGTCCCGGAACTTCATTGTTTGCCGGGGCACAAACGCACCTCGCATCGAAGCACGTGTTTGCAGAGCAGGACCGCTGGGTCGCCTCAGCATCGCGTCGGTTCCGCCAGCCGCGCCGCGGAACGGACTGTCGCCTAAGCAGGCCGCGTAGTTGGTGCGGCCGAAACTGGGAAGCCCAGTACCGGGGTCGCTCGGACAACGCAGAGTCGGGATTTCGGTGAACCAAGGTGTGTAATCACTGCCATCCGTCGCAGGACCTGAAAGGTCCGGTGTCGGCCCCATCGCAGGGAAATCAACCGAACCGTTAGCGTCTGCATCCAGTGGATTGGCAATCTGCTCCCAAAGAGCCTGTCCTTCGATAAACGGCATCAACCCGACCAAAAAGCTAAGCTCTTCGTGGTTTGCTAACGCTGAGCTGTCGGTCCAATCGGTCGGCGTTCCCGAGGTGCCGCCTTTGTGTCGAGGGAGCTGGTTGTAGGCAGAATGATAATTGTGAATCCCGAGCCCGACCTGTTTGAAATTATTGCTACAACTCATCCGGCGTGCCGCTTCACGCGCAGCCTGCACGGCAGGTAACAACAGACCAACAAGAACCCCAATGATCGCGATCACGACCAACAATTCGACCAGCGTAAATCCTCTGAAACGTTGCCTTTTCATGGGTACTCCAATACTGCTTTCGAGAAAAAAATTTGGCCCGCTAGCCACTCCAAGAGAACGACAAAAAAGAACGAGCCTTCCAATTAATTGCTCGATCGTCAGCTTCCATTAGCATGAAATCAAAAAGAGGCAGGATTTATTGAGCAGCTCACTCACCGGAAAGCGGCGGCGATTGCCCCCCGGCCTGCACTCGCACCGGATGCACCTTTTTGAATGAGCGTGCAATTTTCTTGTTAATACCGCTGCGACAGAAGACAATTGTTCTCTTGAATGGCCCTCTGCTGTGATCAAGATCGCGTGCGATGATGCCTTCGAGGTGGTTGGTCACCGTCTGCCAATCGTCCGGTCGACCAATATTTTCATTCGTAAAAGAAGGATCCTCTTTTGACTAAGGCATTGCTTGAGACGCTTATCTTGATGGTTCTGTTTTCAGCGACGCTTCCAGCCGAAAGCGAAGGCACGCCGAAATCACCAAACTTGATCGTCATCATGGTCGACGACATGGGCTATGCGGACGTTGGGTTCAACGGTTGCGAGGACATCCCCACGCCCCATATCGACTCGATCGCAGCGGGCGGGGTGAAGTTCACCAGCGGCTATGTCGCCTACGCCGTCTGCGGACCAAGCCGAGCCTCTTTCATCACGGGACGGTACGGCCAACGTTTTGGATTTGAACGCAACCCGCAGTATCAACCCAGCGATCCGAACATGGGTGTGCCGATCGAAGAAACAACGATTGCGGATGCATTGCAGGAAGTCGGTTACCACAGCGGCGTGATCGGCAAATGGCACCTTGGCGCTCATGAGGTGCTGCATCCTCTCAGCCGCGGATTCGATGAATTCTACGGCCATCTCGGCGGCGGTCACCGCTATCTGCCCGAAGAACTCACCATCCAAGACAGCTATGAAGCGAAGGGCGAAAGCGAAAGCTATCAAACCTGGATCCTTCGCAATCGCGAGCCGGTACAGCCGACGAAGTATTTGACCGACGAGTTCTCCGATGAGGCGGTTTCGTTTATCGATCGCAACCATGCGAAACCGTTCTTTCTTTACCTAGCCTACAACGCACCACACTTGCCGCTGCAAGCGACCGAGAAATACCTTGCTCGTTTCCCAGACTTGGAAGGCAAACGAAAAATCTATGCGGCGATGGTCAGCGCAGTCGATGATGGTGTCGGTCGGGTGTTGGAGTCGTTACGGAAAAACCAAATCGAAGATGATACGCTGGTCTTCTTTCTTTCCGACAACGGTGGACCGGAAACAAAAAATGCGTCTGATAATGGACCTCTTCGCGGCGACAAGGGAAGCGTTTACGAAGGCGGTCACCGCGTACCTTTCGCGGCCAAGTGGCCAGCACGATTTCCCAAGGGCGTGGTTTACGATCAGCCGGTGATTTCACTTGATATCTTTGGCACGATTGCGGCTCTCAGCGGCGCCCCCACCGATCCAGAGCGTCCGCTGGATGGCGTCAACCTGACGCCCTACGTCACGGGCGAGAGAAGCGGTCGGCCTCACGAAGCGACCTACATGCGTAAGTTCGATTCCGGATCTTTCATCGTCCGCAGCGGTGATCACAAATTAGTCATTCCCGGCCGCGATGAAAAAGCACAGCTCTACAACGTCACCACCGACATTGGTGAAACGACCAACCTCGCTTACAAGGATTCCGATATCCGCGATCAGTTGAAAAACAAGCTCGATGCTTGGACTGACGAACTCATCGAACCGCGATTTCTTGGGCTGATCCATACCGAGGCGTTTCAAAAGAAGAACCAAAAAGCAAACGGGAAACAGAAATGAGTGCGACTAAATTCATTCTGTGCAGCATTGCGGCGTGCATTTCACTGTCGGCTCAGGCGGCGGACAAACCAGCCGCACGTCCAAACGTCGTGCTGATTGTGTGCGATGATCTCAACGACTACGTCACCGGCTTCGGCGGTCACCCGCAAGCCCGCACCCTGAACATGGCACGTCTTGCTCAAAGCGGCGTTGCGTTTCAGCGTGCCTACAGCAACAACCCGGTTTGTGCTCCCTCACGCTCGAGTTTTCTCACTGGCATTTACCCTCACACTTCCGGGAATTTTTTCTGGACGAAGTGGTTTCAAAATCCGGTCTTAAAGAACTCCAAAACGATCATGGAGCACTTTCGTGACAACGGTTATCACGTGGCCGGTTCAGGAAAGTTAATGCACCACGGCAAGCCGGATGTCTGGAGCGAGTTCAAGCACTCGGCCGACTATGGTCCGGTCGTTTTCGATGGGACCGCTCGTGTCGCACATCCCTCGGTGCCACTTCCGTTCGGAAACATTGGTGCGATCGATGGTTCGTTTGCTCCACTCTCGGACGTCCCGTTCGCGGACGATGGCGACCCCAACATCGGATGGCTTTATGGTGATTGGCGTAAGCAGCAAACGTTCCGATACGCCAGCGAAGACGATCGGGATCTGACACCGGATGAACGCAACGCGACCTGGGCCGCAGAAAAGATTGATGAGTTTGGAAAGCAGACCGGCGGCAAGCCGTTCTTTCTGGGCGTCGGTTTCATTCGCCCTCATACCCCGCTTCATGTCCCGAAAAAATACTTCGACATGTTTCCGCTCGAAGACGTCGAATTACCCGTCATTCAGCCGAACGATGCTACCGATACACACTACGCCAACGTCTTTCCATCCGACCAGAAGGGATTGAGATACTTTCGAGATCTTGTGGCGTCGTATCCCACCAGCGACGAGGGCATTCGAGCATTCACGAGAGCCTATCTGGCATGCGTCACAGCAGTGGACGACTGCATTGGGCAAGTTGTCGATGCGATCGACAACAGCCCTGCGTCAGTACGCGACAACACGATCATCGTCGTCACCAGCGACCATGGTTGGAACATGGGGCAGAAAGATTATCTGTTCAAAAACTCGCCCTGGGAAGAAAGCACTCGTGTCCCATTCATCATCCGTGCACCCGGCGTGGCCAAAGCGGGCCACGTCTGCCAGCATCCCATTTCACTGATTGACCTGTACCCGACGCTCGTCGACCTGTGTTCGCTCGAAGGTGACACTCGCAAGAACAACAAGGGATCCAAACTTGACGGGCACAGCATTCGCCCGTTTCTTGTTGATCCGGAAAATGGAAAGTGGGGCGGCCCCGATGCCGCCTTGTCAGTGCTCTTTGTCGGTGAACACGCTTCCAAACAAGGGCTATCCCAAAAGGATGTCTGGAATGTCGATAACCAGCACTGGTCCATCCGCACTGCCGACTGGCGATACATTCGCTACCGCACGGGCGAGGAAGAACTCTACGATCATCGCACCGATCCACGTGAATGGACCAA
The DNA here is from genome assembly GCF_023701485.1 of Aporhodopirellula aestuarii. Lineage (GTDB taxonomy): Bacteria > Planctomycetota > Planctomycetia > Pirellulales > Pirellulaceae > Rhodopirellula > Rhodopirellula aestuarii. The sequence goes on from NZ_JAMQBK010000050.1 coordinate 21,979, forward strand.
TCTGGCAGATGATCCGACATTCGATGCTGAGAAACAACGGATGAAACAGCGTTTGCATACAATGGTGCCAGCAATCTCCGGGCTTGAATAACCGACACACCGACTGGCAACCAAAGATGAACACCCGCAACCTCTGTCTATCAGCGTTCTTTGCAAGCATTGCTCTATTGAGATCCGTTTCATGCGCTGATGAGTTAACGCCCATCAACGAGCTGCTTCCTGTTGCCGAGAGCGGACGGGAAACGATTGAATTCAACGAAGCCTGGCGATTTGCACGCTTCGGTCTGATGCCAGATGGTTCCCAGCTCGCGGAGCCGAAACGTCTGGAATCACCGTTGTTGGATGATTCTCCATGGCGTCTGCTGAACCTTCCGCACGATTGGGGAATCGAGGGGCCGTTCCGCGATGACTTGCCCAATCGAACCGGAAAGCTGCCCTGGGCGGGCATCGGTTGGTATCGCAAGAGTTTTTCATCGTCGGAATCTGACGCAGGGAAACGCGTCTTTATCGAATTCGATGGATCCATGTCCGGCACAACAGTGTGGCTCAACGGTGAGTACGTCGGCGAGTGGCCGTACGGATATTCTTCCTTTCGTTTTGAGTTGACCGATCATCTCAAACCGGGCGAGACGAACACGATCGCCGTGCGTCTGGACAACAAACCCGAATCATCGCGATGGTACCCTGGCGGCGGAATTTACCGAAACGTTCGGCTCGTCAAGTGTCACCCGGTCCACGTTGGTCACTGGGGTGTCACAGTCACGACGCCAAAAATCACTGAAGAAAACGCAGCGGTACAGATCAACACTCAAGTCGAAGGTGCCAACGACTCCACGGAAGTGCAGCATGAAGTTCGTGCAGCTGCAAGTTCCGAGGTGGTGGCAAACAAATCCGGTGCCAATTGCACCATCCAGATCGACAACCCAAAACTCTGGGACTTGGAAACGCCAGAACTTTACGTGCTCAAGACGACAATCATACAGAATGGCGTTGTCGTCGACGTGGTCGAGACAACCTTCGGCATTCGCACGATTGAATTTGATGCCGACCGGGGCTTCCTACTCAACGGAAACCTGATTCGGATGAACGGTGTCTGCCAACACCACGACCTCGGGCCACTTGGCTCGGCAGTCAACACACGGGCGATCGAGCGCCAAATCGAAATTCTGCAAGCGATGGGATGCAACGCCATTCGGACTTCTCACAACCCGCCGGCGCCCGAATTGCTGGAGCTATGTGACCGCATGGGAATGTTGGTGCAGGTTGAGGCATTCGATTGTTGGAAATCGGGCAAGGTACCCAACGACTACAGTCTCCATTTTACTGATTGGCACGAAAAGGATTTACGGGCCATGGTGCGTCGGGACCGCAACCATCCGTGTGTCGTGATGTGGAGCACCGGCAATGAAATCCGTGAACAAAACAACGAAGCGGGTCATGCGATTTCGCGGCGACTCACTGAAATCATCCACGCCGAGGATCCGACACGTCCAGTCACCGCCGGTTGCAATAAGCCGGCAGCGGGCTTCAACGGTTTTGAGAAAACCGTCGACGTGTTCGGCTACAACTACAAGCCGCATCTTTATCAGAAGTTTCGCCAGACGCATCCACGTCAACCGCTATACGGCAGTGAAACGGCGTCGACGGTCAGTTCACGTGGCGAATACTTCTTTCCGGTCTCGAACGACAAGAGCAAAGGATCAGGCGGCTGGTTTCAGGTCAGCAGCTACGACCTATCCGCTCCGCCATGGGCCAATAACCCCGACATCGAATTCGCGGCACAAGACAAGTTCCCGAGTGTGTTCGGCGAATTTGTTTGGACGGGGTTCGACTATTTGGGTGAGCCGACTCCCTACAACAACGACGCCACCAACCTGCTGAATTTCTCGGACCCCCAAGCACGAGAGCGGATGGAAATGGAACTGAAGAAGCTCGGCGACAACATCCCCCCACGCAGCTCCTACTTCGGGATTGTCGACCTTTGCGGGTTTCCCAAGGACCGATTCTATCTCTACCAGGCACGCTGGCGTCCGCAACTGCCGATGGCTCACATCTTGCCGCACTGGAACTGGCCCAACCGCGTGGACAAAGTCACGCCGGTGCATGTCTACACGTCCGGCGACGAAGCAGAACTGTTCCTCAACGGAAACTCACTGGGCCGTAGGAAGAAAGGCGAATACGAATACCGTTTGCGTTGGGATGATGTCGTCTACCAGCCCGGAGAACTCAAAGTCGTCGCCTACAAACAGGGAAAACGCTGGGCGGAAGCTACTTCGAAAACCACCGCCGATGCGGCCAAAATTGACATGTCGGCCGACCGTAGCACGATTGAGGCTGACGGCCAGGATCTCTCATTTGTCAGGGTTCAAGTTTCTGACAATGAAGGGCTACTGGTACCGCGATCCGACAACCGGATTCAGTTCGCCATCGAGGGCCCCGGAGAAATCATCGCGGTGGGCAACGGCGACGCCACCAGCCATCAATCGTTCCAAGCCATGGATCGTGAGGTCTTCAATGGCCTGTGCCTTGTGGTCATTCGTTCGAGAAAAGGTGAGTCAGGTGAAATCAAGCTGACCGCGAAGTCAGAAGGCCTGCAGAGTGCTCAAATCACAGTGAAAGTAAAAAAGAGTTTGAAATGAACCTACGAATCTTGCTGACTTGGTCCTACGTCCTATGCTTGACGTTTTCGGGGCAGATTTTGGCCGCCACCGAATCGAAACCACCTAACTTGCTGATCATCCAAACGGACGAGCACAACTTTCGGACGCTTGGTTGTTACCGGCAACAATTGAGCTACGAACAAGCTCATGTTTGGGGCCCGGGCGTGCGTGTGGACACGCCGCACATTGATTCAATTGCTCGCGATGGAGCGATCTGCACCAGCTTCTACGCAGCCTCGCCGGTCTGTACTCCATCGCGAGCGTCATTGGTCTCGGGTCTGTATCCGCAGGCGACGGGTTCGCCTTCCAACGACCTGCCGCTCAATGATGACATTGTTACCTTCGCAGAAATCCTTCGCCGTCGAGGCTACGCGACCGCGTATGTCGGCAAGTGGCATTTGGATGGCAACGCCAAACCGGGTTGGTCACCAGAACGCAAGTTTGGCTTTGAGGACAATCGCTACATGTTCAATCGGGGGCACTGGAAACTGTTTGAGCAGACGGAAGACGGTGCCCGCGTCCTCGGCAAGTACGACGAGAAGACCGAGAAGTACAAATACAGCATTGAGAAAGCCACCGACAAATCGTTTGCCACTGACTTCCTGATGGATCGTACGTTGGAGATCATCCAGCGAGAGAAAGACAAACCGTTCTGTTTGATGCTGGCGTTGCCGGATCCGCACGGTCCTAATACCGTGCGTGCCCCCTACGACACGATGTATCAGAACCTGCGTTTTGATCAGCCCGGCACGATGGCGGCCACGTTGGCCAAGCCAGACCAACGCCCGAAATGGAACCTGCCGAGCGGAAATAATGTTGTCTCCAAAATCAATCAGGATCAGATGGCCAAGTACTTTGGCATGGTTAAGTGTATCGACGACAACGTTGGGAAACTGCTGGAGTATCTGAAGTCATCTGGCTTAGACAAAAACACGATTGTGGTTTTCACCTCCGATCATGGCGACATGATGTGTGAACATTGTCGTTTGAACAAAGGGCTACCGTACGAAACGTCGGCCAAGATTCCGTTTGTGATTCGCTATCCAGACAAGATCAAACCCGGCAAGGTCATCCGGACGGCGTTTACCACCACCGACTTTGCACCAACCGTGCTGAGCTTGATGGGCGTCGATTCCGATTTACCTGACTTCCACGGACGAAACGGCTCGGCTGATTTCCTATCCGACGGCAAGGAAGTCCAGGACGATCGAATTGTGTATTTCCGCAACGCCGGCAATCGATGGGTGGCCGCTGTCAATCACCGCTACAAGCTGGTGCTTTCTACGGCCGACAAGCCATGGTTATTCGATCTCGGTCGCGACCCCGATGAACTGATTAACTTCTACGCGGACCCCGCGTACGCGGAGATTGCAGCACGTTTCAAGACTCGGTTGGTCGAACTGATGAAGCAATTCGACGAACCAGCGTTGACGAAAGCTCAGTTGCAATATGAATAACGTCAACATCATGACGACATTGCGACTGCTACTCGTTGGTTCATTGCTGACTCTGATCTGGATCAATGAATCCCTTCAAGCCAACGATTTGTCTCGGCGACCCAATGTCCTGTTCATTGCCATCGACGACCTAAAGCCGTGGCTTGGTTGTTACGGGAATCCGATCGTCAAGACTCCCAATCTGGATCGCATCGCCGCGATGGGTACGGTCTTTCGACGGAACTATTGCCAAGTTGCCATTTGTGGCGCATCGCGTATGAGTCTGTTGACCGGACTGCGTCCCGATACGACGGGTGTCTACAACATGGGTGGCGAAATCTTTCACATCGATTCGGCACGAAAGCGTGCTCCGCAGTTGACGACGTTGCCGGAACACTTCAAGCACCACGGTTACATCTGTCGTGGATTCGGGAAAGTGTTCGATTCCCGCAACACCGACAACGGTCAGGACAAGCAAAGCTGGAGCAATCGTGAAGGCGTGCTCTGGAAATGGGACGAAAGCCTTTGGCCAGCACCGGCGAGAGGTGGCTACCAGAATCCACACACCCGCAAGCTGATCGACTCTGCTCTGGCCGATGCAAAGCAGCGGGGCATTGAGCAAAAGGCTAACATCCTCGACTTCTTGTCGAGCGTGGACGGCACCCGGCCGGTCTGTGAAAGCGAAGACGTTCCTGATGAAGCCTATGCGGAAGGAAACGCGATGGCGACACCAGCCGTGAAGATGATTCATCAACACGGTAGGAACTATCGCGAAGGCGGCCAGCCGATGTTTTTGGCCGTCGGTTTCTACAAACCGCATCTGCCATTTGTCGCCCCACAGAAATACTGGGACTTGTACTGTGAGGATGATTTTGAGCCGGCATCGGCTCAACACTATCCCACCGACGGTGTGAGCTATGCGGAAACCGTTTATGTCGAAGGTCGCGGTTTCCATCCGGTTCCCTCACAGGGCAAGATACCGGAACCACTGCAGCGACACATGATGCACGGATACGCAGCGTGTGTTTCCTACGTCGATGCCCAAGTTGGCAAGTTGCTCCAGGCATTAGAAGATGAATCACTTCTGGGCGACACAATCATCTGCGTGTGGGGCGACCATGGATTCCACCTCGGCGACAAACAACTTTGGGGCAAGCACACCAACTTTGAGCAAGCGACCCGATCGCCGCTGATCATCGCATCACCGAAGATTCCCGGCGGCCGAGTCGACGACGACACACTAACGGAATTCGTCGACGTTTTCCCAACCCTTTGCGAGCTGGCCGCGATGGATCCGCCGTCGAAACTGGAAGGCGAGAGCCTAGTCGCGTTGATGCGTGGTGAGCAACCTACGGCTAACCCGCCTGCCGTCAGCCAGTACATGCGAGATACCGAGGAAGGAAAGGTGATGGGCTGGGCCATCCGTAACGCACGTTACCGCTATGTGGAATGGCGCCCAATCTCGAACAAGGACTTACGCTTCACGTTCTCTAATAGCGTTGTCGGTGCCGAACTCTATGACTATCAAACCGATCCAAATGAAGCTTACAACCTAGCAGAGGATCCAGAGTACAACAAAATCCGAAGCGAAATGGTCAAGCTGTTCGACGAAGTCCTGCCGCACCTTCCGGCTCGGAAATAGAGATTCATGATCACGGACCATGAACGATTCGCAAGGAAAGATCTGGCCAAGGGAACGTCGGCCCTTTCGTCGATTCATCTATTCTGCCGTACGAGGCATTTTCCAGCTAATGCTTTGCCCACCGGTGTCAACTAACAATGGGTCGCATCATCAGCGAGTTGGCACCATTAGGAAAACAGGATCCCGCAATGAAATTCATTACTATCGCATGTCTGGCAATGTTCGGAGCGGTCTTGTCTTGCCACCAATTGGCGGCAGAACCTCAAACTCCGCCAGCGGGATGGACTGACGGCTACGTTATGGCCAACGGCATTCGGATTCATTACTGGCGTACGGGTGGTGACAAACCGGTGCTGTTGATGGCTCACGGTTCTTCCGATGATGGGTTGTGTTGGACCCATCTAGCTAAGGAACTTGAACAAGACTACGACATCATCATGGCCGACGCGCGCGGCCACGGATTGTCCGATCCACCTTCGGCGTCGGATTCAGTCGACGCCCAAGTCGAAGATCTCGCCGGTCTGATTGAGCAACTGAATCTCAAGAACCCAATCCTGATGGGTCATTCCATGGGCAGCAGTTCGGTTGCCTGGTTTGCCGCGAAGTATCCGAACATTCCCCGCGCGGTCATTCTCGAAGACCCGCGTGTGATTTCTCGACCAGCAAGTGAACCTCACTCAACCGGAGCAAACGATTCTGCTGCCGCGGCAGACCAGGAAAAGCGTCGTGCCCAGATTCTAAAACGGAACAACACGAGTTTGGAAGATCTCGTTGCCCAGTGTCTGAAGAACAACCCGCACTGGGGACAATCCGAATGTGAATACTGGGCTCTCTCCAAAAGGCTCCATCATCCGGATACCGCAATCCGCAATCGCGGAGACCGACCGTCGGTCGATGAGTTATTCAAACAGATCACCGCGCCGACTTTAATCCTAAAGGCCGACGCAGAAGAAGACGTCAAGAAACAAAACGAAGCCGTTGCCGGGTTACTCAAGCACGGAAGCATCGTCCACGTCGAAGACGCGAAACACAACGTCCGCCGCGATCAGAAAGCACGTCTTCTCGTTGCACTGAATGCGTTCCTGAGTGAGTTGTAGACCTTGAAATTCATGGCTGCCCAAACACGACTGCATAACGAGGAACCTGATCCAATGAGCGTGATTTTAATGCTCCGAATAGTCACGATTTTGACTGCGAGCGCATTGGCTACGACGGCAGTGGCTGAGAAACGCCCCAACATTCTGTTCATTCACATGGAAGACATGGGTGTGCAGATTCCCACCTACGGTGACCATACCGTGGCCACGCCGAATCTCGATAAGCTTGCTGCGGAGGGCGTCGTTTTCGAACGAGCCCATGTCACCGCCGCCACTTGCGCTTCCTCACGAGGCAGCATCTTCACGGGTGTCTACCCTCATCAAAACGGGATCATGGGATTTGTCCAGCAGCACGGGTTTCACTACCGCGAGGGCATTCCGACGTTTGTGAAAGATCTCAAAGCCGCCGGCTACTACACCGGGCTCACCTACAAATACGGTGTCGAAAGCAGTCACTACAAAACCGAGCCTGTGCCGTTCGACTTCCATCCGAAGTACACCGAAAACTGGCTCACTGGAGCAAAAGGAAAAAACAAACCCAAGATTGAAGGGAAGCCACCGTTGGTCAGCTACTCGATCGACAACTTCAAGTACTTCCTCGAAAATCTAGAACAGGGCCAGCCGTTCTACTTTCAAGCTCAAACACCCGACACGCATCATGTTTGGAAGCGACCGCATTTCATTCGCCAAGGCGACCTCGGCTGGCCGTACCCTGAAGTCAATTTGGCGAAGGTAACTGAGACGCCGGGCTGGGGGCATGCCTTGCCACCGAAAGGCGAACTGCGGAAGACCGTCGCTGAATACTATCGCGCCATTCAGCGTGTCGACTGGTATGTCGGCCGAATTCTGGCGTTGCTCGACGAATACGGACACGCTGATAACACGCTGGTCATTTTTTCGGCCGATCACGGCCCGTCGCATCTGCTGCGAGGCAAAACGACTCCCAATGAAGACGGCTTGCGGGTCCCCTTCGTCGTGCGGTGGCCTGGACATGTGAAAGAAGTAGGAACTCGCTCGGACGCATTGGTTTCCTTTGTCGATCTGTATCCCACGTTCGTGGACGCTGCAGGTCTTGAAATCCCCGATCATCTTCCGGGTTTCTCGATCGTTCCGGTACTCCAAGGTGAACCGTCGCAACGCAAACATTTGTATTCCGCGTTCGTGGCACACACGACAGGAATTCATCAGTACTGGCCGACGCGGACCGTGACGGATGGTCGTTGGAAATTGACTCAACATGTTTTCGGCGACGGAATACGCGAGAGGTACCCCGACGGTAACAAAGCCGTCTTCAGCCTTAACAGGCAGCTGAGTGAACTGCCAGCCGATTCGTTGGCGGTGAAGTTAGCCAAACGCTGCGAAGTTCCTCCCGCTTTCGAGCTTTACGATCTCCAGGAAGATCCTCACGAACTCGTCAATCTGATCAGCGACCCGCAACAAGCTGAAGTGGAAGAGCGTCTACGGACTCAGCTGCAAAGTTGGCGCCGGCAAACCGTCGATCCGTTTGTCGATCCAGACTTCGTCACCCGATTCACATCGCATTACATGCAGAACTACAACCTCTGGAAATCGCTCGGGGGTAACAAAATGAAAGAGAAGGACGCGCTCGATTTTGAAGAGTTCATTCCGAACTGGGATCCGACCCCTTACCTCGGGAAGAAGGATCAATAAGTGACTCTCTCTCTGAAACGCTTGCGTCGTCAGCTTGTTTGGTTGTGTTTGGTTTTCATTGCTTCGACAGTGTCAGCGGCGGATCACAAAAATGTGTTGTTGATCTGCATCGACGATCTCCGCCCGGTAATGGGTTGCTATGGCGGAGCGGCCACGACCCCACACATCGACGAACTGGCAAAGAGCTCGGCCGTGTTCACGCGACATTACAACCAATGGCCCGTCTGCGGCCCATCACGTGCCTCCATGTTGGGCGGACTGCGACCCGATTCGACCGGGATCTACGAAATCGGAGACTCTTGGAAGATCTCAAAACGACCCACCACCCATCCCACTCTGCCACGGTACTTTAAAGACAACGGCTATCGCACGCTCAGCTTCGGCAAGGTGTATCACGGCAAAGGCAATGGCAAAGGCTATGGCTGGAGCGACGAACCCTGGAAGCTCGATTGGACCTGCTATGTCGACTTCGACTATGTCGAGGGCAAGAAGAAGCGATGGCGTCCCGCCTATGAAATCTACGACGGCCCCGATTCTATTCACAACGATTTCCAAACCGCCGATCGGGTGATTCGGGCGTTGGAAGACAACAAGAATCGTAAGTTCGTCATTGCGGGCGGATTCTACAAGCCGCACCTTCCCTTCGTGGCTCCCAAACAATACTGGGATCTCTATTCTGACGATGAAATCAAAAGGCTCGATCCAGCCGGCCTGCCGAAAGACGCTGCCGACTTCATGTACAACTGGACCGAGATCGCATCCTACGGCAGTCAAGATGGGAAGTTGTTTTCGGACGATGACGACGTGGGCGCGGCACAAGCCCGAGAGATGACTCACGCGTACTACGCCTGTGTTAGCTTCATCGATGCACAAGTCGGGCGGATCCTCGACGCTTTAGTGAAGAACGGCTTGGCAGACAACACTGCGGTTGTCATCTGGGGCGATCACGGATTTCATCTGGGCGACCACGGTCGCTGGGCAAAACACACGCAGTTCGAGCAGGCGATGCGATGTCCGTTAATCGTGCGATTGCCGGGGCAACATTCCATGACTGGCGAAACGAAAGCAATCGTCGAATCGGTCGATATCTATCCGACGCTGTGTGATTTTGCAGGGCTGACGACACCGAGCTTTGTCGAAGGCCAGAGTCTTGTCCCCATCATCCAAGGGACATCCAACGGGAAACAAGCGGCCTTCAGTCAGATTCGGCCGGTGAATCGGAAGAAACGAAACCTGATGGCCTACTCCGTCCGCACAAAAGATTTTCGCTATGTGCAGTGGTGTGAGCCCGACAACCAATACGCAATCACCTGGCGAGAACTCTATGACCATCGTACCGATCCGGAAGAGACCGTCAGCGTCATTGACGACCCACGAAATGCTGAAGTGATCCGGAAGCACGAAGAACTGGTATCTGAGAACTACGCAAGCATAAAAGAAAACATTGCCGAGTATTTCCAACGACCGCAAAACGAATCCCCAGGAGAAGTATCACGATGAAGACCAACCTGTTACCACGTTCTCGAATGCTAACCCTGTGCGTCTCGCTGTTGGTCACGGTGCCGGTCATGGCTGAGAAGCCGAATGTCATCGTCATCATGGCGGACGATCTCGGGTACGGTGATCTTTCCTGCTACGGTGCGAAATCGCTAACGACGCCCAACATTGATCGTCTGAGCGAAGAAGGCTTGCGATTTACCAGCGGCTACTGTTCGGCTTCCACTTGCACGCCGACGCGATATTCACTGTTGACGGGAACCTACGCCTTTCGCGGCGAACGCACGGGCATTGCCCCGCCTAATGCGCCGGCCATCATCAAGCCGGGAACGGAAACCGTCGCGTCGCTGCTTCAGCGAGCCGGTTATGCCACGGCAGTCGTCGGCAAATGGCACCTCGGACTCGGTGGGGAGAATGGCCCTGATTGGAACGGCGACCTGAAACCGGGGCCGCTGGAAATCGGTTTCGATACATGTTTTCTGTTGCCGACGACCAACGATCGTGTGCCCCAAGTCTACGTTCACGACCACCGAGTTCCCGATCTCGATCCTGCTGACCCATTGTGGGTTGGGAACAAAAAGCCGAGCCCCGATCATCCCACCGGAATCTCACATCGTGACTCGCTGAAGATGGATTGGTCGCATGGGCATAATTCAACGATCCATAACGGCATCAGCCGGATCGGCTTCTACACCGGCGGTCAGGCCGCACGGTTTCGCGATGAAGACCTCGCCGACAAATGGGTTGAAAAATCCGTGGAATTCATCGAGCAGCACAAGAGCGAACCATTCTTTCTGTTCTTTTCATCCCATGACATCCACGTGCCCCGGATTCCGCACGAACGATTTCAGAGAAAGACAGCACTCGGTTTCCGTGGTGACGCGATCATCGAACTCGACTGGTGCGTCGGCGAACTCATGAAGACACTCGATCGACTAAAGCTGGCCGAAAACACACTCGTTGTCTTTTGTAGCGACAACGGCCCTGTGTTGGACGATGGCTACAAGGACGAGGCGATTGAAAAGATCGGCAACCACCGCGCCGCCGGCCCGTACTCGGGCGGCAAATACAGCGTCTACGAAGGTGGAACTCGAACGCCGCTGATCACACGCTGGAAAGGTCACATTCAGCCGGGTGTGAGCGACGAACTGGTTTGTACGATCGATCTGGCGGCCAGCCTGTCCGCGCTCACCGAGCAACCACTTCCCGACGATGCCTGCCTGGACAGTTTCAACGTCCTCGGTGCTCTGTTGGGCGAAGACAATGCCAAAGGCCGCGGCCACCTTGTTCAGCAAGACAATGGCAGCAGCGGGACTTACGGGCTACGCGCTGGGCAGTGGAAGTTGCACCGATACGACAAGCAGACGGCTTACAACGTCGTTGTCGAAACTCAGCTTGCCAATACGAAGGTACCGCCGTTCCAACTGTTTGACCTCGATAACGATCCGGCCGAAACGACGAACGTGATCGAGGACCACCCAAAGGTCGCCGCTCGACTGAAGAAACAGCTCGCCGGAATCATCGAGCAGGGACGAAGTCGCCCCTGATTCGGGCGATTTAGATCGTTCACCTTGCAAGTGTTCATCCCAGAACGACGTCATAAAACCATTACCCCTGAAAAACCGGAAACCATCAACATGCGAATGTTTCTTACACTCATTGCAATCGCCGCGCTAACGATCACGGTGCAGGCTGAGTCGAAGCCGAACATCTTGTTCATCGCCATTGACGACATGAACGACTGGACGGGCTTCCTCGGTGGGCACCCGCAGGCGAAAACACCGAACATGGACGCCCTGGCAAAGCGCGGCGTGAATTTTACAAACGCACATTGCCCGGCACCGGGATGCTCGCCCAGTCGCAATGCGTTGTTATACGGCGTGGAACCGTTCAACTCCGGGTTGTACGCGTTCTACGACCACGACCTGCACCCGGATTTGTTGGAACAGTATGGCAGCCTGCCACAGTTTTTAAACGACAACGGCTACGACACGTTTGGTGCCGGCAAAATCCATCATGGATCCAAGAGCGCACCGCAGGAGTGGAGCAATTACCACGAACTGACCAAGAGCCCGCTGAACCTGAACGTGGAAGCTGGTTACCAAGTCGACGGCCAGTTCAAAATGTCGTTTTGCCCGACGACAGCCCCGCTTGAAGATCATCCGGATCATAAAGTCGCTTCGTACGGAATAGACGTTCTCTCACGCGAGCATGACAAGCCGTTCTTTCTTGCCGTGGGCATCGTTAAACCACACTTGCCCTTCGTCTGTCCGCAGCAGTTTTTTGATTTGTACCCGGACCCGGTGGATCCACCGCGTATCAACCCCAACGATCACGACGACATTCCCCGTGTCGGGCGTTCAATGGCCAAACTGGGAGACGACAACCGCTTCAAGAAAGATCAAGCCTGGGACCAAATTCGTCGGTCCTATTTGGCTTGCATATCCTGGGCTGACTACAACGTTGGCAGAGTCCTCGACGCTCTCGAAGCCAGCCCGTATGCGGACAACACCATCGTCGTGCTGTGGTCCGATCACGGATATGCACTGGGCGAAAAGAATCACTTTCGCAAGTTCGCTCTCTGGGAAGAGACGACTCGGGTGCCTTTTATCATCTGGGACACACGTGACAAGGTTGCGGCAGCAGGCCGTGAAGTGACCGCTGGCGTGTCTCTGATCAATATCTACCGCACGCTGGCAGAGTTAAGCGACCTCACGCCGCCCACGAAAGTCGACGGATTTAGCCTGGTTCCCCAACTGAAGAACCCAGACACGCCGTTTCCCAGTCCTGCGATCTGCACCTGGGGGCGAGGCAATTACACGATCCGCGATCGCGACTTCCGTTACATCCGCTACTTCGATGGCGGTGAGGAACTGTACTCACACACCACGGACCCGGACGAGTGGACCAACTTAGCCGACAACCCCGAATTCGCGACTGTCAAGAAACGCCTCGCCGCATTTCTTCCCGAGCAGGAAGCCCCACTGGTCCTAAAGGGGATCACCACCGTGAGGGCAAAGTTGAGCGCCGACAAACCAAAATCAAATTCAAAAAACAAATAAAGACCCAACCTCATGGACTCCAACTTCGTCGCCCGGATCTTACTTTGGGCTCTCATCATAAGCTGCGGCAGCACTCTGTCATTTCGATCCGCTGTTGCTCAATCTGATACTCTCATCGTGAATGACACAGTCTGGAAAGACACCAACGGAAACGAGGTCGCCGCAGGCTTCGGCGGGCATATTACGAAGATCGGTGACACCTACTATTGGGTCGGGACCGACCCTCGACCGACCGATGGCTCCGTGAGACTGTACTCCTCAAAAACGCTCGGCAGCAGCACCTGGAAGCTTGAAACGGTCGTCGAGAAACGCAAGCCGGGGCTCGGCCGCAGGAACTGCACGCTCATTCATTGCCCTACAACCAATCGGTACGTCATCGTCTCGAAGGGAATCGGCTTCTACCAAAGCGAAGGCAGCGACGTGAAAGGGCCATACAAATACGTCAAGAAAATCGGCGCAGAGAAGCTCAAGAGCAAGAACTATCACTCCGGAGGCATGTCAGTCTATACCGAAGGAAACAAGGCGTACCTGATCATTTCGATGCGGCAGCTCGATGAGTCACGAGACAGGTATTGCTTGATCCACCAATTAACTCCGGACTTCCTGGGGATCGAGAAGGAGATCCTGTGGATGCGAGTCGCCGACCAACGGGAAGCCTTCTGGTTGTTCAAAAGAGATAACAAGTACTACATGACGTACGACGGCCCTGGTGGATGGATGGGTTCGGATTGCTATTACCGAACATCGGACAGCTTGGCGGGGCCTTGGACTGAGGAGAAGGAGATCGGCATGGATCCGGAACCGAAACGAAGACAAGATCGGTCCCATGCATCGCAGCACCGCTACATCATGAATATCGACGGACAGTGGATCTATGGTGGTGATCGCTATCCATACCAGGAGCCCGAATCTCATCCGCCTGCAAAGGGCTCGCACATCATTTGCCCTCTCGTCTGGGAAGGCGACCATCCGATCGTAAAATGGGAAAAGCAATGGGATATCGCAGCGTATGGCGATCGTCGATCGCGGAAATGACTCCCCAACGTTTCATTCAGCGTTGTAATTGAGACGGCTTAGATTTCCTTTCTGCCAGAACGACCATGTTGAAACTCTCACGGGATACTGATTGATGTACTTCCGATTTGGACTAGTAAAAGGACTTGTGTTTTGCATCTTGCTCGGTTTTGTCTCGGAAACGCGAGCAGACAAGATACTCTTTGATTTCGAACCAACTTTCGATGTCGGTTTGGTACATGCCTCAAATGCACAAGTTGCCTTGACCAAGGGAGCGACAGGACAAGCGATGGCAGTCACGCTGAGTGGCCACCACCGCAAGGCCTACGTCCGACTGAAGTCCCCGGGATGGGACTTGTCCGGCTACCGATGCATCACCATGGACATCACCAATCATGGCCAGGTCGGAATCGGAGTCCTGGGTAGCATCAGCGTTGGCGGTGGAAAGACATCCGCAGAGAGTTTCGTCTGGGTGGAACCGGGACAAACGGAAAAGATGGTCATCGTCTTTTTTCGTAGTCAACTTCCAGAATACATGGAGCGGCTGGTGACGGGCATGCGGGGATATCCAGGCGGCTTTCTATCGCACTGGATAACACCCGACCTTAGCAAGCTCAATCGAATCACCATCAGCAAAGCCCGCCCCCATCAAGAGATGCACTTCAGCGTCGACGATATTCAAGCGACCGGTGAGTACCGCCTGCCGACCGAAGAAGAACTGAAATCGAGTTTCTTTCCTTTCGTCGATCAATACGGTCAGTACCGTCATGCTCAGTGGCCCGGCAAGACGACTTCTCAAGACGACATCGACTCTCAACATCAAGCCGAACTGAAAGACCTTGCATCCAACCGCGGCCCTGAGGACTGGAACCAGTACGGCGGCTGGACTGCCGGACCACAACTCAACGCGACCGGCCATTTCCGCACACAGAAGCTGGACAAAAAGTGGTGGTTGGTCGATCCCTCAGGCCGGCTCTTCTGGTCCCAGGGCGTGACGGGGGTGCGGCTTTCACAGACCACAAGCACACGGCGGCGGGAACACTACTTCGTCGATTTGGTTGACCGCGGCGACTTTCGACAGGCCAACCTGAAACGTAAGTTCGGCGACAATTGGGATACCGAAGCGGCTCATTTGACACATACACGCTTTAGGTCGTGGGGTCTCAACACGTTTGCCAACTGGTCCGATCCGGAGTTGTATGGCATGGGCAAAACACCATACGTAGTCGACCTATGGTCGGGCATCGCCAAAGAGGTTCCAGCCCAATTGAACGAGAAAGCTTTTGAAACGCTGGTCCGCAAACGCATCACGGCAGGGCGGGTTGCTGAATTCAAAGATGATCCCTGGTGTATGGGCGTGTTCGTCGACAACGAGCTTCGTTGGCCGAAGGAAAATGTCGGGCCTGTTGCCGAGACCTACTACAAGGTCGTCAATCAGGTTCTCAAGGAATTCGCTCCCAATGTTCTGTATTTAGGAAGCAGAATCCACGGTAGCGGGGAACCACACGCCGCTTACACGGCAGCCGCAAAGCATTGTGACGTCGTGAGCGTTAACCGTTACCAATTCGCCATCGTTGACGAAGACCTTCCGCCAGACAGCCTCGACAAACCGATGATCATCGGCGAGTTTCATTTCGGCGCATTGGACCGGGGCCTTCTGCACACCGGACTTCGTGCGGTCAGCAATCAGCATCAGCGGGCATGTGCCTACACCGACTACGTGAAACAGGCGTTGGAGAACGATCGCATCGTGGGTGCCCATTGGTTTCAACACACCGACCAATTAGTTAGCGGCCGAAGCGACGGCGAGAACTTCCAAATCGGGTTCGTCGACATCGTCGACCGGCCTTATCCCGAAATGGTCGCCGCAAGTAGAAGGCTGGCAGCGATCTTGTACGAGTACCGCTATGCACGGCGCAAAAGCAATTGACAAGTAGCTTTCCATTTCGACAGAACGTCACACAATTAAGGAACACACCGCATGTCCCTACACACCTATTGCCGAGTTGCACTTCTAGCTTTCATGATCGGCTGCTGTGGCTCTCTGCTCGCTCAATCCGATGTCGGGTCGCCGCCTATCGCAGTCAGTGTTCAAACCTACAACGAAGCCGGCCACTTGAGGTCTCCATATCGTTACCAGGTTAGAAAGATCAGTAACAAGCCAGACGGAACCCAACTGCCTGCGGTGATCTTCTGCCATGGGTCTGGTGGAGGCGTCAAAGACTTCCCGCCTGCGGAGAAAGAAATTGAATGGCAACGGGCACTTTCTCAGAATGGTGATTCCTTCTATTTCTTCACACCCAAAAGCGGGACGAAGAGCGGCAGTCTTTCCGCAGACGGGCTTGAGCAATTTATCGGTAACGTCGTGGCGAACTACGATGTCGATCCGCGGAAAATCTCGATCGTCGGTTACAGCGCAGGCAGCGGATCTGTCACCAGCACCGCCGTGAACAAAGGCCACTTGATCAAATCAGCGATTGTGATCGAAGGCGGCTTCCGCGGCACTGTTCCGGACGACCATACGCTTGCCGGTCTGCCGATCTGGGTTTTTCACAACGAAAACGATCAGCGGGTCGCGTTAGACCGTGGTGAAAGCTTTGTAAACACAGCACGTGAGGCTGGAGCGGACGTCCGTTTCACCGTCAATCCAGATGGCGAACACAAGATTCAGATTTCAAGAAATCTAACGCCGGAAATCGTGAAGTGGATTTTCGGAGTCACGGGTGCGTAATAGCCAATCCCCCCGCTCGCCCCGAAAACTTTCATCGACACCGTGAACACAATCTTCTCCGTGACCACTACACGGCTTCTCGAAACTTCCACTGCCTCATGCTATGTCAGTCGATGCATTCGTGGATGACCACGCCACCGCGCAGCTGGAAGGTCGACGACCGGCTTGCGGTGAGTGACAGTTTCGAAACGAACTCGCCAGCTGCCTCGCGGCCCCTGGGCTCTCCAAGCAACTCACGAACCGCGGGCTGATCCTGACGTGGCCGCGTAAAATCCTGAAAGCCCGCGAGTATTCAAAAAAAATCGCAATCGCTCCCTTCGCTTACATAAGCTCTCACGGGTAAATCTTCTCTGCTCAGCACAGAGAAGAACCAATCTCGCGAGACCCTATTGAAATCACTTCGTAATGGGGTCGTCAGCCGAACTCTTGATGGGCGCTGGCGTGTAGTCGGGAGGAAGTTGGCTTGCATACTGCTCCAACTCGCTTTGGTTCACACCACTTTGCGCTGTTGATCCCGATCCGCAGCCAACACAAAAATTCGTTGCAAACAAAAGGGGTGCGATCATCCAAAAACGAAAACTCATCACAGAAACCCGTTGAAATAGGAAAGGAAATCGACACAAAAACACCGGAGGCACAGGGGCCAACAAAGGCTCCCTACTTCGAAGGATTGCCACTCGGATGTTGACCGATGCGAAATAAAAAGCGTTCTAACTGGACAGCATTGCAAATGGGCATGAGCCCGGAGGGCTTGCACCGTTCCGCTAAGTCTTCTAGCGGTAGGGCGCGAGCCCTCCGGTTCAACCCACCAAATTCAGATTAGACGAAGCACGAGTGCGTTGTCAGCATTCAAACTTGGCCCGGGACCGGACGGCTTGCGCCGTTCCGCTAAGCCTTCTAGCGGCAGGGCGCGAGCCCTCCGGTTCAACCCACCACCAAGTTCAGATTAGACGAAGCACGAGTGTGTTGTCAGCATTCAAACTCGCCCCGGGACCGGACGGCTTGCGCCGTTCCGCTAAGTCTTTTAGCGGCAGGGCGCGAGCCCTCCGGTTCAACCCACCACGAAGTTCAGATTAGACGAAGCACGAGTGTGTTGCCAGCATTCAAACTTGGCCTGGGACCGGACGGCTTGCGCCGTTCCGCTAAGCCTTCTAGCGGCAGGGCGCGAGCCCTCCGGTTCAGGAAACCACCAAGTTCAGATCAGACGAAGCACGAGTGCACCCCACACGCCGTTACTGAACAATCTCTTAACGCTCTTTCATGGCTAGCTCAGCCTCTTTTTTCAACTGCTCTTGCTCGGCGTTATATTCATTCCAGTCTTCGGCGGTCATGTCCGCGAATGTGTTCGTCCCAGACAAGTCACTTGGTCTGCCACAGCCCGCAATGACGAATCCGGAAACAAAACAAAACAAGAACGGTGCACAGAAACGAAGCATCACTTCTCCAACAATGTCGTAGACAAAATCACGTGAAAAACATTTAGATCAAGACACCACTGGAGAAAGCACTCCCGTAGTGTGCACTCATCTTTCCGTGGAGGCCCCTTAGAAGTCCTCGCCGATTACTTCCTGGTTGGCGCGAGTACCAAGAGCCCCCCAAAGGCCATAGGGGCTTTTGTTTCCAGGTGCTTGAGCTCCCGTTCCACCCGACCAGACCTGAGGACTGTTTGAGTTCCCCGCGTCAATCGAATCGGTAATGAATCGCACGGCGCCATCCCCCATGAGCACGTGGGCACCACCGGGGTGACGGCTCGATACGGTTGCGATCGCGTCCAGGTCATCCCCATTGCTGCGAGAACAAAAACCTTTATTCGGAGGCAAGATCGTCATGCAGGCAGAATGGATCGGCTTGGCACAAGCCCAGCGATAGCCGCGTCCCCGATCTTGTCGTGAATCGGTCTGCCACTTCATCGGTTTATTCGGGTCAGGGCCGCTCGCGTGCTCCTCGCAAATGTTGGGATTCTGGCGAATGTTGACGTTGGTTGTATCTAAGTTTCCGCCGGTGAGATTGCCACCTGGTAACACCGTCCGCTTGTCTTTGTCTTGGACATAGGTGGCGATCTCTCCCATGGCGATGGTGTTCGAAACCCCGTCCAGAACGTCTCGAAACGCAGAAGCCCTCAAAGCAAACGGCTTGAAGAATCCTCGGTGAGTTGAGCGAGAATCTGCGGCCCGGAACGAGGGATCTGTCCTTGTCTGATCCCAGGTGCCGTACATGACGTTGTAGCTGGTGTCACCCAAGCAAGCGGCGTAGTTTGACCGGGCCAGTGCCGGGCGTCCCGTGCCCTGATCGCTCGGGCAGCGGAAGGTAGGGAATTCGGTTACCCAGGGAATGTACTGTGCGTTCTGGGGCGTGGGCCCCATAGGAGGCCAAGGCGATGCCGGCGTACCAATCGCAGCTGCTGTATTACCATCGGTTCGCTCCGCACTTGGGTTGCTGATTTGCTCCCAGGACGCCTGCTGCTCCACAAACGGAAGAACACCAACCAACATGCTCAACCGGTAATTGTTGAAGTCATCCGAGTCGCTCCAAGCATTTAACCCGACACCACCATTCCCGGTGCCGCTGCCCTGCTTGGGAAGCTTTTGATACGCGGCATGATAATTGTGAATCGCCAAACCAATTTGCTTAAAGTTATTACTGCAACTCATCCTTCGGGCTGCTTCCCGTGCCGCTTGAACCGCCGGCAACAACAATCCAACCAAAACGCCAATGATGGCGATCACCACCAGCAATTCCACCAACGTGAAACCGCGTCGCCTTCTTGTTTTGAACATCTCATACCTCGTAATTGAAGAAAATGCACTCATGCTTAAACCGAATCACCCGTGATCATTCATGGGCAGATTTCGTCTGAGTTCGCACGATCGTGCTTCGCTCAGAGCGACAACCGCAAAGTGGCCCCGACGGCGGGAAAATGGGTTAGAAATCGCCATCAACAACTTCACCGACATTGGCGGTTCCAAGGGAACCCCACAGCCCAAATGGGCTGTCGTCACCGTGAGAGGCGCCCGCACGATTGAAGACGATGCAGCGGGCCTGCTGCTGGTCACCGGCCTCGATCGAGTCGGTGATGAACTTCACCGCCCCGTCTCCCATCAGCATGTGGCAACCGCCTTGGTGGCGACTCCCCGGAGGAAGCACTCCATATTCGCCAGGATCATCGGCACCCATGCAAATCACGCTGTTCGGCGGGCTACAAATCATCACCGCTGTGAACAGCGGCCTTCCATACGCCCATTTATAGCCACGCCGATCTTCGGCATCGGCAAATGTCCCAAGCGCCGTCGCATCCGCCCAGAACTGAGGCCGCGCGGAATCAAGATATTGATTGCATGCTTGAGTAAAACCAGCGATGTTGAGCAAGTTCTCACCGACCGCTTCCACTGGCCGCGTCCTCGCATCGTTGTCACCCAAATCCGTCACGATTTCACCCGCGCAGAACGTGTTGGACAGTCCATCGGTTATGTCTGAAAACCGCCGTACGCTACGGGATCGAAAAAATCCACGACAAGCCGCTCCCGCGTTCCGCTCCCAGTTCGACGATCCTTCCAACAACCCATCATCGTCTCGGATATGACCGTAGTGGGAGTGGTGAAGACTGTCGCCCAAAGAAGCGGCGTAATTCGTTCGCCCTTGAGCGGGAAGCCCCACGCCGGGATCGCTGGGACACCTCAGCGTAGGCACATTGGTCAGCCATGGCTGATAAGGGTCGGCAGCGTGATCGGTCAGCGACCTAGCGGGCGAAGGGCCCATCGCTTGAAAGAAAGGTGCGGTACCGTCTTCATTGGGATCAAGCGGATTAGAGATTTGCTCCCATAACGCCTGCTGCTCAATATAAGGCGTCAGCCCCACCAACCAGCTCAAACGAAAACGATTGTGACCGCCGGCCACATCGGATTCAGGACTGGGAGTGTTCGCGTTGACGGCATTCGTCGTCCCGCCCGATTGCATTGGAATCTGATTGAAGGCGGAGTGATAATTGTGCACTCCGAGCCCAAGCTGTTTGAAGTTGTTACTACAACTCATTCGCCTCGCCGCTTCCCGAGCAGCCTGCACAGCGGGTAGCAACAAGCCGACCAGAATCCCAATGATGGCGATCACCACCAATAGCTCAACAAGAGTGAACCCTACTCTTAATTTCAATGGTTTCATTCGAAAATACCCTATAAGAAACACGGAAGGTAGACTGCGCTATGTATGTATTGCTGAGTTGTTTTTGCACGACCCAGCACGTGGACAAGCCGTAGTGATGTAGCCTTGATAAACCGAAGAAACGCTTAATACCGTCTCCCCATATCTGAAGAGCGCTCTGCTGCGTATTCTTCGAGTTCTGCATGACCGATACCGCACTGAAAATGCGCCCTATTCCAACGACGCAATCAAAACCAAAGAAGGATTGTTATCGTAGAGAGAACAAGAGTTTTCATATGATTCGTGGGTAGCCACGTAGCTATATGAGATGAGCACAACGGCAGCCGCGCATCCGACGTGGGATAGCTGCTTCGCAGTGTTGGATATGCTCCACGAGCACTCAATAGTTGCCAAAAAAAATCTATGTGTTTTCGATTTCTTTGGGGAAAGCTCCGCGACGTTACGCTTTGAACGTCGTGGTGAACGATGCGAAATCCCGAACCAGAGAAGATGGCTCGTGAGAATAGACGCGCGCGTTTTTTGCCAGGAAGGAAGTGCTATCGCGCAGCAGGCCCGAAAGAGATACTTTCAACATGAGACCGGACGGCTCGCGCCGTTCCGCTAAGTCTGCTAGCGGCGGGACGCAAGCTCTCAAGTTGAGGTCAGACAAAGCGTGAGGCGATTACACTCTTGTTGACCGACGATCTAGAAATAGAACACTCAATCCCCTGACCCTCAAACTACTGCTTCGAAAGTGTTGAGGTGTTCCTAAGAAGAACAATCCAGTCTTGCTCCGTCGCGTTTGGAGGACTCCCGAGCAACACATGTTCAGTTCCTCCTTGTACGCTCTCAAACGTGCCTTGCGTCATCTTTCCGCCTGTGCGTGGGTTGAACCATTGCACCGAGAACTTCTGATCTTTGGCCGCGGATAGATCCGCAATGGCCTCTCCGCCATTTTTGAGATAGAGCAGGTAAGTCAGTCCTTTTTTTGCCATCGCCCAGTTTTCATCCCCGATAGCCAAAGCGTCATTGGGCTCCATGTCGGCGATTTCGCTTGCCAAGTTTTCATTTACAAATTTGGCGGCATGTCCAATCGATCTCCAGCAATCTTCGTAGGACCGGTAGTCGATATGTTTGACATCGTCACCGCCGGCATAAAACTCCATCTGCCCGCCGGCTAGGATTGCACCCCAAACGACCTCTTTGCGCAAAGTGTCCGCCAGCCCATCTGGTCGGCGTCCCCACCAAGGTTCATCGATTGAAACAACCCATGGATGCCCGCTCTTCTTGCTCTCTTCAACCCACTTCGCAACCTCATCGTGGTTGCTCAGCACGTTGCTACCTTTTCTCGCCCGATTTGGCTTGGTCAGGTACGTCTGCAGGCTCGGTCCAGTGATGTCTTCAAATCCGATCAACTGGGGAAAGATATCGTCGAACTTTCCAGCAGGCCCGTTGTGAACCGAGATATGGTCTTGATAGGGAGCTAACGCCCGGATGCGAGTCGCGAATGCTTTTCTTTGCGAATGAGTGTTGGGCGTTTGAATCCCAGAACCTGCTGCTTGGTTTTCCTCACCGATATTCCAGGTGATGGCGATGTGATGCCCGAAGCGGGCAATGAGTTCGCGGTAGAGAATTTTCCGGGCGTTGGAGAATGTCCCTTGTCCGTCTCTGGCTTCGAGATAGTTCGTGTTTTCAGATTCCGAAATTTGAAAATGGACCATCAGTCCCATTCTGTCGAAATGGGTAAAAAGCACCTCCCATTGCCCCAGCTTCGACACATCATAGACATCAATGTCGTCGGCACTGATCCAAGGCCAAGCTTCTTGGCCGTCACCATATGCGTTCATGCACAGGAAGTAGTGTGAGTTGATGCCTAACGAAGAGAGATAGTTTACCAGTCCTATGATTCCCTTCCCCTTGTCATCTCCCCACGTCGGGTCGCCCTGGTTCCAGTCGCCAATGTTTGGCGCATAGACGTCGTTGACGTGCCCAGGGGTTCCGTCAAATTCACCATACTCCAAAAGCACTTCAGGACTATTGGCTCCCAGTTTGATGAAGTAGTCACCGTCAGCAAATCGGAGATAACGTTCGCCAACATATTCGAGTTTCCCCTTGGCGCGGAAGTCTTTCCCCGTCTTGTCCTGGGGCCCAATCTGAAAAGCCCCTGTTTCACCATCGGGGGCAGGCCCGCTTTCTCCACCCGAAAGGTTCGCCGCGACGTTCTTGCCAGTAACAAAGCGGGCGATGTAGGTCCATTCGCCTTCTTCTCCTGCCGTGAAACGCGTCTTCCATTTCTTTCCGCTGGTCGCGGAGGTGTTGGCCGGATCCCCATCCGCGTCAAAAAAGCCAGGGACTTGGTATTCCTTGCCACTAGGTGAGGTGAACGTCACGTCCAGCCGAAAGTTCCTGAACGTTGCCGACGATTCACTCGCTTGCGGGCCATCAAACACGACCTCAATGCGATGCCATTTTTTCAAGCTTCCGTCAGCGTTCCGCTCCCCTTCGACAACAGCTGCCGATGACGATAGAGACAACACGCAAACTAGAATTGAGGACAGTGCTATCGAGAGGAGATTCATTGTTTGCGGTTTCATGATGGATGGGTTGGGTATTCGTGCGATGCAAGGTGCGAAGTCGTTGCGAGATTGATCCCTCAGCCTCGGGGAACATCGTGTGATTTAGGGCCCTTCTTAGCGGAACGGCGCAAGCCGTCCGGTCCCGCGTGACCTGACGACTAGCGTCGTTCCGCGCTGCCTCACAGCATACTGTCGCTCACGACCGCGATGTAACGATCGATCCTCGGCGGACGAACGTGTGCGTTTGTGTTCGACCCGGTTCGCTTTGCTGACGGGATCTTGCTCAGTCTTAGACGTCCGAGATGGTGCCGGTATTGTCCGCGAATGTTTCAGTCTCCACGCCCAGCCTTTGCAGCATCGTGACGAACAGATTTGACAAAGGCAGATCGTTGTGGGATGGCCTCATCTTATAGGGCTCTGGCTGCCCTTTGATCCATCCACCCCGGTAGGCGTTCTCGCCGGCATAATCCAGATATTGCCCATGCCGGAATCCCATTGATTTACCACCAGCCAAAATCAGTGGATAGTTTCGCGAAAGGTGGAAGGCACTGGATGCAGAGCCAAACAGGAGCAGCGTATTGTCAAGCATGCTGCCTTCACCGGCAGGCTCTGGAGTCGCTTTCAGCCTGCCGGCAAAACGGCCGAATTCTTCACTAAGGAATCGGCAAAAGGTACCGAAGTTCTTCCAGCCACCAGGCTTTTTGGTTTGGTGCGAGAGTTGATGGGTCAAGGGAAGCCCGACTGCCCGAGCAAGATAGTCGCTGATCCCTTTACTGACCTCCTTGCCGAATTGGTAGGTTGCCACGCGCGTCGAATCGGTTTTAAACGCCAGATAGATCAGTTCGTACATCGTTTGCATGTACTCTCTCGGATCCTCCGCCGTGATGTCGAGACTCAGGTGATCGACGTCGACGGTCGGAAGCGGAAGATTGATCCACCGGGCTGACTTCGTGACATTGATTTCGGTATCCCGCACGGAACTAAGAAACTCTTCAAAGGTTGCTCGATCATGTGTGGAAAGCTGTCTTTGCAACGAACTCGCGTCTTCCATGAGATGATCCAGCACACTTTGACTGAGCGCCAGTCGTCGTGCGGCATCTTCGTCCTTTTTGGCAAACAGCATGTCGAAGATCCGCTTCGGTTTGTTTTCAGCCGGGATGGGCCGCCCCTGGCTGTTGAACGAGATCGTGTGTGCCTTCCGCTCCGGACCGGTGCCTCCGTCAGTCGACATGACGAGCGATGAGAAGCGAGTCTGCTCTGCAACCTTTGCTGCATAAACCTGGTCGAGCGAAATCGAGTTTCGATACTTTCCTCCGCCGCCGATCGGCGCCCCCGTGAGAAACTGGTCGGCATTGTGGTGACCATGGTTATCGCGTGACGCCGGGTGCGACAATCCAGAGAGTACCGTCAAATCCTCTCGCAGCGGTTCCAGCGGATCGAGACATTTGCTGAAGCGAAAATCCTTTCCCTCACCGTGAGGAAACCACGACCAATCTTGGTAGGCCGGATCCTCTGGAAGTGGCATGGGGACACCGTTGGGCAGATAAAAGCAGGCGAGCCGGCGAGGGACGACGTTTTCAGCCGCTCCCGCACTTGCGGAAAACGCCTCAAACGCAGGTAGGGCAAGGGCAAACCCGCTGGCTCCCCGAAGAAAGCGACGACGATCAAGAGCATTGAGGTTCATTATTTTTCCCTGGGCTGGACGTGATTTGGGGCAACAAAGTGATCTCGCTCTCCCGCTTGCAGGAGAGCCGGGCTTTCAGACGCGAAGAGGGCCCTCTCCGGCCGCTTGCCGTGTCCGACCGTTCCACACGAAGGGCAAAACGGTTTGGACTCCTCTTAAAACATTCCTATTCATTGGCTTCGGATCTCTGAAACACGTCACTCTCGACGATCAAACGAACCAGAGTTTGGAGGCCGTCGCCGTTTTGTCGGAGTTGTGCCGCAATACGCTCGACATCCGCTCGATCACCGAAGGTCAGCGGACGCCCCAGTGCGAAGGTGGTCATCTTGTGAACGATGGCCCGTGCGAATTGGTCTTGGCGGTTAGCGAGCAGGAAACGCTTCACCCCGTCAACGCCGTTAAGCTCGTGTTCGTTGTACAACAGGCTCGACGCGTCGATGTCTTTTCCTGAACTCTCTGTACGCCAGATTCCGAGGGCATCCAAGTTCTCAAAGGCGATGCCCCACGGATCGATCTTCACATGGCACGACATACAGGCAGCTTGGTTGCGATGGTCTTCCATCTGCTGCTTGGGCGTCATTTTCATGATCTCCGGATCGGCGAGATCGATCTCGGGAACAGCAGGTGGTGGCGGAGGCGGTGGGTCGTTCAAAATACTCTCAAGCAACCACATGCCACGTTTGAGCGGATGCGAATCCTTGCCATCAGAATTCATCGCCATCAATCCAGCCTGAGTCAACAACCCGCCGCGATCATCTTCCGGATCCAACGACACTTTCTGGAATTCGTTTCCACGGACTCCCTCGATTTTGTAGTGTTGTGCGAGTCGCTCGTTGACCACCGCGTAGTCGGCGTGAATGAAATCGATCACGCTGCTATCGTTTTGCAACATCTCTTCAAACAACGCGATCGGTTCTTGCTGCATCGCGTCCTTCAACTCGTCATCAAACTGGGGATAGGTCCTTCTGTCGATCCTCACGAACTCAAGTGGCGCCATGTTTAACCATTGCTGTACGAAGTGTTTCGAAAATCGCTCATGCCGTGGATCGGCCAGCATACGGTGCGTCTGACGGATTAGGTTTTCCGGATGGCGCAGTTGCCCCTTCGCCGCAAGATCGAGCAGTTCATCGTCTGGCGTGCTGCACCAAAGGAATATGGATAGACGAGTCGCCAGCTCGAAATCATTCAGCGTGCGTGACGCTTCCGCAGACGAACGATCGGACGGCACGAGATACAGAAAACGCGGAGAAGACAGCACCGCGGCCAGCGTCTCGACCACGGCTTGCTCGAAGTCGCTGCAGATCGGGCGAACGCGGTCAAACAACGCCATTTGCAGATCGACTTCCGACTCAGTGACTTCGCGTCGCCACGCCCGACGCATAAAATGCGACAAGATTTCTCTCGCGTATGCTTCTTCGTCATCGCAGTTTTTGCTTTCAATGAAAATCGCCGAATGCGTCTCCGGTGGCCATTTGTCGTAGACAGGAGCCGACACCTCGACATAGTCGAATTGAATGTCTACGGATGGGTCCGACGAGGTATTGAATAGTCGGATGTATTCCGACGGATTGGTTTCGCCGACCGTCCCCAACTCCACCGTCTTGCGCACCGGATTGCGAGGGCTGATTTCGCTCAACGGGATGTCCCACTGATAGAACACCGGCTCTTCGGGAGAAGCGTCGACAACGACGTCACGCTTGCTGATCCTGAACGAGGCCCTCTGGTCTTTGTCGCCTTGCCAGCCGAACTCCAGAGCGAGTTTTGGGGCAGGGGTTTGGTCGGCAGAGGTTCGCCACGCACGGACACGAACCCGCATGGCCCCCTTGTCGGGCAAACGGTTTCCGAGTTCGACAACAATCCGTTGCCTAGATGGAAGCACGGCGATGAAGTCGGAAGGATCAGGCACTTCAGGGCTAGACGTCGTCGGCGACCACGCATGCACGGCTCCGGTGTAAGACCACGTCGCGGGAACCGTCTGGCCGGTCTGGGTGTTCTTGTAATGAGCCGGTCCGCCACGCGGGGCGTCACTTTCACCTTCACCGCGTCTCTGCCCGCCTCTTTGCCCATTTCGTGCTTGCGTTACCTGCCTTTGGTTCCCCGCACGCTCGTTCTTCGTTTCGAGTTCAGCAAACTGGCTTGCCGACGCCTGCTCGGCCGAGACGCCCCAGTACAACACCTCGGGACGCTCGCCACCCACTGTGACGTGATTCAGGGCCCGCCGATTCACTTCCAGGTACTCCGCATACTGCTTACCCGTCATTTGCAGCATATCGGAGCTATTCATGAATCCGTCGGGGGAGATAGGATCCGGCGGCAGATCTTTCGTGAAATCCAGTTTGAGCCCCAGCAGATCCTGGAGTGCATAGTTGTATTCGTATCGCGTCATGCGGCGAAACGATGAACGCCCTTGCTCCAATCGTCGTACCTGCGAAGCCTTTTGGAGTTCAGCGGAGAGCCACTCGATGATCTTTTTGCGATCCTCGTCAGCCAGATCAGGACCGTCTTCGGGAGGCATCTCGCCGTTGCTCACGGCCGACGAAACCTCCAGCCACCAACTGACATCATCCCCGTGCAGAAGGTCCGGATCCAACGTATCGACTCGAATGTCAGCTTCGGCGGTTTCAGATCCGTGACACTCAAAACAGGCTTTACGAAGCGTCGGCTCGATCTCGTCGCGAAACACCTCCAGATCCGCTTGCGGCGTTTCAAACGTGATCGAATCCGGGATCTGCTTGCGGAGATTCGACGTCAGCGTTCCGGCTACCTTCACTTCTGCGAGCGACAGCCTGACGGCTGACGCGAACTCCTCCGCTTTCACAAGGCTCGGCGATAGCGGGCCCATCATTGACCCGACCAGCAATACCGCAACGAGTGCTGGAGGGAACGTCATCGCTATAAAGTTTACAAGGAATATCCTCATGGTCTTCCAACCTCGTGAATGTGACGCACTTCCTCGCCATCGAGTACTTCGCCGAAGACGATCAATTCATCGATGCATCCGTTGAGATTGCGGATCCCTGGCTGATGATGCTGCTCCGGTTCACTCCAATTGCCAATCGTTGCATTGCCGATTTCAAGGAGGCCGCCTGCACTTGACTTCAACCGCTGTTTTCTGACGAGCTCCCCATTGACGTAATGCTTGACGAGCGAACGACCAGCGTCGTAGACCGTTACCAAGTGCATCCACTGCCCAAGTCGGAAGGCGTCAAAAATCGATCTGGCTTGGTAGTTGAAGGCGTTGTTCCCGGGGTGCTGAACGCCGAGGACGAGGTTCCCGTCGCGGCGAATCTGCCAGTGCGGAGCGTTTTCTCGAAAACCATCGGTCAGCAAGAGCGAGCTGTGCATGCGGTCGAGTCCGTCCACTCGCACCCACGTTGAATACGTCAGCGATTCGAACTCACCCTGCACGGTGATTCGCACGCGATCACCCGGCCTTTTAAACTGCAGCGATGACTTGCTAGACCATCGCCCATGTGTCCATTCACATCCAACGATAGCCCCCTCAATCACATCGCCATTACGCCCATATCCGGTCAGGACACGATCGTCCGAGGCATTTCGCTCGAACGGAAAGTAAGCAACAACGCGTGGATCGTCTTGCAACGAATCACGAAAGGCCTGCCAGTCGCGGTGCGTCTTCTGCTGATGCACATCAGACATCAGATTGAGCCGACCCGGAGTGACAAAGTCAGCGTTCCGGGAGGCAATCGGTTTTGACGCGCCATCGCGATCGACGGAGACGGCGTCTCCCGCATTGAGCTGACGCCGCGTTGCCAGATCACGATTCGATTCCACATCGAAGAGTTCGACCGCGCCGTCAAACACATGCACTTCCACTGAGCCGTTGTCGAGGATATCAAGCCCGAAATCCGTCCCGAGGTCGACCAGTTCAACAGTTGGAGCAACGACGGCAAACCCTCTCGCTGGTTCGGGAACCCGTGCACGAATTCGGCCTGATTTGCAGACGACGCGAGACTCGTCGAGGATTTCGATTTCCGCCGGACCTTCGGCAACCACGGTCGCCCCACCATAGAACTCCAACTGAAGCAGACCCGAGTCCCACTTCATCAACCCCGGCGGTATCGTGCCCCCGATTTGCCAATTAGCTGATGCGGCTCCTTGAAGACCGGCGGTACGCGTCAAGACGGCAACGCCTCTGTCCCTGACCGCAGCCGGCCTAGCAATGATTTCCCCGATCATTTGAGAGCGTGCTTCGTCTCGCTCTCGGTTGACCGTCTGGAGCGTCAGCACCGACGAAAACAACAGCATCGCCGCAGCGGTCAACCAACCGGCCGGCCCGAGAAAACGCGGCCATCTCGATTCGCGTGTTGGCAGTGGCGCCGCACCGTGAATGCGAGGCCCGGCAACGGGCTCGCGTTTGTCTGGCAAGGCAGCGAGCGCCGACTCAATGTTGAGGTAACGCAGGTACTCCCTGCGAACCTCGGCATCAGCTCGGAGCAACTCTTCCAATTGCGCGAGCTCCTCATTGGTGGCCTCCGCATCGAGACATCGCCGCATCAATTCGAGTCGGGCGTTTCTATTGTTCATGAATATTCCTCAGCCGCCATTTCGCGTTGCGTGCAATCCATCAACTGCAATCGGATACGGTGGAGTTTTTTGTAAAGGGTCATTGATGTCCATCCGAGCTTTTGTGCCAGGCCTTTCAAATTGACACCCGGTTGATAGGCCGACTGCAGCAAGTCCTGCTGGTCGGGACGGAGCTTCCTCACGCACGTTTCCAGCGCATTTCGCTCGCACTCCAGCCCGCTGGATTCATCTTGAATCGTGCGGCCGAGCAACTCCGCGACGTCATCTCCGAAAAGGTGACGATCCCGGGCACGATCCCGCCGGAAGGCCAAAGCCTCCATCCGTGCCACACCGAAAGCCCACCGCCGAAACGACGCGTTATCTAACGAGCCATCAAACTTTCGCCATAAGACGATGGCAACTTCTTGCATAACCTCTCGCGATTCTTCCATATTGAAAAGCAGCGAACGAACGAACAGACGGAGCATCTCTTCGTGCTCCATGAAGAGCCGAAGAAACTGGTCGTGTTGTTCGCGATCTGATTTTTGCATTGATCCATATGCTCCGCCGACTCTACGCTCCACTAAGTTCCCGCATTTGCCGAAAGAAATCCAGTAAAAGCCGCCGTTTTTGATCAACGCGTCACCTTCATTCTCGGGCGTCACCGCGATTGCCTTTTCTAAGCTCGATCTCCCGAGATTCGTACAAGCCTTCATCACCACCAGTGAACTGTTGTGCCGGTGCCTAAGTCGGACAATGACGCCCGCGAACCGCAATGCCGGAGAGCGCGAGCTAGCAAGAACGATGCTGTCGAACGGACTCGATCCAAGAACTTCGACCAACTATCCGAATGCCGCGCGACGGAATTACCGCTGGACGCCTGACACGCGAACACGATGAACTCCGCGACGCGGCGGCGGACTTTTGCCAGCGACTGCGTCGTCCTGTGCGTGCGTGCCGAAATCGAAATGAGTGCCATGGAGCGCGACAACCGCTTAGCCACCAAGCACCACTGAGTTTGGAATGTTCTCTATCCCACGGAAGAAGAAAGAGTCCAGCACCTTCTACGACAACACGCTTTTTCCAACGGGACACCGGACGGCTCGCGCCGTTCCGCTAGCAAAGCAGGGACAATCTGCAACCACGAAACTCGCGAACCAAACGAAAGAAACCCCACCAACCACTTTCGTGTCTTTCGTTCATTTCGTGGTAAAAACAAACGCCACCATCACTCCGACGACGCCAACCGACGGCTGTCCCATGACTCCACCATTCGCTTCCTCACCGGGGTGTTGGTGATCGGCAAAGAAATCATGTCAGGACTAAATGGCACCTCTTCTTTCCTGCGATTTCGAAAAACTAGGAATCGGTGGCACTGTCAAGCGTGGACTCCGCAACAACGTCTGGCTGCGTTTGGCTGGCAGCGATTGCGATTAAGCAGAGACAACCGCAACCGAAAATCACCAGCGCAAAAAGCTGATCAGCACGAATCAGTCCGCTGAGATTACGGGCCAATTCAGAGGGTGATGCGTTGCCCGAGTTGATCGCTTGCTCAAAACTGCTCATTGACGAGCCGCTCCAAATGATGGCCACCACAACGAGGACTGCGGTGCTGATAGCCACAGCGTGCTGGAAAAGGGAGCGTGATTTCAAGTTCCAGTAACTCCACCATTGCCGCCTTTCGTTCTCGATCGGGCGTCCTCTGAGACTGGCTATACAAACCAAGGTCGTAGCGGCGACAACGGCAAACCAACCTACTAACATTGGCGTCCTCGCTTTCATGACATCTAACGCAAATTTATCCGCTGTGAGAGCCTGAGAAGTAGCGAGTTCCATGAATGCCGCTTGCATTTCCCAGGCTGCATAGGCGAGACATCCTGTCGCCAAGAAACACGATGCTGCTGCCAAACAAGCAGGCACGGTGAGTTGAGAGGATTTCTCAAAGTCAACCAGAGCAAACGCGAGCACCCCGAGCACAATCATCAACCATCCACTCAGACCAAGGAAATGCCGCGATGAAAAATGAAGCTCGTTCCCGGGCTTGAACGTGGTAAATGAAATCAAGGCATCGTAAGTTGATGTCGAAGTGAACAGCAGTGCCAGGACGGCACCCATCATAGCGAGGACTACGAACCACTTAGGTGACATGTTGAGACTCTCTTTTCGCTTGTACCGTGACGGGTTGAGAAAATCGCTACTAGAGTGTCGAAACGATTCATCGAGAGGCATTATACAACGAGCGGTAAGCCGGGAATGAAACGGAGAAAAAAAGCTGCAGGACTTTCTCATGGAGATGGAGATCGCTGTATCGCTGGTCTCAAAACAGCAAACCACTGCCGAGGCAACCCCTCTGGACAGTCAACCTGGGTAGAATCGATCCCACGTCGCCTCGACCTCGAATCCACCGTCCGCCCACGCGGAAGGCCCAGGTAAGCAGGTACATAGAAGTGATTCGGTATAACGACAATTCAGCGGATCGTGATCGGTTCGGCGTAGGCCGGACCAAGGAGCCTAAGCGACGCAGTTCCGGCACGACTGAGCAAGTGAATGCCGGAACTCGCAAAGC
>NZ_JAMQBK010000051.1 GCF_023701485.1 Aporhodopirellula aestuarii
TCACCGTGCAATCGCCCTGCAATAGCCCCGCACATCGAACACGTCATCGCAGCGACATACGAACGAGGGTACCGTCGGCCGGTTTGGTTGATACGCCCGCACGGGCCGGATTCTCTGCGTGATCGGCGGTGAACCGGAACGTTTTGACAAACGCGCCGACGGTCAGCCCCACTTCAAGTTCCCCGAGATGCTTTCCCGGACAAACTCTCGGGCCGTGTCCAAAACCGAAATGCAGAATATCTTTCGTCGCACGGCCCTTGGCAGCTAGATTCCGCCACCGTCCAGGTTCAAATTCGGTCGCGGGAAAACCCGTTGCCTCGACTCCCCAATGATCTTCGTGCCGATTGGCATGCCACACGTCTAACAAGATGTGCGTCCCCCAAGGGATCAAGATTTTTCGCTCGTCGCTCGTCGTTACCCATGTGTCCGTGGTCGCTCGCCGTGGCAAAAAATACAGCGAGGGTGTCAACCGCAGCGTTTCGTCGAGTACGTCACGTAGATACGACGCACCGGCGAGAGCCTCCGGTGTATACACATCAATCTCTTTGACTTCGTCGTACACCCGCTCTTGCGCGTCCGCATGCCGAGCCAAATGAGAGATCGCCCACGTGGCGTAAGAGGTGGTTGCCTCCAGTGCCCCCGCTAAAAACACTTTCAGATTACTGATCAACTTTTCGTCAGGTGCGTCTGATTTGAACTGTTTCCACAAGGCCCGTTTCTGGGCACGCGGGGCCAATACCAAATGCGTCAACTCCTCGAACGCGGCGTCATCTTCTTTTGCCTGCAAGATGCGTTTGCTCAGACTGGGAAACCGACGCCAAGGAATCCCCATCCGGTTCTTGACAGTGTCAGACACGATGTGATCAATCACGCGTTCCAATGCAGGCACGTAACGGTCTCGCAATTCGGCATACGAGATTTCGGCGCCAAAGAAGTTGTTAGTCAGCATTTCTAACATCACCACTTTGACTTCGGACTCCAATCGAATTTCGACGGATTCGTGCCCACTGCTGGCCAAGTGTTCTCGCAGCACTTCGATCCGAGATCGAACGGTCGTGCGAAACGTCTCGGCAAACTCATTGAATTGCTCCGGTTGAAACAGCGTCGTTTTTCCAAACGGACACGCCGCAATTTTTCGCTGCTTCTTCCATTCCGCTCCGTTGGCATACAGCAACGTGTCCGTCCCGGTCGCCCGGGCAATCCCAACCGAAGGCAGCGTGTCGCGATCAAACTGCCCCTCACGATCGCCGGTGGCGGTTGCAATCGCCCGAATCATTCCCGGATCTCGCGTCACGAGAACGGGCGCAAACCCGGGGACATCCAAATACCGGTTGTGTCGTCCCGGCCCCATCTCCTCATCCGCCTTCCAGAAATAGGCCTCGAGAATCCACACCGGATCTTGGTAATTCCAACGATGCGGGAACGGCAGCGACGGACGCCCGGACCCTGGATCAAACAGCCGCACCCTCGATGGCAGACAATCACCATCAAACGGACAGACGGCAAAGAGTTGCTTTGGCAACCGTAAAACGCGTCGGTAACCCGGGAGTGATTCGCACAGAAGATGATTGAGGTCACGCATGATCAAGAATCCTTTTCATCGCACCCCTCGCCAAAAGCCACACCGTCATCGGTTCATCAAAACCGACCGGTGATCCTTGTTCACAAGTCACCAAGTCGCACACCGATCACGCAGATTGTAGCACCCGCGGAGCATCCATCGAGTCAAACGTGGAAAAGAATTCCCGCTCTAACCCAGTCGCTTGCGATCCGCCAACAACACGACCGAGGATCGCGATTGAACCAAATAAGACGCAACGTTTTCTAGCGGAGCACCTTCGCCGATGTCATGCGGCGAAGGCAAGTCGGTGTCGATCATCCTCTTCCACGGATGGAAGTGATCAGGCACCTGAGGCAACTCGAACTCAATTGGTTTCCAATACGTGTTGAAGATCAAATGAAACCAGCGGTCCGCGGCGGGAATCGTAAACGCAATGCTGTGTGATTGGTCGCTCCAATCTGGGCAATCCACCTCGCGACCGTGCCATCGAACCTGCGAAAGCGAAATGACATTGGCGAGAGTCAAATGCGGATCGGCCCGTTCGGGCAATCGTTTTCGATAGTCCAACAAGTATTTGACAAACCGATGGATGCCGGCGTGCTTTTCCAACAACTTCCAATCGAGCCAACTGATCTCGTTGTCCTGACAATACGCATTGTTGTTCCCATTTTGGGTGCGACGCATCTCGTCGCCCATCAAAAGCATTGGGACGCCGAATGCCAGCACATTGATTGTGAACAGATTCTTAATTTGTTTGGTGCGTAGACGTTCGATTTCAGGGTCATCCGTCGGCCCTTCCACACCGCAATTCCAACTGACATTTTCGTTGTGACCGTCGCGATTACTTTCCTTGTTGGCCTCGTTGTACTTGCCTTCGTAGGTGACCAAATCATTCATCGTGTATCCGTCATGAGACGTCACGAAATTAATGCTTTGTTCAGGCTCGCGGTTGCGATGTTCATAGATATCGGGACTGCCCAAAAATCGCTTGGCAAACGTCCCCACCGTCCCGCTGTCACCTTTGACGAAAGCACGGACATCATCACGAAAGTGACCGTTCCATTCTTTCCAGTGATCACCAAAAAAGTTCCCGACTTGGTACAATCCGGCGGCGTCCCAGGCCTCCGCGATCAATTTCGTGCCGCTCAGCACGGGGTCGGTTTCGATGTCCCACAAGATCGGCGGGTTGGCTTGCGGATGGCCGTTGATATCACGCGACAGCACCGAGGCGAGATCGAAACGGAAACCGTCAACGTGCATCTCCTCGACCCAGTACCGCAGACTGCTGAGGATCAACCGGCGGACGACCGAATGGTTCCCGTTGAGTGTGTTTCCGCAACCGCTGTAGTTTGCATACTGCGACCGTTGGGCGCCGGAATGATCAAAGTGCCCATCGAGGATATAGTACGCCGAATTCTCGAGCCCTTTAAAACTGTAGGTCGGCCCCGCCTCATTTCCTTCGGCGGTATGGTTATAAACCACGTCCAAAATCACTTCGATGCCCGCCCGATGTAGAGCCTTCACCATGTCGCGGAACTCGTCGAGAATCGCGAGCGGCGAGGCGGCCGACGCATAACCGGTATGCGGAACAAAAAACGACATCGGGTTGTAACCCCAGTAGTTACTCAGCCCGACGGGGGCCTCTTGCGGATCAAACTGAAACACCGGTAACAATTCGACCGCCGTGATTCCGAGTTCTTGCAAGTAAGGAATCTTCTCGACCAGTCCGGCGTACGTGCCTCGCTTTTCCTCACCCACCCCGGAACTGGGGTCGACGGTAAAGCCCCGCACGTGCATCTCATAGATCATCGTTTTGTTAAACGATCGGTAGAGCGGACAATCACCTTCCCAGTCGTATGTTGAAAGGTCAGCAACGACGCTCTTCATCGCGTACGGCGTGCTGTCACCAGGCCGGCCACAGGCGACCCGGTTGAACGCTTTGGGAACCGCGATGGCTCGCCCATACGGATCCAACAGAACCTTTTCACCGTCAAACCGCAGTCCGTGGTCAGGATCATAGGGCCCGTGGGCACGAAACGCGTAGATTTGCCCAGACTTCAGGCCGTCCACATGAACGTGCCAGTAGTGAAACGTGCGGTGTTTGGCGGGATCCAGCTTGATGACTCGCGCCGGCTTTCGATCGTCCGCATCATCAAACAACAACAAATCCATCCGCGAACAACTCTTGGAGTGAACACTAAAGTTGACTCCTTCGGACGTGATCGATGCTCCGAGCGGATAGGTTTTTCCGGACGAGATATTGGACATGCTGAAATGAACCCAAGCGGAAAGTGGCCAAACGGAACATGAGTGTGATCAGAATATCACTTCAAACCGCGAAAAAACACCAATCGTCAATCGTATTGCGCCCCGCCCTCCCAAACGCCCCTTCAACGCGATTTGGGAGGTTGTTAATTTTCCCCTCGCTTTCCACCTTCGGTTTCAGCAACAAGTCACGCTGGAATCGGGCGGTTGCGATGGACCACCGAGTAGACGCAAGGAACGAGAATCAGTGTCAAAACCGTCGACACAATCATGCCACCCAACAACGCTCGAGCGAGTGGAATCATGGCTTCGTTGCCCGGCGCGAGTTGAAACGACAAGGGCAACATCGAAGCGACCAACGTGAGCGACGTCATCAAGATCGGACGCAATCGGACCTGCGCCGCTGACAACGCCGCGTCTCGAGGCGCCATCCCTTCACGTCGACGCTGGTTGGCGAACTCCACCAACAAGATCGAGTTATTGACCACCACACCGATCATCATCAACGTCCCCATCAAAGACTGAATATTGATGTAGGTATCCGTGAAGTACAGCACCGTAAGCACGCCACCGATTCCCAAAGGCACCGCCAACATGATGATCAACGGATCGAGGAAGGATCGGAACTGCGCCATCAAAACGAGATAGACGAGCAATGTCGCCACCGCCAAACCGACACCGAGCATACTCATCCCGGACCGCATTTTTTCAATCGGCCCACGCAAAGCCACCGACACGCCATTTTCGAATTCCATTCCCGCCAGCGTCGTTTCGATATCGGCCGCGACGCTACCGAGATCCCGTCCCGCGACGTTGACATGGACGTCGTTGACGCGAGAGATATTGTAGTGGGCGATTTCCGCGGGAATCGTCACTCGGCGGACCGTCGCAACGTTGGCCAGCGGAATGGTGATCGGACCGTCGGGCGTGTTCAACGACAACGGAATGTTACGAACGTCGTCGAGGGATTCAAACTTATTCGATTCATACTGCACGCCCATAAAAAAGTCGGTCCCCGATTTGGGGTCGATCCAGATCGTCGGTGAATATCCAACGCTTGACCCCAGTGCTGTGAGCACCGTCTGGGCAACTTGCTCCTGATCGACGCCAAGATACTTGGCCCGCGTGCGATCGACTTGCACATCAAACTGAGGGTAATCGAGTGACTGTGCAATTTGGACATCGCGTGTTCCTGCGATCGGCTGCACCGCTTTGACGATGCGTTCCGCCGCGTCACGGCATTGTCCGAGCGAACCAGCTGAGACCTGAACGCTGATCGGTGTCGGCACTCCTTCATTAAGTGCCATGTTGACGATACCACCTGACACGAACAGGAATTCTTCGAGCGGATATTCAACCGCGAGTTTTTCACGCAGCTGCTCGATGTAGGTTTTTGTACCGACGCTTCGATTCTCTTGCGACAGATTAACGATGATATACGCCGTGTCGGGACCTGAGTTGGAACTGAGCACGGTTGAGAATCCCGCACCTTTGCCGACCGGTAATCCGATGTTGGAAATCAACGTCTCAATTTGTTGTTCAGGAATAACCTCCTTGATGGTTTCCTCGATCTTGGCCACCAGACGTTCGGTTTCTTCGAGCGCGGTTCCCGGCAACGTCTTCAACCGCAACTCAAACGAGCCGGCATCGACTTCGGGAAACAATTCCGATCCGAGCCGAGGGTACAACGCAAACGTCGCCCCCACACCGATGACGATCGCTAGCGCTGTCACCGCAGGGGCTTTCATCGCGGTGTTCAATAGCCGACCGTAGGCACCGCGTGGCATTGCCGAATTCGCGGCGGATTCGTCACGTTCGTTTGCAGTCTGCTTGTTCCGCACTTTTTCACGCACAAACGTCGCACAGAACGCGGGAACCACTGTCAACGCTAATAAATACGACGCGCCGATCGTCAACGTCGCGGCAAGCGATAGCGGCGTGAACAGATATTTGATCATGCCTGTCAAAAACACCGCTGGCAAGAATACGGCGAGCGTCGTGAGTGTGCCCGCTAAGATCGCTCCCGAGACCTCGTGCGTCCCATCTCGCGCGGCATCCATTGGTGATTTGCCCATTCGTGAATGACGAATCACGTTCTCGACCACAACGATGCCCGCATCGACCACCGTCCCGATGGCCAGCGCGATCCCGCCGAGGGTCATGACATTGATCGTTTGCCCCGAGAACGCAAACCCGAGCGCACCGATCAAAATCGCCAGAACAATCGTGGACACGATAATGACCGTGGGAATCACACGGCGCAGGAAAACAAACACGACCAACGAGACCAACAACGCCCCCAGTCCCACTTGCGTCAACAAGTTCGACATCGCTTTGCGAATGTATCCCGATTGGTCGGAAACCAGCGTCACTTCGGTCGCTTCGGGGATATCGCCGCGTTCCTTCATTTTTGGAATTTCACGTGCGATCCCTTCGTAGATGCGATCGACGACAGCGATCGTGTTTTCGCCCGGCTCACGGAGCAGGGGGCAATAAACGCTGCGAGTGCCGTTGACTCGCACAATGTTGTACTGCAACGCCGCGTCATCCACGACTCGGCCGACGTCTCGAATGAAGATCGGTCGATCGTTGCGGACCGCCACCGGAATCGCCTCAATGTCTTCGACGTTGGGAAGCGTGTTGAGCGGATGCACTTGGTAATCGGTACCGCCCATCGACGCCGTTCCCGCTGCAAGAACGAGGTTCGACTTCTGCATCGCATCCACCACGTCCGTAGCGCTGACGTGATAGGCCTGCAATTTTGCAGGGTCCACATAGACCATCATCTGGCGAAATTTGCCACCGAACGGGTGCGGGATTTGAACGCCTTTCAACCCGCCCATTTTGTTTCGAACCGCATAGTACCCGATCGTGTACAGCTCCGATTCGGAAAGTCCTTCGCCCGAAATTGCCGCCAGAACGACCGGCAAATTTGACGGTTCACTGCGCAGCGTGAACGGCCACTCAATGCCGGGCGGCAAGTGAAACATGTCGCTGGCTTCGAGGTTAACGATGTCATTCATCGCCGAACTCGGATCCGCACCGGGTTGAAAAAACACCTTGATCACGGCCGCGCCTGGCACGGTGCGTGATTCCTGATGTTCAATCTTTCCCGCCAGCGTCAAGGCACGCTCCACCCGCGATGACACAGACTTTTCCATGTCGAGTGTCGGTAACCCCGGATACGAAAAGAAGCTCACAACGACCGGTTTCTTAAAATCCGGAAGAATGTCAATCGTGATGCCTGGAATGACGGCAGCGCCGAGCACACACAATGCGATCGCTCCCGCCAAAACGGCGAAGCGATTGTTGAGAGAAAAATTGATCAACGACATCAGTTGCCACCCCGCAGCACGGCAACTTTTTCGCCATCGACAAAACGTTTGAGGTGCGGTCCGATCACGCGTTGCCCCGGCTCGACCCCCGACAGCACCTCGATCGAATTCCCATCGTCGATACCCGTTTGGATCGAAACGACCGAGACGGTTTCGTCATCGCTAACCGCATACACGTAAGCATTACCCGTTTCGTCAAACCGGATCGCTTGCGCGGGCAACATGTTGGCGGCAACTTTCGTGTTCAGATTGATGGAGGCTTGGCCAAACATCCCCGGCAACAATTTGCCGTCCGCGTTTGAAACCTCCGCTTCCACTAACATCGTCCGTGTACTCGGATCAAGACTTCCGCTGCGACGAGTGACGCTCGTGACGATTGGTGATTCCGATGCAAACGATGGAAACGTCAGCGTCACTTCGTCACCGCGGTTAACCAACGGAGCATCGGACTCGGGAACGGGAATGCGGATTCGAACCTTGTCAACTTGGCTAACCACAAACAGCGGCTTACCGCTGCCGACTTCGCTTGCCTGACGAACCAGATCTCCCGGCTCGATATTACGTTCCGTGACGACGCCCCCGAATGGAGCGGTCACGGTCGCGTACTGGATCATCACATCCAACTCTTCGAGCTGTCGCCTCGCGATTTGGGTG
Source organism: Aporhodopirellula aestuarii (assembly GCF_023701485.1). Classification (GTDB taxonomy): domain Bacteria; phylum Planctomycetota; class Planctomycetia; order Pirellulales; family Pirellulaceae; genus Rhodopirellula; species Rhodopirellula aestuarii. Next base: position 7,816 of record NZ_JAMQBK010000051.1, read on the forward strand.
TCCGCTTGGGCCGCATCGAAATCAGCAATGGCGGACTCGACTTGTGCCTGGGCGACTTCCACTTGGGCTTGCGCCGACTCAACCGACGATGCGGTCGCGTCTCGACGAGCCAATTCGGAATCACGCTTCATGCGTGCTTCGTCCAACATCCGATTCTGCAGCGACCCGCGTTGCACCAAATCTTGGGTGCGATCGAACTCAGCCTCCGACGCCGCGAGTGATGCCTCCACGCCTCCAAGTTGCGACTTCGACTCCGACAACATGGCTTCCGCCGAACGCACTCGAGCTTTGGCCAGATTGATGCCCGCCGTCGCTCGACGTTCTTCCGATTCCAATCGTTTAATCTTCGCTTCGACGACGTCGCGTTGTTTCAGCAGCTCCGGGACATCGATCGATGCCAGCTCGGCGCCCTTTTCCACGTAGTCGCCGATGTCCGCGTTGATCGCAATAACGAACCCTGAGGCTTTGGCACGTACTTCGGCGCGGTAGTAGGCATGGACCGTCGCCGGCTGTCGCGTGGTTCGTTTGACCGCAGTCGTTTCGACGGCCACCGTTTTGACGGACAGCGTGCGTGGTTCGCCCTGTTTCTTCGCAACAGGCTCACCGCCAGTACAACCTGCGACCATCAGAAGGCACGTGATGACGCTTCCCAACTGTAAGACGCGACGGCATCTGAAAAGATGTTTCATGGAGTGGAATTCGAGAGGGGGGGTGGGCAAAACGGGTGGGACGCGGCCCGAAATCACAAGGCGGGATCAGTAAAGACAAAATGAAAATCAGCCGAACTTTCGGCACAGCCGGAACAATCGATACGGCCCGTTCCAATTTGCCAATGTGGAGCACACATCGTAGTTGGCACAACACACGATATCGATAGCCCGCAGAATGAAAGCATCTGATTCAACGTAATCCGCCGTCATCATCGATGCGTTCGGATGCCGAAGCATGTTTCATACGATCCTTGCGGTCCTACCAGCGATCGCCGCCACCCTCATGAATCGATGCCCCCTTTCCCGATTCCAGACATTCAGAATCGGACCGGGCATGAAAAGCGAGTTCCGGCCAAGGTTCAGCCAATAGTCAAGGACGACAAGATGCAACCAACAATCAAATCCCCATCGCTCCTTCTTACCCTTGGGCTAGCCGTCGGCGGGTGTGCCGGTGCCCGCCATTTCGCCCAAACGCCTGTCGCGGAAGTCACCACACAATCCAGCCTCGTAGCCTCGGCCGACGAGACACGCCCTAATATTGTTGAACCTGAAAACAATAACTCGCACGCCCTCGTTGCCTACCAAGACGACGAGGCAGTCGTTTCATCGAGCGATCGACTCGTTTCTCGAAACTCCGAGTCGACGCTCGTCGCGACCCCGTTTCCAGAAGCGGGTTCGCTAGCGATCCCCGCCAACACGATCGACTTGAATTTACCGTCGGCCCTCGCAATGGTGGGCGGCCAACATCCGGTCGTTGGCTTTGCGCAATGGCGCGTCCAAGAAGCCTACGCTCAATTGGCTCGCGCCGAAGCGTTGTGGCTCCCATCGATCCAAACCGGATTCAGCTTTCACCGTCACGACGGGAACTACCAAGCCAGCGATGGATCGATCGTTGACGTCAATCGCAATTCATTTCAGTACGGTCTCGGCGCCGGCGCAACGGGTGCGGGAACGACCAACACACGACCGGGCATCATTGCCCAATTTCATCTTGCGGACGCGATCTTCCAACCCGAGATCGCCGAGAAGACGGCATGGGCACGTTCTCACGCGGCCAACTCGGTTCTCAACGAACAACTGTTGCAGGCGGCATTGGCGTACACCGAATTGCTAAACGCCCACCAAGATGCTCGGATCCTTGAAGAGACTCGCGACCGCACCGCCGACTTGTCACGGATCACGGCCGATTTTGCCGAAGCCGGCGAGGGGCTGAAGTCGGACGCCGAGCGGATGCAGACCGAGCTGATCTTAATGGACAGTCGTTTGAATGCCGCTCAAGAGCGAATCGCGATCGCGTCTGCACGGCTCGCGCAAGCGATCAGCATCGATGCATCGAATCCGATTCATCCAATGGATGTCACGGTCATCCCCCTCGACCTCGTCGGTATCAACGCGGACAAAGCATCGCTGATCGGCACCGGCCTTGCGGCACGCCCCGAATTGAAGGAGTCACAAGCTCTCGTCGCCGCCGCATGCGAAGCGTTCAAACGTGAGAAGTTCGCTCCGTTCGTTCCGAGCGTTCTACTCGGATACAGCACGGGAGGTTTTGGCGGCGGTCTCGGCAACGATCTCAGCGACGTCGAGGGCCGCTACGACTTCGATGCCATCATGTCATGGGAAGTACGCAACCTCGGATTTGGCGAACGCGCCGCACGTCGCGAAACCGCAGCAAGAGTCCAGCAGGCCAAGTACGAAAAACTGCGTGTCATGGACCAAGTCGCACGCGAAATCTCCGAAGCGTACAGCCAAGTGGAATTTCGTCGCCAGCAGATCTCGATCACCCAACAAGCGATCGAAACCGCCCAAAAGTCGTACGAGTCTAATCTCGACCGCATCCGAGACGGCGAAGGACTGCCGATCGAGGTTCTGCAAGCCGTCCAAGCGTTGCAGGCCGCTCGACAAGCGTACCTGCAATCCGTCGTCGAGCACAATCAAGCACAGTTCCGTCTGCAATGGGCACTCGGTTGGCCCGTGAGTGCTTAGACAACCGCCCAGCTGCAGCCTTTGACGAAACGCCGCCTAGGGATCCTGAATCACGAACCGGCTTGCACGACCGGTTGAGTGTGGCGGTCGCTGCACAACACCACGAGCAAATTCGACACCAGCGTTGCCCGTTGCTGATCGTTCAGTTCGACAATGTTGTCGCGTTTGAGATGTTCGAGTGCCATGTCGACCATTCCCACCGCACCGTCAACGATCTTCGTTCGCGCCGCCACGACCGCCCCGGCTTGCTGTCGCTGCAGCATCGCGGACGCAATTTCAGCGGCATACGCGAGGTGACTGATCCGCGCTTCGATAACATGCACGCCCGCGGTCTGCAGACGTTCTTGGATGTCTTCGCGGAGCCGACTGCAGATTTCATCGGTACTGCCTCGCAACGACTCTTCATGGTCTTCGCTGTCGTACGGGTATCGCGTCGCAAGGTTCCGCAGCGCCGCTTCACTCTGGACTTCCACAAAGTGAACGTAGTCATCGACTTCGAACAAAGCCTCTGCCGTATCGGTCACCCGCCACACCACGACGGCCGATATTTCGATCGGATTGCCGTCGCGGTCATTCACTTTGGAAGGGCGGCTGGCCGAGCGTGATTTCGCTTGCACGACCGTTCCCGCCGCATCTTTCTGCTCTGGCGTCGATGTCGAACCGGTTTCAAAGTTGCGGATACGCAGACTCACCCGTTTCTTGGAATAGAACGGATTGACCCAAAAGAACCCCGACTGTTTCACCGTACCGCGATACTCACCAAACAGGATCAGCACCCGCGAATCGTTCGGCGTGATCGCCATCAATCCACACAAACCGATCACCGCAATCGGCAGCAACATGATCCCCAACACGGCCGCAAAGCCCGAGCCAGAAACAATTCCTCCGATCATCATCAAGACACCCAGCACGAGCAAACCCAAGCAGCTCGCAAGAGCCATCCATCCGGTCGCGGGGACGACAAGTCTTTCGGGATGGACGACGGGAGGTTGTTCACCGACAGACGGTTGAGCGTAATTGGACATCGAACGTGACCTGAGAAGGGGCATGGAACGTGGGTCCGCAAAACCGATCACGAACACCACTCTCAATCAGGCCAATTTGATCGGATCACCGGGCGCAAAAACACCGCGAAAGCGTCTTTTTTCGTTGCAAACCAATCAATTTCCCGACCGACGCCCTACTTCGCCAGGACGGGCAATTGCATGGACACGCCCACGGGCTTCGCAGCCGGATTGGTCCGCATCGACTTTCCAATCGTGGAAACAAACGTGTCTGGATGCTCGATGATGTCCGCAGTCATCTTGTGATGGTGATAATGCATCGCACACTTGATCACATAGTAAAAATAGATCGCCGGATCGCTCAGCCGTCGACGAACCACGTTCAGAATCCTCCGCCGATAGATCTTACGCAGATCTCGATCGGGCGTGTGTCGCATCAACCGCCAAAACAGCACCGCGAATCCTGCGAAATAAAATGTGGCTTGGCGAAAGCGAAGCAACGGTCGTTTTCGAAAGTGCTCGGTATCGAACACACGGGTTCGGAAACCGCCTTCGATGAATAACCGATCGAGTCGATCGAAATAGACATCCGGTTGATAAGCATGCTGCATCGTTTCGATGTAACCGTCACGCAGTTCGGCACGCGACATTTGCTTTGGAATCACGTTGGTCCCGAACGCCTGATCGTCATCGAGATCGAGTCTCCCTTCTGCTTGCAACCGTGCGTGAAGAGGTGTCTTGGGTATCGCGTGCAACAAACCGATCATCGCATGAGCGATGCGTGACTCTTTGAGGAACGTCTTTTGGATCTCAAAGATCTCGGTCGTGTCATTATCAAATCCGACGATCAACCCGCACCAGACTTCGATCCCAAAGTCCTGGATCTGGTGAATTTTCTCCAGCATCGTGCCGCCTTTTTCGCGCACGTTCTGAAACTTCTTGGTCTCTTTCAACGACTCTTCGTTGGGCGTTTCGATACCGATAAAGACGGACTGAATATTGCATCGTGCCATCAACTCCATCAACTCTTCGTCCTCGCACAAATCGAGCGACGCCTCGGTGCTGAAGGCGAGCGGATAGCCATTGTCCTCCTGCCACTTCGCCACCTCTTGCAAGACCGGTTTGATGCCGCGTTTGTTTCCGATCAGGTTGTCATCGACAATGAACGCAATCCTCAGCCCCTCACGGCGAAGACATTCCAACTCGTCGATAATCTGCGACGGTTGCTTGATTCGAGGTTTACGACCGAACGTCACGATGATGTCACAGAACTCACACTGAAACGGACAGCCGCGTGAAAACTGCAGGCTTCCGAACATGTAGTGATTGTTTTTGAGCAGGTCGTGACGGGGCGTCGGCACCGTCGACATGTCCGTTCGCTCGGCCTGTTCGTATCGATATTGGTGGGTACCGGCCTGCCATTCGGCCAAAAACTGCGGCCAAGTTGTTTCAGCCTCCCCGATAAAGATCACGTCCGCGAGGTCCTCAAAATATTCCTCTTCGACCGTGACCCAGGGACCTCCCAACGCGACGAAAATATCACGTGCCTTCAATTCCTGCAGGATCTCCGCCATCCGGAACCGCTGCACACTCATCCCCGTAACACCGACGAGATCAAAGTCAGCGAGTGCGTCGAAGTCGATCGGCTCGACATTCTCATCGATCAACGTCACGTCGTACTCGGGCGGAGTGAGAGCCGCCAGCAAAGGCAAACTCGCCACAGGCATGTTGGCCCGTCGCCCCAACATCGGCTGAGCATGTTCCAACCCCCAATACGAGACTTCGAACGCGGGGTTAATAATCGCGATCTTGACCATGATCGACCACCCGAAAAGGAGGAGACTCAGCACCAACGAGTAACACCACCCTCATTTGTACCAGGAATCCCACCCTAGCGTCGCAATTTTCAAAAACGCTTGCCCAACTCAAACGACGTTGCAACGGGCACTCAACGTGACTCACACACGTCTGCACGACGATTAACGCGAGGTTTCTGATTTCACCGGATGACTCGATTCCGCATGCATCCTAGAGCGGTATCAAAAATGACGAGAGCGCTACCTTGATCTTGCTGGTTCGCTTGTAGAAGGCGAACCCCGCAAACACCAAGTCGCGAACCGATGACAGGTGCCGTTGCCGGTGGTTCGTTGGTGCGCACACCCTGTTTGGTATCGTCGCGTGGGACATTGATTGAATTACTAGGGGATTTCAAATGTCGCGGAATAGCGCGAGCCGTCTGGTGACTCGGGACCGGACGGCTCGCGCCGTTCCGCTAAAAAGAGCACTAAAACAATCAATGTCCCTTGCGAATCGCTTCGCTTTGTTTCCTCACGCCACGGACTCGCGTCGGTGGCTGTTACGTGTGGTGGCGATCGACGCCTGATGATCAAGCGAGCGACGCTCAGTAACGGTAGTCCGCTCCGTCTCGGCTTCTTTGGCAACTGGCTTCGATTTCAGCTAGTTTTTTACTTAGCACTGACAATCGTTCCGGTGCGGAGGCGGAGAGATCGTTCTCTTCGTAAGGGTCTTTGCTCAGATCGTAAAGACGGATTTTGCCGTCCTTCTTGGCTTCTTGAAGCAATTTCCAGTCACCCGAAATGATCGCCTTGCCGTCGATACCTTGGACGAGTCGCCGATAACCGAAGAACAAATCTCGCTCCAGATCGTCGACTTGGCCGGTCAAAAGTGGCATCAAATCCACGCCATCGATCGGCAGCGATTTTTTAATTGCTGACTTGCCGAGACAGATGCCCGCGATCGTGGGTAGGTAGTCAACCGTCGAGCATCTCGCGTCAGTGGCGGTTCCCGCAGGAATCACACCCGGCCACTCAGCACACGCGGGAACCAACAGTCCACCGTCGTACATCGTGTGTTTGTGCCCATGAAAACCGCCCGCGGACGCGATGCCTTTCTTGGCCAGCCCATCAGACGGGCCGTTGTCACTGCAGAAGAACACCACTGTGCGTTTTTCGATTCCCAACTCCCGCAGCTTCGCCCGCAAACGACCGATCTGCTCGTCCATTGCCGTGATGCAGCCATAGTAGTTCTGTCTTGCGCTGCCCGATTTGGCGTACAGTTTTTTGTACTCTTCACCCGCCACGACCGGCTCGTGAGGCGTGTGAAACCAAACGGTCGCAAAGAAAGGCTGCTCTTTGTTTGCTTCGACGAACGGGATCACGCGATCCATGATCACTCGGCTATCGTCACCGTCCATATTTTCCGTCACCTCGACGCCGTTCTGAACATACGGTGCCCCACCTTTCCAGGGTTTGCCTTCGTCGCCGCCCCAACTATCCCATCCGGCGGGAGTGACCGTGGGATTCCAAGTCGGCACCGCACTCGTGGTCGCGAAGTACTCGTCAAAACCATGATGCGATGGCGGTGAATAAAACCCACGTGGGCTGACTTCATCCGGCTTGACCCAGCCGATATGCCACTTGCCAAAGAAAGCAGTCCGGTAGTCTTTCTTCTTAAGCATCTCGGGAATCGTCGTCTCGCCCACGCGCATCCCAGCGGTATGTGCCGCCAGAATCCCATATCGAAACGGATACCTCCCTGTCAAACAGCTGCCACGGGTGGGTGAGCACAGCGGAGCAGCGGCATAGAACCGTCCAAACCGCACACCGGAAGCCGCCATGTCGTCAAGGTTCGGTGTCTGCACGACGTCATTACCGTTGAAACCGACGTCGCCCCAGCCCTGGTCATCGCTCATCAGCATGATCACGTTGGGCACATCGGACGCAGCTTCAGCAGGAGCGGTCTCGGCTGCCGCCGCATGCCCCGCGGTGAGCGATCCCCAACCGCAAAGCACGAGCACGAGCACGAGTACATATACATACAAATATCGAGCGTTTGTCATCATTGTGAGTGTCATTTAACTATTTCGCCTTCGGTCAGGATGTCGATCCAGCGAGCGTGCTGTTCTTTGATCGGTTGTAATTCGGGACGATCCGCGAGGTTGGTCCACTCGTGGGGATCTTTTTCGTGGTCATAGAGTTCTTCGGAGCCGTCTCGATAACGAATGTATCGCCACCGCTCCGATCGCACCGTGTGATTTCCAGCTTTCGTGGACGTGAGCGCGGGACGCGTCCACTCGGCCTGCGGATCAATCAGCAACTCGTGAAAGCTCTCACCTTGAAGTTGGGCTGGTGGTTCGATGTCGCACAATTCTGCAAGCGTTGGAAAGATATCGATCAGTCCCACGGTCCGATCGCAAAAGCTGCCGTCATCGGTCAGACCAGGAACATGGACAGCCAATAAACTGCGTGTCGATTCTTCCCACGGCATCCATTTTCGCCAGTGGTGTTTCTCGCCGAGGTGCCATCCATGGTCAGACAACAGAACCACGATCGTGTTGTCAGCATAGCGGCTATTCTGAAGATGCGTGAGAACTTGACCGATACAATCATCCGTCAAGGCCACGCAGGCGTGATAAGCGTGAACCAACTCGCGGCGATACGTTGGGCTATACAAATCCACCGCGTCGTCAGCGATCAATTCGCTGCGATCGAGCACCCAACGTTTGCCGATCTCGGGAACGTCGTCCAAGTCGTTCTCTAAAACAACCGGCATTGTGAGTTTTTCGCGATCGAACAAATCAAAGTATCGCTTCGGCGCCGTCATCGGCGTGTGGGGTTTGTAGAAACCTAACGCGAGGAAAAACGGTTTTTCGTGTTCTTGATCGAGCTGCTCCTTTCCCCAGGTCGCGATTTGCTCATCCGGCATCTCACCCGGTGCGATATCGAGTGCCGCCCAGGCCAACGAATCTTGGACACGGTCGCCAAAGCGTTTGGTGAACTGTCGACCTTCGGGAGGTTCGGGTCCCCAACGCAGCGTCTTCGGACCAACCTCGTCCCAATACACTTTCTTGCCATGATCGTTGTGATAAATCTTTCCCATACACAACGTCTTGTAGCCGTTCTCACGGAACCAAGCCGGCATCTGCTCTGCCGAGCGATACGCTGGGCGGGCGTCTTTCGTGCTGTTGCCATAGATGCCGGTGGTAGATGCGTACATCCCCGTCATCACCGAGGATCGCGACGCGTTGCACAAGGCGACTTGGCAATGTGAGTTTCGAAACAGAACGCTTTGTTGTGCAAACCGATCGATGTTCGGAGTCTTCGCATCCGGGTTTCCACCCAAGCAACCGACCCAGTCATTGAGATCATCGACAACCAAGAACAAAATGTTCGGAGGTGTTTGGGTTCGGTCCTGCGTTGGTGTTTCGGCATGCACGAGACCACAGCGAAACGCAACGTTCAGACCTACCAAGATCAAAACGATCGGCATCCACCCAGATCGATTTGTTTTCGCAATGCAAACGCCATCGAACCGCGACGCGGTCACATCATTTTGCAACCAGTCAGCAGAACGTCCATTCTCGAACACAGAAATCAGCGTCATCGTTGGATAGACTCAAGGTGCAGAAACGAATGAAAACAACGCTACGTCAAACCGCATCGAGCAGGAAATCTCGAATGCCATCACCTCGAAGAAAGATCTCACGGACGGCCGCAACGATGCTACGGCTGTCCGTGGTTCCGATATCGATGGAAGATCAAAAGCAGTGGTGACTTCAAGTCAGTCCCACAACCTTCCAACTACTTAGTCTCTTTTTCTTCTTTATCTGATTTTGCCTGCGACTCCGCAACCATTCTGCGGTACTCGAGCAACGCTTCTTCATCGGCGTTCTCGGTGACGTCGACGGGTTGCGAATCGGAACATCCCGTGATGGGAACCAGAGACGCAAAGGAAAGGACCAGCAAAAAGCAAATGGGTTTCATGAAAACTTCCGTAGAAAAACAATTGAGTAAAACTTGAGATCATTGGAGGCGGATTAGAACTCGCCATCGACGACTTCCTTGGAGGCGCGCGTGCCGATTGCACCCCACAAGCCATAAGGACTCCTCGCCCCGGGCACATTCCCTAACGTGGCGTTTCCACCTTCCCAAACCATCGCGGCGCGAGAATTCCCGGCCTCGATGGAGTCGGTGATAAACTTGACAGCACCGTCTCCCATGAGAATGTGCGCGCCACCCTGGTGACGGCTTGTTGCCGAAGCCAACGTGTCTCCCGTGTCACTGATCGAGCAGACCTCCGAATTCGGTGGCAGGATCGTGTAGAAGCCACCGTAATAGGGAAGGTATTCAGCCCATCGGTAACCGCGGCCTTCGACGGCAGAGAACACAGGCGTTCCCGAGGCCCAGAACTGAGGCCGTTGTGCGTCGATCAAACCGGGGGTGTCACGGCAATGCGAGGGATTATCTCGAAAGTCTTTGTCCACGCCTGTCGGACCGTCGTATCCCATCGTGCGTTTGTCTCGGTCGCCCAAGTCGGTCGCGATTTCGCCAGCGGCGACGGTGTTGGAAAGTCCGTCGAGAACGTCGCGGAAGCGAGTCACGTCGTGCGGCTGAAAGAGGCCACGATTTTTCGCCCGTGCGGCTTGAGCAAATGCTTGATCTTGTGGGTACGGCAAACGAGTCGCAGACGACCGAACAATTATCGATCCATCCCGACCGTCGTAGGTGCAATCACCCAAGCAAGCGACGTAGTTCGTTCGTCCCAATGACGGCAGCCCGACACCGGGATCACTCGGACAACGAAACGAAGGAATGTCTGTCGCCCAAGGGCTGTATTGGTCTTTATCCGGCGTTGGTCCCATCGGCGGGTACTGGACGCCGTTGCGGTCGTATGGATTCGAAATGGTTTCCCAAATCGCTTGTTGCTCCACAAACGGAGTGATGCCGACCAGATAGCTCAAACGTCGGTTCGCAGAATTGCTCGTGTTGGACCAAATGTTTCGCGGGGTCGGATGGTGGGTTCCCGCACCGTGTAATGGCAACTGATTGTACGCGGAGTGGTAATTGTGAATCGCCAGCCCAATTTGTTTGAAATTGTTGCTGCAGCTCATTCGCCGCGCTGCTTCACGAGCCGCTTGGACCGCCGGCAAAAGAAGTCCAACCAAAACACCGATGATCGCGATGACAACAAGCAGCTCCACTAACGTGAAACCAGACGGTTCGCTTCGACGATTACGAGATCGCATGTACAGTTCCTTTAAAATGAATCGAAATTTCTGGCTTTCGCGAGATTGTTCGCGGCCTACTGACCGGACGGACTTAAAACGACATTGTGTTTGGATAACTCCGTACACGGCCCTTAATGGGAAAGGGCATACCTCTAATCATTTTGGACACCATTTCTTTCATTTTGAGCACTATTTTCGGTAACGAGTCAGATTTGATTTTTGGAACAATCACCTTGTACAAACAATGTCCAAAATGGGCCCGCCGCGCCCTATACAGATAGCCGGTCGTGGTACAGCATCACCTCGATGACACCACCCCATGGCGAGTGAACAAACAATGTCGAGTGAACAAACGCCAATCAATTCCTAGAACGCCTCGTCTCCTTTCATGTCACTTGATTCAGAACATTCCGAATTCGCACGGCTGATCGCGCAGCATCAGCGGTCGATTCAGGGATATATCCTCGCGAATGTTCCGCGATGGGGTGACGCCGACGAAATCTGGCAGGAAACCAGCGTCCGATTGTGGCTCGAATTCGATAAATTCGAACGCGGCTCCAACTTCGCAGCCTGGGCGATCCGGGTCGCTCACTTCGAAATTCTGACCTGGCGAAAAAAGGTTAGCCGCAGTCGTTTGATCTTCGGGGAAGACTTCATTGAGTGCCTCGCGGACCAACAAGAACAATTCACCACCCCACAGGCGCAGGACCGTCTCAAAGCGCTCGACCAATGTCTCGAAAACAGCACTGACCAGCAGCGTGAGTTGCTGTCACGTTTTTACGAACCGGATCGCCAAGTGCACGAAATCGCCGAAGCAATGAAGTGCAGCGTGGATGCGGTCTACAAATCGGCCCAACGGATTCGCAAAATGCTTAGGCAATGTATCGAACACCGACTTCAAAATGCGGAGTTGCCGTCATGAGCATGCCACCTGAGGAATCAAGGCGTTTCGACGTCATCCATGAACTCGTCACCCGTCAACTCGATGGGACGGCGAGTGAAGCCGACGAGCAACAACTGCATGATGCCGTCACCAACGATGCTGAGATGCGGAACGGATACATCCGCTACATGCAGGAACTGACACATATCACGGCGCGACTCGTTCATCCAAAAACGCCGAACGACTTTTCGAAATCAAGCGTGCTTGCGGCCACGACGACCGATCAGCCCCGCGTCACTGAAAACAGCCCGATCATTGCCACGCCACCAAATACCGGCGCGGCGTCCAATCCGTTTTCGTCGTGGATGATCACGGCCAGCGTTCTGGCCGCATCGGTATTGCTGATCATTTCTTTCGCCGTGCAGTCCGGCGTTCGCTTGGGCGAAGAACATGACATTCCGTTTGATGCCGGCCGACAACTCGCAGCCTCCGATTCACCCAAATCGTTGGACGGAATCGAGGTGGCGACGTTGACGGAATGCATCAACGTGAAGTGGGACAGCAAAAGGAACGCCGTCGAGGAACTTAGCCGCGTGGCGGTCGGCCAGAAACTCGAACTACGCGAGGGCCGCATCAAACTGGTGTTTGATACGGGCGTGGAGGCGCTGGTGTTGGCACCGTGCCTCTTGAAATTGCAAGACCGCAATCGCGTCTACTGCACCTATGGGCGAATCACGGCCAAGGCATCCGAAGGCGGTAAAGGGTTTGAAATCGAAACACCCGTGGCACGGGTGACCGACCTGGGAACCGAATTCGGGATCGCCATTAGTGACACCGGCGAAACCGAGGTTGCTGTGTTCGAAGGCGAGGTCGATGTGGAACTCGGATCGGCAAACCAACGTAGCTTGCCCGGACGCATCGCCAAAAAAGAACATCTCGTTCAAGGCCAAGCGACACTCGTCGACCATCAGGGCCAATCCCGAAGAGTGTTCTCAATAGACAATCAGCGAATGCCAGGCGTCCGTGATCTCGCACCACTGCATCATGATCAACCGGTCATCTCTGCGGTACGAGACAACATCAGCGAGCGACAACCTGAAAGCCGCATGTTCTATCGCATCGTCCATGCGGGGCTGCGTGAAGACAGCCGTGCGTTTATCGATCGAGAACATCAATGGAACGGAATTGCCCCCGAAGGCATGCCCCGAGAACTATTGGGCGCCGATTACGTGATGCCGTTTAATGACGACAAATTTGTCGGCGACCTGCGTGTGCAAGTTTCGATCGCCCGACCATCCACCGTCTACATCTTCTTTGACAACAACACCCAGCCGCCCGAGTGGCTGACGAGCGAGTTCGTGGACACGGGGTTACGGATCGGGCTCGACGAAGGGGCGAACCGTTTTAAACCGAAGAAAAAAGTTGCCGTCGGCCCCGCGGCAAGCATCGATAACACGTTTTCAATTTGGAAACGTTTCGTCGACAATCCCCAGGAAATCGAACTCGGTTCGTTCGAACGGCCAACTGACTTCAAACGTTCCTACAACATGTACGGAATCGCAGCGGTTGCGCGTTCCAAACCATAAAGCGTCACGCTTCGCCGATCGTTCGATGCGTACGATCATCGCGAGCGTTTGCATCCTGGCGTGCCGAGAGCCTAGACGACTTCCGCTGCCTCTGAATTTGCGATCGGGTTCGATATTAGTTTTCGAGCGGGCGGGCCTGTAAGCTCCAACTGTGCAGCATGCCGAAGCGATCGCTGCGGGTGCCTCGAATCACCAATTGCCAAATGCCTTTGACCGATTTTCCGTTGAAGATCGAAAGCCCCGGTTCGCGTTTGAGCAGTCCTTCGGGAATGTAGCTGCCCTCAAAAGGCGGCCTACCCTTGACGATCGGATTGGTCGCTTGGTCGTCAAAGATCGTTTCGTTGAAGTTGTCATCCGTTCCACCCACTTCGGTGAACAGTTCGATCCGTTCACCGCCCGGTCCGGTCAGGTACGCGTCCAAATATCCGGTGTACGAATGCGTGATCGACAGCTGCACGTTGAGATCCGCGATCAAGAAGTCTTCGTCGATTTCGATTTCTGAAATCACCGTGCGTCCAGGCGGCAAAGCCACTCCTTCGTCGCAGCGGAAGGTGCCACCGACCGCAGCCCGCAATCCCATCAGTTCAGCGGTCGTGATCAGCCCATCGTCGTTGGCGTCCCATGACACAAATTCGGCGATCGTCTCCGGTGTCGGCTCGGGCGCGAACTCGGCGAGCGAAACCTGATTGTCGCGGTCAATGTCGCGTTCATAGAACCAGCCGGGAATGCCTTCATTGAGGCCACCGACCTCCTCTTGAACCTGCTCCAAATGTTGATGGAGTTCTTCACGAGAAATTTCACCATTTCGATCCAGGTCCATCTCGGCGACGGGCATGCCTAGTCGAGCCGATTCTTCGCGTTCGAGTTTTCCGTTTCGGTTCAGATCGAATCGCCCCATGATGCTCGCCGACAACCACTGCGTCGTACCGCCCCGGGCGCGTCGGCCGCGGTAATCATCGCTGCGTGAGACCGTCTTGGACGGCTCGATCCCGGTGCCCGCACGCTTCACCTTTTGCAACAACTCGCTAGATTCGCTGGACAACATCCGACGCCGCGCATAACGCTGGGCGAGTTCCAAGCGGCTGAGGCGATCGTCCTTGTTCAAGTCATCGGCGAATGGATCGCGATGCGTCCAATCCCCACGCCGAGCTTCATCACGATCAATCGTCCCGTCACGGTCGCGATCATAACGGCGCAACGATTTCTCAGCCTCGTCCAGGTCGCCTTCGGTATACGGGTATTTCACATCTCCGATTCCAAACTCGGGAACGAGCGGCTCGTGGCGTGCCGTTCCGAAGGGACGCAACTGCCCGACCCGTTCGGGACGCACCTCTTCGCGGGCGACACCGTTTTGTTTGGCGTAGTAGATCCGCGCGGCTTCTTGCAGTTTATCGATCCGGTTGGGGCGGTCGAGCGACATTCGCCGTGCCTCAGCGATGCGTTCGAGATAAGGCCGTGCCAGCGGGGTGATTTCTTTCGGGTCAATCTCCCCATTACCGTTTGTGTCCAGCTGCTCGAGCGATTCACGAAGCCCGGCTTGGGCGAAAACACGCTGGCCACCGCCGCAGACGATCATCATGATCGCAACGACAAACAACCATCGCAGCGAGGCCGCGATGAACACTTTCTGACGGGGAGAATCTGAGAGAGACAAGTGATCCATAACTTATCGTCCTGTTTTCGATCGCGATCGGTCGGATGTCGAACGGCTGCTCCGCGAAGTTTCGATCAACATTCCTTGCAGCGCCTCTTCGACAACGTACACGTTGCTAGGCACAACAACTTCGATCGCCTGTTCACCACGTGTGTCAATCAAACTCACCAGCTCCTCCACCTCTTTCAAAAGGCTGTCGGGAGCTGTGATCACGAGTGAATTGCTTGGCTCGTGGACGGCGACGGTCATCTTCGGTGCAAGATCCTTTGGTTGCGATGCCGCTTTGGCCAGCGCCGCGAGTTTTTGAGTCGCAGCGTCGTTTTTTGCGGTCCGAGGGTCCGCGGGCTTGGCTTTAGCAGCTTGGGCACTGGATTCCTTTTCGCTCGCCACAACCCGGCTACCGAACGCTTGCCGGATCACTTCGGCGGCTTCGGTCGCCTTAATGTTCACCAGCTCAATCACTCGTGGCCGACCGTTCGTCAGCACATCGGCGATTCCTTCGGGTTTGTCGATGATTTGCAAGTAGTTTTCGATCCGCTCGATGTCGTCGGTCGATCCCTGTGCGATCAAACGATTGAGCCGAGTATCAGCGACCACCGTCATCGCACCGCTGGTCAACGTCAACGTTCCTTCGGAGGTCGAAAGAAAACTGCCCGACAAGAACGACGACTGCGCGGACAGATAACCGTTGACGAGCGTTCCCATGTCGGATTCTTTGGCGGACTCGCCACCATCGAGCAGTTTGGCAAGCATCCGCAATGCGTCATCGGCTTTCGTGTACTGCATATAAAACACGATCGGCTTGGACGTTGAGACATCGGCAGGCCCCGAGATCACCCGGACCAATTCCTCGAATTGATCGAGCGCATCGATGTCGTGCGACTGCAGGAGGAGCCCTCGCGAAGTCACTTGGCAACGGATCGGAGGCTCCTGGCCATAGAACGACGCGTCGACTTTACCCACGAGTTCACGCTGGCGACTGACGTTGGTGAACGACTGGTCGTCACGTTGCGAGTCCGTCGGGCGATTCACCCGGGGGCTTTCGCTCGGTTTCGAAATGGATTGATCTTCGTGCACTTGGCCGGGAACGCGTTCGGTCGGTATCGAATCCCAATCGTCACCCGAAATCCTCGAAATCGGATTGCCGCCTCGCCAAAATTGAATCGCGGTTTGCAAGATACGCTCGGATCGTTCGCTGGGGATCGGCAACACCCGCAGGTCTTTGCCGACGCTTCCCGATTCGGAGGATTCGAGGTCTGCAATGATCTTTTTAATCTGTTCGATTTGTGGTCGTTTGGCCCGAACAAACAATCGCCGGTTCCCCGCGTCGGCATCGATTTTGGGTAGATTTTCGTAGTCTTCCGCGTCTTCGTCGAGCAAGCCGGTGGGTAGGTCGAGCATCTGCTCGAGCAAACTGATCGCGTAATAGGCATCGATGTTCTTGAGCTGGATGACTTCGAAATCGGCGTCGGTAGCCTGTAACTGCTCCACCGTCATTTCGATTTCGCGTTGGGTTTGAGCGTCCGCAAGCGCGACGATGCTACCGGCCATTTGGTCCATCGATAATCGAACCGGTTTCCCCGCCAGCAACGTTTGCAGCACGTCGTAAACCATTTCCACGTTGCCGCCCGCGACGAGGTGCGATTTCAGAACCGAATCACGTTGTACTTGCTCCGCCTCTGGATCGGGTTGATCGATCGCCGCGACTAAACCCTCGATGACTTTAATTTTGTCTTCGACACCGGTAACAAACAGATTCTTTCCGAGCACGTCGGCCGAAAGGCTCACATCGATACCGATCATTTCACCGGTGGCCAAACCGAGGTGAGGCCGCGCCACCTCCAACACATCTTCCGCGTCGACGTGTTGTAATCGAAAGCTCTTAACCATCGTGCCGTTTTTCATCGCGGATGGATGGAACGATTCCAAGATCGATTGAACGCTGCGTAGCTTCGCGACCGTGTCGATGATCATCAATTGGTTCGTCACCGTGAGCACCGCAGGCGGCTTCATCAACTGCAATGCGGACAGTTCATTGACCGCGTCGTCGGCTTCGAGGGTCTCCAACCGGAACAAACACTTCACGACTTCGTGGTCGTCTCTCGTGGCCAGCTCGGCGGGTGTCACCATCTCAGCGATCGCGTTGAGCTGTGACAAACTGCGAGGGTCTGTCAGATTGATCACCGTCAACAAGTTCCCCGAACGCACCAACGCGAATCCTTCTGGGATCAGGAACAAGTTCACCCGGTTGATTGCTTCCTCGGGCCTGAACGCACCCGCGTCGTTGTACGTGAAGCTGCCGGTAGGCAACTCTCCGAACTGCAGAGCCAGCCCAGCTTCATCGGCAACCCATTCGATCACGTCCCGCCACGGAGCCGCGTTGAATGAAAACCGGATCTCGGAGTCGGACAAGAGCGAGGCCGGAGCATCGGAAGGAAGAGGCTCTGCAAGCGTCCCCTCGTCATCGACGTCGGACGGCATGGCGTCAAACGGCTGCAACGCATTCTCGGTCGTTTCAGAATTCCCTGGCGTGATGATGGCCGGCATATCGTCACCGGCTGCCACGTCCTGCGGTGGCTCCACGGTCTCTACGACTTCTGCTGTCTCGGGCAGTGTTGGCGGCATGATCGGTGTCCGCACGACCTGTGGCTGAACTTCCGGCTCTTGCGTTTCCGGTTGTTCAGTTTCCGGTAGTTCGATGGCGGGTTGCGGAACGTCCAATTCCGGTGCAACCGGAGATTGTGTCACAGGAGGCTGCGTCACCGGCGTTTGGGCGACCGCCGGTGTGACACCGACAACGAGGACGGCTACCAATCGGGCATGGCGAGCCGAAATGGGGAAACGTCCGCGAAAGCCGCGAAACAACCCAAGAATGCAGGGGGCTTCGAATCTTTTCATGGGATTCATTCAGGTTTTGCCACTGCGTTCTCGCTGAATTTTCACAATGAACGGTGAAAACGAGGGCCGCAAAATGGCGGTGGTAGACGCCCGAAAGCCTGAACTTTCGAAACGTAGGGGTGGGATGTCGTGCGGGAACCAAAATTCCCACGGCAGGAGCCCATAGAGTAATCGACAAACGCCCTTTGTGGCAAACGTATTTCGGCTCCCAGCGGTGAAAACTCCACCCGAAAAACACTGCGAAGCACTGCCGCAGCCTCCCTTACGAGCTGCCGATCAACCACCAAAACCGAGCATTCAACCACGTCTTGCCCATCAAAACGGTGCTTCGCCGCTCCTGAGGAGCACTTGGGCATCGCGTCACGATGCGAATCGGCCGCTCCTGGGCATCTTGGCAAGCACGGCAACGCCAACCCAGCATGTGACGTTTCGCCGCTCTTGAGTTGGCAGATCTCGGTGCTGTTCGGTGCACCCGTCACACGCTGCCACGCCCCCCGCCGCCCATTTCAACGCCCGAAAACCCTCAACTGCCACGGCCAAAAAAAAGATTTTTCGCTTTGCGAGAAACGTTGACCGAACGCGTCACTGTTTTGCCATCTATCCGTTGAGCTCCTCGCGAACAACTCGCTCAGGAACGTTCCACAACGAAAACAACCGGTTCAAAACATGAAAAGACTTTACACGCTGGCTTTGGCAACGGCATCGCTCACATTCTCCTCGGCGACACTCCTTTCATCCGGGAACGCGTCCGCTTGTGGTGGAGGTGGATACTACGCTCCTCCGGTGCAAAGCCATGCCTACGACGTGCCGTCGTATCCGATACACACGAGCTACTACACAACACGTTCGTATCCAACTCATGCCCACAACCCGCCTGTGCATCACACGCCCCACACCCCCGGCGCGTCGTCCGTCACGTCCTTCCCAACTCCCTCGCCTCCAAGACCGCAAGTGTCGTTCCCGAGCAACTCATTCCCTAACAACACGTTCCCCAACTCCATCCCATCCACATTCCCTCAGGTTCAGCAACCGAATTTTCCTGGTAACTCCACCGGCGGCCCCGGCAACGCATCGGGACCATCGATCCAGCTAGGCCAGATTGGCGAAAACTCACTTCGCAACAGAGAGTAGGGTCGTACTCGCAATTCCAGTTCCGTCCGGCAATGGATCGGGCGTGTGTCCTGCTGTCGCGATTGCGGCAGCAGGATTTCTTGTCGTTTCACCGTTGGAATTCGAACCATGCGACTGCGTCTCTTGATCGTCCTCCTTTTGATGCTGCCAAACTTCTTGGCGCAAAACCGACTGCGAGGCGACGATGTCGCTCGACTCACGACGGCGTACGAAACGGCAATGCGTGCGTACAACGATGAGCGATTTCACGATGCCGCAACGCACTTTGAAATCGCGGTAAAACTCGCTCCCAGCGTGTACGGTCGCGGGCAAAAGGGGCCACTCCACAACAACACGGCACAACTGACCAAGCTGCTCGCTGACAGCTATCAAGAAACCTTTCGTTTGAACGAAGCCCAGCGTCTTTACGACGTCGCCGCTCAAGCACTCAGCAATGAAAACGGTCCACACAGCCCCGCAGCTCTGCTATGCCAAGACAGCCTCGGATCTCTCTACCGACGGCTCACGCAGTGGGATAAAGCGGAAGCGGCGTACCTGCTGGCGTACAAACATCTCGACGATGAATCCGCCAAAGCGTTGACCGCGAAAAAGCTCGGCCGTCTCTATCTCGAACAAGACCGATTCGGAGAAGCGAGGCGTTTTCTCGATGAGTCGCTCGCGTTCTTCGCATCGCGATCCGATCGCAGGAGCCGCTTGGGTGCCGCGTCCTGCCAACATGAACTCGCGATGGCCGCCCTGCGACAAGGCGATCTCGAACGTGCGACGACGCTCATGCAACAGGCCTTTTCCAACCGCTCGGCCTTATTGCCCCAAGGCAGCCGCCTGATTTCACAATCGGAAGGCATGCTAGCCGTGGTTCTTGCTAGCCGGCAACGCGATGATCTCGCGCGCCCGCAACTCGCCCACTCGATCGAACAAATGAAGCGATTCTGGTCGACGGATGAGAATCTCGAGGTCGCCATTCTCCAACACGAATTTGCGTTGCTGTTAGGCCGTGAAAAACAATTCGCCGAAGCGGCCGAATGGATGCAGCGGTCACGACAAACGTATCGAAAGTTCATCGTTGATACCCTGGCGTCGTTGCCACAAAGCGAGCAACTGCGCTTTTTGCAGCGAGAACAGACAGGACTCATGGACGCCCTTGCCATGGCCCTCGTTTGCCAAGGAAACCCAAAGATGCAAACTGCGGCATTGGAATGGGCCATCAATTTCAAAGGACTCTCGCGAGAAACACTCGCACAGCAAGAATTGCTCGCCCGCGAAACGGCGACCGGCTCACCGCTCGCAGACAAAGTGTCGGAATTGCAATCGCTACGTGCACGCCTCTCCGCACTCGCCGTCTCGGCCGAGTCTCCTGAACAAATCGAGCTGAGGAATAAGCTTGCCGCGCAAGAAGCCAAGCTTGTCAACACGCTGGCCCAGTCGGGCGCGACCGCCGCGAGTCAACGTGGATGGACGACCGTGCAAGACGTCGCGAATCAATTACCAGTCGACGCGATGCTCATCGAAATCGTTCGGCTTGATCGCGACACCCCTGCGATCACGTCCATGTTCCCTCCCGACCGGCAAACGACCAACGCGTGTTACGTCGCATGGACGCTTTCCTCGAGCGGGCAAACGAACTTCGTCAATCTTGGATCGGCGAAACGCATCGACGCAGCCATCGAGCAAGTTCGCCGACAACTCGATGGCGAGGCGGCAGTGCAGTCGCTGACGACCGACGCGAGTTCGGCTCACAAGAATTCAATCGAGTCGCTACGGCAATTATCGCAAAGGATCCTTTGGCCCCTGCTTCCACATTTGCAAGGTTCATCACGTTGGGTCGTCAGTCCAGATTCCAACCTTTGGCTCGTCCCCTGGTCGGCGTTGCTCATGCCGGACGAAACTTTTGCGATCGAAACTATCACGATTAGCAACGTGGTCAGCGGCGCGGACCTGATTCCCAAGCCTGAAAAAACTCGGGCACTCGATTACGGATTCATTCTCGCGAACCCCAACTTCGATTTGTCTGCCGAGCAAGTGCAACTGGCGTCGGTAAAAACCGTCAGCTCCATCGAACTCGCGCAGTTGCAAACCCGCAGCGTTAAACTATCGACCGTTCCCATCCCACGCACATGGAACCAATTGACCGGCACACAACGCGAAGCCGAGGCAATCGGGACGCCGCTGGGAAAACTCGCCGGCGGAAACGTCTACTTGCTCGAAGGAGATCAAGCGCTCGAGGCGTACATCAAACGCTCGTTGCCGCGGCCCAAGGTTGCCGTCTTGGCAACGCACGGCTTCTTCCTGCCCGACGATTCGAGGTCAACACTCAACCCCCTGCTGCGATGCGGCCTTGTGCTTGCGGGAGCGAATTCGCGGGATCTATCAACCGCCCAAAACGGAGACGATGGGATTCTCACCGGAATGGAAGTTCTCAGAATGGACCTGCGAGGCACCGAAGTCGTCGCATTGAGTGCTTGCGACACCGGCATCGGCGATGTCACCAACGGCGAAGGGGTCGCTGGCTTGCGTCAGGCGTTTCACCTAGCAGGAGCACGGCGTGTGATCGCGACGCTTTGGAGCGCATCGGACTACTACACACCGGACTTGATGAAGACATTTTGGGAATCAATCGATTCTCAAACATCCCCCGCCGCAGCCTTGCGAGTCGCCCAGCTCAAACTGATCGAACGGCTGAAGAAGGACGGCATGCCGCCCCATCCATGGTTTTGGGCACCGTATTCGCTAACCACCGTGGGCAACCCGGGCAACTAATAGGGAAGCGTCCCACGCGGATGCGGGACAACGACGGCGTTCGCTGCTGACGCAGCGGATGGCGACATCGAACGGCCCCTGAGGACTTTCGCTACGCAAGCGTCACGGGTATTTGCGTTCTTGTTGCCGAGTCTGGACGTGCATTTGGTGCTTCAGCACTTGGTTTCGGCTCCACTTCTCACCTTCGGTCCATTTCGGCGGCGCCAATTCGCTTTCCCATTCTGCCAAGCGTCGCTTCATCAACGTGACCTTCTCCGGATGATCACTCGCGACGTCATTTCCCTCGCCCGGATCACTTGCCAAATTGAATAGCAGATCGGGGTTTCCTTCGACTCGAATTAATTTCCAGTCGCCCATACGAACCGCCGCCGCAACACCGCGCCGCCAGAACAACGCGTCGTGAGGCGGACCGGATGTGGGATCGGCGATGAAGGGCAACAGGTTCACGCCGTCGAGCGGCAAGCCTTGATAGGTCGCCTCTGCAGCAGCGAGCGTTGTCGGCAGAATATCGAGGGTGCTGACCGGTGCATCGAACGAGAATCCGCCGGGAAGATGACCGGGCCATGTCATGCAGAACGGAATCCGAATCCCGCCTTCCCATTTCGATCCTTTCATTCCGCGATACGGACCGTTGTCGGATCCGTTACTGGTGGCACCGCCGTTATCGTTGGCAAACACGATCAACGTATCCTGATCGAGCTCGCGATCGACGAGCGACTGACGAACCCTACCGATTCCTTCATCGAGGGCCTTCATCATGGCCGCATAGGTGCGACGCTTGCTATCGGAGATCGAATCATAAAACTCCTTGTCGGCCTCTTTGCCGTGCAGCGGTCCGTGCGGGGCGTTGTAAGCGAGATAAATGAAAAAGGGATCGTCCTGATGCCGCCCGATGAATTCGACGGCCGCATCGGTTAAATCGTCGGTGAGGTACGTGACCTGTTCTTCCGGCAACAATTCGGTGGCGCTGATCTGAATCCGATTGCTGCGATTGGCATTGCCGGGATAGGGCCAATAACTGCGATGCCCTGCTTCGATCGCAAACACCTCATCAAATCCTCTCCACGAAGGATCGTATTTGCTGCCTCCGCCCATGTGCCACTTCCCAACACATTGGGTGACGTAGCCGGCATCTTGGAACGCGTTACCGATCGTCCGCTCGTCGACGCTCAATCCCATATCGTCCGCAGTGTATCCTTCGGTCGGGATCGCAAAGTTGTTGAACTCATGACCAAAACGCTGTTGATAACGTCCCGTCAAAAGACCGGCTCGCGATGGGCAACAAACCGATGCGGTCACGTAGGCATTTGTAAAGTTAACACCATCGGCGACCAATTGATCGATATGCGGAGTGAGTATCTGGCTGCCGCCTGTGACCCCCAAATCCGCGTAACCCATGTCGTCGGTCAGGATCACGATCACGTTAGGACGTTTCGCGTGAGCTTCGTTGAATGCCAATACACCAATTAGCAATGCAGCGACCACATGGTATCGATTCATAAAGCAGACTTCTTTGTTTGGTTCTTTTTCAATTTCTTGTTCTTGGCACTTTCCGCGGACGAATTGTATTGCGGATTCAATTCTGTCGGCACGGGAGCTCCCGTCTTGGTGCGCCACTGGGTCAACATAGCGTGCAATCGGGACGCCTTTTCGGGCATGGTCGCCGCGAGATTCTGCCGCTCACCCGTATCGACATCGAGGTCGTAGAGTTCGAGCCGGCCGTCTTCGAAGTATTCGTGAAGCTTCCATTTCCCCAATCGGATCGCAGACCCGGGACGGGTGCGAAAAAGCGGATCGTGAGAGTCATCTTTCGCACCCGCATACGCTTGCAAATAAATGGGGAAGTGCCAATACAGGGCGCGTTCGCCTAAGTCACCCGATTGCGTCAACAGAGGCATCAAACTCACCCCGTCGAGCTGCTTGCCTTCGGGGACATCGACTCCGGCAGCCTCTAAAAACGTTGGGAAGAAATCGATCCCGATGACGGGCACATCGGTCGTACTACCGGCGGGAACTTTCGCTGGCCAGCGAACCACCAGTGGCTCGCGAATACCGCCCTCAAAGTACGATCCTTTGCCCGAACGAAACGGGGCCTGATCCGAAATATTGCGAATGCCTCCATTGTCGGAGCAGAACAACACCAGTGTGTTTTTGGTCAGGCCGAGGGCATCCAGTTCGTCGAGAATTTTGCCGATACCCTCATCCATTTTCTCGATCATGGACGCGTACACGGCATGGACGTTTTCTTTGCCTTGGTATTTTTCAACCAAGCCGGGAACCGCTTCGAGACGGGTGTGCACCGAATAGTATGCCATGTGCATGAAGAACGGCTTTGCTTGATTCGCCCGCATGAACCGGATCGCTTGATCGGCATAGATATCAACACGATGTGTCTTGGCCGGATACTGATCGCTGAACGCTTTCATCGGCCCACCCTGGAACGGCGAAAAATAGCCTCCACCCGATGGGCTTCCCGACGTGTCACCGCCGATATTGACATCAAAGCCTTGCTGGGTCGGATCCGGCCCCAAGTGCCATTTACCAAGGTGGATCGTTTGATAGCCGGCGTCTTGCAAGACGGCCGCGATCGTGAGGTTATCAAGAGCAAGATGTTTGGTGTTGTTGGTCGGAACGAGCTTCCGATCACGCGTTTTCCCACGTTCAGACGTATCGACGGTGTAAACCCCGTGGCGAGGCCCGTACTGCCCACTCATCACACACGCCCGGCTCGGCGCGCAGTTCGCCGCGGGTGCGTAAGCGTTGGTAAACAGCATGCCATCGGCACGCAGTTGATCGATATTCGGCGTGTGATAGCGATCACTGTTGAACCCAACGTCCATCACGCCCAGATCATCGGCGTTGATGTAAATGATATTGGGCTTGGGTGGTTCGGCGCAGACACCGGTTGCACACAGGCACGCGAACATCGTCGCGATTGCGATGGGGATGATTTTCATGTCGTTTGGTACCTAGCTAATTCTCAGCATTAAAACGTTAAACGAGACCAGCCCGCCGGCACCACGCCGCTAGGCTTTTCAGCGGCAGCAAGCCGAACCGCCGGTTGGAGTAACACCGGGGTTTGAACTTGACAAACCACGAGCAATCGCTGTGACGGGTTATTTCTTTTTGGGTTTGCCGAATTGGAAGTGATCACTCGGCGTGTGCACATCCGCGAACAGCTTTCGGGCTTCCGCAACCTTCTCGGGATAGTTCCGAGCAAGATCGTGTTTTTGCTCGAGATCCTCTTTGAGATTGTACAACTCGATGCGGTCGACGTTCGGGTCGGAGGAAGTCGTCTTGTCCTGCAGTGCTACCCAGTCGCCCATCCGCAATCCTCGTTTGTCAGGATGATGCAGCTCGAAATAGACGAGATCATGCTTTGGCTGGGCCTCAACGTTACCTTTCAGCAACGGCACGTAACTGATCCCATCGATGCCCGAAGGCGGATCGACGTTTGCCAGTTCACACGCCGTCGGCATGAGATCCCAATGGGCGGCGATATGATCGCTCGTCCGCCCGGGCTCAATCACCGATGGCCACGCGGCGATGAAGGGAACTCGAACGCCGCCTTCGTACATGTCGCGTTTAATCCCTCGCAGCGGACCGTTGTCGTCAAAGAACTCGATCTTCGCTCCGCCGCTGTTGTGCGGTCCGTTGTCGCTTGTGAAGATCACCAAAGTGTTCTCTTCGAGCCCCAACTCTTTAAGCAACTCTCGTATTCCGCCGATATCACGGTCCATCAACGTGATCATCCCGGCGTGTTTCTTTTGAGCTTCCGGCCAATCCTTCTTTTCGTACAGCCGGTAGGCCACGTCTTCGGATGGGATTTGCAATGCCGAATGCGGGATCGTGTAAGCCAGATAGAGAAAGAACGGATTGGCCTGATTTTCGGTGATAAATGAACGCGCTTCACGGGTCATAAAATAATGGCTGTAACCTTCTGGCGTGTTCGCTTTGCCGAGTTCTACCTTCTCGCGATTGCGCCACACCCAGCCGGGATAATAATTATGTGCGTGCCGCTGGCAGTTGTATCCGGCAAAGAAGTCGAACCCTTGATTGAGCGGATCGCCCTCACTCTCGGGATAACCGAGGCCCCATTTCCCAACCACGCCGGTTGTATACCCGGCTTCCTTCAGCCGTTCGGCAACGGTGATTGTCTCCGACGGAATCGGGAGCTGGCCGGATTCGTTGGTCGGTGTTTTCTTGATTTCATGATTGCCGCGGATAAAGCAGTGCCCGACATGTAACCCCGTCATCAACGCGCAGCGTGATGGCGCACACACGGCGGTCCCTGCGTAGTAATCCGTCATGCGAAGACCGTCGCTGGCCATCTGATCCAAATTCGGCGTCTGGATCATTTCTTGGCCATAGCAACCGAGTTGGCCGTACCCGAGATCATCAGCCATGATGAAAATGATGTTCGGCTTTTTGCCAACATCCGCGGCAGCAACGGGACCGCATGGCCCCCACACCCCCACTAAAACCGCGATCCACAGAAAAAACGAAGTGCGTAACATGTGATTCGTAATCATTTCCGTCATCCGCCTTTGGATTCATGTGGTTCAAACAGGTCTCACATCCTCATTAACGCCAGCAAGAATAGCTTAATCGGGCGACGAGAGACAACTTGCGGCAAACACGAGTAAATCGTGGGGCTCGATTCAGCTCGACCGCAAAGTTGATGGTAGCCGGAAATCGCCGATGGTTTGACGCGTTCCACGATCTGAAGTGGGCAAGTGCGTTATTGGCATTGTTAGTGGGGAGAGACCGGACGGCTTGCGCCGTTCCGCTACGAATAGCGCTGAAACAATCTCTGTCCCGAGAGACCGAGCTAGGTAAACGGCGTTGCGTGAACAGCGTGCTGCCTCCGCCAGACGTGGACCACGTTCTGGCGGATGGATTGACGTATCGGAGGCCTACGTCATTTTCAAAAATCAGCAGCAGTGCGTTAGCGTGCAGCCGCCTTGTCGGATGACAAACGGCAGCGAATTTTTTCTTTGACCAATCGAGAAAGGAAACCAATCTTGCCTGTGTTCTGCGGCTCTTCACCTTTAAGCCGCCGCGCCCGAATTTGCTTGAGCTCCTCGTCAATGACCCTGGCGCGAACAGGCTCGCCGTTGGCTTCATCAAAGCAGTGAAAGACCGGCTCAAAAAGATATCGTGCGTTGAGCATCATCAACATTTTGGCGAGTCCACCCTGTGCGACCGTCGATCGTGGGACGATGGTCTCGCTGTTGATATAACGAATCGAAGCGGCAACCCGACGCGTCGACGAGTCTTGCGTCCGGTGAATAATGTCTCCGCGGAGCAACAACAAATCCCCAGGGCGGAGTTGCGGCGTCTCTTCGATTTCGGCGAGATCGAAATCGAGCGTTCCTACCTTGCCGCCTTGGTCATCATCTTTGACGATCCAGCGTTTGCCCGAACGCAACACACGGGTCGCTCCTCGGCCCAATAACCGGTCGTGAATTTCAGGAGCCCGCTCTTTCAATCGATCCAGCGGAACAACAGTGAGGTTGGACTTTTCAAGGACCGGTTTGACGACCGGCATGTAGAAATTCAGATAGTTTTTGACGTCATGCCACATCCAATAGTTCTCGTGGTCCTGGTGCCACGGGAACGCCTGCTGGGCCCCCTTGCCGGAGCTACTCAAGGTCACTTTTTCGGACACGGTCGAAAAATAAACGCCGTCGTTGAGGCAATCGACTCGGACGCTCGAACACGCTGCAACCTGTTCGTTGACGTGCCGAAACTTTTCCTCGAGACGGTCCATGGCCGCCGGTGAGATCCTGCGAACGCTGTAATTCGAATTGACTTCGAGTGCCGCGGCTTCAAAGTCCTGGTGGAGCATTTCAATCTCCTCTTGATCCAAAAAGGATCGGATCAGGAGAAATCCGCGTGAATCCATGTCGGCAAAGGAAACCGGATCTGCTTCACTCATCAATACACTTCGTTTCAACAAGGGGTTGCGTACACTACAGCCCCCAAGATTAATATCAAAAATCTCGCTGTCACCTGGTAATTGTGGCAAATCGATCGGCGCAGCCGGATGCTCGCTCGGCAAACGCCCGAAATCCTACAATCGGCCAAAAAAAGACACTCAGACGGCCCGCGCCGCTGCGCCGACCGCAGAACCGAGCCTGCGGGGCGGTGACGGAATCCAGACCGGAGCTTCGCGAATCCTTAGCGGGACTCGAGCGGGGTGACGTCGCGTTCGGTGCAACCGGTGTAGATCTGACGCGGCCGGTTGATCCGGAACGCCGGGCTGCTGTGCATTTCACGCCAGTGGGCGATCCAGCCTGGCAGACGTCCGATCGCAAAGAGCACCGTGAACATCTGGACTGGAATCCCCAGTGCGCGATAGATCACGCCGGAGTAGAAGTCGACGTTGGGATACAGCTTGCGTTCGATGAAGTACTCGTCCTTCAATGCGACTTCTTCGAGTTGCTGAGCAACTTCGAACAAGGGGTCATCCAAGTTGAGTTTCGCAAGCAGTTTGTCACAACAGGCGCGGATGATCGTTGCCCGCGGGTCAAAATTCTTGTAGACGCGGTGACCAAAACCCATCAGGCGGAATTGGTTGTCTTTGTCCTTCGCCATATCGACGTACTTCTTGACGTTGCCGCCATCAAGTGCGATCTGCTCGAGCATGTTCACGCAAGCTTCGTTCGCTCCACCGTGCAGCGGCCCCCACAGAGCACTGATGCCCGCGGAGATCGATGCGAAGAGGTTCGCGTTGCTACTGCCAACCATCCGTACAGTCGACGTGCTGCAGTTTTGTTCGTGATCGGCGTGAACGATCAACAATAGGTTCAGAGCTTCGGCGAAGTCCGGATCCATGTAGTACTCCGACGCCGGAGTCGCAAACATCATGTGCAAGAAGTTCTCGGTGTAGTTGAGACTATTCTTGGGATACATGAACGGCTGGCCGATCGATTTCTTGTAGCTGTACGCCGCAATCGTGGGCAGCTTGGCGAGCAATCGGTAAATCGAAATCTCGACCTGCCGGCGGTCGTTGACTTCGAGCGAATCTTGATAGAACGTCGAGAGTGCACCCACCACGCTACTTAGAATCGCCATCGGGTGAGCGTCGCGAGGGAAACCGTTATAGAACGATTTCATGTCCTCATGAATCATCGTATGTTCGCGAATCCCGGCTCGGAACGTTTCGATTTCGCGTGAGGAGGGCAGTTCACCGTAAATCAGCAAAAACGCCGTCTCGATGAAATCGCAGTGGGCGGCGAGTTGCTCGATCGGATAACCGCGATAGCGAAGCACGCCTTTTTCACCGTCAAGGAAAGTGATCGCACTGCGGGTGCTGCCGGTGTTAACGAAACCTTCGTCGAGCGTGATCGCCCCCGTCGTGGCTCGCAACCGACTGATATCGAGGGCTCGTTCACCCTCCGTTCCTTCGACCAAAGGCAGTTCACAGCTCTGGTCGCCCATCTGAACGCGAACCGTGTCAATTTGC
Source organism: Aporhodopirellula aestuarii (assembly GCF_023701485.1). Lineage (GTDB taxonomy): Bacteria > Planctomycetota > Planctomycetia > Pirellulales > Pirellulaceae > Rhodopirellula > Rhodopirellula aestuarii. The sequence continues at coordinate 36,920 of NZ_JAMQBK010000051.1, forward strand.
TCGGTATCCAAACTTGCTGAGGGCTTCATATGAAGATGCGATTCGTGTGAGTCAGGGTTGGCAAACGGATCGTTCGTAAATCGGGTTGTGGGGGGGCTCCCTTCGTGAACGTTGCCGTAGTGTAGCCCTGTGTCGGGTCATCGACAATCAGCGTCCCCGTTTTCAAAATTGGATCGACAGTTTTTCAAAACGCGACCAGCGGCTTCGAAAACCGTTTACGAGGCAACGTGTTGTGAAATTTTACGCCGCACGTGATAGGATTCGCTGAGAGAGAGCCAAATCGATTCCGAGGAAAACGAAAAACGGGAAATTTTTCCAGTGCGCGCACACATCATGGTGGTCGAAGACGAGCAGCATCTCGGCGTCGGCATCAAATACAACCTCGAAGCCGAAGGGTACCGCGTTTCGCTGGTCGAAGACGGCCCGGCGGCGTTGAAACTGATCGACCATTCGCCGCAAAGCATCGATCTGGTGATCCTCGATTTGATGCTGCCGGGGATGAGCGGCTACACCGTTTGCCAACGGATTCGAGAAGCTGGGTTGGGTTTGCCGGTGCTAATGCTGTCGGCCCGGACGCTGCCCGAAGACCGGACGCGAGGATTTGACGTCGGGGCCAACCAATACATGAGCAAGCCCTTCGAACTCGATGAAATGCTCAGCCGTGTCAAAAACCTGTTGCAAATTTCACAACACACTGGCACATCCGGAAAGACCGGAAACGCGTCCGCCGGCAACCACGCCCCGCCGCCGATCCCGTCCCAAAAAGTCGATGCGATCGAGTTCGGCCAAGTCGCGGTGGACTTCCGCACCCACCAAGTTCGCGTTGCCGGCAAGCCCGTGCGGATGACGCCCAAAGAACTGCGTCTGCTGCGTTACTTCGTCGAGAACCCCGAACGGGTCATCAGCCGCTCGGAACTTCTCGTTCATGTTTGGGAAGTATCCGGCAACGTCCAAACCCGCGCGGTCGATCAGTTTATCGCGAGATTGCGAAGAATCATCGAACCCGCCCCCGCCACCCCCATCCATTTGCTCACCCTCCGGGATGCCGGCTACCGCTTCGTGCTGCACCCTGAACCGGAGCAATGAAGAGGGGAACCGGAAGAATGCCGAGGGCACGGCGTTGCATCCGGGTCCGGGAATCTGAACAGAGTCTCGCGGCGTCCAAAGAGGCGAACAGGCACAACTGCGGCGACTCCATGATGACGGCCGAGCCTCAGCGGCGATCCTTCAGATGCTGCCCTTCCCATCCGCACACGTCGCCCAGATCCGCAGGCGATCTTCCTGCGGCAGATCGTCACGCAACGCATATTTCCCCGTGCGCCAATAGTTTTCGCGGCGGTGAATCCCTAGGCTGACCACGCCAAACTCCTTACACTGCACGTCGCCGACGTTTTACGCAAGTTTCCTCCACGCACCCATCAGACGTCCGTGTCCGAACTCACTCGCTCGCAATCGATTTTTATCCGCCATGAATTCGCGATTCGGCGGTTGCACTCGCTCTTGGGCATCGTGCCGCTGGGCCTTTACATGTGCATCCACCTGACCACGAATGCCAGCCTGCTCAACGGAACCGAAACGTTCCAACGGGCGGTCTACTACATTCACTCACTCGGCGCAGCGTTGCCGTTGGTTGAATGGGGAGGCATCTTCTTGCCGCTGCTCTTCCACGCCATCCTCGGCGTTTGGATCATCAAGACCGGCAAGTCGAACTTGGGCAATTACAAGTTCACCGGGAACAAGCGTTACACATGGCAACGCTGGACCGGACTGATCGCGTTCGTCTTCTTGATGTTCCACGTCCTTCACCTGCACGGCTGGTTCCACTTCGGGCCATGGCTCGCCGTGATGAAACCGCTCGGCTTTGCCCAATTCTACCCCTACAACGCGGCCTCCTCACTGGCCCTGGCGATGGACCAATGGGCCTGGGGCTTATTCTGGCCAGCGTTCTACTTGATCGGCGTGTGGGCAACGGTATTCCACCTCGCCAACGGGCTGTGGACCGCCGGGATCACGTGGGGGCTGTGGATCTCCCCCGCCGCCCAAGAACGAGCGACCAAAGTTTGTGTGGCGTTCGGCGTCCTTTTGGCGGTTATCGGAACAGCGGCTTGGTGGGCGGCAGTTGCTCCTGGACCGGAACAAATCGCCAAAGCTCGCGAAACCGAAGACATCATGTTTGAGGCGGCCCTTAAAACCGGCCTTGTCTACGACATGCCCGAAAAACGATACGAGGCCGAAGGTGAAACCGCGGAACCAGACGCGGACGACGTTGACGCGATCATTATCGAAGAAACGATCATCGTTGAACCGACCGCCGAAACCGAAACAGAGCCGAGCGAATCTGAATCTTGATCAGGACTCGGTAACTTTCGCCGATGGACAAACCGTCGGCGGAACCCCCATTTCATCACACATCCACTGACCCTACTGGTTCCACCCGGACACGAAGGTTTTTTCAACATGGCAGCGTCCACTCAACCCGCCCGCGTCGTCGTAATCGGTGGCGGACTCGCCGGACTCGCATCGGCGATGAAGCTCGCCGAACTTGGTTCCAAAGTCGATCTGATCAGCCTCACGCCTGTCAAACGTTCACACAGTGTTTGTGCCCAGGGCGGAATCAACAGCTGCAACGACCAAACTCGGCAACTTGGTGACGACGAATGGAAACACCTCGACGACACCGTCTACGGAGGTGACTTCCTGAACCACCAGCCGCCTGTCAAAGAGATGGCGTTCTGGGCTCCGAAGGTCATCGAATTGATGGACCGTCTTGGCGTTCCGTTTAACCGCACCGGCGAAGGTTTCATCGACCGTCGTCGATTCGGCGGAACCCTTTACAAACGCACCGCATTCGCCGGAGCGACCACCGGACAACAACTTCTCTATGCCTTGGACGAACAAGTCCGACGCCAAGAAGCCGCTGGTGCGATCAACAAATTCGAGTTCTGGGATTTCCTTGGCTTGGTTCAAGACGAAACCGGTCGCTGCCGTGGTGCCGTCGCCCAAAACATGAACACGATGGAAATCCGCTCCTTCCCCGCCGACGCCGTCGTCGTCGCGACCGGTGGTTGCGGGCTGATCTACGGACGCAGCACGATGAGCGTGTTCTGCACCGGAAGCGCCGCCAGCCGTTGCTTCCAAGTCGGTGCGAAGTACGCCAACGCCGAATTCATCCAAGTGCACCCGACCGCGATCCCCGGTGCCGATAAGCTGCGACTGATGAGCGAATCGGCTCGTGGTGAAGGCGGACGCGTCTGGGTTCCTCGCACACCACAAGACTCACGGGCCCCACGCGACATACCCGAAGCCGACCGATACTACTTCCTCGAAGAACGTTATCCCGAATACGGGAACCTGGTTCCACGCGACATCGCGACACGTGAAATCTTCGACATCTGCGTCAACGAAGGGCTCAGCGTGGAAGATGACCGGATGTGCGTCTACCTCGACTTGACCCACATCGAACGATCCGAACTCGACCGGAAACTCGGCGGTATTCTCGAAATCTATGAGAAGTTCCAAGGGGTCGATCCACGGGACGAGCCGATGAAAATCTTCCCAGCGGTTCACTACAGCATGGGCGGATTGTGGGCGGATTACGTCAAGAGCGCCGATGGTGGACTCGAACCCGGTGCCCCGCGTAACCACATGACGAGCATCGAAGGTTTGTACGCGATCGGTGAATGCGATTACCACTACCACGGCGCCAACCGCCTTGGTGCGAACTCGCTGCTATCGTGCATCTTCTCCGGATTGTTCACCGGTTCGTCGATCGTCAACTACGCTGCCTCGCAATCGTCAGGCGCCGCCGACGTTCCTCAATCGCTGCTCGATGCCGCGGTCAAGGCACAACAAGAACGCCACGATCACTTGCTCAACGGCAACAAAGACAGCAACGAAAACCCGTACCTGATTCACCAAGAACTCGGCGACATCATGACCCGCGTCGCAACGGTTGTTCGCAAGAACGACCAACTTCGCGAAGCGATCACGAAAGTTGACGAACTGCACGAACGTGCGATGCGAGTGAACCTTGCCGACACGGGTGCCTGGACCAACCAAAATGTGATCTTTGCCAAAGCGCTTCAGGACATGTTCCCGATCGCCAAAGCATTGCTACGTGGAGCGTTGCAACGTGACGAATGCCGTGGCGCCCACTTCAAACCTGAGTTTATCAAACCGCCGTTGACCTCCGATGATCCGGCCGAACGCCGCCGCCAAGCCGAAGCGTGGTGTGATGCGTTCCAAGAAAACAACGAGAAGTATCTCAAGAGCACCATCGCGACCTGGAACTCCGGTTCCAACCAACCCGAACTGACGTACGAAGACGTGGACACATCACTGATCCCACCACGTCCTCGACTGTACGGCCTCGTCGGCGCCGAAGCCATCGAGGAGGTCTGGAACGAACGAGCCGCAGCTCTCGCGGCAAATAACCAAACCAGCAAACCGTACGCGGGTTCTCATTGATCTAGAATGAAATTGCCGGCCGGGTCGATTGGCCCGGTTGCGGTGATTTTTCATCCGACATTTTTTCGCTCGAATCTTTCACCTTCCGCCGCCAAACGAGTCTTCAATACCGATGATCGCCCTGGAACCTTCGATTAAGAATCGTCCCGAGTTCATCAACGTCCGTGTTCGTCGCCAAGACGCCCCGGGCCAGAAATCTTACTGGGAACTCCACAAGATCAAGTACGAACGGGAGATGAACGTCATCAGCGTGCTGCAGCGGATCGCCGCGCAGGCCACCACCGTTGACGGCAAAAAGGTCTCACCCATCGCATGGGATTGCGGCTGCCTCGAAGAGGTTTGCGGTGCCTGCACAATGGTCATCAACGGCCGCGTACGTCAAAGTTGCAGTGCACTCGTCGATCGTTTGCTCGTAGAAAACTCTGACGAAATCGTGCTCGAACCGATGAGCAAATTCCCCGTGCTCCGTGACCTGATGGTCGACCGCACCCGGTTGTTCAAAGGACTCGAACGCGTCAAGGGATGGGTTCCTGTCGACAGCTATTACAACCTCGGTCCTGGCGAACGCATCTCGCGAGATGACCAAGAACGCAACTACCCACTCAGCCAGTGCATGAGCTGTGGCTGCTGCCTCGAAGCGTGCCCGCAGTACACCAAAATTGAACTGACCCGCGAGGAAGGCGAAAGCCAGGAAGCATTCGAAGCTCGCAAGAAAGCGGCATACGAAGAAGCATTCGTTGGACCGCATGCGATCTCCCAGGCAATGCTGTTCAACAACCACCCAACCGGCAAAGCTCTCGCGGCCGAACGACTTGACGCGTTGACCGGACCAGGCGGAATCGCTGCCTGCGGCAATGCTCAAAACTGCGTCGCGGTTTGTCCGAAGGAAATCCCGCTGACCACCTCGATTGCTCGCGCAGGCCGAGCCACGACACTGCACGCGATCAAGAAATGGTTTGATCGATAGGAGCAGCAACGAAGCTCGCACATCGATCGCCCGTGCTCGCCAATTCTCACACGCGACAACTCTTATTCGCTACTGGCGAGCCGGCACCCAACCGGCCCTCGTAAAGACACGATGGGCCATCTTCCGGCGCGTGAGCCAATTCCGCGCACGCCAGCGGTTTGCTGAGTGGATCGCGCAGCGCAACGGTGCATCGCTTGAATCGAGATCCGAAATGGAAGTATCGATTCGCAATCCGAAGTGTGAGCGATGGATCCATTGCCATCCCGGGCTCAAACTCTTTGAAGCCGTGTGCTTGACTTCACATTCCCGCGTGCATGAGGGCCGGACGCGGTAGTGGCCGGGGGGACGCGTGGGAGTTTTCTACGCTCACGTAGCAGGAGGCTCCGAACGCGGGTAACGCCAGCAATTCTCGGTCTCGGGGGACGTCGATTGTATTACTGAAGGATTTCAAAAGTAGCGGAACGGCGCGAGCCGTCCGGTAACGCGGAACCGGACGGCTCGCGCCGTTCCGCTAAAAAGAGCACTAAAACAATCGACGTCCCGAGAGACCGATCTACGTGAAAGGTAACGACGCGCAATTAACCCCCGACAAACAACGCGCCCACACCGAAGATCATCAACAGAACGATGATGATCAGCAGCGCGATCACGACTTTAGAAGTGTGGTATTTGACATCGGGAGTCAACCGAATCACCTCTTGATACTCCGGCGCAAAAATCGTCCTCCCCTTGGCCGATAATAGGAGATAGAGGATATACCCGTTGATGATCGTACCGACCGGAAACCCCAGCAAGCCCAGCGCACTGAAGATGCTCGCGACGATCCGCGCTGCGGGACTCAGCCTGCGAAGGCCCAACCCCAACCAAATCCACAACACGCCAAGACCGAGATAGACCAGCCCGATCACTCCCAATTCGATCGGCGCTGGCCCGCCACGTGCCATGAAAGTCCCCGCCGCAGCAAAAGCGCCCATCGGGATAAATACAATCGCCCCCAGGAAGTACAACACACCAATCGATTTGATCGATGCCTCGTGAGCGATGTGTTGCCGCCTGATCTGATGCGCATCCGAATCCACCGCAACGATGCTCTCGCCCAACTGACTCGTTGGCGCAAATGGATTGACGGGCGCGTCAGCCTGGGACGCTTGGGGTTCATAACCGTAAGGATTGGGTGGGTTGCCTGAACTCATTAGTCACTTTCAATACGGGTGGGCAGGGACACACTCGATCGCGTCGCGTGCCAGCTTAACGATTTCGCAATCGCACTAATAGTTGAGCGAAGAGATCCGGTCGAGACGGCGTGTTTTTGGTATCCTGGTCGACGACACGCTCTCTTCGCGATGCCGGAGTCTCTGCCCCGCGCATTTGGCTACAGTGAACCTCGCCCATGACTCCACCGAAAACTTTCGACGTTTGCCATCCTTCGCCGGCTGATAGAATCGGACACATGGATGTGACCTCCCTCTGCCGAAATTACCTGCGCATTTTTGATGCCATCCCTTCGGATATCCCGTGGGGAGTGATCGCATTGGAACGACACGTGATGGTTGTCGACTCGCGCGAGGAATCAACGAGTGTGATCATGGAAGCGGTTGCCTCCCGATTCGGAACAATCATCGCGACCGAATCCATCGCTTCCCAGCGCTGCGATTCTGGCCCCCTGCTAGGTTGTCTCCTGCACGTTGCAGGCGATGCCGACGACGTTGAGGGACGGCTCCGCGCAGCCTATTGGCAAGCGACCGAACCCTGCGGAGACCGGGAAAACCCGCCCTTTTGACCAAACGTGTCCACCGGGTCGCCAATACTGAATGACGTCGTACCCATCATTCACAAAAAAGGGGGCCCTTTTCATGAACCGATCCTTCATCACCTACCACCGCGACAATAAACAACTCCACACCAGCAAGCTCAACGGATTCCCATTCGTTTCATTCGGGATTCCTGTCGGCCAAATCAACGGTTCGACATGCTTTGAGAGCGTGACCATCACGATCGGCGGAAAGCGTGAGCGTGTGGTGACCGAGCGGGACTTCGGCGGCCCAGTTTCGATCTGCGTCGAGACCAAAGGACAGCCTCCGCAATGGTTCGGCCTAGCCTCCCGTATGCCGACGGCGGCTTCGGAAGAATGCCAGCCGAACCAGGACTCATACCTTCAAGAAATTTCCGCCTGAGATGAACGCACTGCGATCGGGATCGTGACGTCGGACCAATGCGAATCCGGTATCGAAACAAGTACTAGTCTCACGGTGACACCGAACCACACGCAGCTCCAACCAAAACGTGGGCAAAACCAATCGCACCCGTTCCTTGGGGTACAGCTGAAACGGTGTCACGACGCCGCACGCGTCCTTGGAAAAGTCCTTCGTATAAACGCCAAAGAAACGCTTTTCCCGCTTGATCGAGGGCAATGGCCGATCAATCGACATCAACCCACGCATCCGTACGATGCGCCGCTGCTTATCACGACGATCCGGATCGACGACTGCAACCACCCCGGTCTCAGTGAAAAATTCATTCCACTGTTCCGGAAGTTCGATATCCCACGAAACTTGTTGAATCAGACCGGCATAGTGGACTGGATAATCGAAGTCCAACATTTCACCATCTCCGGGTCGAGGGCATCACCACTTTGTCGCTCCAGCAACTCGATTGCTTGAGGCCGCGTCATCGGTGTACGGTAAGGACGCTGACTGGTCACTGCTTCGTAAATATCGACGACCGCGCACAACCGCCCCCATGGATGGATTTCGTCTCCGGCGCATCCCACTGGATATCCACCACCGTCGAGTCGCTCGTGATGCTGGTAAACCATCATCAACTGTGCTTCGGTTAAGTCCGCGCGGCCGGCGACCTGCCGAAACCCCGTCAGCGGGTGTTTCTTAATAACGCGAAACTCCTTCTCGTCCAAACGTCCGGGCTTGGTCAAAATTGCATCCGGAATTTCCAGCTTGCCGAGATCATGGAGCAATCCGCCGGCAATGACCAACTCCACATCCGCGGCCGAAAACCCTAATTCCGTGGCCAAAATCCCTGCGTAGTAGGCGACATTGGCGCTGTGCGTGAATGTCGCGTAATCATGATTAAGCACGCGGAACAAGTCGCCTGCGGCAAAATCTTCCCGGGTAACGAGGCTCGCCGCGATCCCACTGAGCTGTGAAGCGGCATCGATCGTATCATCCGTATTCTTGCCTCGGAAACTCGTCTCCAAGACATCTAAAACGACTTCATTGAGCGCAGCAGAACGGTGCTCGTTGCTGACGCCGTCCCCATCCCCTGAGGCAACGTCTCGCAAATACTCTTGATACTGTGCCCGCGCTTCTCGCTCGATGAATAACTGATGCACCCCGCGCGATTTCAAGCGGTTCAGATCCTCCGGTGCCATCGGATATTCCGCACCACGATACAATTGTGCTCGATCTGATTTGTCGACACGACAATACAGATCCGCACCAATCGCAGCCGTCGGCGAAAGCGTCGATACGCTTATGGCGATAAGGTCAGAAACGAACATGGGGCATTTAAACGGAAAGAAACGATCCTGGAAGGAAACGACCAACCAACAATAGGTTACGAAGGTCAACACCATGACCTCTGTGACCAAATTCGACTTGTTTTTCACGGAAGCTCCGGAACTCCCCCTCTGCGGGGCCGGTCGAGATCCAAATCTACACCACTCGAAGTAACGATATCAGAAAAAAGTGGATTGTTTTCGATGGAAACCACATTTGTCGCACCCGCAGAATCAGTGCGATCGGTCCCTTCGATGGCAGCCTTGCGCGTTCATCGGTGAAAACTCACTTTTGCGCCGTTACCGCTTACTCCAAAGACGCACAAACTTCGCTACCATTGGCGCATTCTCATGCCCCAACCTGAATAGGCCTCATTAACGCCATGCCTGATTTCTATCAACACGATGTAATCACGACGATCCACGATCTTCGCAGCGCCAGCTTGGAAAACCTCGAGACGATGCTGCGTGAGTCAACGCAAAAGCAGAAAATCGGACTGGTTCTGCCGGTCACGGCATCTGACATGCGTGCCGCACCGTTTTCGAAGATCCTCAGCGAATTGGAACAAGCCGACTACATCGGCTCGATTGTCGTCAGCCTCGGGGTCGCACCGGACCAAGCCGACTACGACGAAACCTGCCAAAAAATTGCTCCACTGGGTGAGCGGGCAAAAGTCTTGTGGACCGATGGTCCGGCCGTTCAATCGCTCTATGACGAACTAATCAGTGCGGACATCCCTCTGGCAACGCCCGGTAAAGGTCGGAGCGTTTGGACGGCATTCGGCTACCTACTCGACGACCCCAACATCGAAACATTCGTGCTTCACGATTGCGATATCGTCGACTACGACCGCCAATTGTTGGCCCGCCTTTGCCTGCCCATGGTGCACCCGAGTCTGGACTTCGAGTTCTGCAAAGCCTATTACGCGCGTGTCACTGATCGCATGCACGGCCGCGTGGTACGGCTGCTCGTTGCACCCCTGTTGCGTGCGTTGATTCAATGTTTCCCCGAAAACCAATTTGTGCGTTTTCTCGGCAACTTCCGTTACCCGCTCTCCGGTGAATTCTCGTTAACACGCAACCTCGCCCGTAGCAACCGCGTCGCCAGCGACTGGGGGCTCGAAGTCGGAACACTCGCGGAAGTCTACCGGAACACGTCGCTAAAGCGGGTCTGCCAAGTCGACTTGGCTTGCCTCTACGAGCACAAACACCAAGAGATGTCGATCAACGATTCCCAACGGGGACTCATGAAAATGGCACTCGACATCCTCACCACCATCTATCGCACACTCGCCAGCCAGGGCATTGTGCTAAGCCACTCGACCTTCGTGACCCTGCGGGCGTCATTCCTGCGAATCGCACAAGACTGCATCCGGCAATACGCCGCCGACGCACGTGTTAATTCACTCAACTACAACCGGCACGACGAAGAAGCCGCGATCGAAGCGTTCGCGCAGTGTGTGACTCAGGCGGGAGAGATTTTCTCTAACGATCCGAGCGGAAACCCAGCGATCCCGAACTGGACCCGCATCCGAGCGGCCTTCCCCGACTTCCCTAACCGCTTGCGTGAAACGGTTGGTTAACACGCGAGCCTGCATCCGCGTCGCCGCGGCCTTCATTCTCTGATAGGGCCGTTGGGCGACTCGCGGCCGGTTGCTCTATCAATCCAGCACGCACGCGAATAATCGCAACTGTCCGATCGGTGGTGAGACTTCCCAGAGTTCCTACTTGGAAATCCCTGGTGAAACCCACCACCTCATTTCATTGTCGCTAGGCTCGCTACACCATCCACTGCGGCTGCGATTTGGCGTCGTCGCCAAACCAACCGCGTTTCTTTCCTGCATCGACAAGTCGTGCGGGAGGGCGGACGACTAGCAACGTCGCCAACAGGATGAAAACGATCCCGGCGATGGCGAGTGGTCGGCGCATGTCGGCGATCACGTACACACCCCCTTCGCCTGGGCGGATGATCTCGGTCGAAGCGACCGGCAATCCGTATTGTTTGGCGAGTTTGACGGCGTTGATCATGTTAATGACCGGGACTCCGGACGACAGAAAACGCGTCGCAACGCAATCGGTCGCGGTCGCCGCAGCTGCTTCACCGGTCGGATCCTCAGCAGATGGCGTCCCCGCCTTGCGTGTGGCCGCGGTCACCTTGTTCAACCCCAACAGGTTACGAGGGTGAAATGACGACATTGGACGAATCACACCTTCACCGAGCACGTCGTTACCGATCGTTCCGCCTACCGACGCGTCACCACCACCAACGTTGATGTAGACCGCGTAGGTTTCATCTTCGACGGCCTGCGAGTAAACCATCATACGACGCTCGATCGCGTCGTCGTCGCTCACGCTATCCATCAACGGCAACCCGCTGCGTGCAATCGACGCTTCGAGGATTTCCCGGGTGTCGTCGCTCATGCCAGCGGCGCGGTCTTGGAAACCACCGCGGGAGATCATTTCACTGCGATGACGAATGATGCCTTGGTCGAATAACAATTTCTCCATGTCCGGCCACATCAGGTCGGGTGAGTTCGCACCAAACTGGCTCGACGCCGCACTGCTGATGATCACCGGACGCAAATCCATGGCTTCTGCTGCGGCATACACCGCGATATTGAGTGCTGGGAACGAACCGGTGCAACCAATCGCGATTCGGTCGCCAGGCCGCACTCCCGCTTCGATCAGCAGCCGCATCGCCACGGCGGCAAAGTTCGGGTTGACGCTAGTCAATTTTGCATCGAGGTGTCCGGGGAGGCTGGTCACCAACGACATCGAGGGCCCCACCATGCCGGTGTCGGCTGGGTCGTGGATATCGAGCATCCGGTGCCCCAATACCACACGCTTGCAATGGATCGCGTCGAACGCGTCTTGAGCTTGCTCCGAAGCCCGCAACATGCGGTCTTCGACATCAGGCACCTGCATCGCCGTACCCGCCCAACTTTCGAGCGCGGCCCAACGACTCGGCATGTTCCGCAGCGTGATCACGACCACAACGGACAACGCCGCGAGAAACAACAACGAGCCCGAAGAGATTTTCTGAGGCCGGTAATACAGCTTTTTCATGTTCCGTGTATTTGTTTATGTCATTCAAACAGCAAAAAAATCCAACCACCCACACCCAGCCTCGTCCGATCACGGACGACCCGAGTGTCTAACATCACCCTCACGCCAAGTGCGTGACACCAATCGCGACAAGCGTCAAATGAACCAACGCGGTAGCGATCACCAGCGGAGAAAGCGTTTGCACGACTCCGCTTCGTGCGATCCAAAGAGCCACCAAGCCAGGGATGACGAACCCGATCACGGTCATATTTTGCATCCAAGCCAGCGAGCCCGATGCGGCCGTCGCAACATCACCCGTCAGCGACATACTCACGCCGGGCCAAACCATCTCGAGTACCGCCCGGAGCGTTGCAGCAACTGCGAACCCAAACACCATGGTCAACACCACGCGGCGACGACCAAACAAGATCGCGTAACGATCGACCTCATGAACCAACCAAGCCGTCAGCAACGCCGCGATAATCGTGGCGATAATGGTCAGCGGTTGGTCAAACGAAAGAGCGAGATAGCCGGGAACGATCATCCCGCCGACGCTTAAACCGAAAGCCTCGGTAAACAGCAAACTGACGACCAAGCCGATGCCGATCGACAATGCAAGCCACTCCATCTCAGACCATCTCCATCACACGAACAGGAGCCGATTCGGGACGTTGAAATCGCTCCCACCCGTCTTTTTTCTCAAAGTAATCTGCCAAAGCCATCCCAGGGCCGGCGATGTTACCGACTCCCATTAGCAGCATTCCGGAGGATTGTTCTTGAACGACATTTGCCGCTGGCACGACCGATTCCGCGGCGGCTTCGGCGCGATGGGTTCCGCCATCGGCTTGCCACGTGACAGGCACGTCTGCGTTGTTGGTCGTAGCGGAGTTCGCATAGCGAGCTTGGGTAGTCTTGCTCTCGGCCTCAAACGACTCATGCAACATCGTGACGACTTCGTCACCCGTTGCGTTGCCCAAGCAGAGGATCCGGTTCTGGTCGATACCGCCCTTGAGCAACCGTCGCAGGAACACGTCCGTACCCGAACCAATAATCACCACGCGGTCGTACTTCCGCCAATGAACGCAAGCGTCCGCCATCGTTACCGAGCGGTCGATGCGGTCGACACGGCAGTTCATGACCAGCACGCGGCGGGTGACGCCGGGGAAATAATCGTAGGCGGCGTCCCAGATACGCGTTGTCGATTCGGGGTCGTTCGCGGCGAACGCGTTGACGAAGTGCCACGAATCACCATACACGGTTTGTTGGTGCACACGCATCGCACCCGGGTCCGGTTGAGCCGCCCACATGCCACGCAGTGCCACATCTCGGGCGACACCCATTTGTTCGCAAACAGCCAGCGAGAGGGCAACGTTTTCGGCGTGCTCAAGGTATGAGAACTGAGCCAACTCCTCCGGAGTCACCGTCGCAGAGTCTTCGGCTGTGATGTTACGCATGCTCGAACCACGGTCGGCACAAGCGGCATTCATCACCTGCAAAGAGTCGTTACGATCCTCGGCCGTGAGCAACGTCCCGCCGACGGGAACAGTCGCCGACAAGGCACGAGCGACGTCGAGCCGGGTCGGTCCCATCACATCGAGGTGATCGGCACGAGCATTCGTGATCACACCGTGGGTCGAACGAACGAGCTTCAGTTCGCAAACCGATTGCAGCAACGGTTGCAATGCCATGCACTCGATCACAAGCGCCTCGGCACCCTCGGCGACAGCCGTTTTGACAATCCGTTTTTGCTCGATCACGTTGGCACGATCAGGACGGAAGATCGGCAATTCCCGACCGTCGTCGAAGATCATCCTCGCCAACGTGCCTGTGGTCTTTGCACAAGTCCGAATCCCTCCGGCTCGCAATCCTGCAGCGATTAAGCGGGTAACGGAAGACTTGCCTCGAGTTCCATTAACGTGAATCCGATAAGGAATCTTCTCGAGCTGGCGACGATACCACCATGCTTCCAACAAGGCAACCAAGCCTACGATGACGGCAACCGCCACCAATGCAACCAAGCCGTTCACAGACGGTTCTCTTTCGACGTGAGGAGAAACTACAGTTCGCTCGATCCAATGCCAACAGAGGCAGAGGGGGAAAATCGAACAACTTTGCGTGACAGATCCAATGATTCGCTGCAATCCAACAGCGGATCCATGACTAGGTGTGTAAAACGCTTACCGTCTACCACATGGTTTCGCTCTATCGGTCTGCTGTCCAAACACCAGGGTGCATGACATCCGACCGATCTGCGGTGAACCTAACTAGGTTGGGAGCGTGTCGTTTTAGCTGTGAAAAGGATCGACGAACCGAGGCAGCTAGGCTCGATGTGTGTTCGTCGACAACGCGAGAATTATTCTATCTGTTCGGTCTGAGTAAAGACCGATACGCAAGAATTTTTCGCCAAACACCCAAAGGCGTCCGGCCAGCCATTGTATCGCCACAACGGCACATGCAGCTTCACTAAAAAGTTCGCAACATATTGACGCAGGTTCACTTTTTCTCCAAGAAGGCAATCGGATCTCGCCAGTTTCAACAGCCGGAGAACAAACCCATCCAATTGGCTGATTTACCGTCATATCGTAGGAATTGCGTCCAAGCTTCAACCGCCGATCTCTTGCCACTGACGCACGAGATCTTGGCAACCTCAGCTTGAGTTCGCGTGAACCCAAATCCTCTCTTTGCAACGGGAACGTGTTACCGACGGACGCGTTACAAACACCGCAAGTTGCCGCACCTACGTAAGCGTTAGGTCGTTGCATTCACTTGGTGGCGCACTTGCCGAGCGTTTTGGCGTCGACGGATTCCTCAAAACGCTCAATCGACGCAGCGAGGCCGTTTTCATCGCTTTCCACGATCGCCCCACACAACCGCACATCTCGGGTGGCGACGTGAAAGTGGCATGGCTCGAACGTGAGCGTTGTTTTGGTAACCCGCCCGACGTCGCGCCCGATGACGCTGTCGTACGGCCCACACATGCCGACATCACACTGCATTGCTGTCCCACCCGCCATCACATGAGCGTCGGCCGTCGGAACATGCGTATGGGTCCCCAACACCGCCGAAACGCGCCCATCGAGGTATCGGGCGAGCGTCTGCTTGTCTCCCGTCGCCTCGGCATGCATATCGACCACGATCGCATCGGTGTGGCCCTCCATTTCTTCGAGAGCACGATCCACCGCGGTAAACGGGCAATCCACCGGTCGCATGAAGACCCGCCCGAGGATTGAGATCACGCCGAGTCGACCGGCTGGGGTGGGCACGATGACCCAAGTTCGCCCAGCGGCGTCGGTGGGATAATTCGCCGGCTTCACGATCCGATCACTCTCCTTGAGGATCGGAATGATCTCGGCGCGGCGATAGATATGGTCCCCCATCGTGACCGCGTCGACGCCCGCATCGATCAGCCGCCGATACTGGCGTGGCATCAGGCCGGCACCATCGGCAGCGTTCTCCGCGTTCACAATGACCGCATCGAGCGAATGCTTTTCTTTTAGATCGCGGGTTCGCGCCAGGACCGCAGAATAGCCTGGCTTACCAACGACATCGCCAAGAAACAAGAATCGCACTGGTGTCCATCCCAAACCATTCGCCCGAAAGCGGAAATCAGAACATTACCACGACAAACACGCCAATTACCAACGCAGGCCGAAACGCTCGCCACCGGTATCCCGGTTGTTGCCACCCTTGAGTGGACCGGCGTGTTGAGGCTGCACCGCCACCTCGCGTGGTGGTTCATCGACCTCTTCTTCGGCCGCATCACTTGGTTTTTCAGCAACGGCGTTTGCCGCCTTGATCGAAAGACCAATTTTCTGCGCGTCGCGGTCAAAACTCAGCACTTTGACGGTCACCGTATCACCAACGTTAACCACGCTGCTGACTTTGGAAACCCGGTGGCTGGCCAGCTCACTGATGTGAACGAGCCCCTCAACACCTGCAGTCAAACGCACAAAGGCACCGAAGTCGGCCGTCTTGGTCACCGTACCGGAATGCACCGAACCGACCGCGAATTCGCTTTCGGCGGTATCCCACGGGTTTTCGAGTAAGTCACGGTAGGACAAACCGATCTTGCCGGTTTGCTTGTCGATCTTGTCGACTTTGACTTTGACCTTCTGGCCTTCTTTGATCACATCGCTCGGGTGCTTGATCCGCTCCCAGCTCAATTTGCTGACATGGATCAACCCGTCCAGGCCGCCGAGATCGACGAACGCGCCGAAATCGCGAACGCTGCGGACAACGCCTTCAAGGATGTCGCCGGCTTCGATCTTCTCAAGCTGTTCCGCACGACGAACTTCGCGTTCACGTTCAAGGATTGCCCGACGGCTGACGACGAGGTTGCCGCGGCGGGCGTTGGCCTCGGTGACGAGGCAAATCATCTTTTGATCGACGAATTCCGAGAGGTCTTCGACGCGATACTCGGTCACTTGGCTGATCGGCATGAAACCGCGGATCGACCCGATTTGGCATTCCAGTCCACCGGTGTTGTGTCCGGTAACGAGCACCTCAACGACCGAGCCTTCGTCGATGTCGTCCCAATCGCTGACTTCGATCGCCGATCCCGGCAAGGTGCAGGAATACAGGCCGTCTTCGCGATTGAACCCGCGAACGACGACTTCAACGTCGGTGCCTGGCGTCGGCTCCGTTTCGGTGAACTGTTCAAACGGGATGGTTCCCTCGTCGGGTCCACCGAGCGAAACGAATACGGTGTCCTCTTTGATTTTCAACACCTTCGCATGCACACGGGCACCTTCCTCGAGCGGCTCGCGACGATCGGGCAATCCAGCCGTTCCGCCGTAAAAGGCATCCAGATCGGCATCGGCCAGCGATGCATCGAGTTCGGCTTGCAGGTCGTCCGTCAAACCATGGCGGATATTCGGGACGCTGACTTTGCCCGGTTTGGGAACTTCGATCTTCGCCGACTTCGTGACGTCTTGGTCCGATTCACCGACCAAACGTGGACGCGGAGCCTTTTTCTTTCCGCCGCCGGGTTTTCCGCCGGCTTTCGGCTGGGCCTTTTCCAAATCTTCGGTCGAGACCGCTGCCGGCGATTGGGGTTTGGCAACGCCCAAACCTCGAGCGGCGAGTGGACCACTGCCGATTCGCGGCAATGGGGCTTTCGACTTTGATGGCTTCGACTCAGACGCTTCGGCACCAACGGCTTCCTTTGCGGTCGATTCAGCAGCGTCGGAAGCGGAAGCTTCCGGAGCAGACGACGCTTCCGGGGAAGGCGTTACCTCGGGGGAGGGCGAAGCGGCCGCAGAGGAGGCTTCTACGGACGAAGCTTCGGGCGAAGGCGGAGTGGAATCCGGATTCTCGGTCACTGACATGTTTCGGCGTCGGCGGGCAGGAGCAGGGGCATAGGAATGACGCGAGCACTCTCTGTTTTTACAACGAAGCACTCCCGTAGGTGCGAGACGAGGTCGCCCATTGGGACGTAGCGACGCAAGCACTCTTCATCAACAACCCGCAGTCTAGCAATCCAAACGCCCAGCCGGTAGCCTTCCCAGCGAACCTGTTTCACCCGAAAAGCGTCGACGCGCCGGTTCCCGCCCTCCATTTCGCGTCCCAGCCCCACCTTTCATCGTCCCATGCCCAGATTCGACGATTTTTTCCTGCCCACCGCGGATCAATTTTCTCCCGATCTTCGCGCGGCCATCGAAGCCGCTCCGCTGCCGAGCCTGACCGAGGGCCCGACCGACGCCGCCCTGACGAGCCTGCTCAGTCGCCCCCAGGCGTGCCGATTGTCCACCAACAGTGGCGGCTCGCCGATCCCGTCGCTGGCCCTCTCAGGATTATGGTTGCTCGCCGGTGATCTCGACCGCAGCCATACGATCAGTCAAGACGAACCGTCGCGTGAAGGCAGTTTCTGGCACGGGATCATGCATCGACGCGAAGGTGATTACTCCAACGCGAGCTATTGGTTCCACCGTGTCCGGTCGTCCGTCGTATTCGAACAACTCGCGGAAATCTATCCCGACTCCTACGGCGATCCGTTTGAGTTCAACGATGCCGTCGCCGCGGCCGTTCGCCAACGTGACGAAGACAAGGTCTCCGAACTGCAACAAATCCAGTGGACCGAGTGGCAACTGCTGTTGCGGGAATGCCTGCCCGCATGATCCACGGGGCGATTGATTGCCGGATACTGGGGTCGCTGGCGTGGACAACGTTGGCGTCCACCGACCTTGCCGACGCATCCTCGTGGGTGCGTTTTGGTCAGATCGTCAGCAGCGTGCTCGGCGTGTTTCTGATTATCGGCGTCGGTGCTTTTTGCCGGTCACGCAAATGGCTATCCGCGGAAGCCGACTTCTCACTCGCCAAGATCACCGCCAACGTTTTGATGCCGGCGCTCTTTCTCGATCGAATCCTCAACGACGAAACGCTCAACTCGATCTCAACCGCGTGGCTGCCCCCCGTGCTCGGCTTTGGGTTCACCGTCGTGGGCATGCTCACCGCATGGTCAGCGGCAAAAGTACTCGGCCGCTGGATCAGTCTCGTGACCGACAAACAACAACGTGCCTTCGCACTTTGTGCCGGCATTTGCAACTACGGCTACATCCCGCTGCCGCTCGCGCAGATCTTTTATCCGAGCGCGGAAGTGGATCTGATCCTGCATAACGTCGGCGTCGACATGGCCATGTGGAGCGTCGGGATTGCAATCATCTCGGGCGGCAACGGCACCAAAAAAGTGAAAGCCGCACCTGGATTGAAATCAAAACTTTCGCGATGGGTCGGGATGACGCTGCCGGCACTGACCAGCGCGCCGATCCTGGCCGCGGCAATCGCGGTCGCTATCCGCGTGCTCGGCTGGGACACGTTTGTTCCAAACTCGTTGATGAAAACGATCGGCATCCTCGCGGCGGCATCGATCCCAATGGGACTGCTGCTAAGTGGCGCGATCATCATCGATTTCCTCAAAGCCTCGCAGTGGACCGGTGCCACACCGCTGATTTTCTTTTCTATCGGGCTGCGACAACTGCTGTTGCCAGTCGCCATGCTCGGTTTCGCGGGACTGGTGCTGACCCAGACTGACCTCAAACAAGTCCTGTTGCTGCAAGCGGCCATGCCGTCGGCGGTGTTCCCCGTCGTGTTGACGCGTCTCTATCACGGCGACACGACCACGGCACTTCGCGTCGTCTTGTCAACATCGATCGCGGGCTTGTTCTTGATTCCCCTGTGGATGTCATTCGGCGGTTGGTGGCTCGGCGTTTGAGCTGACTCGGAGTTTGGGCCACCCGCGATTTCCATCGCTCATGCGACCACCACCTTGAGCCTTTTCAAAATCGACATGGGATGCAGAGCCGGTTCCTACCCGCTAAATCAAGGCCGTCCGGTGGGAAGTGAACCGACATCGTTTACAAAATGCTCGAAAAACCGCGTCCCCCACCCTCAACCAAAAAACAAAGCCACGCTGCGAGAACAGCGTGACTTCGATCGTTGAAACGGATCAGACGCAGATAGGCGACGTCCTAAAAGCCGGCTTCCAGGCCGACGCTCAGGCCGTAGAAACTCAGGCTGTCGTCGAGTGGGGAGTCGGTAGCGAGTCCATTGTCCGGACCGCGGAAGTACGCAGGTGGGTTGGGTCCGCCGACGCCGCCGAAGTGCTGAGCTTCCATCGCGACTCGCATCGTCAACCATTCCACCGGAACATACTGAATGCCGAATTTGATTTCAGCGTTCGTGACAAACGCGTTAGCGAGATCGTCCCACTCTGTTACCCGGACGGCGTGGAGTTCTTGCAGCGATGCGTTCGTCGTGTCCGATACCGCGTACTCTTGGTTGCCTAGCAACAAGGCACCACGGGCATCGGCGAACAATGACAACCGGTTGAGCGGTAGTCGATGAGTAAACCGCATCGCCACCGTGGGCCCCACCCCGCGAAACTCAGTATTGGAAAACACATCTTCCCGGCCCGACACGACAGACTCATTCGTCAATGCCGTGTAGCCCTGTTTGATTCGCGCGTATCGCAGACCTGCGAAAAGATCAATCGGCAAGCTGAGCGAACGTTGTACCTCAAGGTCGATCACGTCAGCGCGGACCGAACTGGTGAAGTCACCGTCTTCGACGAAACCGGCTCCGGTCACAATGTCGCCGTCCTCGGCATGGTAACCAACCGTTGCCCAATAGCCTGTCGGGATCATGGCGTTAGCGGCATCCGCTCGAAACGACGACGTGTGGTCGAATTGCCAATACCGCATCCGATACCCGAGTTTGCCGGCGGCCGGCATCACGCCGAATTCAACCCGTGGACTGTGCTCCATCTTCCATGGGAAAATGGCCTGCGCGAAACCATCATCGGTTTCAATCAAGTACGCCGACTGGTTGCTTTGCACCGCTTGAACGATCACGCTCTCGTACGTGGCGTAGTACCGCGGCGTCTTCCGCCCCGGACTGTGCAGCGGGCTGTTGAGTTGAGACCGCAGTTGCCCGATCTCCATGTGCTGTGCGGATAGTTGCGACTGCAAATCGGCCAATTGCAACGAGACCGGATCAACCGCCTGATAGTCTTCAAACGCGACCGTGCGCAACGATCCGTCGCGAATCGTCAGCGGCTGGACGTGCTCCTTGGTCGCCTCATCGAGTGGTTTCGCATCAGCAACCAACTGTTCGCTAAGCGTGTCCTCGTCACGCATTCCCAAAAGGCTGGCAAATTCTTCCGGAGTGATTTGCTGGGCCGCAACCCGCTCACCCGCTAGCATGTTGATCGATACCGACAACACGATTGCCGTCAAGAATACAATCGCACGAAACGGGACGTGAGCATGCACGCCGTCATGATCGGAGGGTCGGTTCTTTTCAAAAGTCTTCATGACGGCAGGTTCATTGCAAGGAGGGAATCATAGGGAGGGCGAACGGACTGGTCGTCCGAAGAGTTGCCCGCCGAAGCGGACGAGTGGATGGAGTCGATCAGCACCGAATGCGTCGGCAAGCTTTCGCAAATATCGAGATGACGCGATTGGATCCCGTGAAGCAAATTGGCCACGGCGTCGGCGGGCATGGCAACGTCGGCAAGTTGACGAGACGCCGCGGTCCCGGGATGGATACCAGCGGGACCCAAGATGAAATGGTGGTTTGCCTCGGCGAACGTGGGGTCACGCTCGGGTAAACGCACGCGGCCACTGGTAACGTACTCATCCAACAACATCGACAACGATTCGGGCAGTTCGACGCTTGTCGCGTTTACCCAAAACGGCGTGTCGCGACGGCGTGACACCACATAATGCATCAACAGAAAATCACGAACTTGTGTGTAAACGTCGGTCATCCGAGCATTAAACAATTCGTGGTCGAAGAACGCCGAGTGAAATGTTGACGGTGTCGCTTCTGGCAAACACTCGACGAGTTCATCCAATGCACGCTGGACCAGGAAAATCCCGGTCGACTCGAGCGGCTCGACAAACCCCGACGAAAGGCCCAGCGCGACGCAGTTGCCGACCCACGACCGAGGACGCATGCCGATTCGCATCGGCACGATTTTTGATTGAGTTGTCTGCGGATCGGCACCGACTAGGCTGATTAACTCACGCCGAGCCGTCTCATCGTCGATGTGTCGCGACGAATACACATACCCACAACCGGTGTTTTCGGCCAACGGAATTTGCCACGACCAACCCGCGTTCATTCCGGTACTGATCGTGTACGGTGGGAGGCGTCTCGTTTCCCGATCGCTGCCTGCGGTCGCGTTTGTATCGTCCTGCCCCGGCAAACGTAACGTAACCGCACGATCACAGATTAATTGATCCGACCAATCAACCCACGACGACCGCATCACGCGTTCGATCAAGACGCTCGCAAACCCGGTGCAGTCGACGTACAAATCTGCTTCGAGCGCCGGCTGTCCCTCGAGATGCAGCGAATCAATGTTCCCGTTCTCATCCAGCTCAGCGCCAGTGACTTCCGCGATCTGGTGCCGCACACCTTCGTTCATCGCGACGTCTTTTAAGAACTCCGCGAGCTTACCGGCGTCGAGATGAAACGCGTAATTGCGTGCCATACTCGGCGACCCCGGTCGCCGTGGAGCACAACCGTGCTGACACAGTTCACGTTGAAAACTGTAGTCGGTGTACCGAGAATCGGCCGACACCGCACCTTCTCGCACGGCTCGTCGCCAAGCGTGGATTAGATCCACCCCGTCAATGGGACAACCGCAGATCCCAAACGGGTGCCAATATCGATGCGTCGGCTCGACCCAGTCGTCAAACCGAATGGCTAGCTTGTAAGTGGCACCGGTACGGCGGACGAATTCGTCCTCGTCGATGCCCATGTTTTCGATCCAATCCACCATCGCAGGGATCGTCGCTTCGCCCACGCCGATGGGTGGCAAACGAGCTGATTCGACGACGGTAACCCGACAACCGATGCGTCGCTTGAGTGTCGCCGCGCTCATCCATCCGGCCGTACCGCCACCGACAATGACAACATGACAGCGTCGATCCGGGTCATTGCTGGCATTCTGGCCGGCAAGCGGACGAGATGTCATCGGATTGAAGTCGGTGGAGGGAGGCATACATCGGGGAGTAGCAAATCCCGCCACCTAATAACAGAGCGTTTTCCCGAAAACCCAAGGGAGGTGTCTTTACTTCAGCCTCCGCAAACACGTACTCCCAAGCACTATCGATGCGCGCAGAAAGCGTGTTTCACCCTCAGGGGCAAAACGCGTTCACACCCGAAATAGGCACCTCCTCGTGCCCAAACCACACCGAATGACTTGCGACGCCGATACTGGTCCAGCGAGCGCTTAACCGATCATGAGCCGCACCGATCGAACGTCGCTACCAACCACGAGACGAGCGTCTCATCTCGTCGTTTTCATCTCGTGGTCTTCCGCGACGATCGACGCACCGACTACGCGTGGGTCGTTTCCACGGCTTCGTTCTTGGGCTGATTGATTTCGGCGAGCAATTCACCGAACCACGGCACGTCGATGTCAAATGGCTTGCCGCCTTTGATTCGTTCGAATTCGATCGCACGAAGTTCGTCACCGCGTTCTTCGTCTTCCCCGATCACGCCGCCATCGCCAACGAGTGCACATTCGACGGCCTTCTTCGCACAGCGGCCGATCAGTTCGATGTCGGCAGCGTTGGCCGCCGCCGCGCGAGAATAATAACCGCTCTTTTGAATCAGCGTCTTCTCGGCACCGAGCATTTCGGCAAACTGCTTGCCGAACCATTTACCGGGGTTCACCGCATCGAGTTTGTAGTGACCGAATGCGTCTTTGGGCACTTCTTCACCACGTGATTCGATTTCTGCCACGATCGCGTCCACGCCCGCACCTTCGGAGATGAAGATATTGACGCAGTCGTGCTCGTCCATGATCGCCTTCAAACGTTTGGCTTCATGTTGCAAGTCGAAATGCATTTCCGGGATGTAAACACCGTGAACTTCGCGTCGTTCGCGTGACAACCCGATCTCCGGCAAGAAATTTTTCGTCGCAAGTTGTTCGCGATACTTCACCGCCGTTGCCGCGGTGAGCCAACCGCAATTGCGGCCCATCACTTCGTGCACAATCAACATCCGCGGGTTGGCGTTGTGCTCGGAAACAACGTTCTCAAAGAACTTCGCACCGACCTCCGCAGCCGTCCACGCACCGAGACTTTGCTTGATCGGAATCACGTCGTTGTCGATCGTCTTCGGCAATCCAACAACGGTGAGTGCGTAATTGTGACGGGCAAGGTACGCCGCGAGGTCCGCAGCGGTCGTGTTGGTATCGTCGCCACCAATCGTGTGCAACACATCGACTTTGTCGGTCTGCAATTGCTCAGCGGCAACCTGCAATGGATCTTGTCCCTCTTTGACGAGTCCACGTTTGACACAATCGGCGACGTTGGTCAGCTTGATCCGACTGTTGCCGATCGGGCTGCCGCCATGCTCGTGCAACACGTGGGCACGTTCTCGCATCTGAGGCGTCACTGCGAAACTATCACCGAGCAACAATCCTTTGTAACCCGAGCGGTAACAGATGATTTCGACTTCCGGTGCTTTCTCGCTGTAGGCCTCGATCAAGGCTCCAATGGCGGAAGACAGACAGGGGGCCAATCCCCCGGCGGTGAGAATTCCGACTCGTTTGACCGTCATGACGATAGTTCCCTGAAAGTGGCTCGAAAAACAGATGAACGGATAGGCGGCAAACGCCGCGAACGGATCAGGTAGATTATCGCATTACGGCGGAATCGTCGCCCAGGGGGCAGGTGTCTGGGGGGCACGGGCAATTCACTCGCCCTCAACGCCTGAACAGTCGACCATGTTCTTCCCTTCCGAAAAACGCTCAATCCCGTGTCCATTCGGACCAATCAGCTAGGAAACGCATGAACTTGCGATCAAAAACCGCGCAGCGATTCTTGGTCGCCGGCCAGTTCCTCACCGCGGCAACGTTGGTGCTGACCGCCCGCAATGTGCTGAACTCACCCGTCGCACTCGTCTTGATCGTCGCCGGAGCCTTGCTCGGCATCGGGGCTTGGCTGACGTTCGGTTTGACAAAGATCACTGTCATGCCCGAACTCAAAGACGAAGCGAGACTGATCACAAACGGACCTTATCGTTTCATCCGTCACCCGATGTACACCGCCGTCGCGTTGTTCTGTCTCGGTTTCGTAGTCGCCTCGCCGTCGCTGTGGCGAATCTTGATATGGATCGCACTCGTTGTCGTCGTGACGGCCAAGTCCCGGATCGAAGAAGCGTTCTTACTCGATCGGTTCTCGGAATACTCGCAATACAAAAAACGAACCGGCCGCTTCCTTCCGTTTTGCTAACACGCCCTCATCTCCCATTCTCCCCACGCCCGGACTCAACCACATGACTTGGTTTCAACAACTCACCGGCATCGATGAGCGATCACCCGATCACGTGCGATCCCAAATCAACGTTGACGACGGCGCGCTCGTCATGCCTAACGGCAAACGCATCGCGTTTGGCCGATTGGAAACACCCACGCTCGGCGAATTACGATCGCAAGCCAGCATCATCCGACCGGCAGGAGATGGACTACGCCTCCGCGAAGTCGTCGGTGACGTTCGTAAACTGCACGCCGATCCGGCCAACGCGGGCTCGCTGTTCCAGGTCGCGTCCCAATTCAACTTATTGGAAATGGCTGGACCGTCGGTAACGCCTGAACGTGGAGTCGGTGTCTATGAAAACGATCTTACCCAAGGCCCCGCGTGTGCGATCTCATGCGGTTCCGGCACGATCTACCGCAACTACTTCGCCCCCGTGGGCGACTCGATCGGACAAACCGCCCAACAGCAAATCGATTGCTCGGCCGATCTCGGACAACTCCTCGGCAACGCCAGCGGCACGCTCTGGAAGATGCAAAACGGTTACCTGTTTCCGACCGATTCCGGACTCGAACAAGTCGCAACGAAGCTACAAAGGGCCGACGACGGGGAACGGGACCGATACCGAGAGAGCCTTCGCATCGGCGTGCAGTGGAACACTGCCGTAACATTGCCGGGCTGTGATCACCGTGTGTCGCAAGCGTATTGCTCCGCTCTGCCAGTCGCCTACGGCCGCCAACCGGCAAACCAATGGACGCAGTTCGCCAGACTCGTTCTCGAAGCCGCGTACGAAGCCACGCTGTGCGCGGCCATTCTCAACGACTCCCCACAAGTCTTCCTCACCTTGCTCGGTGGCGGTGTGTTTGGAAATGAGGATCAATGGATCATCGGAGCGATCGAACGAGCCATCGAGAAAGCCCGCCAATACGATCTCGATGTCGCAATCGTTTCATACGGATCGTCCCAGCGAGTTGTCGCTGAATTGGTCACACGATTCGGCGGTGCGGCTTAAACACAGCAACCGGCCTTCCAATCACCGCTGATAAATCGGCAAGAAGCCACGGTCAATCTGCAACATCGTCAGATTACAAGCGGTGACATATACCGGATGGATTTGACCATCCCATGATCCGTCGGCTTGCTGTTCCGCAGAAATGCGATCGTAGAGCCGGTCGCGAAACGGGAACCACAACTCGTCGCCCTGCCGATAAACGACTTGGCTGTAGTACAGATACGTGTAATGCCAATGACCAAAGGACTGGCCGGCCTGACCGATGTCGTGCAGCGACTCTTTGCTGTAGGCGAGCATCTCGGGAACATGCTCGCTGTCGTAATCCCCAGCGTTGTAAAGCGCCGCGAGTGCTGCCGCCGTGATCGCCGGACGACTGCTGCCCGTTTGGCGACTGCTGTAACTGATCCCGCCGTCGGGATTTTTGCAGCGGTAGATGTAGTCTTTCGCTTTCTCGATCACTTCGCTGCTGACCGGGATGCCCGCGTTACGACACCCGCGTAGCCCTTGGACCTGCGTGATCGTCGTGCTGCCTTCATCAAAATCATTGCCTTCTTTCGCCGACACGTATCCCCAACCCCCTGCGGCCGTTTGAGCGTTTCCGCTGAACTGCACCGCGCGGCTGAGCACATCGACGAGTTCCTCGCGGCGGTCGAGCAGACCTTCCTCCCCGAGCACTTGGGAAAGGAACAACATCGCGAATCCGTGCCCGTACGTGTACCGCGAATCGGTCTGCGGGTCGCCGATCAGACCATTGCCCCGCGACTTGCTGATCAAAAAGTCAGCGGCGCGGGCGATTTGACGGGCGTAGGGTCCCTGCGTCGTCGTGCTGCCGCTGGCAATCAGAGCCGTGCCCGCCAAAGCGGCCATCGCGGTCGGATAAACCGTCGTGTTCCACTGCCCACGCGACGACTGCTTGCTGCTGAGCCATTCCAAACCGCGGTCAATCGCCTCCTGCCATTTCGGTTTGGGAATCGCCGCATGGGCGGGCGAAGGCATCCCCCCCACCGTTGCCGCGACACCGCCGCCCACAGCCAAAGCCCGGAGAAATTGACGACGGTCGAACGATGAGAGATTCATAATGGACCCTAAATTGGGAAAATGACGTCATTTCGGGAGCGTTCCGGCACGATCCAGGATAGCAGGAGAATGCCAGATCGAGAAACGCACCATTTTCTACGAAACCAGTGAAGTTGTAACGCCTGTAACGTCGATAACGATTGTGCCACCGATTGGCTGGACTCGAATCGCACGAGAGGCGTACCACGATGACAAACACGATGAATCTACGAACGACCGTCACCACTTTCGTGGCCGCGACTACATTGCTGACCCTGCTGACCGCAACCACCGGATGTCAGGTCTCGCTCAATGGTCAAACGCTGCCAAGCCCGTATTATCTACAGGACGACGTCCAGTATTTCCCTGCCGGGCCTGAATTCAAGCTGCCACGTGAGGCAGCCGCTCTCCGCGCAGCACAAGCCGAAGAAAAATTGAACAAGCGATGAACCGAACCCCGCATCAAGAAAAGATCATTCGCAATTACTACCAAAATCGCGATGTGATCGGGCTGCAAAAAGCCTCCGAAGCGGTAACGGATCTTTACCTCAGCGAAGGAAAAAAACGCGCCACCGTGTGGAAACGGCTGGCCAGCCATCTCGAAAAGATCGGCGTTCCTGAACCGCAAATCGCAGCTCTCCGCGAAGCCGACGACCCTGCTGCGGTGGCGAAACTGCTGGAAAAATACTCCGGCTAAACCACCTGTCTCGGTAATCTCAGCTGACCAACGCCCCAATTTTATTGAGGGCGACGGGTCGCTCAGAGACTCTCTTGGAAGTCCGGATTCTCTTGGATGTCCGACGCGCTCGTGAAACTGCGTTGCAGCGGCTTCACGCCACTTCCCAGCGAATGGCGAGCAACCGGGCGGCCACCAACAGCACGAATGCCGTCACCATCAAGACGGCGAGCTGGGGCCCCAACTCGCTAGGCGGTAACTCACGCCAAAAAACCTTGTCGTAACCGTCCAACGCCCACGCGTTGAACGTCCACAAGCCGGCCCGCTGCAACGATTCGCTCATCACGTAGCGTGGCACCATCGAACCGCCCAGCGCGCTCATCGTCAGGACCGCAACCACGGACAAACCACCGAGTTGTCCCCGGGTCCGGCACAGCGTTGCCAAAAACAGACCAAACGATGCCGCCGCGGAAGCGGTCGCCACCGTCATCATGGCAAAACCATCAAAGTGCTCGGACAAGTTCAAACCGAACACGAGCTGCGCCCAAACGAACATCACGGTGACCTGAACGCATCCCAATAGGGTTAGGTAAAACCATTTGCCAAGCAGCAATTGGTCCATCGTCATGTGCGTCGCGAGCAAGCGTTCGAGCGTTTGGTTCTCGCGTTCTTCCAACAACACACCGCCGCCAGTTGTCGCTCCGAAAAGCAAAAACATGACCGCAATGCCAGCGGCGTAGACACTGATCACCGGATTCGTTTTGCCTTGACCGATGATGTTCACCACTTCAATCTTCGGGGGGCCAAACGCTTGGGGTACAAACGACGGGGCCGGCGGTGACGAAGTCCCGTCCGGTTTGGAGGCGACATTCTGAACGAACTGCGCAAACTCAGCCTGCTCCGAACTCGATGTCGGCTCACCCGTCTGAGATTGTCCGCTGGGCAGTTTCACCGCGGACGTCGGCGGTTCCGCTGCGGACGTTGACGAATCGACCTGCTCCGGTATCCCGGGCGCCGAACCGACCATGATCTCGCGAGTCACCAGAGCCGTGACCACTTGGCTGGCGACTTGGTCCGACGCGTCATTGAGCAGTTCCGCGGAAATCTGCTCGTCCTTCTGATCGATTACCACCGCGATCGTGGCGGTCCCTCGCCGTACCATCATCTCGGCCGTCGATCGATCCACGGTGTCCCCGTCTGACGAACCTCGAATGATCCGGAGTCCCTCGTTTTTGCCAAGATTGTCCAGGACAGTTTGGCATCGATCGGTCACCTCCGACGCCGCAGCCGACTCGGCCGCCCCGTTCACCAACGCCACTTTCACCCGCGGCGTGGAACCGACACCACGCGAAAAGATCAACGCAAAGATACTGAAAAACGCGATCGGGACCACAAATGCCAACAACCATTCGACACGGTTATGTCGAAGGCGGCGCAAATGGATTTCGATGACTTTCCAAATCACGACGGATCAATCTCTCAGTTCGTGACCGGTTAAATGTAAAAACACGTGGTGCAGCGACGGGCTTTGCACATCCACGTCCACCACCCCATATCCGGCCGCTCCCACCGCATCGATCAATCGCGGCAATCCGACAGCGATCTCGGGCACCTTGGCCGAAATCGATCGCTCCCCCGGTTTCACCGCTAACGTCAAACCACACGTCGCCAAAGGTTCATTCCCTTCGCCTCGCAACACGCGATCCAATCGCACCGTCACGCTCCGGTCGCGACCGATCGTCTGCCGAAGCAATTCATCAAACGTTCCGGTGGCAACCACCCGGCCGCGGTCGACGATCACGATCCGGTCGCACTGCGTTTCCGCTTCGTCGAGATGATGAGTCGTCAGCAAGATCGACGTACCACGTTCGCTGAGCTGATCGAGCATCGTAAAGATCCGCTGGCGACTTTGTGGGTCCACACCGACACTCGGCTCGTCAAGCAGCAGGACTTCCGGTTGATGCAAAACACCGCACGCGAGGTTAATACGTCGCTTCATCCCGCCCGAGAAAGTCGAAACCAGATCGTCGCCCCGATCGGCGAGCCCGGTCCACTGCAGCGCCCACTCGACGCGCTTGGCCAAGTTCGAACCACGCAATCCATGAAACCGCCCAAACGCAAACAGGTTCTCGCGAGTCGTGAGGTCTCCATACAAAGCGATCTCTTGTGGCACCAACCCGAGCGTGTCGCGAGCAGAACTGCGGTCGACCGGTTGGCCCATCAATTCAATCGTCCCGGAATCCGGCCGCGTCCGCCCCGAAAGACAACGGATCATCGTCGTTTTCCCCGCCCCGTTGGGACCAAGATAAGCGAGCCGCTCCCCCTGACGCAGCTCAAACGAAACCCCGTCGAGTGCCATGTGGCGCTGAGAACCGCGATTCCAAAACGGCAAAACGCCTCCCTCGCGAGCGTAGCTTTTGCGCAGCTCTTTCACCAAAACGGCGGGGGGCGTGGTGGAAATCAACGCGGTTCTCAGGTGCTGATGTGGGAGGACGTCGCCTGAGAATGGTACCCCAAGGGTGAACTTCACGGAAACCGCAAACTCCTTGCCGGATTCCGCCCTACCCTCACTCCGCTTTGCGGTCGAAATACAACGCACCCGTCGGGCAAGCCGCGATGCAGCGTTCGGCTAAATCCCCCATCCCCTCGTCATAGCTGCCGTCAAACGGAACGCTCACACGCACGTCGAACCCGCGACCGACGAAGGACAACCCCAACGCGTCTTGCGACTGCGATGCGATTTGAATGCACAATTCGCATTTAATGCACTTACCGGGCTCAAACAAAACGTTGCCGCCTCGGCCGAGAACCTCGTACACCCCCTGTCGCGTCCCAAACCGGTTCGGGTCGGCACCGTATCGAGCCGCATAGTTCTCCAACCGACAATCCCCATGTGCAACGCATCCACACGACAAACATCGATCTGATTGCTCGGCAACCTGCTCATCCGAATAGTCATCCGACGTGTTGGGTGTTTGCACGGGCACCGACGCCGCCCCGGCCAAGAATTGTTTCATCTCTTCCGTCGCGACTCGCCCCAATCGCGATGCAAACGGCTTCGGCGGTGCCGTGACTTTCTGCCCCGACAGGAATTGATCGATACACCCGGCGACCTCTTTGCCATCCGCCGCGCTTCGCACGAACAAACATTTCCCCCTGACCGCGCAGCCGGCCGCGAACACGTTTTCACGTTTGGTTTGATAAGTCTCGCGATTGATCTCGATTCCGCGACGCGATCCATCCACCGACCACTCGTCCGACATCTTCACCGCATCGGCACCCGACGCGATCAGTACCACGTCATGCGAATCCACTAGTTTTTCAAACGCCTCACGCGAGTCGACCGGGGTCGCGGTCTCAACTTGCACGTCCAACCCGACGATTTGTGCGATCTCCGCATCGAGTGTTCCCCGCGGCAGCGTTTCTGAATCGGTTTCCCATCGCAGTCGCCCACCGAGCTGTACAGTCGCCTCGATCAACCGGCATGCGTGGCCGCGTTGACGCAAATAATACGCCGCCGACAATCCCGTCGGCCCCGCACCGATAATGGCAACACGTTTCCCTGAGTCGGCGGCGCACTCCGGCGCAAAGGCGTGTTCTGAAGCGAGGTCAGCATCGGCGGCATAGCGTTTGAGTTCGCAAACCGAGACGGGATCATCCGCCGAACTGCGACGACATCCTTTCTCGCACGGCTTCGTGCAAATCCGCCCCAGCACCGCGGGGATCGCAATATCGCGTTTGATCGTCTCGATCGCGTCATGTAAATCGTGATTACCGAGCTGCCTGAGCATCAGTGGAATGTCCATGTGTGCCGGACATGCAAAGAAACACGGCGCCAAACAATCGCCGACGTGATCGCTCAACAACAATTCGAGAGCCGTTCGCCGGGCCGCATGAACTTCCGCCGTCTCGCTGTCGATCTGCATCCCGTCGACGATCTTAGTCGCGCACGAGGGAACGAGTTTTCCGCTTGCCCGATCTCGAACCAAACAGACCTGACACGACGTTGAAGGCAGATAGCCCTTGAGAAAACACAACGTCGGTATCTCAATGCCCAACTGCTCCGCCGCATCCAAGACGGTCGTGCCCGCGGGAACTTCAATTGTTCGTTCGTCAATCGAGATCTTAGGCATTGGTTCTTCTCACAATTTCCACGGCGTTTTCAGGACACACGACGCGGCAGGTATCGCACGCCGTGCAGAGGTCGACATCGACGACATGTTTGGCGTATGGCACCGCGGGGATCGCGTCGACGGGACAGTGCTGCGCACACAACGTGCATCCAATGCACGCGTCGGTAATGTGATAGGCGATCAGGTTCTTACACTTGCCCGCCGGACAATGCCCGGCCAAGTGTGCTTCGTATTCCTCACGGAAATAACGCAGCGTCGAGAGCACCGGGTTGGGGGCCGTTTTCCCGAGCCCACACAAACTGCCACTTGATACGCTTTGGCACAAATCTTCGAGTAAATCCAAATCGCCTTTCTTCGCCTCGCCCCCACAAATCCGTTCCAAAATCTCCAACATCCGCTTCGTACCGATTCGACAATACGTGCATTTGCCGCACGATTGATCTTGGGTGAAACGCAGGAAATATCGCGCGATATCGACCATGCAATCGGTATCGTCGAGAACGACCATCCCACCGCTGCCCATGATCGCACCGACACTACTCAGTGCTTCGTAATCAACCGGCGTGTCTGCCAAACTCGCCGGCACACAACCGCCCGACGGGCCTCCGATCTGAACCGCCTTAAAGCGACGACCGTTTGCAACACCACCGCCAATTTGATTGACGATCTGGCGAATCGTCACCCCCATCGGAACTTCGATCAGTCCGCCGCGTTGAATTTTGCCCGCCAAAGCAAAGACTTTGGTTCCCTTGCTCGTCTCGGTTCCGAACTTGGCAAACTCATCGCCGCCATGTCGCAGAATCCATGGGACCAACGACAACGTTTCGACGTTGTTGATCAGCGTCGGCTTCTCCCACAATCCCGATTCAGCAGGAAACGGAGGCCGCAGCCTCGGAGTTCCCCGGCCGCCTTCGATCGAATGGATCAATGCGGTCTCTTCGCCACAAATGAACGCGCCCGCCCCTTCTTTGACCGAAAACTTGAGCGAATAATCGCTTCCCAAAATGCGATCGCCTAGCAACCCCGCCGCTTCGCACTCCGCGATGGCATGGCGAATCCGCTCGACAGCGAGAGGATACTCGGCGCGAATATAAAAGTATCCCTGGTGAGCCCCCACCGCGACGGCCGCAATCGCCATGCCCTCAATCACGCGATACGGAAACGACTCCAAGATCATGCGATCCATGAACGCGCCCGGATCGCCCTCATCACCGTTGCAGATGACGTACTTCGTTTCCGCATTCGCACCTCGCACCGTACGCCACTTAATCGCAGACGGAAAACCGGCGCCGCCTCGACCTCGCAAACCGCTGCGCTCAATTTCCGAGATCACCTCGTCGCTCGACAATTCATCCAAGCATCGCTTGAGTGCCACGAAACCTTCATGGCGTTGGTATTCGGAAAGGTCCAAGGGATCGATGTCGCCACACGATTCCGTGGCGATCCGCTTCTGCGGCCCCAGAAACTCACACACCGGGCCTTCTTTCGGCGACACGGCTTCGACGCTCGATTCGGCACCGTTTTCACGGCCATACAACTCCGCAACCATCTTGGACCACGACGTTCGCATTCGCGACACGATTCCGGTCGGCTGATAGTTTTGTAAAACGATTTCTTCAACCTGCTCGGGCTGCACGTGACAGTACAACCGGCTGGTCCCGTCACCTCGGATCGTCTCAACCAGCGGCGTTTGATGACACATCCCGACGCAACCGACCCGTTTCACTTCCGCCGCAGCCCCGATCGATGTCACGACCTCTTGGACCTTGTCGAACACCTGACCGCTGCCCTGGGCAACACAACACGAACCGAGTCCAACGCGAATTTCCCCAACCGCCGAACCGCTCGTCGAAAAATCACGTTTCCGCAAATCACGACGCGTGGACTTCACCTCGCTGCCTCGCCTGGCAAACCCACGAATCGTCGAGGGAACACTCTGCGGAGTCAATCGTCCATACGTGGCATCGTCGATCTGCACGACGGGAGCCAGCGTACAACAACCCAAACAGGCAACCGGCTCGATCGTAAACTGCCCCTGTTGATCGGTATCCTCTCCGGGTTTTAAACCCAGGTGCAGGGCAATGGCTTCTTCGATCAGATCCGCACCCTTGACGTGACAGGCCGTGCCACGGCAAACCTGGATCGCGTGCCGGCCCATCGGGCGATGACGAAACTGCGTATAGAACGTCGACACGCCAGTGATCGCCGAGGGCGTGATCTCGGTCAATTCACATACCCGCTGCAACGCCGCATCAGGCAAATAGCGATACTTCGTTTGAATCGCTTGCAAGATCGGAATCACCGCTTCCGGACCGCCACCGTGCACCGCAACCGTCTGATCGACGAACGCCAAATCGATCGCTGGCGACGCGATCACCGTAGTGTCGTTGACGACCTTCTCAGCGCTGCCTACCGCCGCATTCATGATTCACCGATACAGAAAAGATGTTTTTCGCCGCGAACATAAATTCGTCCGTCCAGAATCGCGGGGCTCGTCACGCATTTTTCACCGAGATCCGCCTCCGAAACGGTTTCGCATGCCTCCTTCGTCGTCGCCACGATCCAGCACGCACCGGATTCCCCAATCAATAAAACTCGATCACCGATCTTCGTCGGCGACGACTTGAACCCGTCATCAAAATCTTGCTCCCAAACCGGGTCACCACCTTCACCGATGTCATAGCTGGTCAATGTTCCAAATGACGCCAACATCAAAATCATGTCGTCGACTAACAGCGGGCTGGTCGTATCGGGAGCACCAAAATCGACTTGCCAAATGATGTGTGTGTCCGTGACGTCGCCACTGCCACCGAGCCGGATTGCCGCACCACCGGGCACCTCGTTGCAGACATACACCACGCCATCACGCATAACCGGCGACGGACCGACATCCTGATAGAGTGCATCACACCGCCAGATTTCTTCGCCGTCGCTCGTGCGATACGTGATCACCCACGGGTTCGCGCACGTGATCACTTGCGACTCGCCCTCGTACTCGATCACCAGCGGCGTCGACCAGGAAGCGGGCACGTCACGCGAAGTTTCCCAGATCGTCTCCCCGGTTCGGCCATCGAGTGCAATCAAACGTGATGACGGTTCGTCTTCCTCGCCCTGGTCCAATTGAATCAACACGCGTTCCTCATCCGTCACGAGCGAAGAAGCGTGCCCGTACGGATTGTGAGGCGTACCGAATGATCGAGTCCAAACGATCTCGCCGTCAAAACCCATCGCGACAATGTCGCCGTGGGCGAATATCGCGAAAACACGCACGCCATCGGTCGCCATCGTCGGTGCCGCAAACCCCGTGTCGTCATTGACTGTCAACTCGACCGGCTCACCTCCGTCATCCTCCGGTGCAGGCAGAGGCACATCCGTCTGCCAAACCAACGCTCCGTTCGCGGCGTCAAAACACGAGACCGTGCGGCGTTCCTCCGTCGCACCACTTAGAAATACACGATCCCCCCAAACGATCGGAGAATTGGTTCCCGGCAAGTCCACGGGCGTTTTCCACAAAATCCCTTCGCCACTCGCCCCATCCCACGTTTCGGGAATCGACGTCGACTCCACGACTCCCATTCCGTCTGTGCCCCGGAACCGCGTCCAAAACTTGCGTTTCTCATCGAGCGTCGGCAACACCTCGGGATCGACAACCGCTGGTTCCACGTCCGGCATCGAAGGCTCGGTTGCGCCAGCGTCCTCCAGCTCCTCCGACTCGACATCAAGCCCCCGCGTCGCGACCATCGCAACATCATTTGATTCAGGAAACAATGCCGCCAGATGCGTCGCGTCGGGCGGCAAGACACTGCGATCAGAAACAATCAGCCAACTCGAAAACAGGAACACGCCCACCGCAAAACCGCCAACCGCAGACAGCGATTGCAAACTCATGATTCGATCGGGATCATCCACATCCGATTCAAATTCCGCCAATTGCGGCGGTTGTCGCCGCAGATTCGCGACCACTTTGGCGGACGCAATCGTGACGAACAGGCTGCCCAACAACAACCAACTGGCGGCCCCCATGAAGGCACGTCGATCGAAATACTCGGTGCGCAGTTCCACGTCGAGCGATCGGATCTGGTTCGCAATCGCGGCATGGACCGACTCATCGCCAGACGCCTCGCGTAGCGACTCCTTCAACTCGACAAACTCCGGCGTCACACTCGGATCCACCACCCGCCCGGCGAAACTCGCCAACATCGCGACCGCGACCACGACGGAAAAGACAGCCGCGATACTCGAAATGCGGACCCAAGTCCGGTCATTTTGCATCAGCGATCCAAACGACGGTTGCTCGCGGCCACTCATGTGATCTGCACCAATTGAGAGGGCTCCGTCGGACCGGTGGTCGGTGTGACCCCGGGAGCTTTCCCATCCGGCACCGGGCAGTACCAGAAACAACGACCGCACGAAACACAGTTCTTCGTGTCAGCCCGATAGTCCGCGTGAGGACGACGAACGGCCAGCGACACCAACTTGACACTGATCACCACACCGATCCACGCCCCCAGCGCCACGCCGAGCCAACGGAAACGCTCCTGGGTAACGAGCACCTTTTCGAGCAACGCACGCTCGTCACGTCGGGCGTTTCGAAACGCTTCACTCGCGTCGGTCGTCGTGGCGGTCAGCCCCAACGTTTCCATCCGCAACTGTTCGGCGAGCTGAACCTCCGGATCCATCCGAGACAACGGCCCACGCATCATCGCCCCCAAGCCCGCGAACGCGACAACGATCAGCGGCGCCGCTACAAGGAGATAACCGAGTCGTCTACGGCCTCGCGAAGCCTCCACGGGAGTCGCCCGCGACACAGGTGATTCGATTGCACCATAAGGACACGCCTCCGAACACAATCCACACGTGATGCACTGCGTCGGTGGAATCCGCACATGGAATCGTGAGAACCGCGAAAACACCGACAACACCGCACCGTATGGACACAAGTACCGGCAATAGGGACGCCCGACAAAGACGCCGACCAACAACAACACGCCACCGGCGATCATCATGTTCGCGTTACCACCGAGCCGAAAAAATCCGACAAACGGGTCATAGCGGCAAATCAAAAAGGCGGTTCCTGTCGCCGAAAAAATGACCGCCGCCCCCAGATAAATCCACGTCATCAATCCGAGCGAATGATCCACCCATCGAGGGACTTGCACGTTCTTGACTGACACGAACTCCTGAATCGCTCCGAGCGGACAGACCGCCGCACAAAATGTTCGCCCAAAGAACAATGTGAATAATAACGGCAACAAGAAAAACGCGACGACTGATAACGGAATCACATACCCGTTGTCGAAGATTGCGAGTGCCACGTTCTGCGTCGCACCAATACTGCACACGCACCCCTGGCGAACAAAACCAAACCACACCAACGACGCAAATGACAACAGGAACAAATGCCGACGAGACCGCGTGACCAATGCGAAATAACTCGCCAGCGACAACGCCACAACCAGAATCGCGACGTCGAGATACTCCCACGCCAGACCGCTGCCGCTGGGAACCTGAGTGGTCGGTATCGAGTGCGAACTAAAGTCAGGCGTCGGAATCAACTCACCCGATACGATCGACGAATGCAGCCCCACCAGCAACGCCAATAACGACGCAAAACTCCATCGCAGACGACCGCCAAACGGATTCGCGACGGTGTGTCGCCCCCAACTCTCACGGACAGAACGAACCAAGCGTTTCATCGCATTGTCACCGTCCGCATCAACTGCTCGACCGGATCATCGTCGGAGCGATTTTCGTCACCGAGTTTGTTCTCATAGAGTGCTTGCGCCTGTGCTTTGACAAGGTATGGTTTCTCCGCCGGCACCCGCGTGTACGCCTGCGTCGGACAGACTCTCGCGATCGCACACTCGTTGCAATTCACGCATCGATCGTGCATGACCTGCAGGTACAGCGACCCGTTCATCAACGCGCATCCTTTGACGCACTTACCGCAACCGATACACGCCTCCTCATCGATCGTGTATTGATAGAACCGCTGGCCCGCTTTGTCTTCAATGAATTCGCGGACCACCGCCGCCGTCGGACACAATTGGTTTTCCGCCGCTGTATTCACATCGTGATAGTTCGTGTCGAGGTACCCCGTGCAGATGTCGCAGTAACCACACATATCAAAACACTGCACACACTTGACGGCTGACTCATCGAGCACGCAGTAGGTCGAACAGTGACTGCAACCGACGCATTTATCGGGATCAAGTTGCCATCGTGTTTCGCCCGCCTCCCCATGTCGCCCAGCTAAGAATCCACCGAGGGACCCCAACGCGATCGCACCGGCAACCCGAGTTCCTCGTACCAAAAATTCTCGCCGACCGGCAATCGGCAGCGAAACATCAGCGGCGGGAGATCGCCTGTCAGACACGATCGGCTCCCTTCTTCGCTGCCCGATTTTGGGTTGCCTGCTGTAGCGCCGCTCTTTCGAGTGTCTCTCTTTCCAACATCGCCGCCGGCAAGACACAACGACTGATTTGCATGCAATCTCGGCATGTGGTGAGTGTCTGAGAACACCCCGCGCGCAACCGACGACGCGTCAGCACCCAAGCAACGACAGCGATCACCAGGCTCAGCGACCATCGCACGCTCGTCTCGATCCATTGCCGACGGTTCATCTCCATCGCTCAGATCGCTTTCTTTTGAGTGCGGATAAATGTGCGAATTTGATCGGCCGTCGGATCGAGCACCAAGATGCGTTGCTCGTCGTCGACCGCGATGTCAAAAACGTCCCCGCTCAAAACTTCGTCCCCTCGACTTTGACGGCGCAGCAACTGCTCCGTGCCGGCCACAACGCTCTGCAACTTGCCCGAGTCGTCATAAACCTTGATCCGCGGGATGCCCTTTTCCGAAGTGACAAACCGTCCACCCGGCAACATCGCGATATGGGCTGGGTTACAACACCCAAAGAAATCTTCCATCCCTGAACCGGCTTGCCCCCAAACCGCCTCGCGGTCACCGTCCACCGAATACGTCTCCACCCGACGAGCCCCTGGGTTCACGACATGGACCAATCCGTTGTCCTCCGCCACCACGTCGAAGTAGCCACTCGGGACGACAAACTCAGCACCAATCACCCCCGTCTGTATCCCGTCATCATCAAATACGATCACGGTTTGATTCCCCGCATCGGCGACATAAACGTTTTCATTCGTCAACGAAATTGATGTCAACAACGGCAACTTACCGACCACATCCCAACGTGCAATCGATTCACCGTCGGCTGAGAAAATTTCGATCGCATTATTTCCCGCGACATAAATACGACCGGCCTGCGGATGATCCTTTCCCGCCACCGCCACACAACGGGGTTTCACCACCGGTGCCAGTGTCTGCAATACCACTCCTTCGGCATCCAGAACCCAAACGCTCGACTCACCGCAAACAACCATGTCACCATTCGGCGACACCGCGAACGCATGAGCATCCGACAATGGCAA
The DNA here is from genome assembly GCF_023701485.1 of Aporhodopirellula aestuarii. Classification (GTDB taxonomy): domain Bacteria; phylum Planctomycetota; class Planctomycetia; order Pirellulales; family Pirellulaceae; genus Rhodopirellula; species Rhodopirellula aestuarii. The sequence continues at coordinate 76,002 of NZ_JAMQBK010000051.1, forward strand.
CGCGATCGGTGCCGCCTCGGAGTAGTGCAACAGCGGTTCGGCAATATCCGTATGCCTCGAAACATCCAACGCAAAACTGTTTTCTGATCTCGTCAACGACTCCATCCGCATCACAACGACCGACACACCACCGAGAATCAAAACGGCGAGCATGATCCACAACGGAGCCAACACAGATCCTGGATTTCGATAGTTCATAGCGAGTCCTCACTTTTTTCAGGCGTTTTCGCGGCCACGTTTAAACACACCAATCGAGTCATGTCACGAAGCAACAGATTCCCGTCAACGATCGCCATCGGCCCCCATGCATCGTGACCATCTTCAAACACCAGATGGCTGGCAAGTCTTCGATAACCCGACGCGTCCGCTTCCGCGATCGTTAATTCGCCGAAGTTACTCATCATGAACAACAAACCGTCCGCGATCAGATACGGCCCGTGTCCAAATCGATCCCGACCACTGTTCCAGATTTCTTTACCATCGATGTCCATGCAAACCATGGGACCACCTCCCCGTTTGCGAATACCGAACAGATGCCTTTCGAACAGAATCGGGGTCTGTTGTTCGGAATTAAATTCCTTCGGAGTGAATTTCCTTTCGACACTGACATGCGTGCCGCTTTCATCAACACGTAGTATCAACGCGCCGGTGTCGTTGCCGTACCCGCTGCAAACAAACACACGCCCATCAGGCAAAATCACTGGAGAAGGCGCATGAGCGAACTGCACCGGCCACTGCGTGGTATCCCACAACACGCTGCCGTCAGTGGCATCCACGCCAACCACCCCACCGCTGCCGCAGTACACATACGTTCGTCTCCCGGCATGCTGCATCACCGCAATACTGCCGTGCGTCATCTCCCAGCCACGCGGGTTTTCGGCCCGCCAAAGCACTTCGCCTGACTCGGGCCTGATCGCCACCATCAGCGCCGCGTCTCCCGGAGCAACGATCAATTTTCCTTGATCGATCAGCGGACATTGCCCCGCATACCACCGCGGAACGGTTGTTTGATATTGCGCACGCAAATCCATCAGCCAGCGGTTTGCTCCCGTCACCGCGTCCCAGCAGGCGAGATGGCATTGCGGCCCGAGCGTAATCACGCAATCTTCGAATAAGACCGGAACCGTCCGCGTGATGCCATGGTTGCGAGTCACCGCAACCGGGTAACCGTTACTCCAAATCTCCCGTCCGTCGTCGAGCGAAAGACAACGCAGCACATCGGCTTCGGCGGCCTCGTCGTAGTCCAACACATAGACACGTCCGTCGCGAACAGCGGGACTCGCGTAGCCTTCGCACATCGCAACCTCCCAACGCAGCGGCGGTCCGCTCGCGGGCCACGATCTCGCTAACGGTATCGAATCAGGGCAAACGCCATCCCGATTCGGTCCTCGAAAACCTGGCCACTCCCCTTTGATCTGAGAAGCCACACCCGTTCCCACAACAGGTTCCCCCGCGACAGTTGCTTCATAGGGCAACCGGTTCGCGGTAACCAACACTCGAGGCGTCCCGTCCATTCCCGGAACGCGCATTTCAATCGGCATTGTCGAGCGAGTAAAGAACAAACTCAACAACAAGAAAACGGCCAAGACAAAGACCGCTGCGGAAATGGTTCTATCGACCGATGAAGGCATCATCGTACGTCACCGAAGTCTCCTAGTGCGGAAAGCGAAAGCCGCCTCCCTGGAAGTAATCGATTATGCGCGAGACCTCTACGCATTCACTACAGATGAATCGGCGCCAATTGACGCACACGGTTACAAGACACCGTAAATCACGATGTTTCTGAACCGCCTCGCGACGATCCACCGCACGAAGTCAGACCTCAAATTCCCTTCCCAGCCCCCTCGCACCCTCCGTGGGTAACACTGTCCTGCCTGACGCTTCCGCATGCAAACTCAACAAGCCGTCACGAGCGCTTCGTCACGCACGTTCTCGATTGGGAGCCGCGATGTACCTTTTTGCTAGCTGGACAGCGCCACGTTCTGGCAGACGTATTGGAGTTTTCGACGTTCCGGTAGCGGGCCTTCTCCGAAGCTCCGGAAGCGGGTAACGCCCGCAATCCTCGGTCTCGGGGGACATTGATTGTTTTAGTGCTCTTTTTAGCGGAACGGCGCGAACCGTCCGGTCTCGAGTCACCGGACGGCGCGAGCCGTTCCGCTACTTTTGAAATCCCGCAGTAATTAAATCAACGTCCCGAGAGACCGAGCTACGTGAAACGTGACGCTGTCCAGCTAGAGGTACGATGGTAGCGGCTGGCGCAATCGTCGCCGCCCTTTCGGCGCTTCGTCACTCTTCAACGAAACTCTTGAGTCGGCTCAGCGCATCATCCCATTGCTGTGAGATCGCCACGAGCGACTGAGCCGCTGACTCCACCACCTTGGGTTCGATTTGGAAGAGGTTCTCGCGTCCTCTACGAACGCCTTTGACCAAGTCAACCGCCTCCAGAACATGGAGATGTTTCCGGATCGCTTGACGAGTTTGCGGACGTCCTTCGGCCAACTGCGTGATGCTACACAAATTGCCTCCACCCAACTGGACCAGCAACGACAACCGAGTCTCGTCACCGAGCGCAGCAAACAAGGACGCGTTTTTCGTAAACGTTCGTTCCGGTTCCGTACTAGCTGACATAGCTTCTAATTACTTTTAACGAGACAGACCCAATCACCACCACCGGGCCGACGCCACCGACCCAACAAACGACCTCGCACATTTCCGCAACCACTAAGTTGCATATTGACAGAGGGCGGGATACAAAGTCAAGCGAATCGAAATTTTGTTCGGCCCATGTCGATTGCGGCGTGCGCCGTTCGACTAGATCTCAAACCGCTCAATTCCCCGCCCGTAAACACCCTATCAAGGAGGCCCCCTTTCATGTTTGCAAAGCCCCAAGCCGAACACCAATGGCTCGAACAGCTCGTCGGCGAGTGGTCATTCGAACACGACTGCCAAACACCGGATGGAGAATCCATGAAATCATCCGGGAAAATGACATGCCGCATGTTGGGAGGCCTTTGGGTCATCTGCGAGAGCAGTGGCGGATCGAGCGCGGATGATAAATGGTCGTCCATCATGACACTCGGTTACGACGCAGCCAAAAAACTCTACGTCGGGACGTTCGTCGGCTCGATGATGGACAACATCTGGCCGTACCAAGGTGTCCTCGATGAATCCGGAAAACGACTACCGCTCGATTCCGAAGGGCCCAAATTCGACGGCAGTGGCACGGGGAAATTCCGCGACACGATTGAAATCGTAGACGAAAACAACTGGCGGATGATCAGCGAATTGCAAAATGATGACGGCGAATGGACGAAGTTCATGCACGGACACCACACCCGCGTCTAACCGACCGAAATCGCAAGACACTCCGCCTCTTAATCTCTCACATCATACCCCTTCCCTCTTGGTGAAACTTATGAAATGCAATCCGATCGTATGGTTTGAAATCTATGTCGACGAAATGGCGCGAGCAACCAAGTTCTATGAGACCGTGCTCGACCTCAAACTTGAGAAACTCCCCACCCCCGTCGACAACTTAGAAATGATGGCGTTCCCCGCATCGATGGAAGCTCCCGGCGCATCAGGTGCGCTCTGCAAGATGGAAGGATTCAAGTGCGGCGGAAGCGGCACGATCGTCTATTTCAGTTGCGAAGACTGCGGGGTGGAATCCTCGCGAATCGAAGCCGCCGGTGGAAAGGTCCACATGCCCAAGACCGCCATCGGACAGTACGGATTCATCTCGCTCGGAGTCGACACCGAAGGCAACGTATTCGGCTTGCACTCGCAAAAGTAGAAGACTCCACCCTCAAAGGTCGCGGGCCCATCAATCGGAAACACTTCATGAGCAACGCAGTTGAACTCCATCGCGTGTTGCGAGCACGTGACGAACGCGTCTACCGCGCGTTCCTCGACGCTGCCGCGCTTGCCCGGTGGCTCCCGCCGTACGGTTTTGTTGGGGCCGTCTATGAGATGGACGCCCGCGTCGGTGGCGGGCATGGAATGTCATTCACGAATTTTTCCACCGGCTCGAGTCACTCGTTCAAACGACGATTCGTCGAACTGACTCCCTATGCTCGCCTCGTATACACCGACCGATTTGACGATCCCGGCTTGGCGGGTGAGATCAACGTCATCGTGACGCTTCGGCCGGTCGTGTGTGGAACCGAATTGCAAATCAAACAATCTGGAATCCCTGATGTTATCCCCGCCGAAATGTGTTATCTCGGTTGGCAGGAATCGCTCACGATGCTCACGCATCTGGTCGAACCAAACATTCCCGATGGCACGTGAGAACTCGGGCGTAACTTCGCCCCAACTCCACCTTCAGGCCGATCGACTCCCCACTCATCACTCGAACCGTTCCCATGAAATCCTCCAAGACAGTTATTACCGGTTGGGCCCTCAGCGGATTGCTCGCCGCCTTCCTTTGCTTCGCCAGCGCGAGCGGCAAATTCACTGACTGGGAGGGCAAAGCCGAGATGTTTGGACACCTCGGATGGGAAGAGGGCGTGATGTTCACAATCGGTATCGTCGAAGTCGTCATCGCCATGCTGTTTCTCATCCCGCGAACCGCGTTCGTTGGCGCAATCCTTCTGTCGGCGTACCTCGGCGGTGCCGTCGCGACTCACGTTCGTGTCGGCGATCCCTTTTTCGTCCCGATCATCTTTGGCGTGATCGCGTGGATCGCGTTGGGACTGCGGGACCCCCGCGTGTTCCAAATCGCGTTCCGCTCACCAAGCGAACCGACTCCGGCCACGAGCAATCAAGCGCCCCCGCTCACGACTGATTAAACCGTCACCTCAGCTGCCATCCTGCCGCTAGGAATCTCATCGATCTGTGAGAGCCACATAACTCAGACGCGTTCCAGCTTTACCGGCGTCGTACGTTCGCCGTTCCACTGGCAAACGTAAACATTTTCATCCTCGTCGATGCAGACATCGTGTCCGTGATAGAACGTCCTTGCCTCGTCTTGCTTGACCGGTTGCAGGATCCCGTTCTCATAGACCGGCTGCTCGCCGCCGGGGCACGAGACCACGCGATCATCCTTGTCCATCACCATGGTGAATCCAGACTGATAGAGCCACGGCTTGGGAACATTCACCTCCGCAAAGTGATGGCTCCAACAAACCCCGGCATAAACGTACTCACCATGAATCACCGGCCGGCAGATCTGTAGGTTGGCCAGTGACACGGTCTTGAGCCACTTGCCATCAAGCGAAAAGTACTTGAACGCTTTCTGGCCGCGACTCGTCACGATCAGCTTGGGGTTGGCCGGATCACGCCCATCAAACGCAACCCCGTGGGCATTGGCTAGGTTGTAGTTTTTGTCATCGTTGTTGCGCCCACCAAACTTCTGGATGAACTTTCCGTGCTGGTCATACCGCAGGATAAAGTCCGAACCATATCCGTCGGCGATGTAGATATCACCGTTGGGTGCCACCGCGGTCTCAGTGGGCTGAAATAGCATCTCAGGTGTATAGGCACCGACTGTCATCGGGTGACTGATCGTAAAAAGCATTCGTCCGTCGATCGTCATCTTGGCGACATATCCGTTCTGTCGGACCATCGTGACACCATCGTCGAGACTGCGAACCCAGCCACTCTCGCTGACGAACAGGACGTCTTCCCCACCCTCGTCGACCAGCGTCAGTCCATGGCCGCCGGGCCAGTACGTCCCCCAGCTATCTAGGACTTTTCCGGACTTGTCGAACACGATGATATTGTTTCGCGGGTCGTCACCGATCATCACCAAACGGCCCTTCGAGTCCTGCACCATCTCGTGGCAGTTATCGATATGGAGTCGAAACGGATTGACAGTTGCCCAATCTTTATTGACGCGGTAGCGAAAGTCCCCATGCCCGATCAGAGCTTTACCGGCCCCAGTCTCATCGGCCACTGCGTTCACCCAAGCCGAAGAGTGAGCCAACATGGCGGTAGCTGCAGACACAGCCACGCCAGACTTGAGAAATGAACGACGGTCGGACATGGGGATACCGATTGCAAAGGGGAAGGAAACAGAGACCTAAAACGGCAAAATGGCGACGCAAGAATACCACACTCTTGCACGCTTAACCTCCCGAAATCCCTACTCCACAAAACCAACTCACCTATAGACTTGCAACCCTTCTTTCGCACTGTCACAAACAAGAACGTCGTTATCGGGACGGGCAAGCGGGCGGTGGACTTGGAACAATAAACAGGTAGCCAGGAACCTTTCGGACGATTCGCCGTTTGGCGCTAACCACAGCTCCTTGCGTTCAACCCCGGTGGGTGCTTGGTCAGCATTCAAGCTCGGCGTGGGACCTGACGGCTAAGAGGATCCTACCCGTCCGAACGCGTCGCGGACCAAACCTCACCACGCCGATTCATTCCGACGATTCGCAAGTGAACCCGATACAATCGCGGCTTGTCTGCTCTATCAACAACTGGCAATCGACAAGCACAAGATTTTGGGGAAGAGACCATGGCCTATCTGGGATGGATGTTCGCGGGGGTGATGCTCGGATGGGTGCTGGCATTCTTGGTTCGCACCAAATCGTTCATGATCATGAACTCGTTTGGCAATGATGAACAAGACGGTTCACAGCAATTGGTGGCCCCCTTGCTCAAGTCCCACTTTCACCCGACTCCGACCTCCCAAATCACAATCACGGAACGTCGATTCCCGTTTCGCATGCGTGCCGATCTGCAACGGACCATCGACAAGCTATTGGGTAGCGAGATCACGGTGAAGCATTTTTTTGGCGTCCGTTGCGAGTACTCTGCCTGCGCTCCCACGCTAACGGATTGCATCCTAGAAAGCATGAACAACCCGACGTACTCGGTTCCACCCGAGTACGAAGAACTCGACATCGGTGACGAACAGCCGCTGCGAGTTCTCAAGAACGGCTTGTGGCTACTCGAAGCGGAAGAGGTTCGCTTTGCCGTCATGCTTAGCCCGTGCGGCCAGTTCGGCGAGGTTTCGGGAATGCAATTTCAAGTCGGCTCCCCACTATCTCAGAAAGGCAGCCAGATTGCCCAGCGTTTTTTCAAACAACTCGAAGACGCCGTCGCTCGTGGCGAATCGTACCGGGGCAAAATTCTGTCGCTCGAACAGGCGGAACATTCGTATTCGGGTGAGTCCAACGGGATCACCGTACACAAGCTCCGTGATGTTCGTCGAGAAGATGTGATCTTGCCCGCCGAGACGCTGACGCTGCTCGAACGAAACGTCGTCCAATTCGCCCGCAATCGTGAACGACTTTCTCAACTGGGCATGTCCAAAAAGAAAGGGATCCTGTTCTACGGCCCTCCCGGAACTGGAAAGACCCACACGATCCATCACCTCGCCGCATCACTCGCAGGACACACGACGATCTTGATTTCGGCAGAACAGGTCGGCTTGCTGGGCGAATACATGACGCTGGCCCGCCTGCTGCAACCCAGCATGGTGGTGATGGAAGATGTAGACTTGATCGCGCGGGAACGCACCAAGATGGAGAGCGTTTGCGAAGAAGTCCTGCTCAACAAACTGCTCAATGAAATGGATGGCCTCAAGGAAGACGCCGAGATCTTCTTTGTGCTCACGACCAATCGTCCTGAGGCACTCGAAGCAGCACTCGCATCTCGCCCCGGACGAATCGATCAAGCGATCGAGTTCCCGCTTCCCGACGCGGAAGGCCGGCGAAAATTGGCCAACCTGTACGCGTCCAAGGGGCTGCTGGACAACGGGCTGATTGATGAAGTTGTTCGTCGCACCGATGGAGTCAGTGCGGCATTCATCAAAGAGTTGATGCGTCGGTCGTCGCAGTTCAGCATCGAACGAGACGCAGACTCTCCGTTGACGCATGCCGACTTGGATTCGGCCTTGGACGAGATGCTTTTCAAAGGCGGCACGCTCAACCGCAAACTCCTCGGAGCCGGTCAAAACCAAAGCGAATCATGAACACTTAGGTTTCAAGTTTTAAGCCAACCAACCATTAGGCTGTCGGCACCATCCCAAAGAGATAGCCCCTTGGAACGCACACGTTATCCCCCACGATGAAAATGTGGCCGAACGCTCTGCGGTTGGAATCCTGACCCACCGACCGCAGAGCGTTCGGCCACAAACTTGCGATTAATCAGTGGATGTCACCACTGGTTGCACCTGATGCAGTCCAAGAGGGTCAAAACACGCCGTTTCTGTCCCTTCCTGACCGAACCGGTGACGACCGAATCGAGCCATCGGAACACGAAAAAACCCCGCAAAACACTAGGTTTTACGGGGTTTGCGGGAGTGGGCGATACAGAACTCGAATCTGTGACCTCCACGATGTCAAAATTCCTCTGACACACGCTGTTTAACACGGTTTTTGCTGGAAAAACCCGTCAATTTCGACAATTCCAATCGTATCCTGCTGCAGCGTTCATTGCAACCAATGGCGATTATTGCGGTATTAGCTCCCTCGATTAGGCCGTATTGCAAGGTTTTTTAGGTAGGCCAACTCACTCGCAATGAGCGTCCTCGCGAACATGGGTTGTGTGCGGCGAGGACGTCTGCTGGATCACGAGGACTGCCCAGAAAACCTACAGGAATTGCTCGCTATCGAATGGGACCACCCGAACTGCGATTCGCCGGAGCACCTACTGCGGGTCAGTCTGCGGTGGCACTAAAGCGAGTTTGCACGAGTGCAAAAGCGGTTGAACGAGGCGGTCGAGGTCGCGGAGCAAGCGTTCGCGGACGAACTGTCGAAACTCGGGGACTTAGCTGATCGCCTGGCAGATGAAAACGACGGTACACCTAAGGTGATCCGGTCCTCTACCCCCTCTACACGAAGTCGCCAACGTGCTCGACGACGCTCTGCGCTGTAATCGTCCAAACGTAAAGCATCTTGTCATCGGTGACAGCAATGATGGTTGAGTGACCAAACCCAAGATCCTATACCCCGCGTCTACGACAGCTCTGGTGTACGGTTACAGACTAACGTCGGTGCCCATCTTCCCATTCCTTTCTGCTCCGGCGTCGGCCGCCGGAGTAGGCAACTGGTAAGCCGAAACCCGCTTCGGTCTCCGCCACCGACGGCACAAAGCGAAGCTCGCAACTCCGTTCGGTTTGTCCAACCGACCGCAGTTGAGAGCGAGGGAGTGGAGTTGCCTTAGGGTAACTTACTCGTCCTTCGTCTTCGATAGTTCGGAGGCAATCTGGCTCGCGTCGCTACGTTTCGCACGCTCTCGGCAATCGCTGCCGATGATGGGAAACAGCGTCGACCCGTATTGATGCGAGGAGGTGCCAAAATGCGTTTCCCGCTAGTGGACTACGCGGTTGGCGGACGTCAAAAAGATGAGCCACTGGAACAGCCGTGGGCACTTCTTCGGGACGGCGGCTGAGGCGATGCGACGAATTCTTGTAGATCAATCCCACTCACGTTTTTCACGCAGTATGCTGCAAACCAAGCGATTTCCAACTTGCGCTGATTTTCCTTTGAAATTGGCAATCGAATGCCAACGTGCCAAAGGAGCAAGGGGATCAACAAACAAGCAGTGAAGATTGGGCCAACAACAACGGGTAGACTATGCAATCGGAATCCGAATACTTCGTGAAACCACGGAGCAAGTTCGTATTCTTGCATCATCAATCCTTGTCCCCGTCGAGATCGATCCGCTGAAGCGCCATTTGATAGGTCTTCGCCAATCTCTGATCGGACAAGCCTTGCTTGAGCGTTGGCACTGCCGACTTGGCGTGCTGCCCCAGATGTCCCAGCGCTATTGCCGCCTCGAGTCGAATGTCAACTTCTTCGTCTTTCAGTGCAACGTTTAGTGAAGGGAGCAATTCTTCAGCAAGTGCCTTCATCACAAGTTGCTTCGTTTGAAATCGCGTACGGATGGATGTCTGCCGAGCGATTTCAGACAACGCACGGACAGCACTAAAGCGAGCTTTCGCACTAGACGATTCCAACTGCGTGATGGATGCGGCTACTAGTCTTTCGGTGCCACCGTCGATGCGGTTTATTGCGACTAGTGTATTGCTGTGATACCCCTGACGGTGAGGCATATTGGGGTCCAAGAATGAGTCGAGGAGGCTCTTCAATGCGTGCTTATCGCTCGGTGTTAACAGCACGGTTAATGCCGTCGCAGCGCCTCCGCGTGTATCGTAATCAGAAGCTTTAAGTAATTCAATTAAAGCAGGGATATCCGCGTTGGCGGATGGGCCGATATTGGCCAATGCCCGGCCAATATCCCCTTGGCTTCCACGTCTGCCGTCTTGCAATGATCGTATTAGCGCGGGGGCAGCCACCACTGCATCCGGACCGATGCTGCCCAGGGCACTAGCGACTGATTTTCGAACCCAATAATCTTGGTCATCCAGAACATCCGCCAGTGAACGCGCAGCCGCTTCCCAATCAGCTGCCACTAGATCATCGGCCGCGAGAACAGCAAGCGACCGTGCGGCATTGCATCGAACTCCGGCGCTCGCATCCTTAAGTGATGCAAGCAGGGCTGGTACGACGCCGTCTTTTCCATAACCAATGGCATCGAGAGTCTTGACCACCCTATACATTAAGTCGGGGCTGTAATGGGTTACGGGGCCTCGTTGCTCGGTGAGCATTTCAATCAAATTGGGCACAGCCGCTTTCGCTCCGGGTCCAATTTTACCAAGTGCGTCGACGACATAATAGACATTAGCGCTATTTCCTTTCAGGTTCTCCATCAGCTTTGGAACGGCAGGTTTGGCCTTGGGTCCGAGTTTTTCGATCGCGTGAATCGCTTGGTAACGCAGAGACGGATCATCCAGAGCGTTGCTCAGTTCAGGGATCAACCCTGCCGCCACTACTGGCGTGACGTTGGCAACATCAATCGCAGTTCTCTGGACCTTCGCATCGGGATCTTCAAAAGCCTGTCGCATGATTGGGGATACCGAGTCCGAATCGGCGTATCGAAAAAGAGAAATGACTGCACAACGGGTCGCGGAATCCCCGTCGCGAAAAGCACGACTCAACCACTTCGAAGCAGCGTCATCAAGTTCATTAGGAAAGAGTTGTGGATCAAGCGTGATGAGTTGAGGTTTTTCAACAGAACTCAGTAGATCAATGAGAGGTGGGATCATGGCTTGATATCCGCCGATTCGCCGGATCGAATCAAGATAAACTTGGGCTTGAAAAGCCCAATGGGACTGCTGGTCAGCTGCTGACGTGACTAGTTTCTCGAGCGTTGGGAGAGCGTCTTTGGCAAGCGGTCCCATCTTGCCGAGCAATGTTGCGGCCACAACGCGGGCATCCTGGACGGATGAATCCAAATGCTCACGAAGTTCCGACACGAAGACGCTGTCAGCTGGAGTAATTATCTCCTGCAACGCTTTCGCAGCAATGCCGCGGATTCCGCGGTCCTCGTGAGCGAGCAAATCGATCAGTGTTCCCTTCGCTCGTCCGCTCTGTGCATCGATCGCGACGATCGCGTGTATCGCCGCACGTTGCACAATAACCTCGTTGTCGTCGAAGATATCAGTCAGCGTTGGAATTGCCGCTTTCGCGTCGGTTCCGATCTGAGACAACATCTCGACAGCTCCGATGCGAAGATGGACGTTTTGATCTTCGATAACTTCAATCAGAACCGGAACACTTGGTTTTCCAATCTTGACGAGTGCTTCGGCACAGAAAGCCTGGACGGGATCCGATTCTTGTTTGGATCCACGTTTTTTCCAGAGTTGAATCAGTTGGGGTACGGCTTCTGGCGATCGAATCACACGACAGTTCTGGAGAAGCTCACGTCGATTCCAAACGTTTTCTTCCTCGTCAATCATTTTGAGCAGCAATGGCACCGCGTCGGGTGGAATGGGGCCAATTCTTCCCAGCGTAAGCATCGCCTTTGAACGCAACTCGCTATTTTCAAGTAGCTTTACCAACATGGGTGTCGCTGCCTCTGCCCCTGGCCCGATTTTGCCTAAGGTGAAGATCGCCGATTTTCGACATAGCTCCGAACTCAATGCGTTGACTAATACGGGCACAGCGGACGCCGCGTCGGGGCCGATCATTCCAAGGGCTTGAATGGCGTTCTTCCGGAGTTCTTTCTTGTGACATGCTTCCACTAACAGTGGCACGACTTCTTGCATATCCGTTCGCATCATGCCGAGCAAATAGATCGCGTTCGTTTCCGCTCTCACCCCGTGAGTGCCATCCAATTGCGTGCGTAGTCGAGGAATTATGACCCTCCCAAAAATCTGTATTAACTGTTCACCATTCGGCGGCAAATTCCGGGTGAGAATCGCATTGTCCAAAATTGCGTTAGCTTCTTGCGAAAACACCTCGAGTCTGAACGCGGCAGCAGCAGCCTGCCAGTGTAATCTATGGACTGGCTCGTCCAACGATCTCTTCAATGCGATTCGAATCTCGGGAGAGTCGATTTGCGTTTCGCAGTCACGCAACCATTCCAGGCCGATTGATCGTACGGCGTCCCGTTCATCGTTCAGCATTGCTAACACTGCTCGCTTTGCAGCGTCGATGGGCACATCCGCCTGCCGTTTTAAGAATGCCTCCGCAGCCGCGAATCGCACGCGTGGATCCTCGCCGCGGAGCAGAATACCCAAGGCGTCACACACGCCTCGGGTATCGGCTATCGTATTAACAGCAAGTAGCTCTATCAACTTGAGTCGCCGGGTTCCTTTAGGAATATAACTTCTACTTGGAGCCGGCTTCGTCGCGTCGATTGCCTCGACCAAAATCATCGGACCTTCGGCTGGCCGAATACTCAGGATCGCGTTCGCTGCAGCGGTAGAGATCCGATCATCACTGCCCGACACAAATCGCCTACTTAAAACGGGCACCGCAGAGTCCGCCTCTTTTCCAATTTGGCCCAAAGTGTTCGCGGCCGTTGGCATCACATGGCCATTCCCGTATTCCGCCAATATGATTAACGTTGTGATCGCTTCTTTACCATGTCCCTTTATCGAGTCGATCAGTTCAATCCGTTTGGCGTCATCCTGAGATTCATAAGTTTCCACGATCGCTTGGAGCAATGCGATGACCCAGGAGTCTACGTTATCTCCGTTAACTCCTGCTTGAAGTTTCTCTAATGCAAGCTGCGTCTCCACAACGGAGAAAGATGGATCCTCTGCATCAGAGATTCCAAAGCTTGCAACCCAAATCCAGCCGGCCAAAAAGCCGTACACGACGCGTGAATGATTCATCTCGTCTTGTCCACTGTGTTGGATGTCAATCGAATGGCAATTGCGGAGAGAGTCAGTCCCATCTTCACTTCAAGAGCCCGCCTTCGTATTGATGCGGCATGCTGTTGATACAAAATTGGCTCGTCGAAATATAATTTCCGAAATGAATGCGTCGCGTACGTATCGGCGACCTTCTGCCTTATGTTAAGCGAGGGTGACTACAACGAACAGCCACAGGGGCGGCTGTCGCCGGGGTCAGGATTGGTTTTCGGTTTTCAGCTTCTTTCGTCTCGCAAATGCCGATCCGAGTTAAATGATTAAGGGAGCGGCTCTCGCCACTGCATGCCCCCAACTGCAATCCGTAAACCACGTCGGTTTCATCGACCGGTAGAATGAAAGGCGATTTACCGAAGTCGGCCGCCGGTGCAGATTCAAGTGCCGACGAAAAATGCGTCGGTGGCGCACACGGAAGAGGATCCTGAGGTTGGATTCGAGCTATCGGTTTGTCCCACTTCGTTCACCAGAGAGATACACGAAACTGCGTCGGTGTTCGCGCCCCACGCGAGTGACTGGAGTGTCAGAACACACCAAGGATCCAGTAAGAACCGTCAGCGTCAAGAGCAAGAGTTTGTGGTGGAAAGACAATTCCAATCGATGCTGAACGACACCACGCTAACCGGCCCAACAAGCAGCCGCGTTCGACTCACTCCGCGAACAAATCGTCAAACTCACCAGCGAAGCCGTAACCTAGCCCACGAGTTGAGCGAGTAACTAGACCGATTTCCCAAGGGCGTAACCAAGCAGAAAACCGGATTGCTGATGCGTGTCTCCCGACGTGGCCATCGCTTGTTTGATTGCCGTTTCTTTTTCTCGGCCGATCACCGCTCCCAGTTCCCCCTTGTCCAACCAAATTCCATGGTCGTGACAGAGGTCGACTTGAATGCCCTGCTGTGTGTCGGTCGCCATCTTCTCACCGCAAATTGGGCATGGACGCTCACCTTCAGGAACGCATGAACCATTCTCAGTATTCGTCTGTAAATCGTCAGGGCCACTCTCTGGGTCAAGCGATGCAAAGAACTGATCAAGTGATGATTTTTTATCTTCGGAGGTCATGGTTTGAGGTCTCGAAGGGATGGCCAGTTTAACTCGAACAAGAATACTCCGTCCATGCGAATCCCACAAATCGAGCGGCGCGGAATACAACAACGTGTGAGCGGAATGACGCTAGCTACTTGGAAACGCCGGATTTTAACAGCGTCTTCGCGAAGTTCTCGCCAGCTAAAGCCGCGATGCGTTTCTGTTCTGCCGCAGGGAGGTAGTTCGGTTGACCCCACTTCAGGAGCTTAAACCATGTTGCCGGGGTCGGTTTCAATGGCGCACTCATCGACCCTGATACCGCCAATATGGTCGTTCCGACCATCGTCGCACCGCGTCTTCTCGGCACCCAAACTCCTCGTGAACGATAACGCGGAGAACCAGTGTTATCAAAGTCCCCGCTACGAGCGTCAACGTATCGCAAACAGTCGTGACCGTGAGTTTCGCTGGTTTTGCTGGAGCTAAACTACGATCACCTCCACGCCGACAATCAGCGACGTAGTTACATCGCTGATCCATTCGTTGATTCGATCGTTGCATTCAAGCTGAGGTAACCGGTGGCAGAATTGGACACTTCGATGCCGTTTGGATACCGTTCAGATGCAATGTAAGTTTGCAAGTTTGATGTAAGCGTAAGTCCAAATTGGTTTTGCACATCTTTTGAAAACCTAAGGCAACGTCGCTGGCGTGGGTTGAGATTCTGGTAGGACATTGAGCAATCTCCTGACGTGTCATTCCGTTGGTCCGAGTTCGGTTAAGGCGGATTCTTGATCCTAGAGCAACATAGTTTAGGGCTGGGGTTCCGTAAAAAATCGGACGTCAACTTGAAGTTCGATTTTTCACTAACCTGCGTGGGTGATGGACTCCCCCGCGTCGAATCGCATTCCCTTGCCTGCTCCGGCTTCATCGACCGACGCTACTCAGCGATTCCCAAATAAGTCCGTTTTTGGGACACTTTCGTCCTTCAGGATTAACTCTGCTAACGCAAGCTCCAGGTCGCCCATCAGGTCGCTCTGTTCACTCGCGATGAAAGCTTCGCTGTTAACGTGCAATGCAATCGTCACGGAGCAGTCGGGATACTGTCGAAGGCTCGAAACGTAGCGGGGCACCCAGCCACTGTGGCTGTAAACCAGGCCGAACTCAGTCACGGTTTTGATTCCGACCCCGGTACCTTAACGAACGGTTGGGGAATCTGACGACGCACTCACGGAGTCGGCTAGGAGAAACACTGGCTTGACCGTCACGGCATCTTACCCCGAGTGGACGGCATCACTTCGGTGACGCCGCCGCGGTTTAACGTTGAATCCCGGTTAAAGTAGACAACGGCGGCGGCGACCGCAACGAGCAGGTAGGTATCGAAAGGCTGTGCATCCGCCCAGAGAGGATTGATCAGTTGCCAATGAAAGAGCATCGGCCAAAGAATGCTACCGTGGGTGCTGTTGAAGAGCGGCGTGACGATCACCGCCAGCACCACGTTGCCGATGAAGAACGGCGTAAAGCTCCAGCCGCTTTGCAGTGTTCCGGCCAGATAGAACGCAGGGAGGTGCCAGATCCCCCACACAACGCCAATGATCACACCGGCCCAGAGAGGTGCGAAATGACGTTGCAACAGTGGCTGCGCGACACCTCGCCAACCAAACTCCTCAATCGGTCCGAGGAACAGCATGATGGCGAGTGTGGCGAGTACCGCCCCCACGCCCTCAGGCGGCACCGGGGCAAGCAGCGGACCGCCCTTGATAAGCGAGCCCGTCGCGAAGACAAGGGGCAACCCGATAGCAGTGAACACAACCCAATACGGGCTACATCGCCACAGACATAAGCGAGAGAGAAACCCTTTCAATCCGGCAATGCCGCCGTACAGGAGCACCAGCGGGATGGCACTAATTCCGGGTGACCAGGTCGCCAAGAAGAATGCCGGGTGACTACCGCTAATTTGCCCAAGCCGAGCGGTCGCAAATTCTGGAAAGACGATGTAGAGGCCGACTGTGCCCCAGGTGATGAGGAAGGTAATAAAAAAGAAGATCGGCAGCACGTAGGAAGGCATGTCGTTGGGGCAACTAGCATCCTCCGATACAGTCCTTGCTGTGACATTGACTTCGCTCATCGCTGCGATTCCTTACTGCGGACAGACCTTACAAAATTCAGTGTGAAAATTCAGAATAGGAGCTCGATAGTACTCGAGCAAACTGGCAGCGTGTTGCCTATCAATCTCATTTCATGGCTCTAACAAGACACTTCAGAATCTGCATCGGACAAATTGGCCGAAGCAGATCCGGCGATTTGCTTCAACGCTCCGGCTTCATCGACCGGTAGCTCGAACTTGACAATCCGAAGTAGGTCACCTCCGCGAAGAACGGAAATCGCTTCGAGCTGTCGAGGGGTCCAAATTCGTGTAGTTGAGAGTGATCGAGCCGAACCTCTTTGAGGCGACTCATTCCCCCGTATCGCTAGAGAACCTTGAACGTTCGAACGAGTCTCGGCGGGTTGGCCATCTTGGTATTCGCCACAGTACAATCATTGCAGTGATCGAGGTCGATGTCTTTCCAATTCTGTCGGAGATCGAAGCCGGTGATGCCAAAGCCTCCGAGGAACTCTTGCCGTTGGTTTACGAGGAGCTGCGTAAAATCTCTGCAGCTCTGATGCCCATCGAGCGGACCGACCACACGTTGCAGGCGACAGGGCTGGATTCCGTGCCCGACGATTTCAATGTGTCGATACTCCAGCACAGTCAGCTAGAGTGGTTGTTTCCCATCGCTCGGCACTTTCGTGATAGCATGCGTTAGCGTTCTGGTCTGTTGCCCTCACGCCCCGCCCGTGCCTTCGCCCGTCGGGGCCTCCGGCGAGTTATGATTGTTCCTGTCTGTTTGCAAGGCCGGTTGGCTTGCGTCATGCTGCATGGCATATCAACTCCCTTTGGAGCCTCAGAGATGCGATACCTGTCCCTGCTTGCCATGCTCTTGGTCATCAGTTGCGCCCCCAGTCGCAAGGATCAGTACCAGGAAGCTCTCGCTAAATTGAATGAGGAAACAGAACTGCATGAACGGATGCAGCGAGAGCTGGCCGCGTTTGACGCCGAGACGCGGACAGAACTTGATTCCATCAGGCAGACGCTAGACCGGCAATTGCAGGCGCTGAGTGATGGGAAAATTACGCTTGAGATGCTAGACCGGCGACTTCAGGCTTTGGGCGATGGGCAAATTGCGATTGAAAGCATCTGCAAAGACGCAGCATTGGATCTGTCGGATCTGGAGCAAAAACAAGTGGTGGAAACTCTCGACATGGCGAAGAACGCATCAATCCGTCTTAGGGAGGAGCGAGTTAAGAAGCGGGAGTTCCTTGCCACTGTGGTCGAGCAACAACGTGACCGAGTTCACCAAGCCAAGGAAAAGCAAGTATCGCTCTCCGACGCCGCTAATTAGCGTAGCCCACCGACTCGCCAAAACCGAATCAAGCCAAGTAGCTCCGGTTTCATCGACCGGTAAATCGAAGATCGATCTACCCCGCAAAGTTTTCCCCGACTGCGGAAAACCCGGGACCAAACCAAAACGTCGCCGGGACAATCCCAAAAACTAACCCAAACCCGGCCACGATGTTCGCCGAGTGCATGCGAACGCACCTGACCGACGAACAGAGACATGAACGAATCGAGCGGCTGGTCCAGTCACCAACCGAAATCACTGGCTAGCCCCGCCGCTACTCGTCGCACGGTAAACAAGTACGACTTTTTATTAGGTAAAAGGGTAGCGGTTCGCCACTGCCGCAAGGAAAACGGCCAATGCGGACTCCAGTAGAACTCCTGTTACCCTGAACGGTTTTGGCCCGCTATTGTTTCGGGGGCATTTCATTCGCCAATCAAGTGGAATCGATTTCGCGGGGTAAGAGAATTCGCAGACCAGTTGATGCTCACCAACAAGCCCCGAGCAGCACGCTAAAATAGTTGGGTCGAGCCGTAGCGGCTCTTTCCCATGACACTGGGCCCCAGCAAACAATTCTATGATTCTCGATGTGATCCCGTGAAAAACCCATTTCGACATGAAACGATCCGATCGCAATTTGCTCCATCTGAGATCATGACCAGACTGCGTGAACGATCGATCCCGTACGAGTCGGTTATCAATTGGACCAAGCCGATAGAGGGTTACACAACATTCGTGAAAGAATCATTCGTTGGCGATCGAGAAGTGTTGGCGAAGATTCACGGATATAACTTTGAGTTGATGCCAATAGGAATTTGGCCGTTAAAGGGTCGGACGTCGGGACCAAGCGCGGGAGCGTTGATTGGCACAATTCAGACGGAAGGCACCGGCTCCCGTATCGATCTCTCGTACCGGATACCGGTGATCGTGACTGCATTTCTATCGGTGACGTTCCTTTTTACCTGCCTGTTAAGTTTACTGACGGCTACAACGCTTGATCTGACACCCAACGAAGACGATCGCTCAACGCTTATTGGGATGATTTTTGGGTTTCCTATTTGCGTGATTCTGATTGCCATTGCTATGATCGCGCCGGCATGGCAACAGTCAGAGATGATGCGTCATTTTTTTCGGGAGATAATTGAAGAGGATCCGCAGATTTTTACCAAGGCAGAGGCCCCGATCGACGCAGGTTAATAGGCGCTGGCTCCGCGATGTCGCTTTTCGCGGCGGTCGACAATTTTATCATCCGATCGGCAACTTCTGCCGGCTTTCGCGACATCCGCTCACGGAAAGGCTTGGCTTGTCCATCGTCGTTTCAGTGACATGCTAGTTTATGGCACAACCTGTTTTGAACGGATATCAGAGACGATCGCTTTGATCGTAGAAGATTCAAAGCAATATCCACGCTGCGAAAAAATGTGGTTATTTCGACACTTCTCGGTGAACGCCACCAAAATGTTTTGTCGATGCAGCGAAGTAAGCCTCGAAACTGTGCGTTTCTCTGCGTCTTGGCGCCCTCTGCGTTAAAAAACGATCGGAACTGCGCACTGATTAAACGCAGAGGACGCGAAGAAAACAATGAAATTGCGACTAATTCCAAATTTGGAACGAGGCAGATAGTGGCGATCAGCGAAAAGTGTCGTTATTTCGCTTTCTCCCACGTGCCGCTGACGATCGTTTCCGAAAAGTTGTGTACGAGATCCGGGACAACGAGACGCTTGCCTTCGCCGTCGCTCGCTCGAGTCAAACCCCGACTAATGGAAGGGTCGAGATTGTTTGTTAGGACGTTGCTTAGTTGTTCTGCTGATTGACACGTTGCCTCGTCGGAACCTTGGAGGTCGTGCAGTTTTTAAGTCATTTGCTGGCTGGAGTTTAACGCAAAAAAAAATGACCTTCGGTGATCTTGGGATTTCGCACAGAATGTGCGTTGCTTTCAATTCCAGGAATCACACGGAGGTCGTCATGAGTGTAAGGGATTCAGAGACAAAAAAAACTCGTTACCGCGAGTCTCCGATGCTCGAGTCGGACCCTTGTTGGAAACAGATCGGCGAGAAGCTCCCGGAAAACGATCACACTCGAATCGTCGAGCGGCAGGTCAATCGACTCGACGACAGTGTTCTAGACATGCTGTACCATGGAGTCTGCAAGGATAGCCTACGATCGCCGCGCACACAGCGGGCAGAATAGGAGCTCATTGAATTACCAGGCTTCGTCCGTCCAGTCAGGTACACTGAATGTCGCCCGAAGTACTCGGAGCAAACTGCAATTTCGTGGTTGGTGATTACAACTTGCGTCGGATTCGCTGACAAAGGGAACTCTTCATGCCGTCGGAAAACGATGAACGCATAGAGATCAAAACGACGACTCATGTTCCCAGGCAGGCTCCGAATCTCGTTGAAAGGAGAGCAGGAGCTCAGCTTACTCTCGCAGGGTCGGTGATTATCTGTGGCTTGAGTTTGCTAATCATCGCATCTGGGATTGGCGAAGTACGTCGTGGTATTCAAAGGGCCAACCTGCCACATACGAAAGGCCTCGTCACCAAGTCTGTTGCAACGGCTCAAATTCCAGAAGCGGCTGCAGACGCGACACCGTTTGTAAGAATCGAATACGAGTACATAGTCGATGCGGAAACCTACACAAACGATCTGATGAGATTTGGCATATCGAATAGCGAAGCACAAGCGACAATTGAACGATATCCGCTTCAAGAACAAGTCATGATTGCTTATTGGCCGAGTAACCCCGAAGCATCCTACTTGTATCCGTCGAACGCATTTGGCTATCGCGACTTCAAGGACTTGCTCTACGGTGTAATTTTCCTCGTATTCAGCTTGATTATCGGCACTCGTTCCGTCGGTAAATTGCGGAACACGCGGCGCGTTCAACCCGAGTGAGACCGCTAACTTAATTAAGAGGATCGGTAGTCCTGCTCGACCCTATTCACGCCTCGGCAGGGCGATGCCGCGAGTCTGAAAACGACCGATCGCTGCATGACGGCCATAGGTAAACCGGGTCTGGGCTCCTGCATTGCGACTTTCGGAAGCGTCTTTGGCAAGGGCCTGAACGTGTCCCTAAGCCGAGACATTCTTGGTCACGCTTCGAGACTTCGGTTGCATCGACTTCGGGTGGTTAGCGATTTCGCGAATTCGCGTCGGTCGTTTTCACCGACGCACCGAATCGCGGATAGCTAGCCTGCTCCGGTTTCATCGACCGGGCGATTCACCGGAGTACCGAACAGAATCGGCCGAAAACTGCTTCGGCGTGCAGCACCGACAGCATTTCCTGGGAGGTCTTCAAGCTGTCGGTTGGTCCAACCTCGTGGAGTTGAGAGTGATTTAGTGCCGATGCCTTACGGTGTTTTATTCGCCGTTCAGGCGAGCCCGATTCGGCGGCGATCCGCTCGAACGAATGTCTGATTCCACTAAATACGAGTTAGCAATGATGGGAAAGATCTCCTCGGTCACCCATTCAAATGTTCACTTGCTCTTGGTTTGTTGCGCCCGTCATTCAAGCGGGATCTGACAGAATGATGATCATGCGGCGCACAATGTATAGTGGGTAATCCAAAACGTGCAGTTTCGCCTCAAGTATTGAGTTGAACAAGAGTTGCACACCCCAAACCGATGACGATGACCTCAAGGCTTGAAGAATTGACAACGTGAGTAGCCAACCATTAAACCAGTCGTTCGACTTCCAATCGTTTCAAGAGCGATTGAAGGCTGGCGATTCCAACGCCGTCAAAAAGCTGTTTGACGATTACTCTCGCAGGCTTGTTCGACTCGCCGGCAATAACATCCATCCCGCATTATTGAAACGCTTCGATGGTGAAGACGTCGTCCAATCGGTGTTTCGCACATTCTTTCGACGTCAGGAAGAAGGCAAATTCCAAATCGAGCATTCGCAGGAATTGTGGCAACTGTTGGCGACGCTGACACTGTGTAAGACCCGTTCGCATGCGCGAAGGCATACCGCGGAGCGAAGGGACGCTACGGCGGACCGCGTGATGTCCGATGAGAATCAGATGTTCGACCGACAGCCATCACCCGGAGACGCGTTGGCGATGTGGGAGGAAATCGATGTGGTTTTGGAGGGTCTTCCCGATCGCACCGGTGAGATCATTTCGATGCGTTTGGAAGGCAAAAATCGGACCGAGATCGCCAAGGAACTCAACCTGTCGCGGCAATCGATTCATCGGATCCTGAAACTGGTCCAGCAGCGTCTGACAAAGCGTTTTGAGGAGATTTCGGTGACGGATTCAACGGTTTCGCAGAAAAATGAAGATTCTGGTTGACACTTTTGCCCGTCACCACGATGGAGCAGATAGAACCGGAAGTCAGTTCGATCAGCCGAACTTCAATTGCCCTGAACAGCAGCGAGTACGCTCATGTCATCACCTGATCCACTCGCCGTCCTTGAGGTTGCCGAGCGAAACGAACTCGAATCACTGTTGATGGAGTTTGATGGTAACTGGAGAGCGAATTCACTGGATGAGTACGGACGGCGTGTCGCTTTAAATCCCGATCAGCAATATCGCCGTGTCGCCTTGGCCGAACTGGTCAAGGTCGACTTGCATCGCAATTGGTCAGGGGGAAACGGCCGCCTACTGGACGAATATTTGGATCAGTTTCCGACACTTGGAAACACTGAGTCCGTGACCGCAGATTTGATTCTCGCCGAATATGAAGCCAGAAGCACCGTCGATCCAGAACTCGCTTTGGCCAGTTACGAAAGTCGATTTCCAAAACGTTTTCAGCAGGTCAAGCAACTTGCCGGAGAGCTGTTCGATTCGAGCATGACCGATTCGTCGTCGCCAAAACGAACCGAGAAGGAATTGGCCCAAGCATCAATCGACACGAGTCGCGTCGATCAACTGCGCGACACCAAGGATGGCAAGAAGCGCGATACCGTGGTCGAACTGCCTGTTGAATTCGGTCGATACCGGATCCTCAAGGAATTGGGGTCCGGTGCGATGGGCAGAGTCTATCTAGCACACGACAGCCAACTGGACCGCCAAGTCGCCCTGAAAACTCCTAGCTTTAGCGGTTCCAATGACGACGACATGGTCACGCGTTTTTATCGCGAAGCCCGCTCCGCAGCCAAGATACAGCATCGCAACATCTGTCCCATTTATGATGTCGGCGAAATCGATGGACGCCATGTCATATCCATGGCATTTGTCAAAGGCCGATGCATGTCTGATTTCATCAAGCCCGGCAAAATGCCACCACAGCGAACATCTGCCATTTTAGTGCAACGGTTGGCGGTTGCATTGGCGGAAGCTCACCGGCACAACGTGATCCATCGAGACTTAAAGCCCACCAACATCATGATCGACCTCAAGAAGGAACCGATTGTAATGGACTTTGGCTTGGCTCGCCAAATGGACGTCGAGAGTAGTGTGACACAAAGTGGAATGGCCGTCGGTACGCCTGCTTACATGTCACCCGAGCAGATTCGAGGCGAACTGGATGAAGTCGGCACAACGGCTGATATCTACGCGCTCGGTGTCATTCTTTACGAATTGCTGACGGGACGACTTCCGTTTCGCGGTCCGATCGCCAAAGTCGTCTATGCAATCGTTCATGACGAACCCGCCGCACCATCGACCATTAATCCTGAGATCGAACCTGAACTTGAAGCGATTTGCGCCAAGATGATGGCCAAGGATCGCGATCAACGTTACCAGTCGATGGACGATGTTGCTGCCAATTTGAAAAGTTATTTGAAAGACGTTGGGAAAAAACCGATTGCAAATTCTTCTTCATCGTCGAGGAATCGTGCTGAAACGACATCGGATTCGAGCACGGCACAACTTACCGAAACGGGCGCATTAAACGCATTTTTTGCGGCCCAGGCGGATGCGGATTCGCGTGGCACATTGGTTGAGCCCGCGGCAAATTCGCAAGCTGCGACGCTGCCGACTCAGCGAAGAACCTCTGGACGATCCGATCGGAATCGTCGTGGACGCAATCCCTGGATTGCCTTGGGCTCGTGCGGCGGTGCGGCTCTGCTGCTGGGCGTCATCATCTATTTCAACGGAGGTAAGGTTGAACTTGATTCCGACTCGGATGCGGTCGTGAATGTCGACCACCAAGGCAACGTCAGCATCCGCCCCGGATCGGACACGAAGCAGGGTGTCGCTGCCAAGGAACCAAAACAGGCAATCTCACAGGCAACGCCGATTGCGACAAACCAACTTGAACTTTCGCTTAGCAATCCCAAAGTCGAACTGTTGAAGGAGCGGCAGCATTCCGGTGCCGATCTTTCCAAAATGAGAGCTCAACCTTCATCTACAGAACCCACAAAAACAGAGGCACCGACAGTCAGGTCGTCGCCGGACGATCGCGACATTGCCGAGAAGATAGTGGGGTTTGGTGGCAGCGTGCAGCTGGTCGGCAGTGACAAGTGGATCTGGACGATACCCGAAGGTGACATTCGGGTCGTGGGGGTCTCTTTTTTCCGCAAACAGAAACATTTCGGCGACAAGCACATCGCGCTGCTCGGACAGCTGCCAAGTTTGCAAACGGTCATCTTTTACCCTAACGATATGACAACCGAGGGGATCGCCACGCTGGCCAAGATGGAAAACGTCGTTGAGAATGTCGAGGTCCTGCGATTTAATCGGGTGGCATTGGGCCCCAAGACGCTTGCCGCATTGGCGAAGTTAAAACGACTGGACACCCTCACGCTCCATCATACCGACCTGATCGACGATGACCTGAAACTGTTGGCGAATCTACCAGCACTCGAGGAACTCATTTTGCAGCAACACAGCAAGAAGAAATTCGGCCAGGCCTTCCTTACGGACGACTGCTTGAAGCATCTGAAAACAGTACGCGGCCTCCGAAAACTGACGCTCATTGGTCAGCAGTTCACCGACGCGTGCCTCGTCAATGTAGCAGAGTTACATTTAGAGGAACTGTGGCTGGCCACGCCCAACGTCACCGATCGCGCGGTCGCGCAGCTAAGGGAAAATCGACCCCGCCTTGGGGTTACGCGGTTCAGGGAGTCACCTGAAGAATAGGAGAGGATCGATCTGATTTTGATCGCCAACAAATGACTGCGTCAGGTTCGGACAGGGACGACTTCGCAAACCCATCGCATTCACCCAGAGAAACTTTTTCACTCAGTGAAACAATGAGAACGTCGCGCCAACCACAACCGGCAAACAAACAATGAACCAACGATCAACTCGCGATACTGAAGAAGAGCCTGTCATTCAGACAGTAGCCGAGCCGCTGCAGCAGTACTTGCAGAAGAAAGCTGCACCACAATCACAGGCGGCCGGCAAGGAGTCTGCTTCGCCATCACCGCAGGCCCGAGCGTTCCGCCCTACCAATCGCCAATCGCTTGCATTGCTGACGATCCTTGACGATGGCAGTCGAGAAGAAGGGGAATCAATCCGAATTCGTGATTCGAGGTTCACCATCGGTCGCGAGAAAGGTGATCTGAAAATCCCGTTCGATAGCGACATTTCCAGCAGTCACGCCGAGCTCCGCTGCCAGAAACAAAAAGGGCGTTTTCGGTGGTATTTGATCGATCGTAAGAGCACGAATGGAACTTTTGTTCGAGCGTTCCGCGCATCACTCTCGCGCAAAAGTGAGTTGATCATCGGTGGGCGACGCTATCTCTTTCAATTACCTGAATTAGGTAATGAGGCAATCGAGACCGAAGCTTTGCAAACTCAGGCTTATCGAGCGCCAACTCGAACGATGCTTGAGCAGTTTGTTCCCCGTCTTGCCGAAACGGGAGTCCCAGAGGAAAACGCACAAACGTTTTCAATCGGAGGCGAAACCACCCTGGGTGGTGACCAACGATGCCAGATTACAATTGGCGGAGACCCCTTCGTCAGTCCAATGCATGCTCGCTTTTATCAAGATGAAACGGAGCGTTGGATGATCGAGGATCAAAAGTCGTTAAACGGTGTTTGGATTCGGGTGAAGAGATTTGCGCTGGACAAACAAACCGAATTCCAGCTTGGACAACAGCGATTTCGATTTCGCCCCAGCGTCGCCCCAACAAGCTAATCCTACAGTCACAGACAATCATGCCTCAGCAATCGTGGACCATCGGATCAGATTCGTCTTGTGACCTTGTTGTTAAAAACATCATGGTCTCAGGACAGCACTGTCGCCTGACAAGCGATGGAGACGAGTTGACTTTAACCGATCTTAATTCCACCAACGGAACGTATCTCAACGGACAACGGCTTCTTGGGACACAAGCAATCTCAACGCACGACACGATCACCCTAGGGCAGACTCAATCAATGCCCTGGCCAGAAACCTTCAAAACGACAAGGTCTGCAAACACAAACCAGACGGTTCCCAGCGAGCAGGAAGAAATGAAAACGGTCATCACGCTCGGGCGCGGCTCGGACAACGTGTTGATCCTTAGTGACCCGAACGTGTCGACACATCATGCGAGGCTGATGATCAAAGGCGGAAAAATAGTACTAGAGGACTTGGGGTCAACGAACGGCACATCGGTAGGTAGCGTCGAGAACAAAATCAGCCGCGCTTACGTTCAAAATGACGATACGATTTTCCTGGGATCAACGGCATATCAAGTTGCGAATTTGCTCAAGCGATCCCAACCAACTTTTATTGATCCAGAGATTCGGCCATCAAATCGAAACTCAACCCGTCCAACAAACAACAGCACGATCACTTTGGCAACGGTTGGGGCGGCCGGGTTGCTGTTAGCGTTGATCGGCTGGTTCGCAACGCGTGATCCTAGCACAGCAGAGACACAGCAACCTGACACGCCCAATACGATGGCAGCGACTTCGCAAACCGTTGTCGCCAAGGATCCCGTTGGACAAGCAATGTCAGACAAACGCAAAGATGAGCCCACGGCTGGCACGGTAAAAGCCTCCTTGTCGCAGCAAGAGAAACTGTCGAGATCGTTGTTCTTAATCGTTTGCTCGGACTCAAAACGAGAAACTCCGTTTCGTGTTGGGACTGGCTTTGCGATCGACTCACAACACATCGCTACCACTGCCTCCGTGGTCCAGGCCATGCGAAATCTGCAACAGAATGGATTTCCGGAGGCCTTTTTGTTTTCACCCACAACCGAGAGTGAACGAAGCATCACCTCCGCCGTCATCCATCCACGGTTTGAACTCGCCAACCAAGTGGCTCGCAAGGCGCAACAAGAGCATGACGCCATTTTTGATCAGCTGGAATCGCAGCCCCCGAAGCCGGAGGCGTTCGAGAAGGTGAAGGTTCAATTGGTTGCGGCACGCATGAAGGCGCTTGAGGCGATTGATCAAAAGATGACTTACGACGTCGCCATCATCAAAACGAACCAATCGCTGTTGCATTGGTTGCCCGGCACAGCCGCTGAAGTCAAGTTGCGACCAAATCAAAAACTGAATGTCACGGGATACGCATTTGACGTGGAAGATCCCTACTTTGATCGCAGCGTTCCGATTGAAGCCTCCACGATTTCCAGTCGCGTCGGCCAACTGGCGAAAGCGACCCAGGACTCGCAGGATCGCATGGTAGCGAAGGGAACTCCCCAGCAGCACGAGTATGCGTATCTTGGTAGTCCAGTGATGAACGCTCAAGGGAAGGTTGTGGGCATATATTCCCGACCAACACCGCCCAATGCTGATTCTGATTCGGAAAGCGAACCTTCATTTGAAGCCGCACTCTTTCAGCGTGTGCGAGAATGTCAATAACTATTGAATCTCTTCGAAAACTATCTGAGCTTCCAAATGGCTAAAACCGCAATTGCAGCATGCCTTCTTTGCTTTGTAACAACAGAAGCCAGCGTGGCACAGAATGTTGTTGATCCTGTTTTTAGGTATCCGACTCGACTTCGATGGGCCGTCTATGATCCGTATTATGCGGTTACCTCACGGATCTACGCCCAAGCCGACTTGATTCGCGCGCATGGCGACACGGCCGTAGACTTTGCGCACGCACGCAACCTGCATGCGGACGCATACAGCAAAGAACTGGACAACTGGAAAAAGGAACTGCGGATCTACTGGGAGCGCAAGACGCTCGCCGAGCAAAAGAAATTAGAACTAGACCACGTTCGCCAAATCGCGCGGATGAAATATCTGAATGATCAAAAGTGGCAGAATAGTCGTGTATGGGACCGCTTGAAGAACCATCCCGAACTTAGCGGCCCGAATATCCGAAACGGAAGGGCGTTGAATTTCATGCTGGCACGACTGGCCGCATCCTCGCTGCCCTACCGCTTCGATCCAGGATTTTCTCGCTACAGCGAAGAAGCGCTCGACCAGCTAGACCTTGACGATGAATTGTTGGGTAACGTTACTCTTAAGCAAGGTCCCTTTCGATTTACGGCCAGTCAGAACGTCGATGGGACGATCAGCCTGTGGCCGTATATTCTGCGATGGGATGATTTTAAGGCGACACGCACAGCTTTTGAGCAATCTCGCGCTGCAGTTGTCAAGGAATCTGAGGAGACAGGACAAGCATCGGTTGACGGGATTCAACGAATGGAATCGGCGCTTATGAAACTGACCAGTGAATTCCACGGATCGACGAAAGTGGCTCAGTGGGTCAAACAACGCAATCGGTACACACACTTCTACGCTGGTGATCGTTTTCTGCAAGACCTGGATCGCGAGATATTGCAATTGGAAAAGTCGGGTGACATCCGCCCCTTTCGTGGACAGAGCGGCTACGATCCCAACTCGGATGGCGATCACCTCGTTAGTTTACTTTGTTTCATGAATCGCAATGGCGTTGAGTTCGCACCGTCAAATCCTGGTAGTGAATTTGCGTATCACAATATGTTCGTCCTGATGCGTGGTCTTTATTTGACCGTGGCGGAAGAGGACGAGTCACTGAAGCCAAAGGATCTTGGCAAGCTTGCCAAGTAGATTCCGTACTTTGCGAACGGCAAACGCATTGAGATGACTCGTCACCTAACGGGCTAAAGTCCGAGACTCGATGGCATTCACCATTCGATGCCAGGGTGGTATCGGATATCCACCGGGTCGGAGAATATCATCCAGACGTACAGGCACGGACACCAATCGTTACCTTTCGACGTCAAGGGCATGGTACGTGCCATAAACTGGTCCATATGAATGACCGAATCGGCGCGGAGGGTGCCGCGGAGGGTACATCGACTTCAGGGCCGAAGCCCACATCCGAACTCGAATCGGTATCGGGAAAACTGGGGCACCGACGGGTCAACTCTGATAGATCCGAAACTTGCTCCGGTTTCATCGACCGCTGCAGGATTACCGGCGTCTGATGTGGAAAGAGAACCTGCTCAGGACACTGCCAAACTATGCCATTCGCAACGCGGGTTGAGTCTTGGATCGGCCCCATCGTATTCGCCAACTTGCTTGTCACGGGCTTTTCGGGCACTTGATACAATAGTGCGAGCGTGAAGCTTATTCACGTTACACGTGGCGGATAGTCGGTAGTCCAGCCCCTCCGGTTCAGTGCCTTACTTAGAGAAACTACTTATTGCGATCAGAGTCAATCAGCGGGCTGCTACTAGGCTTATCGATGATGGGCTGCTTCTCGGGATGCGGTCCGCAGTCAAATCAGCAGGCGGACGCAGGGCCGGGGAAGTCCGCCGTCGGCGCGTTGCCGAATTCAGTACCTCACGAGAAAGCCGCCAAGGCGGCGGATCCATTAGACGAAGTTCTGCATACCCCGGCGACCACCGTTGAAGCAGCAGCTGTAATCGATCTCTCGACATTTCCACTCCTGCCCGACGCCGGGGAAATTACGACGAGAACTGTTGCTTGTTTGGAGTATGAAGCTCGACTCAAGGCATTTGGTGTGAGAAACGAATATGAGTTTCAGCGCCGCAACTTGCTGGAGCGACAGTGGGAGGAATGGTCCGAATCCGATATCTCCAACGGATACGCCGAAGGTCAGTTCGTCCGCTCCGGATTTCACCTCTATGTCACCGTCCAACTACACGACGAGCCTGGAAAAGTCGTGGTGCGACTGAAGAATAAAAGCAACGTCAATGTAAGCAAGCTGCCAGTACCGCCCGGCGCGACCTTTGTCAGTGTGAACTATAACATTGCCTCGTATGAAACGAGTGTTGGCGTCGAAGAAACCAGGGAAGCGGTTCGCAAGTTGTTGACCGATCACGGTTGGAACGTTTTGGGCTGGCGCGGCAACAGTCTGATTCTGCAACAAAACGCCGTAGAGCTGACCGCCGTTGTGGAAGAACTTTCACGGAAATCGGGCAAGACAAGAATCGCCTACTGGACTGAGCAATTATCGACCGATTCGCGGGCGCCTGCCGATGCCAACTTGAGCAAGTACGAAGTTCAAGATAACGCAAGGTAGGTGAACCAGAAGGCTAACAGTGGAGCAATAGCAAGTTAGAACACACTGACTGCAACAATTCGGAATACTCGATGACGGCAGTGTCATCGACTTCCGAAGCTAACATTCTGCGACAGCGTTCCAGTTCGGTGCGCAAGGGCCGCCCGTTTCATGTCGAAATAGTTGACGAACGCGGTGGTAAGAAACATCGCCAGCTGTACATGACGAACCGACTTGAGCAAGTAATTCCGAAGCGTGCTCCGGTTTCATCGACCGGGCGATTCACCGGAGTCGGCCGCCGGTGCGCCGAAACTCAGATCGGTCCCGGGCACCGAACGCAAGTCTGGATCCGGCAACTCCGC
Source organism: Aporhodopirellula aestuarii (assembly GCF_023701485.1). GTDB lineage: Bacteria > Planctomycetota > Planctomycetia > Pirellulales > Pirellulaceae > Rhodopirellula > Rhodopirellula aestuarii. The sequence continues at coordinate 106,279 of NZ_JAMQBK010000051.1, forward strand.
GAGTTTTGTCCAACCGAAGGCGGTTCCGTTTCGTTGAAACCTCCATCGGTGTCGGTTCAAACTGCGTTATTGATGGAGCCAGGTCAGGTCGATGACACCGTTGGGAATCTCGCTTCGGCAGACATCTGACACGATCCGTACGCCACCTCTGCATTCCGAATGATGGTGTCAGCGAAGTTGAATCACAGCTTCGATGGGACGTGAACGTTTTTTGTCATCATGTGCGTTCAACCAGTTCTTGGCACTGACTTCCATTTCGCCTACGCGATGCTTGACTCGATATCGAGCGAGTTTTCCCAGTTCGGGATATCTCATCGCGATGTTGCCTTGTTGATTAGACGGCTCAACTCGCATTATCGAGCCGCGCACATCGGGTCCAATGTATTGCAACTCAGCTCCAACGAGAGGGGCGCCGGAGTCATCGACGATGGTCAGCTCGATCGGCGGCGCCGGAACGAGCTCGACTAGATGACGCACGGTTCGTAACGGATCCAGTTTTTCGCGCAATCGGAATTCAACGGGGAAGTAGCCTTCGCGAGTTGCCATGAACCGAGACTCACTCATCTCCGAAACGATAGTGGTGAAAAAGTCCAAGCCAATACGCGCCGGATCCTCTCCACCTGGGTCATGGGTTGGATAGTTCCTTCGTTGAATGGTTGGGATGGCTGGAATTACAGGGTTGGCATCGCTTCGATGTCGAAATTGCCATCGCGATCGCTGGTCACGAGGTAGTGCTTGAAATCAATTTGGGCAACGAACCGTTGATTGGTGCCCAGTTGCTTGCGGAGCGACTTGCACGCTCCGGTGAAATCTCGTGACGCTTCGTTGAAGCGGTCGGCCGATCGCAAGTAACGGCCGACCGCCAATGAAAGTGCCACACGGCGTTCGATGTCCAAATCACTCATTCGCTACCCTGACGTTGAATATTCTGCTTTCGTTCGCACAATTCGAGCGAGAGATCATCGGCGAGCGGATTCGCGACAAGATCGCGGCTCAGCGACGGCGAGGGAAATGGGCGGGCGGTATCCCGGTGCTGGGGTACGACGTTGACCGATCCGGGCCAAGCCCGAAGTTGGTGGTCAACGCGGACGAGGCGGCGAAGGTGCGGCGGATCTTTGGGTTGTACCTCGAGATGGAGTCGATGACACCGGTGGTCGAAGAGCTTGATCGCCGCGGCTGGCGTTTAAAATCCTGGAAGACGAAATCGGGAAAGACGAGAGGCGGAAAGTCGTTTGATAAGTCGTCGCTGCACACAATGTTGACCAACCAAACCTACATTGGCCGGATCAAGCATAAGACGCAGACGTTCAAGGGTGAGCATACGCCGATCATTGACCAGAAGCTATTTGATGATGTCGCGGCGATGATGCGTAGTCACGCTCGCGGCGGCGGCAATCACCTGGTCAACAAGTATCAAGCGTTATTAAAGGGTTTGATCTATTGCCCGGCATGCAACTACTCGATGGTTCACAACGTAGCTCGCCGCCGGTCGAAAGTGTACCGCTACTACACGTGTGTGACGGCGATAAAACGCGGGCGGAAGTATTGTCCGTCACCCTCGCTGCCAGCGGCGGATATCGAGGCGGCCGTGGTCGACCAGATTCGCTGCATCGCGGATGATCCAGGTTTGCGCCGCGGTGTGTTGGAGCAGTCGAGCAAACGTTGTGAAGCGGAGCTGGCGGAGTTAAATACTCAGCGAACGCAGCTCACCCAACGGATGAATCACCAGCACGAGCAGATGAATCATGTGAGCAATTCGACGGATGTCGGGTCTGGCGATTCAGAACGATTGGCCGCATTGCACCAGGAGATCGCCGGCATTATCGAGTCGCTTGAAATCGTTAACGGCGAGATCGAACGCTTGACTGCGGAACAAATCGACGAGCGTGATGTGAACGCCGCCTTTGCAGATTTTGGCAACGTCTGGAATGAGCTGAACACTCGCGAGAAGTCGGCGGTGCTGACGTTGCTGATCAGCCGGATCGAATTCGACGCTGACGAAAGCTCACTTTCGATTTCGATGCACCCGGCGGGCATCAAAACCTTTTCCGCCGAAGCGACGGAACAACAACAGGAGACGAATTCATGATTACGGTCAAATGTAAGGTCAACGTGAACCTGAAGAAACCCGCCAAGAAGAAGGCGGAACCTGCCGACGAACCGCCGGTGAAACGGCGAGGGAAGGTTCCGAGGATTTCACGCTTAATGGCGCTCGCGATTCGGATGGACGAGATGCTGCGGCGTGGTGAAGCACAGGACACGATCGAACTTGCCGAAATGGGCAAAGTATCGCAGCCTCGTCTCACTCAAATCCTGAGCCTATCGCTGCTCGCCCCCGAGATCCAAGCAGCGTTGCTGTACCTGCCCCGCGAAATGACGGGGCGTTCCAAAATTCACGAAAGGAACTTGCGTCCGATCACGAGGGAATTGTGCTGGGACAAACAACGCGAGAAATGGGCAACTCTACTGAAAGAATGTCAGTCGATGGGAAAGGCTCTTGATGACCCTGGCCGCGAGCGTGGGCGTTCTACCATCTTTCACAAAGATGCCCATTACGAATCGTTTCGCACGTGCAGTGAAAGAGTCAACAGGCAGCCCGAGAAATCGATTGGCCAACTTGCTTGACCGGGGCATTGGCATCCCAGATAATCGTGGGGCCCCCTAAGCGGCGGTAAGTCCCGACCGAACCGACGATAGCACCTCTGGTGTCACCGAGCACGCCGAAGGCCCTACCGGCGATAACACCCCGTTCCCCAACTTATCACGGCCACAACCGGTGTGAATTACTTGGTTCGCTGAGAAATGAAAAATCGCCATCTAGTCCGATCCCTGGTGTTTCTTACAGCCATACTCTTGGCGCCGCTTCTGTTTTACGGGATCAAGGAACTCGCCACCTGGAACACGACACGGAACTACCCACGCCTAACGAATTCGGAGGTCAGAGAGCATGTTCAGATCGGCATGTCGAAGAACGCGGTCCACGAGCACTTGGGAGCCCCCAAATCGAAGAGCGATGGAGGCAGAATCTGGACCTACCTGAATAGAAACCCCGATCCCAGCGATCACGTGAGCCGCAGTTTCGTAATTCAATTCGAGAACGACATTGTGGCCAGGATCAGCTTCGGATCACCCCAGCACCAAGAATAGGAAGCGGGCGCGAGACCCCCGCATCTGCGCCATGATCGAAAAAAAGCGAACCCTCCGATGCACCTGAGTCGCCGAGCCAGGCGTTTTGACAATGGATGCTCTCTCGCGGCGACCGGGTGATCGGTAACGTTATCATTTTGAGCAGCGTGTGCGCATCTGACCATCGAGGCGCATCATCATGAGTAAATCAATTCACGAGTCACCGAACGGGTTCGATGTCAGATCTTCAATCCCGGTCCTGCGGATGTTCGATGAAGCCAAGGCGAAGGCATTCTATCTGGCTTATTTGGGATTTGAGATAGACTGGGAGTCTCGATTTTCGCCAACGGCGCCATTGTATATGCAGATACATCTCGGAGATGCCATCCTTCATCTCAATGGGCATGCGAAGGAGGACGCGCCGATTTCTGAAGTCAATATTCCAGTCCTCGGATTACAAAACTATTGTGACTATCTGAATGCTAAAGGAGCCGAATATCCAGAGGCAGTTGCCGTGGATCCACGATATCAGGGGCGGAATACAGACTTGAACATCTGGGACCCGTTCGGCAACTATCTGGTTTTCTGTTCGCAGACGACAGAAGGATAGCGACAAATGATAACCAGTAAGGCTTTGACATCGCGGAGTGACGTCAGGAACGCAGCCGCTGTTCAAGGGCATACTGGTTACATGCCAAATTGCTCACCCTGACTTCGGACCCTAGGAGATTAAAAAAGGTTCGAAAACCTTTTTGGCACCCTGACCGTTTCGTTGCGTCTGGCATTTTTACTCCCTCGTTCCTGTGCCCCCGGAAGCCTTGCAAATGATCGGTTCCTTTAACAATATCGAGTTCTACCTCTGGCCATTTCTGGCGGCGTTGCTCGTGGTGTTGACCGTGCTCGTGATTCCCCTAGGGGCCATTCTTCACTGGGCATGGAAGCGCAAACATCGCGGTAGGGTGCGACCGAGAAACCTGATGCTATGGTCCCTCGTTAGACTCTACCTAATCGTGGCGGGCGCACTTTCCGCAGGAATAGTTTTTACATGGTGGAACAAAATAACGACTTGATTTGTGCTGACAAAGACAGGTGTCTTACAGACAACCCAAGGTTTCAAATACGTGATCTTACTCCTCACTGAGCCAAGAGCATCGGTGGAAAAACCACATAATTACGGCTCATCCGACTAAAGCGTACTTCGTTTGATGAAGCGAGTAGAGCGTGAGTTCAAAATACTCGCGATCACGGATGCCGTAAGATTGCTGTTGAACGGTTTTGATTTTATTGTTGGTGCCCTCCATCGGCCCGGATGATATCCGATGCTCGAAGTAGTTCAGCAGGCCCTCTTCAAGACGCAGCAACGTTTTGGCCATCGTTTTTAGAGGCTCCAGTCCTGTCGTGATCGCTCGCTTGCACCAGGACCGCAAGAACAACTGGGCCGGCCAGCGAAACGTATGCCCCCAAAACGTTCGCAGCTCCTCCTTGAGATAGTACGCTATGGCCAGC
>NZ_JAMQBK010000052.1 GCF_023701485.1 Aporhodopirellula aestuarii
AAGCGTTCGCTTGATTCAGGACTAGTAGAGCAAAAACAATAGGAAAGGTCCATCCGCGACTCAGCGCCTCGGACCAGAAGACTGTGCATTGAGGTGATTGGACGGACACGGTGTAACCATTCTCTTGTTTAGTGGCATCTCACGGCAAATTCCAATGCGATCGCGTCAACATCGATGTGCGGAACTGAAAAGTTGGTTAGGTTGACTGTGAGCATTGCGATACTGGCCACTATCAGCGAGAACGCAGCCAGCACCATCAATTGTTTCATCACCGCCCCAACTTCAAGCGGATTGTCCTGCAATACTTTTGGGAATGGCGAAGATTCGACGTGCTTGGAAACAGTGGACATAGAGGTACTCCAGGTCAAGTTGCGGCATGATTCGCCAGTCTTCTATCTGGAGCCCGCAAGATTGTCTTGACCGCGCTGAAATCTGCTTCCGCTAAAATTGATGGTGCGATAGCTAAACTACGACATCATTTAGGCACTTGCGGAAAAAAGTAAGATTCCCCGTCATCGTTCTCTCGCAAGCATCGCCATAGTTATTGAAACACTTCATTTTTGAGGAGATAAGGATTTTGCGATGAAACGTTCAATGGACGATCCATACCGAACGCCCCGTGAATCAACCGGATCGTCAATCGCGAATACCAGGCTCGCTGGTGCTCGACTGTCGAACATTGCTTTGTCGCTTTCGGTTGCGGCCATTGCTGTGCCACTTGCAGTCATGATGTTGGAGACAATCAATCATCTTCCTTGGGACTATGGTGCCGCGGCAGCGGGGATAGTCATTGTGACGTTTACGCTCGCTATTTTGGGAATCGGTGTGTCCGTTGCAGCATTGGTAAGATGCAGAAGCTGGAAGGCAATTGCCGGTCTCCTGTTATCGATAGTGGCCATGCCCTGGGCTCTGTACGTTGGCGCGCTCTTTGCGCTCGCCACAATTGGGGTGTAACCGGCGATCCGCCAACACAATGGAGAGGCTGGGGCGGCTAGCGCGAACTATGTGCAAATGACTGACTGCGGGATTTGCGTGGAATTCTTCCCCCACCATATCAAGATATACGACAGGTCCTGCACGTCGCCGATTGCACTCCATTTTGTTTTGGCAAAACTCGCGCGTGGAAAGTCAGGAAACACCTAAAACGCTGCGTTTTTGGTTGGCGGGTTGCCGGTTACACCCCCACAATTGTGATGAACGGAACAGCGTGGCAAGTGGTCTGACCTGGAGTGGCTACGACATGTCTCTCGCTTCTGAAGAAAGTGCCTACTCAAGTGAGTAGTTCGGAAATGTGAAGGCACTCGATCATCATGTCCACCTGTATCCACCAGATGTCAGGTTCCGCGCGATGCTGGACGTGAACGTTTGACAAACCGGAGAAGCGATAAAGTGACCAGCACACTCGGTCCAGCAGAAGCGAATAATAAGAGTGCTAGAACCGAACTGAACAGCAGTTCTCCAGGTTTTGAAATTCCGACAAAGAGCGAAAAGAGCGATGGCAAACTACACGTCACCAACGAAATCTTTCGTGCGCGTTGCCGAGGCTCGTTAATCGTTAGTCCACAGGCAATGCCTCCCAGCAGCCCACTGATTGCAGCGAGAAGTGGGCTGCCAATCCATAGAAACTCGTCGAACACGCTATCGAGTCCAAGTAGTCGTCTAAGTGGATCGGTCAGCAGAATGGTTGTCAAGCAGAAAGCAATTGCGGCAGCCAACGACGCGGTGGTCATGCCGCCTAGCAACGCTGCCATGTAGCGGAGGATGCAACCAACCTCCGTACCTGAACTTCTCGAAACGGGCTGAGAGTCACTCAAGACAGATGATTTATACGGGTTGTTCGTGCTATCCGGCAACGACTCTGTGGTCGCTGGTATCTTGCGTCGTAGACCCACTTCTTCAATACTCTGCTAACGAAATTATTGTATGTTTTCAATATGAAAAGTATCTTTGCGACACCTCTGGCTTTATCGTCATTCTCGGCGCGCGGTGGTCGATAGGGTTCGGACATGCTCGGCTCACGTGTGGGGATTTCCGGCTTTGCGGGTCAATTGACGTCAGCATTTCCAATCAGTTCCTCGGCTTCGCGACGCAACACGATCAGTTCAGTGTCAGCATTTCCGTGAACATAGACTCCGGCTGGCTGACTGTTCTGATCGATTAATGAAGTGGCGTTCACCAGTGTTTTCCTTGCTGTCGCTTGATCGCCTAATTGCCACTGAAGCATCGATTGCCATAGTAGCGTGACCGATCGCTGTCGCTGCGACTGGCCGCGTGCAATAGCCAGTGTCGGTTCGACCAACGCAGCAGCTTCTTCGTATCTGCCAATCCGGTAGAGAACCCCGATTACCGCCTGATGTCTCCACCAGAATCGACGTTGTTTCGCATTCTCTTGAACCGCCGCGAGAACTCTTTCTTCATCGCGTATGTTGCCTGGTATCAGTGTAAGGCATTGTGCAATTTCCCAGGCAGATTCCGCATTCTCGAGCTTATTGAGCATCTGTTCCAATCCTTCGCTGAGGGCTTGAAAATCCTCGATTTGACCGGCTAACAACGCACTGATTGCCGCAAGCTCCAGCGTCTCTAAATCGTGCGGCTTGCGTTGGGCAAGTTGCTGAAAATCCCGTGTCGCAGCCTCCCAGCGGCGCCAAAGAAAATGCAATTGGGCACGAGTTGCGAGCAATTCAATGTCATCTGGATGGGTTGTCATGACGTCATCCAGCTTTGTTAGCGCAACTTCGTTGGCTTCGTTACGTGCCGAGACGCTCATCACGAACCAGTCGCAATTCGCGCCAGGAATTTCGCGTCCTGGCCCGATACCAGGCGTGCTTTCGCTAAAGAATTTGGTTGCTTGGGAAAGCAACGCGTTAGCTTCCTCCATCCGGTCCAGGTGATAAAGTGCGGTAGCCTTGAGATGTAATAGAATACTCTTGTCACGCCGCTCATCGGCAATTCCAGCCATTGCGTCGCAGGTGGTAAACAGCTCTTCAAACCGCTCCGCACGATTCAGGACGAACAAGAGGTTCTGGCTTTCATGAAATTGCTCCGCATCTTTCCAGGACTGGGTCGTGATCTCGATGGCCGTGTCAAAATCGTCAAATGCTCCTGGCATTCGACTGGCTGCGCCCACTAACTGGGCGCTCGCTCTAATGTTTTCTGCTCTCAACTCTTTGGCGAGTTGCTAGGCCGCTTTCGCATGCATGAGATATCTGTCGGTATCCTGCAGCATGAAGGCTGAGAAAGCTGCTCCCTGTCTTGCCGGTGCATGATTGACATCCTCTTCCAACTCCGATTCGTATGCCTGCAAAGCATTTTTCCATTGTTGCCGCGATGACGACCAGTCACCGGAGCGAGACGCGGGATCCACAGGTCCGATCAGATCGGTCAAAAGCTCTGGCAACTTTTCACCGCGGGCTGACAAAGATACGACGTTGCCATCTCGATCGACCAAGATTGCGGTCGGAATCGATGTGATCTTGTACTTGGTCGCCATCGGGTGTTTCCAGCCCGCGTCGTCTGCAAATAAAGAAGGCCAGGGAAGTTCTGCGTCCTCGATGTACTTCTCTGCTTTGTCACGTTCAGAGTCTAAACAGACTCCCACCACTTCAAACCCTTGCTCGTGGTAGTTTCGATACTGTTCCAAAACGTTTGGGATTTCACGACGGCAGGGCCCACACTAAGAGGCCCAGAAGTCGACCAGGACGACTTTACCCCTGTAGCTCTTCCAATCAAATGCTGCTCCAGAAAGTGTTTCACCCTCCAGTTCCAACGGTTTACCAATCATCGAGAATTTGAAATTGAGTGCGTCTCGCTTTGTGCTGAGTTGTTCCATCATCCGCTCGGAGATCGGACCTTCGATTTCTTTTACTGCGGCGATGAACTTGTCATAAACAGCAATTTCCGATTCGTAATCATCGGCTGTTTGGAACGCTCTACTAAACCAAGCAACGAACGGTGGAATCATACGCACGCTAGCTTCGGCATTAACCTCGCTGACTAGATTCACGGCATCATCAATCAAAGCTCGGCGAGCCGCTACGCCCATCAACTTGATGTCTCTGGATCGACGCTGGATGCCAATCATCCCCGCCATGAGTTCGTCATCCAGTGCTTTCGTTGATCTTGGCAACGACGCAGCTTTCTGTGGCTGGGTAAGATTGATCTCGGAACTCGAATCATTTTCGACTGCAGCAAATTCATGCTGATGTCGGATATTACGAAAAGTGACCGCAACGGGTTGCCCTGACGTATTCACGCCAGAAACGCCTACGGAATAGGTAGCTTCGGGATCTATCTTGGCCGTTCCCATCTCGTGCCATGGCTGACCATCGTTACGCGCCAGAGCGCGGACGCTTCCTGCTTTTATCTCAAGTCGAAAGTCGACTGGCCGGTCTTCCGAGAGCGGATAGTCACGAAACAAGCCCATGCGAACTCGCTTTGCGTCGACGCGTTGTTCAAAGTTTGCGTAGTGTTTCACCGAGCCGCCTCGCGTGAAGCTGGCCCTCTCCAAGCGAATGTAGTTGCGATCGTCTTGCAAAAGTACAAGTCCACCGCTGACGTATGCCGTTTGGCTCTTGTCGCCAGGCAGCGCCAAGTTTCCATCAACGGTCACTTTGACGGCGAAATCGCCTTCCATCGACCGAAGTGCTCGTGGAGCATTCATGCGGCTATGCTCCGCGTCCAGCCCATGAGCGGCACCGCTAAAATTAATCGTGATTGCTTCGCGACTAACCGTGAACGAGCAATCACCATCAGGATCCACCAGTTGGCCCCAAGGCGAAAAAGTTCCGTACACTTGGTCAGCAGCCCGGGATTCGGCACCCAACGCTGTCAGTGAGCACAGCAAAAAGCAAATTGCGAAGCATCGCATGATCAAATTCCTATCAAGATTTTTGTTAGAGGTGAGCCGCCTATGAATCTAAGCGAAGGTTCCGACGACATGATGACTCAAGAAGTGATAGTTTTTGCGATTCTCCGCTGTAGCTGCGAATGACAACTAATGAATCACGTTACCCTATATGTCGATCGCGGTCAAAACTTCCAAGTTAGACCGATACAGCGGGAGTCGCATCGGGCGCGTCGAATGCACGCTTCACGAGACAGACTCAACGGTAAGCCTGACGCGGTCAAGTCGCGATTGGGCATTGCCGAGCGCCATGCTTTGCGAACAATCGGCGAGCAAGGCTACCGCCGGGACTGGAGCAGCAAGCACCTTTCGCGGCAATCACTCAATCTTCAGCTTGCGACTGTTTCTTTGTAGAGCGTTCGTTGCTGGCGGCGATGTTCTGTTCTGGTGTTGAGCACCCCCGCCACAAAACGATCAATGACGCCGCTGCGGAAAACCCAAAACTGAGCAGCCAAGTATAGTAACCGAGAAGCCACGTTTCATTCATGGAATGAACCATCAAGAATGGACTTAGTAAAGCGATTACACTTAGTGTTAGCGGCCAGAAACTGACCGATCCGCGAAACAATAAAACGATGGCAAACCAGTAGGTTGGATTGGCTAGCCAAACGAAACTATCACCATCCGAAACCATGGCCCAAAATGCAATTACAAATGCCTCTACTCCAATGATGCCGTGTGGGTACTCACGTCCTCGAAACAACAACGACGGACGTACATCAACGACGGGCATGACGAACGAGGCGACATAGGCAAACAAACTAGCCGTAACCAACCATGAAACGAGATCCTTTCTTATGAATAAGTCGTCGTCTGTAATCATGGTTTGAACCCGCTTGGCTGCTTGGCATGCCGTCTTCGCCAGTATAACGCAGAAACCACTCTGGCGACTTGCTTAGACCTGTTGCTTGTACGTATTGCGATGGTTCGCAATTGGGCCAGCGTTCCGACTTGGTTCGGTTGCCGCCCCACACTTTTCGATTCACCGTCAGAATCCACCATTTGGCCCCAAGGCGAAACTGCTCCGTAAACTTGGTTGGCAGCCCAAGATTCGGCACCCAACGCTACCAGTGAGCAGTGTAAAAAGTACGTTGCGAAGCGTCGCATGATCAAGTTCCTATCTGGATTTGTTTCGACGCGAGCCACCTGCGAATCTAAGCGAACATTCCGACGCCCTGATGACGCGAAAAATGAACGCAATTTCTTGTTTGCATTCTTGGTAGATGCTTACCGTCATCCAGTAGGGTGTCGCGTTTTGTCATTTGACTCACTCGTCGGACGGAGAGTGATGAAGCAATCCAAACAGCCATTCGTTCAAGCAAGGAAAATCGTCGCCGCTGGATCTGACAATCTGGCTAAACTCCTTCCAATTCGGATAAAGTCTTTCAACAGTCGGTGCATCGATCGGACAGAATTTTCCCCAGTGAGGTCGCGCATCGAACCGCGAGGCCATCACCTGAACTACTTCGGCGGCGAAGGCTTCAAGGCCTTGTCGTTCCGCGGGCCGTGCATAGCTGATGAAACTAAGCGTGTACCACGGCTCTGTACCGCCCGAAGCTGGTGATACCAGAGTGTCGTCAGGCATCACGCGACGGATGCAAATTGGATAGTGATGAACATAACGCTTGTTTATTGGCTTCGACGCATAGAGGTTCATCAATTCGATGGCGGAACGGATTGCTTTGCCAAGGTGTTTTCGCTGAACAAAAATCTCGACTTCGATATGGCGAAACCGTTCGTGCTGCATCGTCAGTTGTCGATCGGATCGATCCACGACTTTCCAGTTCTGAGGAATCAGCCGAGGAATGAGATGCCGGTAAGCAAGTTTCGTGCAGCGACTTGGCAACCAACGCGCGAGCATGCAAACGAAAAGATGGAATATGGTGTCCATCCCCAGCGACCAGAACCAGCGGTAGGCTCGCGCATGCCAACTATGCGTTCGATTCGATTCTTTGCGATGTTGGGCAAAGTAGTCCCATCGCCAGGGAACGAGATAGAATTGTTGCAAAGGGTATTCGGCCTCTTTCGCTAACACTTCGTCGAGCGCGTTGTATCGTTTGAGATGCTCCTCGATTGCTTATTGCTTTCTGACGGGTAACACAACTTCGGTGATAATTCCAAGGCATCCGAGAGAACAGCGTGACGCGCGGAGTAGCATTGGTTGATCTGATTGAAATGAGGATAGCTTTGCCTTGCCGTCCCCGTTGCAAAAGGTGGCAATCCGAACACCAAGTACAAAATGCGAGAGACTTTCTTTCCCCGAACCATGAGTGCCTGTGGAGATCGCCCCCGCGACAGACTGTTCGTCGATCAAGCCAAGCGTCGACAGCGTCAGGCAATGCTGTTGAAGCATGTAAATGACCTCTTTGATCTGACATCCTGCACCCACGCGCACGGCCGAAACTCCCTCAAACTCCTCCAGCGACATTGCGTTGAAGTGCTTCATGTCGACCACCGCCCCGTCGGTCTGAATAACCTTGCTCCAAGAGTGCAATCGTCCGATCGCACGAATCTTCTGGTCGCGATTCGCGTCGAGAAACGCAAGTAGCTCCGACTCAGATTGGGGGCAACAGTACTCTGCCGGCTCAATTTGGAGGTTGCGACCGAAGTTCTCAATCATGACTTTTCTCTTTTTCCTTAGCTTTTTCCTCTGCGATCGAGCGAGTGTTCGGTTCCTCTCTCTTCAATTCCAGATCGTGTTTCGCTGTCTCAGATTCTTTTAATCTCTCAATGATTTCAGGATCGATCCGCCAGTCGGCTGTTGGGGTTCGTCGGACCAATACCAGGTTCTTGATTTTTGCTTTCTTACCGTCGATCTCAAGTCGAACGGTGCCCTTGATTGTCGAACGAAGAGGATCATTTGGATCGGGCAGGAATCGGTACGCAACTAATCCTTGGTACGTACCGCCTCGAATACTGCTTCCGGGGAGTTTCAAGTACCCGACATCCGACCAATAACCATATTCCATTCCGCCAAAATGAAGCAGGATGTTGGATTCAACCAGGTGAATCGATCCGCTCCAGGCTCGTTCGGCGCGAACGCTCAACGTCCCGAATGCGAGAAAAAGAAGAAGGGCGATTATCAAGTGGCGGTTTTGCATCGTGATTCCTCATGGAGTGTTGTATCGGCCTCACTAATTAGTGCGTCTATTCGGTCGCCCCGATGACGCAAATTCCTGATCGACTAGCCCATGAAACGAAGACTTCGTCATGCAGCACACCTAATTCACGCTTTTTAGCTTAGCACAGCGGCCCCAGTTGGCGACCTAAACCGCTGATTACAAGCCTGTTTTGTCCGCTACGCAACGAATCGCGAGTCACTAAATGGCTGCGAATTCCCCTCAAATCCATCGGAACTGAATATGAACACTTGGCAACTTCCGAATTCATCTTTGATTTCAATTGCATGCCTTTAAACCCCTACGATTCGCCATCAGCGTCCAGCGACGACTCGCAGTCGACTGACGATCATCCCGTCGGACTGCGTCGTTTGATTCATCGACCCGAATTTGCAATTGCCTGGATCTTCACGTCGGCAGTGATTGGAATCGGCTTCCTTGTCTTGCTGATCAGCATCCTTCCAAGGAGTCCGAAAATCGACTTTCCTATTCTTGGACCGTGGGCGGAAATTGGATCCTTAGTCGGACTAATGTCATGGTATATGACACGCTTGGCAGCTTGAAGCGAATCTCTTTTCGTTCCCTTCTGCTGTTCTACGGATTCGTCACGCTATTCTCGGTGTCTACTCTCTTGGGTTCGATCCTGGTTGCGACCATGTTGGGAGTGTCCCTGAGAATAGCGTATTTGGTACGTCCTGATTAAGAGTGAAAGACTGAGCAAGGAGTTGCCAGTAGGAACGTGTTTGGTTACCGGTAGACTTCGTCGTGGTCAGGCCTTGCGCTGAGTTTTCGTTTTGATCAACACTCAACACAAGGCCTGACTCGAATGGCACTGCGGTGAGGGCCATTTCGGCGCGTCGGTGCCCAGATTCTGAAGACACCGACGCGAGTTTCACCCCGACCGAAGTCCGCGAGGGCGATGCAACCGCAGGAAGTAGAGGGAGCCGATCGAATACGCTCCAGCGGAGCAATCAACGCCCTCACGCGCCCCAGCTTTTGCGATGGGATATTACAATTCACCCACTGGTCAGATTCTGCCGAGCAGGGCGCTGGCGGAATTGACGAGCAAGGGCATCGGGCCCCCGTTCTCACGGAGAGCCGTAAAAATTGCAGGCGTTGCTGACCTGATGATCACCGATTCCCATCTTCAGTTTGAGCCCATCAGGACCCAAGATGCCTAATTGGCTGAGAAAGAAACCTGCTTCGCTCTTTTTCGGTTAGTCGGCGCCCTGCACGACGTCGAGCATCTTCTAGAACTGCTTTCGGGTTCACTTTCCAAAATCTTACAGTCCCGTCCCTGCTCGAAGTCACGACCTGCGCACCGTCTGAGGTAAAGCATGCGTCAGAAACGTCATCATCATGCCCTTTGAGCACGATTGACTTAGCTATCGCGTTGGAAGGGGATTCATCCAGATACCATACCCGGGCAGTGTGGTCACTGCTCCCTGTAACCAACATCTTGCTGTCAGGACTAAACGACACGTTCGATATTGTTCCTCGGTGACCGGAAAGCGTTACATAAGATGGGCCTCTGTCCCATGCAGCCAGATTCCACAGTCGCACCGTAACATCGTCGTTGTCAGTTGAAACCAGCCACCTGCCGTCGGGACTGATAGCCAAGTGCTTGATGGTGTTGTTGTGCCCTCGTAAAGAAATGACGGTGGACGACGGATCATCCGCAAGAGCGTCCCATATCTTAATGATTTTGTCCTGTCCTCCCGATACTAACCACCTACCTTCTGGCCCCCATTCCATTGCAGTCAGTGGCTCATTATGCCCGTTTAAAACGCTTGCTGGTTGGTGCGGATTAGCTAGATTTGTAATGTTGATATTCCAGTCATCGCCCACCGTAGCAAGCTTTTCATCTGAACTTATGACGCAGCAATCGGACGCCGCCGGCCTTTCAAAGTAGATCTCAGGGGGCGCCGTTGACACATCCCAAAGAACAGCCTTCCTTTTGACACGAGAAGATTGCCGATAGACAACCGCAAGCCGCGTTCCTTTCGTGTTTATCGCAATTCGAGCAGCATGCCATTCTGGAAGCTTGAGAAACGTGTCCGTTCTCCCGAGGGATCTGGAGTCGAGTTTCAAAACACGGACACTGCCGTCAGCGTCGGTCGCGAAAGCTTGGCTAAGTTGCTTGCTAATCTTGGGACGCGCTGTTCCTGACGTATAAAATGCCGATTCGTTTGTCTTCAAACGAATTACTTTGGTCCAAGATCGAGAACCGTTTGAACGACTGTCAGGCAAAAAAGTTCCCGTAGTGACAAGCCACTCCATGTCGTTTGTAATGGATACTGAATTGACCCAAGCTCTTTCATCAACGACTCGAACAATGCCCTCACGGGTGAAGCTTTGAAGGCTCCATTCTCGTGCTGCTAAGTCGTCGCTAATTGTCACGAACCGGCTATGGTCTTCGTCCAAGACGATTCCTCGGATTGGGGATTCATGCCCTTTAAGTTCACGGAACATCGGATCGGTTGCATTTAGGTCCCAAAGTCGCAGTGTCTTGTCCTCACTGCCTGTGATCACATAGCGACCATCGGAAGTGATCTTGACGCGTTTCACCCAATTCCGATGTCCTTTAAGCGTGAGACGAAGATGACTCTCCGCGTCGAGATCCCAGACTCTTGCTGTCCGATCTTCGCTCGCCGAGACGAGCGTACGACCATCCGGAGTCAAGTCCAGATCTCTGACCGTAGCCTCATGCCCTGTCAAGATCACGGGTTTCGCCCCCGGATTCTCTGCAGCAAGGTCCCAAACACGAATCGTTCGATCCGCGCCGGCGGTGACAAGCCGTTGGCTGTTTTCGCTAATCGCCAGTGTCAAGATTGTTGAGGTGTGCCCCCGCAAAGGAATGCTTTCCGAATCCTCTGGATCTTGGTAATTCCAGATTCGCGCGGTCGCTTGGCTTGCGCTGATCAACCGTTTGCCGTCGGGTGTAAACTCTAGTCCCGTGACAAAACTACTATGACCATTGAGCGTGACCTTACGTACGTCAGCACCCGCCGAAAGATCCCAAAGACTAATTGTTGGATCGATGTATCCTGCCGTTGCCAGCCATCTACCATCGGGGCTAATCGCAACTTGAGAAACCGTTCCCGTCCGGTGCTCCAGTATTCGGTGAGAGGTCGCAGGATTTTGTGATTTTAGGTCCCAAAGCCGAGTCGTCTTGTCGTGTCCAATCGAGACCAACCAGCGACCATCTGCAGTCGCTCTGGTACCACTGACCCACCGCCCATGGACCGTCGGGGCAACGCCAAGCACGCCGTGGCCGCGAATGACTGTTGGCGTCGCTTCGATCTCCTCCCGACTCAAATCCCAACGTCGAATTGCGCCATCTTTACTGGTTGTGTACATCCAACGACCGCCAGGAGCTATGTCGATCGAATACACGGGTTCGCTATGGCCAACAAGAGGCACACCTTTAACTTGGCTGAGAGCATCTACAATGGTTTGATGGGCAACTGGCAGCACTGAATGATCATCGCGCCAGGTTGTTTCAACGGCCTCAATCGCCAGCAGAAGGCTCAGAACCGGCATCTCCATTCGAGTTGCCTCCGACTGAGCCGCTAAGCGCCAAACAGTCTCTTGCTTTAGCTGCTTGGCAAGCTGTTCACTGAGTTCTTGCAATTCTCTTTTTGCGTCCCTTTCTCGAATCGCAAGGGCTCGATTGTCAGCTGCGAGTTCAGTTGCCTTGTTTCGGTCGCTAATCGCCTTCTGTTCCGACGTCATCGCCCTCGCGAGACCTATGGTCGTTCCAATTATGCCAAGACAAAGTGAGGTTATCAGTGCCACCGCAGCAGCAACGACAACTCGGTTCCGACGACACCAACGCATTGTCTTGCTGATTCGACTGATCGGGCGGGCCGACACTGGTCTACCTTCAAGGAACCGATCCAGATCGCAAGCCAATTCGCCAGCTGTTCCGTAACGACTCTGGGGTTCCTTCTGCAAACACTTCAAACAGATCGTTTCCAGGTCCTTAGGAACTTGCGGATTCAAAAGTCTTAGCGATACCGGTTCTTTCTCGATCACTTGCCGAATGGTGTCGACGGCTGAGTCGGCGACAAACGGACCGCGACCGCTCAAGCAAGCGTACAAGATCGCACCGAGTGAATAGACATCGCAGGCGACGCCAACGAGCTGATGCTTCGCCAACGCCTGCTCGGGCGCCATGTAGCTAGGCGTGCCCAAGATCTGCCCGGTCGCGGTTAGGTCATTATCCGTTGCATCACGCGACAATGTTTTCGCCAAACCAAAGTCGGTGACATGCGGTTGGCCACTTTCATCGATTAGAATATTAGCGGGCTTCAGATCGCGATGCAGCACTCCTTGATGATGCGCGTATGCGATGGCTAGGGTAACGGTTTTGATGAGCTCCGCCGCTTTTTTTGGCGATAGCGTTTCTTCGCTGATGCTCGATGCCAAACTTCTGCCATCGACTAGGTCCATCGTGAAGTAGTGATGTCCTTCATGCTCGCCGACTTCGTGGACGCTCACGATGTTGGGGTGTTTTAGCGCCGCAGCCGCGCGAGCTTCGCGATAAAAACGGTCGACGTCGGCATCCGATGCCAGCCTTCCCGCCAATATCATTTTCAGTGCGACGTCGCGGCGCAACTGCGATTGCCTCGCGCGAAATACAATCCCCATTCCGCCACGCGCGATTTCGTCGACGATTTCATATTCGCCGACATACCGAAGTGAATCGCCAATCTCGAACTTAGTCGATTGGCCAGCAGCCTGAGAATCAAGTGTCGGCGCAAACGCCGAATCGATGGGCCGCTCGGTAGCATCATCTCGAAAAACCGCCATCGCATCGCGGACGAGACCGTTGTTGTCCAGAAATTCGCAAATAGAGTCGGCATACTGCGGGTACAAGCTACAAAGTTGCTCACGATCAATCGCTTCCCCTCGCTCAGCCGCCTCTAGCAACTCAGCCAGCAACACCTGAATAGCTTCGTCATCAGCGGCAGATTCGTTGGTCATGGCAGCATTTTTACCGAAGTGCAGTTCATGGGAGTCCTATGTGGGTAGCGTCAAAAGCAATGTATTGATGACGCGGGAAAAGAAGATTTCCCAGTTTGATACGCAGGTACTCGCATTTGTATCCCAAGACTTTTCGCCTTTCGCCGTCGATCTTGGTCATTTGGGGAATCCGGCATCTCCCTCAAATTCTTGTGCAACTTGCTCACGAAACAAGAGTTCCGTCATGCAGCTGTCTGTATTTACGCTTCTTAGCATAGCGGAACCGATTGGCCACCTTTACCGCTGATGACAAGCCTGTTTTGGCACTTCTCTTTTCTTCGATCAAACATTTCAATCGCTCTGGGCCTTACTTCTATATCGAACGGAGTCGTCCCAGTGAGTTCGCCGTCGATGTTGAGCGGGTCGGCTTGATTCGAAGTCAACGAAATTTGGGATGCCGTGTAGTATTCCACGACCGGATCTTCGACATGCGTCCCGTCGTAAATTCGATTGAAAAGGCTGAGTAACTTCAGCCTACTTGCACCATGCCGCAGAACAATCACGTCCAGTAGGCCATCATCGAGTTTGGCCTGGGGGGCAATCTTCATGGCACCTGTGTAGCGAGTGTTGCAGACCATGACAAAAGTGAACTCATCCGCGATCTCCTTGCCATCGAGAATAAGTTGGGCGGATCGAGCTTGAGTTCCCCGCAGCACCTTGAGCAGGCTGACAATGGTGTACCTGGCAGGTCCCAGCCATCGCCATTTTTCCGCTCGAATGCCGACATCGGTTACAAGTCCCCAGCCGATAATATTGAAAGAATAAACCGTCCTGCCGTTGGTAGTGATTTCCACCACATCGAACTTGCGAATATGTTCATCGACAATTGCTTTTGCAGCGTCGACTGGGTCTGTTAATTCCAGATCCACGATCAGAGAATTTCCCGATCCGCCTGGGATCAAGCCAATTGGAATCGTTTGTTGGTCTTCTCGCGTGAAGAGTCCATTCAGTATTTCGTGCATCGTCCCATCGCCACCGATGACGATCATGCCGTCATAGCCAACCAGGTCTTTCTGTTTAGCAATTTCTCTGGCATGTCCAGCGAACTCGGTCACTATGACCTCCAGCTTGATGCCTGCCGTGTCAAAAATCGGCTGGATCTCGCTCAGCAGGTGCAAGCCTTTCTTGCGCCCACCGTGCGGATTTACAATCAGGCAAAAATTCTTGTTGGGAGATAGATTCATGGGCATTGAGATAGAAATGTATCAGGGCATCGGAAACCAAACTGCCGTGCATGTTTGCGATGATGCGCCCGTAAAGGAAAACTTCCACAACATCTAATGGTTCAGAATTACCTTGTGATCAGTGGCCGCATGTCTGCGTCTGAGCACCCAGTCGACCACCAGCCCGCTCAGCAAACCAACCCAAATCCATGGGCGATCCCACAGCGGAACGGTGTGTATGAGCCTTTCACCAGGTGCCGAATCATACGATCGAAGAAGCCGCATGAGATCGTCATCAGATGTCAGAATGCTTCCGCCGCTTGATTCGGCGACGAGTTGCAGCGTCTCAGGTTGGGATTGGGGTTTTAACCATTCTTCGGACTGGTGAAGTAGTTGAAGTTCGATCGATTCACTCGCGACTTGCTTATCGGCCAGCCAAGCGGTTACGACCAGGTGAATGGTTTGCATGGGACTCGACGACTTATCGGACGACGGAAGCTCAGCTTGAATGGATCCGCTATAACGCTGCAGCGACACGTCGGGCTGCAAATCGATGACATCACTAGGGATTGTCGAGAGAGCTGGTGGATCGCTGCTGGTTAGTTCGTCGGCTTGAAGTCTGACGGTCAGGCGATAGTCCGTCGTGGGATTGAGTTGTTTGTCGAATGCCTCGACGACTACTTGGATGGGATCATTCTGCGAATAGATGACTCGGTCGCAACGAACGAGCAACCGTCGCTGAGATGCCTGCGAATTTTCCGCAAGCCAACGAGCAACGTTGCGCCAGAATTTCCGGTAGTAACGATTGTCCCCCACTCCCCACTGTGACTCGAAGTACTGCCCCCAAGCTTCTGTCGTATCGGTCGACATCGCGAAGGTGCGACCACGCCCGTAGGTTTGGCACGCAAAAACGGGCATGATTCCAACTCGCAGGAGCGGATTCCGTGTGTGACCGAGTAGCGTCGCGGCCGGCTTCACACGTGAAATCAAATTTGTGCCGGTAAATTGTGGCATCGCTTGAATCGCGGCATGATTCTGTTTCGGATCGTCAAAGAGCCTCCATATCGGGTGGGACTCCGCATCGACAGGGACTTCGACTTCAAACCGCTGAGCGAGATGGTCGCGATGACCGGCCATGTCAAACGGAATGAGCTGCTCCCACTCGGTCCGGTCCCATCGGCCGGAACCGAAACTCTGGATGCCGCCAACCATTGCAAAGCCCCCACCCCGTTTACCGACCCATTCCACGGTCCAATCAATTTGCTCTTGCGTGAACGCACGGCGAGGAATATCGCTACAGATCACCACATCGAAGCCGAATAGCTCAGTTCGCGTCGCTGGGTAACCGCGAGACGGATGATCGACCTGTTTCAGACGTGGACGACTAGCGTGTACGTTGTCGACGACGATCGAGACGCATTCTATGTCAGGGTCTTCCTGCACCGCGTCTTGCAACGCCTCATACGCTTTTCCCGGGTTGCCTTCCATATAGAGCACCTTGAGCCTCGGATCTCGATCGATCAATCGAAATGGGATCCGATTATTTGAGCCGACCGCTTCGCCTTGAAGAACCGGGATTTGTAATTCCAATTGACTCATGGATGAATCGGCGGTGACGACCAACTCACATGGCGTTGGACCGTCATGCAACATAATCGGCAGAGTAGTGAGCGCGGCCGCATTGGGGCGATCTGCGGGGCGAATCGAGACAACGACTCGTTGGCCATCAAACCCGCGGCTGTCAATGACGGCACGGACCGTTGCTTCATCGCCTGATGCGACACGGGGCGGTATCGCTAGCTGAGTAATTGCGATATCCCCAAGTATCTCTTGCTGTTGCGGCAGCACAACATGAATGGGGACGTTCAAGTCGCGATACGCCGAGGAAAGTGTTTGCAGTTGCGGTTCCGTTGGCACTGCACCGTCGGAAAACAGCACCACTGCTCGAGGCTGGTCACCGGCCAAACGCGAAGGAAGACGCTCCAATGCGTCACCAAGCAACGAGGCGTCGTCGTTGGCGTTCAGGGCCGTCAAGTTGGGAACTTTCGCCAGATGGCGACCAAAACGATACATTGAAAATTTCATCGGGTGCGTCGATTGAACTTTTCGTGTCACCTTGTCAATGGTTTGCTTGACGTCATCCATCCTGGATCTTTCTACACCAAGCGTCATGCTTTGTGAGCAATCAACCAGCAGAGAGACTGCAGGCGGTCGGGGCGGCAAGATCGTTTCGCGGCGGTCGATCGGATTGATCAGCAGCACGACCAAACCGAGCAAGACTCCGCCGCGTAGAGCCAGTAACCACCACTTCGCAGTTTTTTCAGAAATCGCAATCCTTCGAGCAGCGATCAATAGAGCAATGATCGCGGCGACGAGAATCCAGTAGGTCGCGGTCCAGTAGAGCGGTTGCCAATGCATGTTAACGCTTACTCAACGTCTTCGGATAGAACTCGGTGAAACTCCAACACATCCACTCGCGATTAAGTTGACAAAGTAAATGAACGAGAAATCACCATCAGGATCCACAACATCTAATGGTTCAGAATTACCTGGTGATCAGTGGCCGCATGTCTGCGTCTGAGCACCCAGTCGACCACCAGCCCGCTCAGCAAACCAATCCAAACCCATGAGCGATCCCACAGCGGAACTTTGTGTATGAGCCTTTCACCAGGTGCCGAATCATATGACCGAAGCAGCCGTGTGAGCTCGTCAGCGGATGTCAGAATGCTACCGCCGCTTGATTCGGCGACGAGTTGCAGCGTCTCAGGTTGGGATTGTGGGTTTAACCATTCGTCGGACTGGTGAAGTAGTTGAAGTTCAATTGATTCACTCGCGACTTGCTGATCGGCGAGCCAAGCGGTTACGACCAGGTGAATGGTTTGCATGGGACTCGACGACTTATCGGACGACGGAAGTTCAGCTTGAATGGATCCGCTATAACGCTGCAGCGACACGTCGGGCTGCAAATCGATGACATCACTAGGGATTGTCGAGAGAGCTGGTGGATCGCTGCTGGTCAATTTGTCGGATTGCAGTCTGGCGGTCAGCCGATAGTCCGTCGTGGGATTGAGTTGTTTGTCGAATGCCTCGACGACCACTTGGATGGGATCATTCTGCGAATAGATGACTCGGTCGCAACGAACGAGCAACCGTCGCTGAGATGCCTGCGAATTTTCCGCAAGCCAACGAGCAACGTTGCGCCAGAATTTCCGGTAGTAACGATTGTCCCCCACTCCCCACTGTGACTCGAAGTACCGGCCCCAGCCCTCTGTCGTATCGGTCGACATTGCGAATGTTCGCCCACGGCCGAAAGTTTGGCAGGCGAAAATCGGCATCACACCTACCTTGGATAGCGGGGCCTGCGTTTGACCCAGCAAGGTCGCCGCTGGCTTGACGCGTGCTATTAAGTTAGTGCCCGTGAATTGCGGCATCGACTCGACAGCGGAGCGATTGCGTTGTGGGTCGTCAAGTAGTTTCCAAATCGGATGCGACTGGGCTTCGGTTGGAACATCGACTTGGAATGGTTGGTTCAGATAGTCTCGCCGATTCGTCATGTCGAATGGGATGAGTTGCTCCCACGCCGTCCGATCCCATCCCCCCGAACCGAAACTGGTGTAGCCGCCGATCATGACGAACCCGCCGCCCCGTTTGTCGACCAATTCGACCGTCCAGGCGATTTGCTCCGGCGTGAACGCGCGAGAGGAGATGTCGCTGCAGATCACAATGTCGTACTCGAACAGTTCCGTACGCGTCGTGGGATAACCGCGATACGGATCATCAATTCGTTGTAGACTAGGCCGATTGGCATACTGATCATTGACAACGATGGCGGTGCATTGAATTTCAGGGTCCTCTTGCAGGGCGTCGCGAAGCTCGGCGTACGCCCCTTGGCTCGTCCCTTCCAGATAAAGTACCTTCAGTTTCCGTTCACGATCGGTAAGACGGAACGGAATCCCGTTATTGGAATCGATCGCTTCACCATCGAAGACGGGAACCTGTAATACTAAATCACCGAGGGATGAATCGGCGGTGACGACTAACTCACACGGCGTTGGACCGTCATGCAACGTCAGCGGTAAAGTAGTGAGCGCGGCCGCATTCGGTCGATCTGCGGGATGAATCGAGACGATGACTCGCTGGCCATCAAACCCGCGGCTGTCAATGACGGCGCGGACCGTTGCGACATCGCCTGATGCGACATGAGGCGGGATCGCCAACTGAGTAATTGCGATATCCCCACGTATCTCTTGCTGTTGCGGCAGCACAACATGGATGGGAACATTCAAGTCGCGGTACGCCGAAGTAATCGTTTGCAGTTGTGGTTCCGTTGGAACCGCACCGTCGGAAAACAGCACCACCGCTCGAGGCCGGTCACCGGCCAAACGCGAAGGTAGACGTTCGAGTGCGTCACCAAGCAGCGAGGCGTCTTCGTTGGCATTTAGGGCTGTCAAGTTGGGAACCTTTGCTAGATGGCGACCAAAACGAAACATCGAAAATCGCATCGGGTGTGTCGATTGAACCTCTCGTGTCACCGTATCAATGGTTTTCTTAACGTCATCCATTCTGGATCTTCCCACGCCAAGCGTCATGCTTTCTGAGCAATCAACCAGCAGAGAGACCGCAGGTGGTTGGGGCGGCAAGATCGTTTCTCGGCGGTCGATCGGATTGATCAGCAGCACGACCAAACCAAGCAAAACGACGCCGCGGAGAGTCAGTAACCACCACTTCGCAGTTTTTTCAGAAATCGCAATCCTTCGAGCTGCGATCAACAGAGCAACGATCGCGGCGACGAGAATCCAGTAGGTTGCGGTCCAGTAGAGTGGTTGCCAATGCATCGTGACGCTTACTCAACGTCCTCGGATAGAACTCGGTAATACGCTTCGACCATATCAGTGTATTGGGGCGGGACCGCTCCAACGGATTGCTGCATCGCGCCGCTCAGAATGGCTTCTTGTATCCGTCTTTGCAAAATCTCGTCAACTTTGCGTAGACCCTCGCCAAGAGTTTCCGGTGCCGCTGCTAGTTTCGGCAAAGCTTCTGCCGCTTGGGCCAACTCAGGATCATCACGACCGAGCGACCGAGTCGACGCCGACAGCTTTTGCGTTGCCGCCTGGACCATCGCAAGTTCGGCCGGAGTGCTAGCACGTCGTAGCTCCTTCAGCAGTGCGGCAGCTTGTTGCTCCGCCTGTGTCAGTTCGCCTAAGCGGACTGGCCCCATCGCTTGCCGAATTTCCTCGACGGCAGTCGCGAAACGCTTCAGCGTTCGGCTCGCTCGCGCCCCTGCAGCCGCCGCGGCCGCGGGTTTCTCTGGATGAAGTGTTGCTGCATCTCGCATTTCGTTGGCAGCCTCACGTGGTGCGGCGGTCGCTAGCTGCTCCGTCAACGCACGTTGAATCTGCCAATCCTGATCAATCGCTTCAGCCAAGATTTGGTCCACCAAATCTGCTAGTTGTTCAGCATCGTCGGCAAGCTGCGACTGTTGCCGCGTTTGCTTCTTCTCGTCTGTCGCATCTCGCTGGCGACTGTTGTGATCCGCCACGATGCGTCGATCTTGTTCTTCGGCCAGTTTTTCGGCTTGACGACCTGCCGTAAGCAATTTCTCGCCAAAATCGGGAGCGTGTCGCTTCGCCAGATAATCCGACAGATCCTGCAGTCGTTTGGCTGCTTCTTCGGCTAACTGGATCGCTCTCGAATCGTCGTCGCCCTCAGAGATCAAATCACCACTCTGCTTGATCTGTGCTGCCGCCTGCTGGACACGTTTGGGTGCTAACGATCCGAACTTGCCGTCGCTGAGCTGCTGCTGGATCTGTTGTGCTTCATCGGTAGCCTGCTCCTGCTGTTGGGCCAGATCGTTTCGCGAAGGCGATGAACCCGACGCGGACTCCGATGTAGAATTTGACTGGCCTGGCTTTTCGCACGCTTTGGCCGACTGACAAAAGCTCTGTTGCTCCTTTGCCAGTTGATCGAGCTTCTGCCGTAGACTGGAAAGTTGTTGCTCTTTCTCTTCATCCTTCTTCTGTTCGGGTTTGCGAATTTTGTCAATCTGTTGCTGGTCGACATTGCGGCACATCTTAGCTTGTGAGTTACTCTGCTTCAGAATCTTGCGAAGGTTCTGACGCGATGCGATCAGTTCGGCGAGCGCGTCCTCTTCATCGTTCTGCCCCTCGACGATGGCATTAACCGCTAGATCCTCGATCGCATTGGACATTGCCTGCATGCTGTGGGTTAGCGAAGGGATGGGACCAATTTTTTCCATCAACGCTTCGGTTAGTGACTCGGTCTGCTCACGCAAGTGCCGCTGTTGGTCCGCCAGTTTGCTGCCGATGTCGTTCCTGACGTCCTGTTGTTGTGTGGCAGCAAAGGTGCGGCCCAGAATTTCGCGTTGTTGCTTGATCAGCTTTTCCAGTGTCAAACATTCCCCTTGGCAATTACCACTGCATTTCTTATCAGAAAACTCATACTCACGCGAAAACGGACGGATGTCGACAAACCGCAGATCACTCGTGATTCGATGCGATTCTGGATGACGGTTGTCGGTGGCGTAGGCGTAGTAAGTGATCGCCTGCGGATATATCAGCTTGAGTTCTTCCAGCGGCAACAGCATTGTCTCTGTGACGTCAGTCATGGGTTCATCGAGCGATGCTTCCCACAACGTCTGCTCAGGGCCATCGTCGATCCGATAGTTGATGCCAATCGAAGTCAGTCCATAGTCGTCAAATCCCTGCAGCGTGAAACGTAGTTCGGCAGTCGAAATCGCTTCGCTCGTCTCAGCGGGCGAAAGGAATTTCAACGTTGGACGGCGATCAGCGACGATCTCAAGATGCAGCGAAGAGTCATCCGACATTCCGTCGTCGCTCAGTGCGTGAAGTACTAAATCGATCGGCCGGGTCTTGGTCTGCAAAGTCAGGGTCGCAACGTCTTGAGAAATCGCGGTCGTGGTGAAAACGGTGTCTTCAGGATTGATCTCGACATCAACACTCGCTGGACGACGGTTATAATTAGCTGCCAAATTCAATTCGGAACCCTCGGGAATGCGAAGTCCTGCGGGTGATCCGGTGGCGGTTGGCAAGCCTGTGTAGCTGGGCGGCTTCAGCGTTGCGGTCCACTGTTCCATCACGAGCGGTTGTTTCACGATGACAGACTGCACACCGCTGTCCAGCCAACCCGCCCGTACCTGAATTTCTAAATTTCCCCGACAATCGGGCACGACTGCACTTAGATTGGCAACCAGCGACGTTCCTTCACTGGGTTGTAATGTCGATTCGCTCCACTGAATTTCGCCGGCAGATCGATAACGAACGAATGCCGATTTTAAGGGCCGACCAGCGATGTGCAGTCGAACCACCAAGTCTTCACCAAATCGAATCGACTCGGGGATGGGTTCGAGCTGGATGTTGGAATAATGCAATGGCAGAAAAGCTAGGCGAGCAGTGCTCACTCTCCACTCGGGCAGAGCAATGCACGCCACCGCCCAAACGATCGCAGAAGTCACACCCAGGCACAGCAATGCGGCGACTGGCCATTGCGCACCGATCGGCATGAGTTGTTGACGCGATACACGCAGTTGAGTATCGAATTCGAGTGCACGAACCAATTCCGGGTCTGCTGGAGTCACTTGGCCTGGATTCATTTTGTAGTCATGACTGGTTCGCAGACGCTGTCCTAATTCAGGCCGAGCTCGCTCGACCTTGCCGACAGTACTGACCGAATCGAATTTCAGCCACCGCTGGAATCCCATGACCAGTCCGATCACGAGTCCAATCATCACCAGCCAGCCGATCAGACGCCCCACCACACCGATCTCGAACTGAAAATCAATCACGCCCAGTACTGCAATCAGGATGACAGCCGAGACAACAGCCGACCACACGACGATGGTCATCCTGCGCTGCTGTTCGCGATCTCGAAGGTGTTCCAGGCGCTGGTGATGGGCTCCTCGCTCGATCTCGACCGGCTTCGGTTTTTTAATTGGCGTCGTAGCAAGGCTCATCGTCAAACGCTCGATTTGGAAGGAGATAGGGTAACTAAAGCGGATTGTGATAGTCTAACAAAGAGAGAGAACGACTGACCATTTCATCACTCGTGAACTCGGCTGGCAAGCAATAATTCGGTTCCCAAGACACCGAGGAGGATCCAAATGAGGATTGGCCACTTTTCATCAGATCGGGCAACTCCTGCAGGTGAGAATTGCTGCTCCATTTCGGTTTCTTCGCTTAAGATCGCTTCCTCTGGCAATCGAATCGCTTCACGAAACTCTTGTTCGCCTAAGCGTGCGATCTCCGATTCAGCCGGATCCATGTTTCTTACCACAACGGATTCACCGAGCTGCTCAATTCCCGGAGCTGCCATAGCACTGTTAATTACTTCGAAGGAAACCGGCTGAACCGAGTCCAATTGTCCCGTCAACCAGGCGGCGAGTTGGCGAACGAGCGGGACAAACAGGCGGTTTTGCGGCCAGTCACTCCAACTGCGATCGGCCGACGTCAGCACCAGGACGAAATGAGCGTTGCCTGTGGTGTGGGAGAGAATGAGTGGATAACGACGTGATTCCATTAGCACTTTCGTGTCGGTGTCTAAAGATTTAACTGGCATTAATCGGCGAACTCGCAATCCACGCAGGTCACCGTATTGGGTATCGGCAAAGATATCCAACGCCGGATGTTTCTCATCAAACCGCATCACACTGGCGATCGTGTCCGTTGCAGATGAGATTTTCGTGCTGCCGATCAAACCAGCTTGTAGGACCGGATCCAGAACAGCGTCTGTCGTTCGCTCACCAGCAAACCAGAGAACGTTTCCACCCGCCTGCATGAATGCTCGCAGGCGATCGGCATCGCGTGCAGTAAACCGCCCCACGTTGGCGATCACGATCAAGCGAAAACCGTCAAGATCAGGAAACCCGGATCCCTGGTCCCAGACCAGCCGCTCGACTTCGAAAGTTCGGGCGGGACCCTCGCCGACTGCTGTTCGCAATCGCAATGCCGTCTCGACAAAGTAGGTGGCGTTTTCCCACGACGTGCGTCCAGCATCGCCATCGACCAACAGAACGCGATCAGGATATTTAGCCTGTAGGGCGATGTATCGACGATTGTCCCAAGGTAACAGATCTTCGCGATCAATGGATACCGATCCTTGATAGACACCGGGTTCATCGATCAGCAGCTCCATCGGGATCGTTTGTCGCTCGCCCGCAGCCAGTGCGAGCACGTGTTTTGCGGAAAACTTTTTGCTGGGACCGGAAATCGTCGCTACGACGGAAACGTTCGTAACTGGAAACTCGCCCCCGTTGTGAACTCGTACTGATATCGAGATCGGAATGCCGGGACGAATTTCAACCTGTGTCGGTACCGCCAACTCGATGGCTAAGTTCTGAGTGATCGCAGGAGCCGGGTCTACGATACGGACTTCTATGTCCGCAGGAAACGTCGACAGATCGGCGTGCCGCACTCCGCTGCGTTGTAGATCACTTAGCACCAGCAAGCTGCGATCAGCACGATCCGACGCGGCGAGCAGGTCGGTCGCCCAGGAAAAGGCCTCGTCGAAGCGTGTACCTGTGGCCGCGGACTTCAAGTTCTTCAACTCGGCCAATGGGATGACCTCGACGCCGGATGAATCAAACAAACCAATGTGGACGCTCGCCTGTTCACCCAATGTGCCGATAAATTGGTCGGCTCGTTGCCTCGCCACCTCGATTGCAGAACGACCGTCTTTGTGCTTCGCCGACATGCTGGCCGACCGGTCAATCAAGATCGCGACTTCGCGTGTCCGTCCATCGGCAGGTGTATCTGGAAAATAGGGACGAGCAAATAAAAATCCTAGCAGCAACACGGCGAGTGAACGCAGCGCTAACAACAACCAACGCTGGATACGCTGTCGGCTTTGAGTGCGTTTGACCACGTGTTGCAAAAAGCGTATCGATCCGATGTCCATCGGACGAGCACGTTGACGCAACAATAGATGAATCCACAACGGCAACGTCATCGCTGCCGCGCCCGCCATCACAAATCCGACGTGAATGAAATTCATAGGATCTGAATGATCCGAAACACGTTTGGCATCAAAATAACTCGCTTCGCACTTTGAAGTACTCTCTCAACGCTACTGGCAAAGGTAAATTGGTATGGATCGGTACATAATCCACTTCGTACACGCTTCCGATTCGTCGCAGACTCGACTGCCATTCTTGGACCGCTGCGGTAAAATCGTCGCGTATTGCCTCCGCCTGGGTCACAATTTCTTCTCCCGTTTCCAGATCGCGAAAGCGAATGGGGCCAGACACTGGCATGGACATTTCGAGCTCAGTCAACACGTGGACGAGGATGACCTCGTGTCCATAGTGTTTGAAGTGCGCGATCGCATCTCCCAGTTCATCATCGTCAAAGTAGAAATCGCTGATGATCACCTTCAACCCGCGTCGAGGGGACAGTTCCGCCACCTCGTGTAGGATGCGTGAAGAATCCGACGCTGGGTGTGGCCGCTGTTGAGCCAAGGCGTGCAGGATCTCCATCTGATGATCCACCGTACTGCGGGGGCGTAAATGCGTCAGCACCTGATCGGCAAACAACGTCAAGCCCACGGCGTCTCGTTGGCGACGGGCCAAGTGTGCCAGCGAGGCTGCTAACATTGCAGCACACGACCATTTCCCCTCCGCAGTCATGGATCGACTGGCATCGACAATCAAATGGACGTCAACGTTGGTTTCTGCGTCGTATTCTTTGACAAACAATCGTTCGTGTCGTCCGAACAGCCGCCAATTGATATGCTTCAGATCATCGCCAGGCATGTACTCGCGATGCGAGGCGAATTCGACCGAAAATCCGACGAAAGGGCTTTGATGCAGTCCGTGCAGAAATCCTTCGACAACCGTTTTGACGATCAACTCTAAGTCATCGGTCGCGCCGAGCAGCTCAGCGGACGTCAATTGCGACGGCGGGATTGCGAATGAATTCATCACATCTCAGTTTACGCGGGCTCGGGTACCGATTGAATTAATTGGGAAATGACTTCGTCGACGGTCACGTTCTCGGTTCGTGCTTGAAAATTTAACGCCAAACGGTGTCTCATCACCGGTGACGCGACAGCACGGATATCTTCAAAATCGACATGATAGCGCCCCAGCAGCACCGCACGTGCTTTGCCTCCCAAAACCAAGCACTGTGACGCTCGCGGGCTGGCCCCGTACCGAATCAAGCGATGCTGGTCCATCGATCCGGTCTTGCTTTCAGGACGTGAGGCGGTCACTAGGTCAACGGCGTATTCCACGACGTGGTTGGCAATCGGAACCCCGCGGACAAGATGTTGCAGCTGCCGGACGTCGTCACGCGTCAAAACCGAATTAAGCTCGATGTTGACATCACCCGTTGTCGCTTTAACAATCTCGATCTCCTCAAGTTTCGACGGGTAAACGACTGGAACGTTGAACATGAACCGATCGAGTTGAGCCTCCGGCAGCGGATAGGTTCCTTCCTGTTCTACAGGGTTTTGCGTCGCGACGACGAAGAATGGTGGCGGCAAATGATAGGTCTCGCGGCCGACGGAGACTTCACGTTCCTGCATCGCCTGCAACAACGCGGCCTGCGTCTTCGGCGGGGCGCGGTTGATCTCATCGGCCAGTAAAAAGTTAGTAAACAGAGGACCGCGAAAGAACTCAAGTCGACGACGACCCGTTTCAGTATCTTCCTCAATGATGTCCGATCCCGTGATATCCGATGGCATCAAATCGGGCGTGAATTGGATGCGTCGGTATTCCATGTCCAGCATCTGTGCCAAGGACCGTGCGATCAACGTTTTGCCGAGCCCAGGCACGCCAATCATTAACGCATGGCCTCGGCACAGCATAGCGATCAGCAGGCTATCGACGACCTTGTCTTGGCCGATGACCACGCGACCGATTTCACGTTTTAGCTGTTCGCGTGCTTCGCGAAGTCGCTGAACAATTTCTGGATGGTCACTTTTGGGAGATGTGTCATTCATGGTTGGTCTTTCACTTCGTTTTCTATCGGCGTGACAAGTCGGATTCGGTCAGCATTCGCCCCATCGATGACGGACGACACATTGTTGTCTCCATCCTGCTGCTCAGCGACGGCGGTGGCTTCAGTTCCTGATCCATCGCCGTTGTCGTCCAGTTGCGGATGCTCCGTCGGTACCAGACTATCTTCCTCAAACAATTCATTGACGATGCCAACCGTATCACGAAAAATCTTCAACACCGAAGATAAGTTAGGCGTACCGCCAGAGTCGTGCGTTGGTTGCTCAAGTTGTCCACGCATGACCTTTGTCAGCGCCTGTGGAAACCGTGTTTCATTGATTTCTCCATCATCCGATGCAGTGATCACTACTCGGCCAGGCCGCGAGAACGGCTTCACGAAGCTGCCTGACGCCGAGTGGGTCAGCCAGAAGACCTGCTCTTCCGCCCTGAGTGAAGCAAACAATCCCGCCCACTGCACAGCGTTAAGATCGGGACCGGGAATATGAAACCAACCGTGCCGATCATCTTGGCTGCCGTGCCCGATCGTGAAGACCCAAACGGAATCCGTGGAGCGAACCTTCTCGTTCAAATCGGCGAGCGTGTCCTTCACATTCTGGATTGTTGCGAGGCGAATGTCGTCGCGCTCAGCGTCACCTCCCAGTCGCACAATGTCCTTCTGCCCCACGCCAACCACCTGAATTAGCCACTGACTCCAAACGTCGACCATTTCCCGATACCGCTCTCGATGTTCTTCGTCGCCTGGTAATCCGACAACCAGGATCGCGTACCGTCGCGAGGGCAATGCAGCGTTCTGCTCAGACTGGACTTGCGTGTCAACCTGTGTCTCTGCGTCAACTGACTGCGCGCAAGCGTGGCTTGACAACGCAATGACGTAAAGAATCGCAATCAAGCGAATCGAACTGCGAACGAAAGCGTCGGATATCATGTTTAAAACGAGTCGCTGCGTCATTTGATCTCCAATTCGGGGCGTTCCTGTTTCAGCTTGTCGATCGCAGCGCTGGTCACCTTGGAGTTTCTTAGCGTCAGCGTTTGCAGCATCGGCAATTCGGGAAGATTAGCGATGGCCAAGTCGTCAATCTGTGTCTCGTGCAGTTGTAAATCCGTCAGTGATCTTAGTGATTCCAGATGCACAAGGCAGTCGCCCGTGACCCTGGTGCCGGGCAAGCAAAGATGTTGCAAATCGGGCAGCCAACGTGCAATTTCCTGGACCGCTTCATCCGTGATCGGGCATCCGGCAAGACACAGGCTGGTCAGCTGGGGGAACTGTCCCAGTGTAGCGGAATCTTCATCGGCAAAGGCAACACCATTGAGCCGCAGTGTGCGGAGTGCGGGCAGGTCTCGCAGCTTAGTCAACGCCGTTCCCTTAATGCCAAAACGCGGCAACGCCAGTATCGCCAGCGAACGCATTCCTGTCAGAACCGTAAGCCCTTCGGTTGTGATTTGACTATCTGTCAGGTCAAGCTTGCGAATGCCCTTGACCGCAGCCAATCGTTCCAATTCCTCATCACCAATCATCAGTCGTATGGCGGCCGGGCATTTTTCCACACCAACCAACCAGGGGTCATCAGTCAACTCTCTTAGTTGATGCACCGTTCGAGTCCCCGAGTCAGTAATGATTTCGACATGGCCGCCCCGCCACACGATACGCTCAGCAAGGACAGCTTCCGGATTCGAACCTCCGTTATGAAATGGCTGTTGAACGGGATCAGACGTCGAGTCCAAGATTCGGAAATCAGAAACGCGAAAAGCACCCTTGTAAGTGTGAAAAAAGAACACGTCCGGATAAAACCCGTCAGACATCCGTAACGATGGTTGGCTCGACGAAGCGGCGTTGGATCGCGTCCAAGATCCAATCGCTTCCGAGTGGGTCACCTCAGAAAACGCAGCATTCTTATCTGCAGTGAGACAGCGAACCATCTCGACATGTTCGGGCGAGACTTCCAGGCGTATTCGTTCTGGAAGACCTTGAATCAACACCTGATTCAGATACGGACTGATGATCCCTGGGTTTCTGTTACCCTCGGCGAAATAGATTCCACTCTGCCAAACGTCGTCTTGCCGATGATCCAGAAGCGAGATCATGCGTCCGTTGCCAGCAGAGAACCCAAGCCCGAAGGAACCGTCGCCTTCGAGCCGCTCGACAACGAAGTGAAGTGTGTAGCGTTCCGGCATGATGACAGGAAGCTGAACGATGCCACGTCGATGCAGGTTGCGAAAATCGGTACTACCGCCGGTGGCAAGCACCTCGACGTCAAAGGCATCTCGACCAGGCTCAATGGTCTCCATCAAACGATCCGCCAACTCGACCGAATCATCGATGACATGTGCGGAGAACGTGTCAGGCGACGGATCCCATTCATTGGTAACGATCTTTGGCTCGGTGCCTACCGTTTCAGGCAGCGTATGTTGGAGAGCGACGCGAGCAGACGAGCGAGAATTCAGCGACTTAAACGGTGATAATCCAGATTTGCTCCAGCTCATTCCGGCTATCACGACAAA
Source organism: Aporhodopirellula aestuarii (assembly GCF_023701485.1). Classification (GTDB taxonomy): domain Bacteria; phylum Planctomycetota; class Planctomycetia; order Pirellulales; family Pirellulaceae; genus Rhodopirellula; species Rhodopirellula aestuarii. The sequence goes on from NZ_JAMQBK010000052.1 coordinate 28,702, forward strand.
GGTGATGACCATTAGGATACCGGTCAATATCTGCCAACGATCGTTGACGTGCCGGAAAACTGGAGGAATCGTTCCGTCAGTTGATGAGACAGGTCCGTTTAGATGCCCCGGTGTTTCATGCAGCAGTTCGTCATTTGATCCGGCCTCAAACAAGAGATCGAGTCGGCTTAGCAGTTTCCGCAAGTCGCAACCGACCGTCAGTGGCATGAGTACTTCAAGCAACTCGTTCGGAGTCGGAATCGACCGTGGATCTTCGTCCGAACGAATTTGAAGGATGATCTTGGCCAAACTGCTCGGCAGTTCATTGTGAATTTGCGTAGCGGGACAATCAATCAGATCGCACAATGACTGCGTCAGGCCAACGAGATCCTGGGTAAAATCGGATGGCGATTGTGTCTGGCTTGCTTCACTGAGTCCGACGATCTTCAGCAACCCGCTAGGCGTCAAGACTAAATTCGTGAGCTGGATGTGGCCATGCTTGAGACCGCTGTCTTGGAGTTGCTGTAGACCGATCGCCGCCTGTCCAATCAGCTGGCAGGCATCGGGGAGTCTTAACGGCCCGATCTTTTCGACGACCTTTCGCAAATTTAGCCCCGATACCAACTCCATGACCAAATAGAGAGTGCCCTCATGATCGCCGGCGGTTTCGGTGCGAGCGAGATTGGGGTGAGCAAGATCACATAGACGGCGAAAATCGGAGACAAATTGTTCGCGACGGACAACATCGCCGTCATCCCGAGGTCGCAACACCTTGAGGGCAACCTGTTTCTGCAAACGTTGATGAACGGCTCGATAGAGTTGTCCGTCGGGTGTGTCGCTCATTAATTCCAAGAGCAAAAATCGACCGAAACCCGCTTGTTCGTGACTCACGAGTTTGCTGCTCCCCGACTGGTCGTTCGAGGACGGCGGGTCAATCGGTCGAATTCTTGGGAGCTGCATCATGGCTCCGCGGACCAATCGGAAGTGATCTTCACTTGGGGCATGATCGCGCGTAGACGCTGAATCCCTTCAAGCGTGAAATTGGTGTTCTCTAAATGAAGTTTCTCAAGCCCAGAGAGTGCGCGGAGGGTCTCGATCGAATCATCGCTGACCGATGTCTTTCGTAGGATGAGATCCCGAAGCTGCGTGGCACCGGCAAGATGTTTTAGCGACGAATCATCGGCGGCGGAGGCGTCAAGATGCAACACCCGGAGCGTCGGAATTCTTTTGATGGATTCGAGTCCCGGACCCTTCCATTGCTGGTTATAACCTAAATGCAAACTTGTCAGGTTCTCCAGTCTCGGGAACAATGCGATCGCATCATCATCGATTGGCGAGCCCGCGAAGTCGAGTACACGCAGAGCTTGGAAAGGTAGAACGTATCGCTCCAACACATCAGCATCCACCGCATGATGACCGAGATTCAGTCCGGTGATGGGTCGATCATGCAACCGCTCCAGACCGGGACCGTACAGGCCGCAATGTTTGGAGACGAGATGCTTCAGGCTGGGCATGCGTGCCAAAGACTTGGTAACATCGCCGGTAATTTGCGGCATCTTCCAAAACTCGATGCGATCCAAATGCGGTAAATCCACCAATCCGCTGATGCCATTCTCAGTCATCTTAGTGGAGTCGAGCGATAAAAACTGGAGTTGTCTGTTTGCGGCAAGCAAATCAATCGATTCGTCTGTGATATTGGGGCCATACAAGTAGAGCTGCGTTGGTAATTCCGTTTGCAACAATTCCTTCAGCTTGGAATCATCCATCTCACGTCCGCGCAAATCCAGTGTAAGCGAGGGTATATTTGCAAGTCGTTTCTGTTCGTTGAATGGACTTGCCTCGATTGATCCAGAAACCGGGGTCACGGTCATCTCTTCGATCGCCATCATCCCGTTGTATTGCCGAATCCAAGGTTGCGATTGGCGTGGTCCTTCCCACCACCAAACATTGGCTGGTCCCAACCGCGTTGGTTCGCCTTGCCACTGCAGCACCTGCGTTCCATTTCGCAGCACCCGTATATCAACCAGTCCATTCTCGGATCGAACACGAATTTGAATTTGCACTGGTTCATTGGAATCAATTGGAAACGTATTTTCCTCGACCTGGTCCGGGCTGTCTTGGCCCACTGATCCGTCAATACCGTACAAGATCGTGAATTGGCCGAGCTTGGGAAATTGGTCGAATCCGACCGCAAACTTGTGGTTACCAGGAAGCGTGAATCCAATCAGCGGCGCATTTCCCTCCGTGATGCGTGTTGCCGTCATTGTGAAGTCGAAATCTGCTGGCAATTCAATTGGTAGCGAAAGTCGCGTACGCTCGGCAGTCATCAAGCGGCCCTCTTGCTTTCGCCACGGCTGGCCCAAATCCCACTCAATTACTGAATCACGATCGACATCGACAAGTGAAATCAAATCCACCGACTCGTAACCTGACACGACTTTCGTTTCTGGCAAGTTCTTGCGAATAATCTCGACCTCGCTGCGTGAAATCCTTGTGCCGATCAGATTGAGTCGAGATAGAGCAGGGAAACGTTTAGGAGTCACATCATTCAGCTGATGGATTGATGCTCCTGCGACGCTAAGCGTCCTGAGTCCTGATAAGCTATCCAGTTGCGACAATCCATTCGACGAGATCCGTGTTCCGCCAAGATCAAGACTGACCAGTCCGTGCAATCCGTTCAACGCGGCCACCGACAGATCGGAAATCGATGTGCCTTGCAAGTACAATTTCTCTAGCGTCGGTAGCTGGTTGGCAAATGAATCAGGGATTTCAATCACTGACGTTCCTGCCAGAGACAAGCCACGCAAATTGGGTGACCTACCGAGTTGTTCAATGCCGCTAGATGTGACGCCAGTACCGGATAGGTCGAGCGATTGCAAGTTTGGCAAATCCGAAAAGTAAGTAAGATCACTGTCGTTTAACCATTGGCTCTCTTCCAGGTCGATTGCGACGATCTCAGGCTCTTCCGGAATCTTGACCAAGCGATCCACGCGAATCGTCGGGAGTGGTTCGGGCGTTTCCTCCGTCGAAATCTCGTCGCTTGGAGTGCCGAGCTTCCACAACCGCAGTGCGTAGTCACCCGTTCGCGTGAAGCCTTTCTCGCTCTTCACGGCGCCTCCGCCGGCCAAGATTCGTTCTCCGTCTGAAAGCAATGCGACCGACCATCCGTGTCCTGGAATCAACGGCGTGGTGCCCACCACTTGACCAGTCTCAATCTCAATGAGTCCAGTCAGGCCATCAAAGCCAGTGACAATCAAGTGCTGGTCATCGAGAGCGAACTGGATCTCTTCCATACCGCCGACCGGTGAACGGATATCCTTTACAACGCGGCCACTCTCAAAATCCCACACTCGGATTGCGCGATCTTTATAAGCTGCGGCTACTCGGGTTCCGTCCGCAGAGAAACTCAAAGCGTAGGTTTCTTTAGCATACCGACCTACTCGATCGATACTGGGCCCGTCCAACTGACGAAGAATCTCACCGCTCTTCATATCGATCACCAAAACCGCGGTGTCGTCAATTCCGATCGCCAAAGAGTCACTGTCCGGACTGATGGCAAAACACAAAGCGGATCTGCCAAGGTCCCAACGATGAATGACGTCGCCAGTTTGAGTATCCAAGGCATACCCAATGCCCGGTCGTCCCGTGATGGCAACGATTGAAGTCCCGTCAGGCGTGAACGTCACTTGTTCGATTCTGGGAGCATCGCCGACCACCATTTCACGAAGCAGTTCACCCGTTTGCACATCCCACAACGATATTTCCGGAGATGCTCCGCCGGCGATCATTTGCCGACCATCACTCGAGAAAGCGACAGACATCACATTGAAACCAAGCGACAATGCTTGCTTCTGCTCGCCTGTTTCAACATCCCAGATACGAATGGTTTGATCGCCACTGGGCCATCCACTGCCGCTCGCCGCGGTCTGGCCGTCAGGTGAAACAGCGACGGACTTGACCGGACCGGTGTGTCCTTTGAACTGGCGAATCAGCTCGAAGCCGCCGACGACTTCCGTTACCGATGGATTTGCCTGGGGATTTTGATCGAGGATCGTCACCGAACCTCCCTTCCAAAGGACCCGCTCGGCAATCGCCCGTTGGCGGTCCGTTCTCGGATCGGTAAACGAGAAGATCCTGCCATCGCCACTCAACGGGATCACGCGAAACTCGGAAACTTTGATCGAAGCGGTCCAGTTCGCCAGAAAAAGAAAGCCCGGCTGCGGCGGCGGAAACGCTCCGACACCTGTTGCTTCGTCAATACTGCCTCGCCAGGATGTGATCGGCGTCCCATCAACGGTCATCTGGATCGACAAACGCTGGCCGTCTCGACGGACTTCGGCGACGATTGGAACAGGGCGGTTCATCGGTAAAAGCTGGCCGCGATGTGTCCTTTCCAGCCGTTGCGGCAATCTGACGTTGTTCAGTTGAATCAAACCGCTCAGGTGACCATTTGCGGGAAAGGCATCAATGGCCAAAATAACTGGGCGATTGTCCACGGAAAGCCCGAGCGCCAAACTCTCCTCATTCTGCAACCGAGTGGCGATCAATTCGACACGATATTCATCAGGTGGCTGATACGGAATCATCAGCATGGAAGGATTTTCGGGATTGGACACCAGCGTTCCATCGACAACTTGCCAATCGTTGCCGCGAATGTCGCGACTCGGTTTGATCAGCGAGATGAGATCCACCCAATCGTATTTCTGAGGTTCTGTGTCCTGGTTCGATGCGATCTCCGCTTCCTTTTTCGGCTCCCTGCGTGGTGTCTCCGGCAACTCAATCGAAGAACGACTGACCGAAAGCACGAGTTGCTGATCTCGTCCCAGATCGATCGTGGACTGAGAAAACTTAAGCCGTGATTCTGGATCGGAGTGGACAGAGTATCGGCGAGCGGGAATTTCACTGCGTCCGACGCGAAGCGGCAACTGCATCCCGTCGGCTTCCAGTCGGGCGGAACCAGCGGCAAGCAGTTCGGCAACTTCATCTGACTCGGCTTCGACGATGATCGTGCCCTCAGCCGATCGCCAAGCGGACACAATCATCAACACAACCGCCAATAGCAATAAAGCTGCGGCGGCCACAAATATCCCAAGACCCCGGTGCGTTGAATCAGGTGGGCTTGCGGCGGAAGCTTGCCCCTGAACGAGATCGTCGCGCTGAGTCGAAAAATCATCTCGCGTCGCGGTCAACGCCGAATCCAGATCCGATTGGGTTGCCGCCGCAAGTTCAGGAAGGTTGGCACCGGACGCAAAGGGGCGAAGTGCGTCGGCAATCTCAGCGGCCGACTGCGGTCGATCTTCGGCACGCTTGGCGAGCATCCGATCGATCAAGTCACTGACTTCTTCCGGCACCTCAGGCCGCGTTTGCCGGACGGCGATCGCTGGCGTTTGCAGACTCTCGACCAGTTGTTGCAGCGTCGTGACAGATCCGCTGGCGGCCAATGGCGACTTACCAACCAGCAACTTATAGAAGGTACACCCCAACGAGTAAATATCCGCGCGATGATCCACGTGACTGCTATCAGTGACTTGCTCGGGCGGCATGTACTCGGGAGTCCCCATGATTTGATGCGTTCGCGTCAGATCGCCCGTCGAACCACCAAGAATGTCGTCAGCATCATTGTCTGGCTCTTCGATCGGCAATTCTTCGACACGTGCCAAGCCTAGATCCATGACTTTGACTGTTCCATCGCGAGCGAGAATCAAATTAGATGGTTTGATGTCACGATGAATCCGCCCATTGCGATGGACATAGCTGAGCGCCATTGCGGCTTGACGAATCACTTCGGCAGCGTCGGCGACCGACAATCGTCCATTGACACTGGCGATGCGACCCAGATCGAATCCGTCGACGTATTCCATCACCAAGTAGTGCTGGCCCGCTTCTTCGCCCGCGTCCAATGCGCGGACGATGTTGGGATGATCCAAACGTCCGAGCGCGACCATCTCTCGCTCAAAGCGTTCAATCGTCAACCGATCTGTCCTTCGATGAGGCTGTAAAATTTTGACCGCCGTCGCTGTTCCCAACTCGACGTGTCGGGCGCGGTAAACCATCCCCAGACCGCCCTGGCCAAGCGGATCAAGCAATTCGTAGTCGCCTAACTGTCGATTCTGCGGTTCGTTATCGACCCGTGACTTCCTAGCGGCAATCGTCCGCAGGACTCGATCACACTTGGATTCGTCGGCGAACGCGATGTCGCTGCGCTTGTCCAAAATGGCATCGATCGACACCTCGGCATCGTCCCATTGTTCTAATTGGCTTTGGCACGAAAGGCATGACTCGATATGCGACGCCAACTGATCCGTTTGGACGACACTCAAGTGTCCTGTTAGAAAACTCCTCAAATCGTCTTTCGACGGACATGTTCCCGAGTTCAAATTCATTCGCCTGACTCCGACAGAGGATCATTCAGCAAGCCCGCCATTTCGCTTCGCAAACGAGCGCGGACGCGAGACTTGGCAATGCGTACCGCGTTGACAGACAACTGCAAATCAGCAGCAACGTCCGCTGTCGCACGGGACTGAACGACCGTTTGCCAGAACGCTTGCCAAGTGTTCGGCTCAAAATCCTCGCGAACCAATTCCGTCGCTTGCTTCAATAGATGGCTCAATTCTTCCGCCCGTTCATCGTCGGATTCATCACACAACTCGTCGGTGACTTCGGTCGGCAAATCCACCATATACAACTGGGCTGATGTTCCTCCCTTCGCTTTTGGACGATCTCGCTGCCATCGATGGAAATCTCGGGCACGGTTGTTGGTGATCGTCTTGAGCCAGCGGCGAAAACTATCTCCAGGACGCCGACGCTCAAACTGAGCCAACTTTTGGGAGAGCGTTGTGAATACGTCTTGCGATATATCACCCGCGTCTTCAGGCGACAAACCGGCACGACGGCACCAGCTGTAGACGAGCGGCCCATACATATGAACAAATTTCTCCCAACTTGCATCTTCACCAGCACAAACTCGCTCAAGCAATGTCAGCGAAGTGTCCGACGTTTGAAATGATCTACTGGAAGGAACGTTAGAGCGTTTCACGAGATTCTTGATTTTATTGTCGAGTGACCAAGTCCGGGCAAAGATCCTTCACTCTAGTGCCTGCTACAAAGCGTTGGATGCGATATTGCGTTGAAAACCGAACAGATTCTCAAGGAGAAGCCTGGTGACGTGCTCAAACGCCCAAATTATGGCTCATCCGACTAAAGCGTACTTTGTTTGATGAAGTGAGTAGAGCGTGAGTTCAAAATACTCGCGATCGCGGATGCCGTAGGATTGCCGTTGAACGGTTTTGATTTTGTTGTTGGTGCCCTCCATCGGTCCGGATGATATTCGATGCTCGAAGTAGTTCAGCAGGCCCTCTTCAAGACGCAGCAACGTCTTGGCCATCGTTTTTAGGGGCTCCAGTCCTGTCGCGATCGCTCGTTTGCACCAGGACCGCAGGAACAACTGGGCCGGCCAGCGAAACGTATGCCCCCAAAATGTTCGCAGCTCCTCCTTGAGATAGTACGCTTTGGCCAGCGGCTCATTGAGTTGCAAAGCGGCGGCTAAGTGAGCCTCCTCGTCGCGATCCTCACGCAGGTTCTCGGGATTCTTCAATAGCAACCAGCGACTCCCCTTGAGCACCGACTTTTCATCGGCGGTCGCTTTCTGGAAGAGTTGCCGACGGAGCATGGTCAACTTCTCATTCATCAACTTCACGACATGGAAGCGATCAAACACGATATCGGCTTTGGGAAGGTTCCCACGCACCGCCAAGATGTAGGCACTGGACATGTCCATCGCAACCGCTTCGATTCGGTGCCGCCGACGCCCCAGTCGCTTCCAGAAAGGTGCCAGCGAATCGGCCGACTTGCCTTCTCCCACGAAGATAATCGCACCGCTGTCCAGGTCCATCACCAGCGTCACATAGCGATGGCCTTTGCCAATGCAGATCTCATCGATGGCGATTCGCCGGACGTCCTTCAGAGACGGGTTGGCGAAACGTCGCTGGAGGTCCTTCTTTTTGATTTCTTTGATCACGTCCCAGGTAACACCAAGAAGATCAGCAACGTCCTTAATCGTCATGCTGCGGGTCAACTGCAAAGCGTATTTGGCCCAGCCCTTGGTGTAGCTTCGGCGGGCGTCAGCAAAATCAATTTTGATTTGACGAGTGGTCCCGCAATCATGGCACTGCACGCGAGGCAAGGCGGCGACGACCACGGTCTGTTTCAGGCCGATCGGAGAAGCCCGAAATTCTCGTTGCTTGAACCCTCAACGGATCACGTTTCGACTGCCGCACATTGGACAGCAAACCGCCTTTTCACTTGGCTCGACATGAAATCGCGTGACACCTCCGGTGAACTCGATCCGGGTCTGCCGGTAGCCACGGATGCCAAAGGACTGATACAACAAAGTGGTGGACATGTGCGTTTTTCAAAGAAGACGTGAGAAATCTCCTTGGAAGATGGCATGTCCACACTTTTACTTCCATATGCCGAACTTTCAATCGCACTCAGCCTTGCGCACCCGTCAGTCGGATGAGCCGGAAACTTGACGTTTGACATGAATCCCGTGAAAACCGAACCCAGCCAAGCAATGATCACCAGGTGGCAGGAACTGTACCGCGCGCCGAGTCGGGCAAGCCAGATTCTCGCTGTTCGTAAGATTGCCGATGAGGCCAATAGTTTCCTTGGAACACCGCCACGTCAAAATGCAACCGCCGAAAACAAACGGGTATTTCGTGAGCGCCGAAGAAACGTAATCAGGGCCTTGTCGACCGTGATCAGTAAATACGATGCTCCACGCCTACTGAGTATTTCAGATCTGCCTCAAGAGGTGATCGAATTAGCAGAGACAATTGTCAACAAGGCCGATGACGAGGATGGCCGAACACAAGGTATGTCTCTATGCCACCTCTTGATGCTCACACGACTGAAAGGACGTGGGCACAAGTCACTGGCAAAGTTATCGTGCGAAAAACGCTGGTCTTGCACGAGGCTTCGTCAAGAAATCACGGAACGCAACTCGAGATCGATTGCAAATTCACAAACTGAGCAAGTTGTTCGGCCGCTCACTCGTCTCCAATCGATTCAGCAGAGTGCTGCGATACTCCTCAAGTCGCTAGACAGGGTACACGAAGTAGTCAACGAAGACACTGTCTCCGTTATTCGGAAACGAGACTTTGAGGTCGCCTCTGATCGATTCAATAGCACGCTGGAGATGCTGGAGGAACTCGAAGATGAATGCAAACGGTGCCGGAAAACGCTTACACGGGCCAACGCTGCATTTCTGAAACGAGCCGACGAAACCGAAGGTTTGGAGTAGCCAAAATCGACCCATTGTTTAATAAAAAGACGCTGCCATTCTTAGCGGACATGGGCGGCTATGTCGCATTGCTGCCCAAGTCTGCACGTCGCTTCATGATTTTGGCCTAACAGCGTGTTGATTTT
>NZ_JAMQBK010000053.1 GCF_023701485.1 Aporhodopirellula aestuarii
TAAATCCCCGTGCAATCGCCCTGTATACTTACCCGAGCGGTGTTAGCTTAAGTTATTGATTGACTGTCCAACGGCTCGGATATAGATATCGCTTGGGAACCAGTATTGACGTTCCACGAATCCCAACAAAGTGCTCGTCAGGAGCGGTCGACGAAAAGTGTTTATAGAATCCTGATTCGCTACTATCCGGAACACTGCGGCAACGATGTCGGCAATTTGTACTGCAGTCCAAAACTAGACCGCTACGAAAGCGATTCTTTTTACCGGCAGCGTATCACGCTGTGCCGAACGATCTCCAGACGGCGGGAAATTCATCGCTGCACGCAACCTAAAAAGCCCGGCTCATCCGACTGAAGCGTACTTTGTTTGATGAAGTGAGTAGAGCGTCAGTTCAAAATACTCGCGATCGCGGATGCCGTAGGATTGCCGTTGAACGGTTTTGATTTTGTTGTTGGTGCCCTCCATCGGCCCGGATGATATTCGATGCTCGAAGTAGTTCAGCAGGCCCTCTTCAAGACGCAGCAACGTCTTGGCCATCGTTTTTAGGGGCTCCAGCCCTGTCGCGATCGCTCGTTTGCACCAGGACCGCAGGAACAAATGGGCCGGCCAGCGAAACGTATGCCCCCAAAATGTTCGCAGCTCCTCCTTGAGATAGTACGCTTTGGCCAGCGGCTCATTGAGCTGCAAAGCGGCGGCTAAGTGAGCCTCCTCGTCGCGATCCCCACGCAGGTTCTCGGGGTTCTTTAACAGCAACCAGCGACTTCCCTTGAGAACCGACTTTTCATCCTCGGTTGCTTTCTGAAAAAGCTGCCGACGGAGCGTGGTCAATTTCTCGTTCATCAACTTCTCGACATGGAAGCGATCAAACACGATATCGGCTTTGGGAAGGTTCCCACGCACCGCCAAGATGTAGGCACTGGACATGTCCATTGCAACTGCTTCGATTCGGTGCCGTCGACGCCCCAGTCGCTTCCAGAAAGGTGCCAGCGAAGCGGCCGATTTGTCGTCTCCCACGAAGATAATCGCACCGCTGTCCAGGTCCATCACCAGCGTCACATAGCGGTGGCCTTTGCCAATGCAGATTTCATCAATGGCGATTCGCCGGACGTCCTTCAGCGAAGGGTTGGCGAAACGTCGCTGGAGGTCCTTCTTTTTGATTTCTTTGATCACGTTCCAGGTAACGCCAAGCAGATCGGCAACGTCCTTAATCGTCATGCTGCGGGTCAGCTGCAGAGCGTATCTGGCCCAGCCCTTGGTGTAGCTTCGGCGGGTGTCGGCAAAATTAATTTTGATTTGGCGAATGGTCCGGCAGTCATGACACTGCACACGAGGCAAGGCGGCGACGACGACGGTCTGCTTCAGGCCGATCGGAGAAGCCCGAAATTCTCGTTGCTTGAACCCTCGACGGATCACGTTTCGACTGCCGCACATTGGACAGCAAACCGCCTTTTCACTTGGCTCGACATGAAATCGCGTGACACCTCCGGTGAACTCGATCCGGGTCTGCCGGTAGCCACGGATGCCAAAGGACTGATACAACAAGGTGGTGGACATGTGCGTTTTTCAAAGAAGACTTGAGAAATCTCCTTGGAAGATGGCATGTCCACACTTTTACTTCCATATGCCGAACTTTCAATCGCACTCAGCCTTGCGCACCCGTCAGTCGGATGAGCCAAAAGCCCATGGCTTACTGCAGAACCGACGCTCCACGCTAACATGTGGCCTAGTCGATCGGCGAGCCTGACGAAAGCACTTTCAATTCCCGTACAGTCAACCTACTCAGGATCCTTTTCCATTTGCCGAAACCCTCGCACCCCCACTCTGGCAAGCCATATGTTGCATCAACGCCTCAATCGGGCAGTGAGTCAAGTGAGTACTCGGCCCTAGCTAAACACGGATTGTGGACTGTAGTTGGGCGAGTAATAAATATCGCCGCTGCCGCAGCCTCATCCTTTATAGTTGCAAGACTTCTAAGCCAAGAGGAATTTGGTAGATTCGCTGCAATCTTCGCCGGCACCCAGATGCTGTCGCTCATTGCAGTTTTTGGGCTTGACCAACTCGTTATTCTGAAAACGGGCCAGCTATTCGCTGTCGGCGGTTACCATGAAATCCGCCCGCTACTTCGTAGCTTTCTACGAACTACCCTTTGCTCATCGATGGCCTGTGTGGCAGTTACTACCATCCTGTTCTCTTGCCTTGGCTCCGTGATTGTTTCTCAACCACTAACCTGGGTTTCAATTGTTCTTATTTGTGCGTTCACTCTTGCTCGAGCAACAATCCAGATCATGGGTGAATCTTGCCGTGCTCTGTATGATCCGAAGTCAGCAAATCTGCTGGGCGGCACCTCAACGGGCCCCCTAACTATTACTATCTTCCTAGCTCTGCTTTATATTGCGTCGGCTATAGGGGAGCCAACCTGGACAACCGCGATTTTTCTATACATTGTCGCCACCCTGCCAACACTTTGGCTGCTTTATCGCAATATTTTCTTCGCACTACAACAGTTGCCAACATCGTCCAGCGGTTTCTTGGTTACTTCAAGCTCCGGGAAAATAACTTGGTCTAGTTGCATACCAATTTTCTTAGCGTCACTTATTGGTTTTTATTCCGGACGAGGAGATACATTGCTATTGAGTTTTCTAAGCACACCAATCGACGTTGCTCGCTACGAAGCGACCCGGCGGCTAACACTTTTGCTTACAATACCACTAGGAATTGCAAACCTGTCCGTGGTCAGCAGCATAGCAAAACTACAAACACAAGGAGACAAACGGCGACTGCAAAACGTATTGCGCTCGACGAGCGCTATTGCAAGTATTCCATCAGCCCTGCTTAGCGTTCTTTGCTATTGGTTTCCAGGTCAATTTCTTTCCTTTTTCTTCGGCGAAGAATTCAGCGATGCCGCAACAGCGCTTCGCTTACTAATCCCTGGTCATCTCTGCTTTGTTCTCGCCGGGAGTTGCACGCTTGTACTAATCCACACAGGGCACCCAAAAGCATCGCTGTGCGTCTCAGTGTTGGCCGCAACTTTCGTGGTCTTCCTTAGTCCTTTTTGCGTAGGACTTTACGGAATTGAAGGCATGGCAACAATTATCTCCATTGCCGTCGGCGTCGAGCATGTTGCTAAATGGCTAATTGTCCGACGCGTCGAGGGAGTCTGGACTCATCCAAGTTATTCATCCGCGTTTTCCGTAGTAATGCCTTTCGCTTCAAGTGCAAAGAATGCAAAGATACCATGAGGTCGACGGATATTTCGTCGTTGACCGTAGTCGCCCTTCTCCAGTGCAGCGTGTCTTGGCAGATATGAGTAAGTGCTAATCTTCACTAAGTCACTCGAACCGAAACGCGGGTGTTTGGAATCTGCAATGCTTATCTGGACACACATGGAGAATTCTAGTTGGACATCGCCACCTTAAGACCAGTTTTATCGTGATTCGTGGCATATCAGTACACTCTAGCCGTTTTGGCTTTAGCCACGGTTCTACACGCAAAAACCGCGACTAGCGCCGACTGGCTAATGCAAAGCGGTGATAACCAATTAACTGGACGCTGCTGCCAGGAGCATCGCAATATGCCTCGATAACGGATCAGTCCTTCACAAGTGATAGCATAAGAAGTCCGCTCCCGCACTGAAGGTCTACATCTCATTCTTCCGAGACAGGACCGCTGCGTACACATTGCCAATGGTGCCCATCGCCCGGAAAAAGCGACCGGCGTTAGTGCGTCGACAGGCACACATCAGGATACACAATCTGCGTCGGTTACGAAGTAGCCGACTCCCGTCACGAACGTAAGCGGCGCCGGCTATTGCATTCCTGGTTCTTCTCGAAATTTATTGGCTGATGTTCGATTTTAGCTGGCTCTTGCAAACAGATGTGATGAACAATCTCAACGAACATTACCGTGATCTTCTTGGCCTCGACGAATCTTGGACCGTCCCCAATGTGGACCTTCAGTTGGGATTTAATTCGGTAGTGATCGAACTCTCTCACCGGGGCAGCGATTTGACTTTCCCTGAGTGCCAAGGCAGTTGTGGAAAGGCCGACACCGCTCCCCCGCGTTCATGGCGACATCTTGATCCCAGATTACTCACCACGCACGTGAGAGTCGGTTGATTTGATGAATAGACCTTAGTGGGCTTGTTTTTGGGTGATTGTTACTTGGTACCGCGTCGTCCGCGATTGATGGCCCCCTCCCCAAATTCGCGTTTCGTTTCGATGGGCGTGGTTAACAACGAAGTACTTCAAGCAGGCGCGCGTGCGGCGGAGGTGGCATGAAGCCGTAAAATGAATTCGGCTTCGGCGATGCCAGTTGCCAGCCTTCGATACGTCGGATCAGCGCGTCCAAAGTGATTCAGCGGATGGAGCGATGCGCAGCACTAGACGGCGTGAATGCTTGACCATACCTCCGCCGACCTTCAACTCGAACTGAACGAACCGCTGCGTATCCCAGCTTCCACCGACGCTGTCTTCGATCTCATTGAGATTGAACGCCAACAACACTAGCAACATTGTCACTTCGTTATCCTTAAACCCCTGCGACGATAAGTGAACGCCGATCGATTCATCGAATTCGCGAAGACGATCTTCGAACGTGCCACGCTTGCGTTAGTGAACCAGCAGCTCGTCAGCACTGCGAGATTGCTTCGGCCAGTTCGTGACCAAGAAGAACCAACGCGGCATCAAGTCTAACCGACCCGTTTTGGGATCGGGCTGATCAACCACAACCAAGATCAAGCGTTGGGCGTGCGTCCACGTGTCGATTTCGTAGGCGCCAAGCTCAACGGTGTACTCGTAACCGCCTTCGGGTGGTCGCCCCTGGGACGTGAAATGTAAGAGGCAGCCAGCGACTCGAGCTTCCTTCTGGTCTTCAATCGTCCGACAAAACGCTTGTTTTTCGAACTCCGTTCATCCATCACGCTCGGGATCGTGTACCCCGCATCGAGTCGATAGCCAACGTGCTGTGCGATCGTGTGTGCGTGGGCATCGGTTTTGTCGACGAAGCGTTTCATGCCATCGGCGGTGTGAACTTGGCCTTGCCGACGCATGGCGTGAATGAACCCATTGCCGAGCCGATCACCGACGCGAGTACTCTCGTAGTCGCCGCCCACACTCAGCGATGCAACCAGTGGATGGTAAACCGACTTCTTGTAGTGCCCGTTGTAGCCTGCTTCCTGCTGCTTGCCATGAACTTCGATTGGAAAACTGTCAATGTCGACGGCAGCGTATTTGACGCGACGACCTCCTGCGGCGAGCACATGACGGTGGATACTTTGAGCAAATCCATTTCGGACCGCCTCCAAGTTGCACTGCTGCCGGGTCGGGATACCGATCAAGCGGGACTGAGTAGATTGCCTTGTCAATCGCTTGCCTGCGACGTGATCGCCGGTGCGATTCCACACCGCGACGCGAGAAGCTAGGTCGTGGGAAAGCCCGTCTACATCGCCTTGAGCGAAACAGCCAACGGCCATGGCAAAGACACGTTCACGAATCAGTTCATCGATGCGATAGCAAATGCGATAGCAAATGCGATAGCAAATGCGATAGCAAATGCGATAGCAAATACGATCAGACCGCCTGGGATCTTGAATGCACCTGGCAATCGATCCGAACAGGTTGAGGCGATTTTCCGCATCGCGAAGCAACATCACCCCGGCGATGGAGTGATTCGATGACCGGAAGACTGAACCTTGATCGAGCGATTGAATTGGGGCTCAAAAAGGTTACCTTGGTGTTCACCCATCGCGTGATCCTGCTTTGCGCTTTCGTTGGTTGTAGTTAACCGTTCAACGTAGCGTTTCACGCGATGGCTTTTCAATTCACCAAGTTCCTGCTGAATAGTGCGGGTTGATACCATGCAGTTTAACAGAGATCAAGGCCGCGGTTCCTCGATGCCGATGTCCTCAGCGTGGCGTCAAGACCGTCGTGGTTCCATGGGCAGGCAAGCACTCTATTCTCACTTTGATGCTCGAAGTCTCCCTGTTTCCAAGCTACAGCCATTCACTACGTCGCGTACAGAAAATTGAGCGTTCCAACTATTCAATCTCACGCACGCGGCGGATAAACCCATTGTAACTATTCAGCTTCATGGAATTGATCTTGGCTGAAACGGGGGGGGAATTGGTTCTGTTGCTGTCACCTTGGTCGGGACCAAAAAAACTGCCGTTGTTGATCAGCCAATCAATGCCACGTTGCTCGACAAGCTTCTTTCCAATCAGCTTAGCGAAGCCGACACGCGACAGTTCATCAGCGGTGATCCTGAATGTACTGTCTTCACGCTGCTCGCCTTGCAGCAGCGAATTGCTGGGGCGAACCTCGCGAGCGGTCCCAACACGCCGTCGTCGGTCATTCCGCCGCATCAAAAGCCATCGGCCAAGCCATCCAAGGGCAAAAAAAAACGCGGCGGACAGCCTGGGCACGCCGGTCGCACTCGATCGCCGTAGCCCGAACCCGACCGCACACGCGATCACCAGTGCAAATCCTGTCCCAACTGCGGTGGCAAACTTAAACGCACCACGCAGACACGAACGTGGCGAAGCGAAGACACTCCCGAAGATCTCAAACCGATCATTACCGAAGACACGATCCATCGCGACTACTGCCCGGCCTGTGACAAGCGGGTCGAACCCAAACTGCCCGACCTTCTACCGCGATGCACCCAGGGCAACCGCACGTTGGTCCTGTCGACGATGCTGCACTTCCTGCAAGGCTTGACGATCAGCCAAATCGTCGACACGTTCAATTTTTACTTGCGAATGAAGGTCACGCCTGGCGGACTGGTGCAGATGTGGCACCGTTTGGCGGACTCATTGTTTGCGTGGTACGAGCAGATTCATCGCGAAAGCCTTGGCAGCGCCAAACTTCACGCCGATGAGACGGGCTTGCGAGTGAGCGGGAAAACGCACTGGTTGTGGTGCTTTGCCAGCGACGACAGCGTTTTCTACATGATTGATCGAAGTCGCGGTTCCCCGGCGATCCAGAAGTTCTTTACCGAAGCCATCGAAGGCACGTTGATCACGGAATTCTGGTCGCCGTACGATGCGGTCGTGTGCGCCGACAAGCAGAAGTGCTGGCCGCACCTATCGCGAGATGCTGCGGCGGTCAGCGAGAAACATGAAGATCATCCCGAGTGGAAACCATTCTCGCGTCCGTTGGTCGGTGCGTTTCGTGATGCGAAGAAGTTGCACGCTCAAAAGCCGATGATGGCCGAAAGTGACCACCACGTCGCCGTCATCCGGTTGGAAGGTCGTCTTGCGAACCTCGGCGGTGAGTCGTAGGAGCCCCCGACGCGAACCGCCTTTCCAAGCGAATGGCTAAGTACGGAAACGAGTTGCTGACGTTCCTGTGGCACGACGACATTCCATCGGACAACAACGCGGGTGAACGAGCAATCCGCCCGGCGGTGATGACCTGCAAAAACAGCTACTGCAATCACAGCGACCGCGGCGCATTGACTCAGTCCGTTCTGATGACAGTGCTGCGAACGCTACGAGTGCGAGGCCACCAACCACTTGATACAATCCTGGTCGCACTGGCGAACTACGTCGCCCCCGACGTCATGCCGCCGATACCATCAAAAAACCACGCGGCTGAATAGTTACAACCCATTTTACGCCTGACTTACGTGCACGTCGTAAGTAATAAGTCGTTAATCGCTATGCATTACACAGACATTCCAACTCTAGTCCTTGCTATATTGCCGGCATGCTATCTTGCCCTCTTTGCATATCTTGACAGACGAATTTCGTTACTTTCTCCATTCATCGGAGTTGCTCCACCAATACTGATAGGAACAACCCTAAAAGTGTTTGTGTATCTCCTGGCTCCGTCTGCCGTTCGTGTTCGTGAAGCATTCGCAATGCTTTCGCTCGCTGAGTTGCAGCTTGCGCTGATAGCAGTAAACCTCTTCGTACTTGCTGTCGGCGCGGGCTACTTTGCCCTTCCTCAGGTTCGCCCAACGCAAGATATGAACTTCAACCGTTCAAAGATTTTCAGGCTTTCCCCGGCCCCACTATTAATTCTGTCGCTTGCAATCAGCCTTTGCGCTGCTGTTGCAGTAGCGGCTATTTTGCAGCAAACCGGGTTTTCGCTGGAGTCGCTAGGAGATCTCTCTACGAAGCGTCGTGTGCGAGAAAATGACCAAATTGTGTCGTCTGGAGGTGAGTTGCGGACGCTCGTAACGCTATTTCGCATAAATGTATATGTGCTAATTGTTTTTTGGTTTTTCAATCCCAGAATGCGTGGTAGCAAAACTCTTTGGGTATCCGCGATAATCTCTGGAATAGGAGCATTGATTTCTTCATTTCTGTTGAGTGAACGCGGGGAGCTTGTACTCTTGCTCCTGCCTCTTATGGGCATCCTCGTCTTCGCAAATGCCATCTCCTTAAGAACCGTCATCATCGCCTTCCTTAGCTTTTTGCTGTTTTCGAATATTGTTCTAGTACTTCGCAACACACCGAGCGGTGAAACAATCACAGCAACAGACATACTAGATAGCACAAGCCGCATCCCAATAAACTTAGTCGAAGCTTACAATGGCACAGATGTAACAAAAATCGGCATGATTATGAATTTCGCCGATGACCCTGACCATCTTATGCTCGGTAAGTCATTTGTTTCATGGCCGATTGCAATGATCCCTCGACGTCTTTGGCCATCTAAGCCCAAAGATTTGAATCTCGACTATTACATCACCGAAAACATCTACCACGAAACTCCAGAAGTTACTTTGGGAGTTGTCCCCCCATCACTATGTGGTGAGCTCTTCTTCAATTTCAGTTGGCCGGGAATTGCCGTTGGAGGAGCGTTCTACGGATTTCTGTTACGACTGTTGTCCGCTCGACTGGCTTCATCACAGTTGAACGAGCAGCGTCTATTGACATATTTCATAGTTTCGCCTGCAGCGACGTATCTCTATAACATGACCTACACGACACCTGTTGCCTTAACCATTGTTAAAGGTACTGTACTCGGATTTGGGTTGTTTTTTCTGTATCGCGCTGTGGCGATCCGTAAACTCACGCCCCAATCTCCGCCTCGCTTCAGTTCAAACCCATAAATAAGACAACCTAATGCTTCAGAAATTACTACATGGAAAACACATACGTGATTTGACAAGCATCTCACCGGCGAAAAACCCATTGCTTCGATACTCAAACAGGGTCGCATCGCAACTAAGTCGAGGTATTCAGAGATCAAGACGCAATTTAAAACTATCTCGGCTTACCGGGCCTCCTATCCTCTGTAACTCGATCCCTAAGGCGGGCACGAACTTACTCGTTCAGATAATTCGCAATTACCCAGATGTTGACTATTTCGATACGCTCATAATTGACACCGGTTTTTGGAAGTCCAATACTCGCGATTCGAACTATTACGTTCGTGAGCTAAATCGAGTCTTGCCGCGTGAGTGTGCCCAAGGTCACGTAACATACTCAGTAGACGTGGAGCGAGTTATCCAAGAACATTCGATGCTACATTTCCTGGCAATCCGTGATCCCAGGGACATCTTGGTCTCGGATCTCCATTTTGTTTCGGAAATGGCATATTGGCACCCTCTGCATACTGGAATCAATCGCTTCGCAACGAAATCTGATCAACTTGATGCCCTCATTCACGGCTTTGAGTACAAGCCTGGGTTGTTTTATCCAAACATCCAAGAACGGCTAGCTGAATACCTTTCCTGGCTCGATTCGCCAGATGTTTGTGTGGTGCGTTTCGAGGACCTGACCGGTGAAAATGCAGGCCAAGCGATTAAGAAGATGAACTCCTATTTTGCTAGCAGGGCCACCTGGATTGATCCTAACATCGAACTTGATTGCAAGGTTGAGACAATAATAGATCCTAGGAAGAGCAAGACCTTTCGCTCGGGGAAAACGGGTGGCTGGCGCAAAGAATTCCAGTCATACCACTGCACTGCATTTGAGCAGTTAGCAGGCTCAGCTTTGGAAAGACTAGGATACGAATAATTGCACGCAACAATTTCATCAGAACGATTCCAACGAAAGCATTTCGTTTAGAGCATTTTGATTTTTAT